>CAZSEL010000102.1:0-1514 GCA_964605905.1 uncultured Chloracidobacterium sp. | reverse complement strand
CAGACGCATCTCGCGACAGCTTGGCGTCAATCCGTCCTTTATTGTCGGTGACGCACGCTTTTTGCCTTTTGCGGACGATTGTTTCGATCTGGTATTTTCCTACGGCGTGATGCAGCATTTCAGCAAGGAAAATGCGAAGATCTCGCTCATTGAAATGTCCCGTGTGCTAAAGCCCGACGCGACGAGCATGATTCAGATGCCGAACAAATACGGAGTTCGACAATATCAGCAGCATCGCCGCCGCGGATTTACCGAGGGCGAAGGATTCGAGGTCAGATACTGGACGCCGAGTGAATTGCTCGAAACTTTTGAAAAGACATTCGGTAAGACCAAGATGTCAGCGGATTGCTATTTTGGCCTAAGCATTCAGGGAAGCGATATCGATATGCTGCCCCTGAAATTTAAGGCCGTCGTTTATTCTTCACAAATACTTCGAAAAACAAGCCGGGCGTTCAAGCCTCTAGTTAAAGTGGCGGACAGCGTTTTTCTCGAATCGGTAAATCGAAAACAGTCATAAACATCTCTCGATCAAATGAGCATAATTTTAGGAATTAATTCGTTTCACGCGGGATCGTCCGCCGCGATCATTGTCGATGGAACGCCCGTTGCGGCCATCGCCGAGGAAAGGCTCAATCGCGTAAAATATTACGCCGGTTTTCCAAAACTCTCGATAGCCCGATGTCTTGAGATCGCTGGATTAAATTTCTCCGACATCGACGCCGTTGCCGTTGGACGTGATTCGTCGGCAAATCTGCACAAGAAACTGGAGTTTGCGCTAAAAAATCCGTCAAAGCTGCTCAATCTGGCAAAGATTCGCTCAAAAAGCAAAGGCCTCGAAGACTTGAAAACTCTCATCTCGACCGAATGCGAAGTTGACCCAGCAAAGCTCAAGTTCAAGTCGCATAACATCGAGCATCATCTTGCGCACACGGCGAGCGCGTATTTCGCTTCCGAGTGGGAACACTCCGCCGGAATAACGATTGACGGTTCCGGCGATTTCGTTTCGTGCTTACTTTCGGAATGTGTCGGAAATGAGATTCGCCCGATTCGCAAGGTGTTTGTTCCACACTCGCTCGGAACGCTTTACACGGCGGTTTGCCAGTTTATCGGTTACGGCAAATACGGCGACGAGGGCAAGGTGATGGGACTTGCTCCGTTGGGTGAGGATAAATTCACAGAATTTTTTGAAAAGATGCTGGTCGTAACCCCAAAAGGTTTTGAGTTGAACGCGGAATATTTCCTGCCATTCGGCGCCAATCAGGGAATGGAAATAAACGACGAAGGCGAGATGGTCGTCCATCGTCTCTATTCCGATCTTTTCACCGAAAAGCTTGGGCCCGCACGTGAACCGTATTCTGAGATTACGGTGCGCGACCATGATGTCGCGTTTGGCTTGCAAAGAATCTTTGAGAAGCACTACATGCATCTTCTTGAGATTCTTTATGAAAAGGTGCCGACTGAGAAGGTGTCGATGGCGGGCGCCGACAGTTGCTGCGTGCAGGTGCAGCCCGCGC
>CAZSEL010000101.1:0-1574 GCA_964605905.1 uncultured Chloracidobacterium sp. | reverse complement strand
TACACACCAGGCTTTTTATTTTTTAGCCAATTGGTCAGAGCCGATTTACCAATCGAATGGTTTCGTCAGCTATGGGTAAGCGTAAAAAAAGACTTTGGAGAATCACACTCCCAAATTTTTAGGGATAAAGATCACGATTAACCTCGATAATGATCAAAAACGGAATGTTGGAAATCCCGAGTTTTCCGGCGGCAAGTTAAGGTCCCGAAAAGTCATTAGCGCGCGCCGCCGAGTCCACCGGGCGCGGTCTTCACGAAGCCAGGTTTGACGGAGCTGTTTGTGCGGCATTCCTGTGCAAAGGATGCATAGCTATCGGCATTGAGAAGCCGCTGTTCGGCCCCCAGCGGCCTGATGAACGTGTCGTCGAACCAGCCGCGACCGTTGTCTATGATCAACTGGCCATCGCGCCGGCCGGTAAAATGCGCCAGTTCGTGGAGGAGAATGAAGGCAGCGAAATCGTTCGACACGTTTGGAGCAAAGAATCCAAGGCCAAGACGGATGTTACGAGCGGGGTTGGGCGCTCCGTCCTCATTTAATGCCGGCTCGAAAACGCCTTGGGCATTGGTCAGCGCGATCTTGGCGTTACTCGGGTCAACGTCGAACGCATCGATCGCGCCGATCATATTGAAAAGGTCGGGCCGGTTGACGACGAGAGCCATCTCCGAATAAGTCTCGAACAAGTTCACGCGTCCGTTGCTCTGCTCGGACGCATTAGTTTTGTCGAGTGCGAAATGCCGGTTAAGTCGGTCCTCGGCTACCGCCGCGGGTCCCGGCGTGCCGGGTCCGTTGGTGATCACCATAGTCACGTTTTGGATCGCAGCGGCGAGCGATGCTTGTAAAAGCGGCAGGGCGGCCGCGAGTTTCGCATTTAGATCGAATTTCGAAACCGGTGCGACGAGTTCGTTCAGGCGCAAGATCGTCTTCCCGCCGGACTCGACCAGCCCGTCGGCGTTGATCGATTGCACCTGAGCCTGCTGGAATTTGATTATCGCGGCCTGCGTCTTCGGCCCCTTGATGCCGTCGACGACCAGGAAAGGGATCGGCCCTCCCGCGAAACCCTTCACCGTCACTTGGTTCAGAGCTTCTTGGATAGTTTTGACGTCCTCGGGGATATTGTGAGCGAATGGCCCCTGACCCACGGGCTTGGTGATCGCAATGGGCCCGGAACTCGCCGGCAACGTTGATGTCGAGATGCAAGATCCAACGGCCGGCATCACCAGAATAATACTCATCTCTCAAATTCCTCCTCAATCAGGCGGCTTGATTCTGGATAACACTAGAAAACTCCGGCGTCATCCTGAGAACCTTTTTACCTTGACGACGATGAAGTGATATTTTTGCGGCGAAAACCCAACCCAATCCACGTAAAAAACAAACAACCGCAGCGGAAGGCTGATCTATTCGAAAATAACGTTCGAAAAACGCTTCCACACACAGTCGGCTCACGCAAAAAACACGATGAACAAGCATTTTGTTCACCGCTAAATCCTTCTAAACTATGATAATTATTTTGAGTAACTTGGAGGCGGCGATCGGAATCGAACCGATGAATAAAGGTTTTGCAGACCTCTGCC
>CAZSEL010000100.1:0-1592 GCA_964605905.1 uncultured Chloracidobacterium sp. | reverse complement strand
ATTTGTCTTTCCAGTAGATCCGGACACGTTCGTCGTTATAAGTGGTGGCGATAAGTTCGTCGCTCAGCTCGGAAAACATAGGGTTCCCGAGGTCGACGCGGTTCAACGGATCAGATTCGACGAGTTCCTCCTTGCTCGTGCTGGGATCGAAAAGGACGAGCCGCTCGAGGTCGATCGCCGCTCCTTTGTTGGTAGAGAAATAAACGCGCTGACCATCCTTGTGATACTGAACTGGCCCGCAGCTTTCAAACACGTTGCACGAGTAGACTTTGGTAAAGCCTTTGTCATCCACGCGCAGAACCTCCGTGTCACCATTCTCCGCAGCCCTGGTTGCAAGCTTTAGTTGATCTTTTAGATCGAACACCCAGCTGGTAATTCGTTCCGTATTCTGCCGAATCAGGGTTCTCTCGCCGGTGGAAATTTTGACCTTATACAAATCATGCCAGGCTTTGTCGCGGTCATTCAGACCAACGTACATGGCGTCAGGTTCACTGCGCGGCACTGCGTAGATTGCTGCGCGTATACCCTTCGCGTCAGTTAGATTTCGGGCGGCCGGGACATCCTCACCGGCAGCCGGACTGTCGGCAGGGTTTACAGCATATACGTTGTAGTTTTCGTCGCCGGCCTTGTCCTGCGCGAACAGAATGTACTTTCCGTCGCGGCTCCAAAAATATTGGGTAACCGGGCGGCTCTTGTCGGCAGTGATGGGCTTCGCGGCTTCGAATGGTTCCTCCGTACGCTTCACCCAGACGTTGCGTGTGCCCTTAAAGGGTTTGATAAAAGCGATGAACTTCCCGTCCGGCGAGATTTGCGCACCCGAAATCTCGGGATCGCCGAAAAACAACTCGCGATCGATGAGCGGGGGCTGAGTTTTTGATTGGGCGAAGGTGGCAAGCGGTGCGGCGAGCATCGCGAGCATGGCGCCCGCCAGGAGAATTAGAGTAAATGTAGATCTGAAGATTAATGTCGGTCGACTAAGTATTCGCATATAGACCTTTCTTGTGTTGCTTGATTGTTTTGGAGAATCGGAAAACAGATTAGTTGTTACGTTCCACGGTCATCGCGAGTTTCACTGTCAGAACCGGGAGCGGTAGCGACCGCGTTGTATTCTCCAACTTGAGACCAGGTCGCTACCGCTCCCCGTTCTGACAGAGCGATGTGAGCGCTTCGTATGAGCGGAGAAGAATCTCTGATACGCTCAATTGACAGTCGCAAAACCGGCGTCCATAGCCGATATCAATTCATCCACGTTGTCTTTGGTGGAATTCAACATCATGCCGGTGCGGATTACATTCCCGTAGAGTCCGCCCTTGCCAATCAACACGCGTTTACGCTTCGTCTCCTCGAAAACCTTGATTACGGCTTCAGGTGCCGGTTCCTTCGTCTCACGATCCTTCACCAACTCGACGCCTTGCATCAGGCCCATGCCACGAACGTCGCCAATGATCGGGTATTTCTCCTTCAGTTCTTCTAGTCGTTGCCGGAGATAGCCGCCAACCTCGGCGGCATTCCGCTTCAGGTCTTCCTCTTCGATCAGGCGGATTACTGCGAGGGCTGCGGTCATCGAGACGGGATTGCCACCGAAAGTCGAA
>CAZSEL010000099.1:0-1732 GCA_964605905.1 uncultured Chloracidobacterium sp. | reverse complement strand
TATGGCTGTTGCCACCACGCTTTCCGATTCAACTTTTACCGGGCTTCCGCTCCTTCATAAGGGAAAGGTTCGCGACGTTTACGACGCCGGCGACGATATGCTGCTGCTGGTCGCGACCGACCGGCTATCGGCCTTCGACTGCGTTTTGCCAACGCCGATCAAATACAAGGGCGCGGTTTTGACGGCGCTTTCGGCGTTCTGGTTCAAGCGGCTCTCGCACATAGTCGATAACCACTTGATCACAATTGAGCTAGACGAAATGCCCGAAGCAGTCCGCCGCCACGAGATACTTCGCGGGCGCTCGACGCTTGTAAAACGCGCCGAGGTTTTCCCGGTCGAATGTGTTGTTCGGGGTTATCTCGAAGGCTCAGGCTGGAAGGATTATCTTGCTGAAAAATCGGTCTGCGGCCGCGAACTGCCGCCCGGCCTGAAGCATTGCGACAAACTGCTTTCGCCGATATTCACACCAGCGACTAAAGCCGTTTCCGGCCACGACGAAAACATTACACAGGTCGAGTTTATGAACCTGGTCGGCCACGACACAGCCGCCGAACTTAAATCGATCTCAAAACAGATCTACACCGAGGCAAGCGAATACGCCCTGACCCGCGGCATCATCATCGCTGATACCAAGTTTGAATTCGGCACGGACAAAGACGGAAATATTCTCCTGATCGATGAAGTTCTGACTCCCGATTCATCTCGTTTCTGGGACGCATCAAAATACGAACCCGGCCACCCGCAAGCGTCGTTCGACAAACAGTTTGTCCGCGAATATCTCGAAACCCTCGACTGGGACAAAACACCACCTGCCCCTCCGCTCCCCGACGAAGTCGCCGAAGCAACCAGCGAGCGCTATCTAAAAGCCTACGAATTATTGACAGGTAGAAAGCTCGTCGCCGATCAAGATTAAATCAGAAAAGGCAATAACGATTATTGTCTAAGATATTTGTGGAAGGGTTTGTGGCTCTCTTCGTCGCCAACGGCGACCAACATTAAAGCCTGGGGTGGAGCCGTTTCGGCGAAACCCCAGGACAAACGGTCGGCGAATTCGCTCCCTGAAAGGGAGCAACAATACGCTTTTTGTTAGTCGCTTTCAGCGACAGGAATTCTATGAGGCTTCCTAGGGTTCCATTCGCTTCGCTCATTGCACCCTAGGCTTTAATGTCTGTCGCCGTTGGCGACAAAAGAGCCCGATGATGTTCTCACAACCTTTGAATTATTTTCGCCTCTCGATCATCTCGACCTTATCCCCAACGCCGATCGATGAACTATCCGATTCCGGTATCAGATTCTCACCAAACAAAACCGCCGTCGGGCCGTGGCCAAAGTCTTCGAAATTTCCCGGATGAACCTGTTTTGCCATTCTAAATGACGCCAGAGTTTTGAGCGGCTCCTTGCCGTCAAACTCGCCCGTCACCTGATCGACCGTCGTGATAACGCATCTCGCACACGGCTTTACCACACGAAAAATCGCCTCGCCGATCTTGATCTTTGCCCAGCGGTCCTCTTCAAACGGGTTAGTTCCGGTAACAACAACATTCGGCCGGAAGCGGTTCATAGGATACGGGGCGGGGACACTCCTGTCCCCGCCTTTTTCATAGCCTTGTCTTATTCTTTCATTCACCTCATCCAGCGAAGCCGCGCCGATCAACAGCAGCGGATAGCCGTCTGCAAAACTTACAATATCTTTTCCCGTGTCGAACTTTTCGCTGACATGCCGCTCGGAACT
>CAZSEL010000098.1:0-1820 GCA_964605905.1 uncultured Chloracidobacterium sp. | reverse complement strand
AACTTACAATATCTTTTCCCGTGTCGAACTTTTCGCTGACATGCCGCTCGGAACTCTCCGGCATCCGGATCAATCGACACTTTTTCGACAAGACATCGCTAAACCATTCGCTGATCGACCCAAGATACGCCTCGCCATCGACGTTGCTCTGCCAGATCGTCACGCTCTGCTTTTCGCCGCGATCGGGCTCAAATGGAATTTCGATCGAACCATAGTTATCAGCCGAAACCCTTAAAGCCCCGTTCAAAACCTCAACCGTCACCGCCGCCATCTTCGGCACTTCCCTCTGCGTAAAAAACATCCCGTCCGGATCGGTCAGCATCCACCGCCGGTCATACCGCAGCCCGCGTTTCTCGACCACAGAATCCTGCAAGGCAATACCTTTCAGCGATTTAATGGGATAAATATTGATCTCAGATATCTGCATTTTTCTTTGCTTGTTTTCTTATTTCGTGTGATTCGTGGATAAATCCGTTCTTATCCACGAATCACACGAAACAAATCAAAAAATGAATCTGATAGTAACACGCTCAGATTTTCTAACTCTCACTCAAACCACTTGACAAGTTTAACCCTGTTTAGTAAATTAGCACTCTTGGACTATGAGTGCTAAACATAACGAGCGTGGTGCTCGTTGCACAGATTTACACGCTCCTTAACAGTCGCGTTTCTGCCCGTAGTTCCAAGCCGCTATCTTAATAGATTTCACAACAATTCTAAAGGAGAATTAATATGGCAACGAATATCAAACCACTACACGACCGCGTGATCATCCGCCGGATCGAGGACAATGTCAACCAAACGGCTGGCGGGCTTTTCATCCCGGACACGGCAAAGGAAAAACCGCAGGAAGGCGAGGTCATCGCCGCCGGCGAAGGCAAATATAAAGAAGACGGAACGCGTCAGCCGCTGGATGTAAAAGCCGGCGACCGTATTTTGTTCGGCAAATACAGTGGATCTGAGATCAAGCTCGACGGCGATGAGTTCCTCATCATGCGCGAAGACGAGATCCTCGGCATCATCGAACGCGCCGGAGCCGCCGCCTAAGACAATTTGCGATTTGCGATTGTCGATTTGCGATTGAAAACCGATCTCGATAATTACCGCACGATCGCAAATTGCAAATCGAAAATCGAAAATTTCTATAAAAGAATCAGGAGAAATTAAAACATCATGGCAAAACAAGTAGTTCATGGAGAAGATTCACGTGCCGCAATTTTACGCGGCGTCAATCAGCTCGCGGACGCAGTGAAAGTTACACTGGGACCAAAGGGCCGCAATGTCGTTATCGACAAGAAATTCGGAAGCCCAACGATCACAAAGGACGGCGTGACCGTCGCTAAAGAGATCGAATTAAAAGACACGCTCGAAAACATGGGCGCGCAGATGGTTCGCGAAGTTGCTTCGAAAACCTCGGACGTTGCCGGTGACGGCACGACGACCGCGACCATTTTGGCTCAAGCTATTTTCAAGGAAGGCGTCCGCACGGTTGCCGCCGGTGCAAACCCGATGGCGCTCAAACGCGGCATTGAAAAGGCAGTCGCCGTAGTCGTGGCTGAAGTCGCCCGTCTTTCGAAGCCGGTTAGCGGCGAAATGATCGCACAGGTCGGAACGGTTTCGGCCAACGGCGACAAGACGATCGGCACGATCATCGCCGAGGCGATGGACAAGGTCGGCAAAGACGGCGTCATCACGGTCGAAGAATCGAAGACGATGGACATCCTGCTCGAGGTCGTCGAGGGAATGCAATTTGACCGCGGCTATCTCTCGCCGTATTTCGTGACCGACGCCGAGCGCATGGAAGCCGTTCTTGAAGAGCC
>CAZSEL010000097.1:0-1859 GCA_964605905.1 uncultured Chloracidobacterium sp. | reverse complement strand
CCCGCCCTCTTCTTCCGCCGGCACCGTGTTGCGCGATGCTTTAATCACTTCCGCATCCACATAAATCGGACAATCTGCGCGCAGCGCAAGGGCTATTGCGTCCGAGGGTCGTGAATCAAGTACCATGCGGGCGCCATCGCTCATGCGCATCTCAATGATGGCGAAGAACGTATTGTCGCGCAAACTCGTTACCACAACCCTTTCGACTTGAATGCCAAGTTCGATAATCAAATTACGCAACAGATCGTGGGTCATCGGACGAGGAGGTGCAATCTTTTCAATCTCCAGCGCGATCGCGTTGGCTTCATAAGCGCCCACCCAGATAGGTAACATCGTATCGCTGTCGACATCTTTCAATATTATGATGGGCGTACCGCTATTAGGATCCATCATTAGCGCTCTGATTTTTACTTCGATTTCCATAAAGCAACACCTCGTTCTCGCCCTGATCAGCTCGCCCGTTTAACTCGTTAATTCGCCATACAGACTGTTTGGCTTACCTTTGGTAATCCGCACATCGACAATATCACCGGGTCGTGTTTGATTCGCCCTGAAGTTGACAACCTTGTGGCAAGTTGAATGACCTGCCATGTCTTCCTTAGATCTCGCACTTTCCCTTTCGACCAGCACGCTCACCTTGCGTCCCACGTACTCGTTGTAAATCCTGCTCTGGAGAGACGTTTGCAATTCTTCAAGAGCCATGAAGCGGGCGGTCTTCTCAGTTTCGGAAACCGCCTCATCAAGTTTGGCAGCGGGCGTTCCCGCTCGTTTCGAGTATTTGAAAATAAATAGCGCGTCGTATTCGCACTTTTGAACCAGCCGCATAGTCGCTGCAAAATCTTCTGCGGTTTCCCCCGGAAACCCGACGATGATATCGCTCGTCAGAGACAGTCGGCGTTTCGAGTTCTTAATTCCCTCAACTCGCCGCAGGTAGTCTTCCGAGTTATGCCCGCGCCGCATCGACTTCAATACACGATCGCTTCCGGACTGCGCCGGTAAGTGTACCCAATCGCAAAGGTTCGGATATTCCTCGAGCGCCGACACTATATCAGGATGGAAGTCTCTAGGAAACGATGTTGTAAATTTGATCCGCTCCATCCCGGTATCGGCAACAGCTCTGAGCAGGCGTGAGAAAGGCGTCGCCCCGGGATAACCCTCGAGGCCTTCCGGCGACGTCGGCCGGTAGCTGTTAACATTCTGGCCGATTAGATGAGCTTCCTTATAGCCAAGCGAGCGAAGCTTTTGGATCTCGGCCACAATTTCGGCAGCGCTGCGACTTTTTTCCCGGCCGCGCGAATAAGGAACAATGCAGAAAGAACAAAACTTATTACAGCCTTCGATAATGGGAACGAACGCAACGTAAGGAGAACGTCTTTCCGCGGGTGAAACGTCCCACACTTCATTTTCCTGACGCTCGTCCAAATCGATGACTGCCGCTTCCCCGCCCTGCACGCGTTCAATTAATGAGGGGATCCGGTCCGTCGCACGCGTTCCGATGATCAGGTCCACCGCCGGACTCTTTTCGAAAATCGATTGCCCCGCCAATTGTGCAACACAACCCATTACCCCGATTAGCGGTCTCTTGTGCGTGGTCGGGCTCAAAAGCTTTCGGACCTCACCGATTCTCCTGAGAACTTTTCGTTCCGCACGCTCCCTGACTGAACAGGTGTTGAACAAGACTACGTCCGCGGTCGCTGCCGAAGCGGTAATCTCGTAACCCGCTTTTTTCAGCCCGGTAGCAGCACGCTCCGTGTCTGCCACGTTCATTTGGCAACCAAACGTCTCGATGTAAACTTTAGAATTCATTTACCGTAATGCGAACTGTTAGTTCGCGGAGTCTGGTAAAGCAAACTGTTAGT
>CAZSEL010000096.1:0-2036 GCA_964605905.1 uncultured Chloracidobacterium sp. | reverse complement strand
TGCATGGACGATCTACGAAAATTTTGGCGCTACTTTCTTCCTTACAAGATCTCATTAGCGACAGGCATCGCCTGTATATTGGGCAGTGTCATTTTCAGTCTCTACATTCCGCTGATTGTTGGAGAAGCCGTCGACGCCAACTGGCGTGAGGTTACCTGGACCCGGCTGACAGTCTCAGCGCTAAAGGTGCTGGGAGCGAGTCTTGTCAGCGGCACCTTCCTGTTTCTCCAGCGCCGGATACTGATAGGAATGTCGCGAAAGATTGAATATGACCTCCGTCAAGATTTTTACGAACATCTCGTCGATCAACCGCAATCCTTCTTTCAGGAACATCGCATCGGCGACTTGATGGCGCGCGCCACCAACGATCTGGCAGCCGTCAGGCAGCTGGCCGGGCCAATGATCATGTATTCCCTTCAGACTCTCTTCGTCGTGATCATTGTTCTTCCGCTAATGTTTGTAATCAATTGGCGGCTCACCCTGTTGTTGTTTGTCACCATGCCTCTCGTTTCACTGACGGTGAAGTTTTTTGGCCAGCAGGTTCACGTCCGGTTTGAGAAAATTCAGGAGTTCTTCTCGCAAATCACCGCGCGCGCGCAAGAAAACTTTACCGGGGTTCGTGTAGTAAGAGCTTACGCGCAAGAAGATGCTGAAATTGCCGCCTTTAACGAATTAAACCGGCAGTATGCGGAAAGGAATCTAAGTCTCGTGCGGATCGATGCCTTGATGCGACCGCTGATGCAGTTTCTGATTGGAATGGGCTTTGTCCTGATCCTGTGGGCTGGCGTGCCTATGGCGGTCAGCGGTGAGATAACTGTGGGTGAGTTCACCGTCTTCAATATGTACCTCGTCCGGCTGATCTGGCCGCTAATCGCCCTGGGCTACGTGGTCAACCTCTACCAGCGCGGGACTGCGAGTTTGAAGCGAATGAATTCGATACTCGCCGTCCAACCCGCTATCGCCGATTCTCCTGAGATGAAACAGAAACCACCGATTGCAGGCGAAATCGAGTTTCGTAATCTCACTTTCAGTTACCACACAAACGACGAACCTGTGCTCCGAGATATCAATTTAACTATTCCCGCCGGTCAGACTGTCGCTTTTGTGGGACGAACCGGCAGCGGTAAGTCCACTCTCGTCAACCTGATTGCGCGCGTTGTCGAAGCTCCTGAAAATACGGTGTTGGTAGACGGTAGCTCAGTTCGCGATTACCCGCTGGCCCAGTTGCGTTCAAGTATTGGGTACGTTCCTCAGGAGACTTTTCTTTTCAGCGATACACTGGCTGAGAATATTGCTTTTGGCGTAAAGAAAGTCGAACGAAAGCGGATCGAGTGGGCAGCCGACGTCGCCGGGTTACTGGAAGATGTCGCGGGCTTCCCCGACGGGTACGACACACTTGTCGGAGAACGTGGTCTCACGCTTTCGGGAGGCCAAAAACAACGAACTGCCATCGCCAGGGCCATACTGCGCGAACCACGAATACTGATTCTCGACGACGCCCTCTCTTCCGTCGATACCTACACGGAAGAAAAGATTCTGGGTCAGCTTCGAGGAGTGATGCGTGGCCGCACGAGTTTAATCGTTTCCCATCGCATTTCGACTGTGCGAGACGCCGACTTGATTTGCGTGCTTGATGAAGGACAAATCATCGAGCAGGGTACCCATGGTGAGCTCCTCGCTCGCGGCGAGGAGTATGCCGCTTTGTACGAACGACAGTTGCTGGAAGAAGAGTTAGCGCTGACCTGATTTCTAGACAGCGGCAGAGACGAACTTATGGAAAGCAATCTGGAGAAACGATATCAAACGTTGGTTGTCTTGTGGTTCGCGTTATTGATGAGTATTGGAATTTACTTCCTGGTTTCGGTATTCGTTGCACCCGAGGTTGGTAACGAGCCTCGCCATCCGTCGAGCGCCCTTCTGATTGCCGCGTTGACGGCGCTCGGTACCTTTTTCGTGATAGTTTCGTTTGCGGTTAAACGAAAGTTGCTTGAGCGTTCAGTTGAAAAACAAGATGTCGGCTTAGTGCAAAAAGGTCT
>CAZSEL010000095.1:0-2394 GCA_964605905.1 uncultured Chloracidobacterium sp. | reverse complement strand
GTGCACGCCGGTCGTTCAACTCGTCGAGCCAATCCCGAAACTCATGGGTCTGGCGCAGAGTGTACATGTCCAGATTGTATCTTGGTGGATACTGGCGTCAAGCCGGCCCTTCGCAGGGAACGAAGAACTCATCCATGAGCGTCCGTGTTTTCTATTCAGGCGGGTGACGAACTATTAAGGCCACGGCGAAATCGCGTCAGCCGTTGCTCGATGTCCCGTACGATCTCGCGCACCGATTCGAGGTCACTCCCGCTGAGATGATTGGAAAGCACTTCGAACAACGGTTCCAGATCCGGTTCGTAGGCTTCGAGCAAGGCGGCGATGTCGCCTTCGTAGAGGTTTACCCGCGCGAACTTGCCTTGCCGATACAGCGACGGCAATGCGTAAAGTTTCAGCAACAGCAACCCTTCGATAGTCGCACAGGGAATCTCCCGCTTACCAAACTCCAACGTCGTCGCGTGCTGAAGGCGGATCTTGTCGAACAGTTTATTCCTCGTCAGCAGAACGTCGATCTTGAGATTGCCTAACTTACCGCTGACAAAGTCCTCATTTTCGCTCGTGACCTCGATCTCCGGCAGATTTCGGAGTGAACTTAACGCCATGATCAAGGCGATGTCATCAGTGTTCCGTCCTTCGACGTACTTTAGGAGCGCAATCCCACCGACCAGGAGATACTCGATCTTTCGCTCCTCCAATAACGAGAACAAACGCTCAATTGACTCGAAGAGGTTGTCGGTGCTCATAAGTCCATCTCGCCAGTTGTTGATGTTGAAGGTGATTGCATTGCGCACAACCTCGCCGATCTGAACATCGTCTCTGCTGCTCATGAGTACTCCTGACTGCCACACCCGATGGTCCCCATCACAAACTCGATGATTCTACCAACTCCGGGTGGGTGGAGCACCCATTTTCAGGCACATTCCAACCTGGTCGCTTCAGTTCGCGCGGCTACTTGCCCGCTTCAATATGCTCGACTAGAATGAATGGTTCGCTACTGCCCGATATTCTTATCTGTAGCGGTCTGTTTGAGTTTCGTCGCAATGACAATTGATCGCATTACAGTAAGAGGCGCCCGGCAGCACAACCTCAAAAACATCAACGTCGAAATACCGCGGGATCGCTTCACAGTCATCACCGGTCTGTCAGGTTCCGGCAAATCCTCGCTCGCATTCGACACGATTTATGCTGAAGGTCAGCGTCGTTACGTGGAATCCCTGTCAGCTTACGCACGACAGTTTTTGGATCAACTCGAAAAGCCGGATGTTGATTCGGTTGAAGGTCTATCGCCGGCAATCTCAATAGAACAAAAAACAGTTTCTCGCAGTCCCCGTTCGACCGTCGGCACGGTAACGGAGATCTACGACTACATGCGGCTGCTCTTCTCATCAATCGGCCAGCCGCATTGTCACAAGTGCGGGGCCGCGATTACGAGACAGAGTATCGAGCAGATTGTTCAAAACGTTCTCGGTCTAACGGAGGGCGAACGGGTAATGATCCTTGCGCCAATCGTGCGCGGCCGCAAGGGTGAATTCAGGAAAGAACTCGAGAAACTGGCCCGGGACGGGTTCCTGCGCGCGCGCGTCGATGGCGAACTTCTATCTCTTGACGAAGAGATCAAGTTGGACAAGCGGCGCAATCACACGATTGAGGCAGTGGTGGACCGGCTACTGATCAAACCCGGAATCAAAGAACGTCTGTCGGAGTCAGTCCGTACAGCGCTGAAACTCACCGGAGGCGCAGTACTCGTTTCGGTTGTCGACGGCGAAGAAAAGCTCTACTCGGAGCGCATGGCTTGCGTGATTTGCGGCATCAACGTTCCTCCGCTGGAGCCGCGTTCCTTTTCTTTCAACTCCGCTTACGGAGCCTGCAAACGATGTCACGGATTAGGCACGGTTCTGGAAGTTGATCCGGCCAAACTCATTCCCGACGCAAACATTGCTGCCGACAAATTGGCCTTCATGGGGGCTGTGGATCGGCAAGGCGCCGCATACTTGAAGAGCGCTTTGCTAGCTGTCGGCAAACATTTCAAGGCAGACGTAAAACTGCCATTCGCCGAACTCCCGAAAGAAGTTTGCGAAGCCTTCCTCCACGGCCTCAATGGGCAGTTAACTTTCCGGCAGGGCCTCTATTCCTATCAAGGCCCATGGAAGGGCGCGGTGCGTTGGCTGCGCGAGCGACTCAATGAAGCGCCTTCCGATAAGATCAGAATTGCTCTCGAGGAACTGGTCTCCCCCTCGGTCTGTCCTGATTGCAAAGGAAGACGTCTCAGATCTGATTCGCTCTCGGTTCGCCTGGGTGGTCGGGGAATCGCCGAGTATACAGCTCTGCCAATCGATGAGTCGGTTGCTGCTTTTGAAAGCATCAAGCTGAACGCCCGTGAGGAACAGATTGCCG
>CAZSEL010000094.1:0-2709 GCA_964605905.1 uncultured Chloracidobacterium sp. | reverse complement strand
CACCCATTTTGCGCCAAAAAAACGAGGCCGCCCTTTTCAGACAGCCTCTTTTTTTATTTGTGCCACGGCCTGCTTACTTAATGTTTTGCATCAGCTTTAGGATTGTGTAGAATCAAACCAGATCGTCCGTCTAAAGGATAATTTCTAATTCAAATTATCTATGCGAACGGCAGACGGCGTAACAACATCCAAGCTTCGTAAGTTTGGGTTCCGCATTATTTACGGTTCACTCATCGAAAAAAACAAAGTGTTATGAAATATTCATCGATCAGGTTCTTAGGTGCGTTTTTGGCGTCAGCCGCATTACTTTTGTCGGTTAATTCATTGTTGATCGCTTCAACGACGGATGACGGCAGCATTTTCGAGGACAAAGCAACCGGTGCGGTCTGGGAAGTAGTCGGCCCGTCGGGCGGTGACGTTCGCTCGGTTGCGATCGACCCGAAAGATAAAGACCGGCTTTACATCAGCACTTTGGACGGACAGATCCATACTTCGGCAGATGCCGGAAAATCGTGGAGCCTGCTTGTTAACCTAAATGAGCCTCTTTTGATAATCGATAATCTGCTTGTTGACCGTTCGGATTCGAACCGGATATTTGCGTCGGGAAATCGCGGCATGTCGGCGGGCGGATTTTTCTATTCGAAAGATGCCGGAAAGGCCTGGCAAGAGGCAAAGGATCTCCGCCAGCAGTCGATACACTCGCTCACGCAGGCAGCGTACGACCCCAAAGTTATCTTTGCCGGTACGTTGTCGGGCATCTGGCGATCCGCTAATTCGGGTGAGGATTGGGAAGAAATAAAATCCCCGACCATTCCTACGCGGGTCAATTCGATGGCTGTTGATCCAAACAACTTAAATACCATTTATGCCGGAACCAAATATCGCCCGTATAAATCTACCGACGCCGGCAAGTCATGGAAATTGATCAAAGCCGGAATGATCGATGATTCCGATATATTTGCGATCTCGATCAACCAGGAATCTCCTAATAAATTGTACGCCTCGGCCTGCAGCGGTATTTATGAGTCCTCAAACGGAGGCGAAAACTGGAGAAAGGTCCAGGGCATTCCCTCGACTTCGCGTCGCACGCGGGACATTTTGATCAACCCCGCTGACTCGACACAGGTTTACGCCGCAACGACCGAGGGCTTTTGGATGTCGGCAAACAGCGGCCGTACCTGGATGATGACGACAGCTCGCAATCTTGAGATCAATTCGATCGCCGTCCATCCTGAATTGCCAAACCGCATTTTCATCGGAACGAACAACCACGGAATGATGGTCTCAAACGACGGAGGCCGCAATTGGGCCCAGACCAACAGCAATTTCACCAGCCGGTTTACATATTCCGTGACCGCCGACATCTCGGAGCCAAACCGGCTCTATGCCACAACAAAGAACACCTCGTCGAGCGGCGGATTTGTTTTCTTCAGCAATGACGGCGGCGTAACATGGACACAGGCCAAGGGGCTTGACATCAATCTGCACGACGCCTTTGCCGTATTGCAGGATCGCGTTGACCAGAACAAGATGTATCTTGGCACCAACATCGGAATTTTTCAATCGATCGATCGCGGTGTTTCATGGAAATTGGTTGCCCCGCCAAAGCCCGTTCGAAAAAAAGCACCGGTCAAAAAGATGACCGCCGCACAACGCAAAGCGGCCGCAGTGGCAGCGGCAAAGAAAGCCGCGGAAGGCCCGGAGATAGTTCCGGCTCTTGGTGAAAAGGTCAAAGTTCTTGCTCACACCGAAGATGATAAAAACGGTATTCTCGCCGGCACCGACAAAGGAATCTACCGCACATATGACATCGCAAAAGGCTGGGAAAAGCTCAAGATCAGCGATGGCCTGGATGCGCACATCACCACCATTTACACTTCGGCCAACGTTCCCGGAACCATCTGGGCCGGCACCGCAACGTCGGGCGTAATAGTTTCGACCGACGACGGATTGACCTGGACGAAAACAAACAGCTCGCCGGACGGCATTCCCGTCAGTTCGATCGCCAGCGACCCGAAACAGCCGAACCACATTTACGTCGGCACGATCCACTCGCTCTACCTCAGCCGCGACGGCGGCCGCACATGGATACGGCGCGGCGGAAATTTGCCGCTCGGCAACTTCACGAGCATTCTGATCAATCCGAGCAACACAAAAGAGATATTTGTATCAAGCGCCCACGAGAACGAAGGCGGTGTTTACGTATCGGAAGATGCCGGAATGAACTGGAAACGGTTCGATTCCAAGGGAATGATTTTGCCGAGCCGTCGGGTTTGGTCGATGGCGTTCGACCCGGCAGACCCGAACCGCATATTTGCCGGATCGCACTCGTCGGGAGTTTACGTTATTCAACGACAGCATGATGTTGCCAAGGGCGTAGGAACAACTCCGCCCGTAACCGGCAACTAACCTGCTATTACAATTAGAGATGTTCTTGTTCACCCTTCTTTTGGAGGGTGATTTTTCGTGCGTCTGCGTCGCGGCAGAACGCGAGTATCCTTCTTGGGCTTCGCCATCTATTTGCTGTTGCTCAAAGTCCTTTGCGGCCGTGCCGCCGTTTGATACCGCATTCAGGCTCGCGTAATTATTCGTGCGGCGAAGCCGCAAGAATTTTAGATGCTTCAGGAAAAGCATAGCTTGTATCTTGACAATTAAATGCGCTAGCAATTAAGTAGGGACGCTTACTTATTGCGGGAAAGAAGAGTCTGT
>CAZSEL010000093.1:0-2828 GCA_964605905.1 uncultured Chloracidobacterium sp. | reverse complement strand
TCGTTTTAGTTGGTATAAATCGTCTCAGCGACAAGTTAGACGCCATGTAAGAAAAGCTAAAATGTTCGCTTCTCCAAAGTCACAAGGGGGGTCCTGTGCGCACTCTGACGGTTGTTTCGCTGGCACTCCTCATTGCCGTCGCGGATATTCTTGCAGCTGACATCCAAGAGCTGTTTCCGGGCGCGAAGTTAGTGTCACCGGATTTGCTAAGCGGCTCTACTCTCGTCGCTTCGAAGCAGGGCGTTGCTATCTCAGCACCTTCCTCCGCGTGGAACTGGTTCACCATCCCTGTTCCGGAATCGCAAGCTCACCTCAAATCGGAGTTCGTCGCTTTCCAAGCGGAGACCGAAGAAGTTATCCAATTGCAGGTCGTCAATATCGCTGCTCCGGGATTGAACGACCGATCTGTCTCTATCATTCTCGACGGCATGCTAAAGAAGATTCCACCGGAAACTTACAAAGTTACGAATCTGAAATACGAAGCTTCGAAAACTCCCGCCGGTTCGTACAAATTTTCATATTCGGTCGTGGATCAAGCTGGCGACTCTTCTCCCAATCAGGGCGTACTCATTAGCGCCGGTCGGCTCTACGTTGTGTCAACGGCGGCGGTTGATCTCTCGCAGTTCAACAAGGTCGTCGGTTCATTTAAAGTTCTCAAGACCGCCGATACTCAGCCTCCTGTCTCCGTCGGAAACGTCAGGCCGGTCGAAAAACACTTCTCCAAAATAATTATAGGCGCACTCTACCTTCCGGTTACGATACTGGTGCTTCTCATCTGCGCGAATATCAAGAACGAGCAAGGAGTACCACGGGTCAATCCAGGGGCGGCGGCGCTTTTCGTTCTTTTAGTCGCTGTGCCATTGGGTATCCTCTATTCTTTGGACCGAACATCGACCAACCCGCTCCATGTAAGTAATACGGTTAGCCGACATATCGGCAATAGCAGCATCTCACTAATTGTTGCGGCCATCTTTTGGCGACGTCACCGCAAGCAACTTCAGAGGGCGCGCATGGTCGGCGCACCAAGTGGCGAGGACCGATCTCAACCGCGATTTTCACCGCCGCAACCGACATCGCCTCCTCACGAAGTCCCTCCGTCGGCAGCAACCTCTCCAAAGGAATTCGCCGGTACAGCCTCAGAACATCCCGCAACCCCGCGGGTGGAGTTATCGAAAAGAAGGTACGTTCGTCCGGTCGCGGTTACGCTTGGACTGCTAGTTTTTTCAGTCGTCATTATCTTTAGCCTCAGACAGCCGTCGGTCGAGTCGGGAGCAACGCTCGCGAGCGTTGGGGCGCTAGAGATCCCGCCCAAGCCGACGGCGTGGGTCACTGACTCCGCTGGAATCATCGATTCTGCGAAAGAGGAAGCTCTCAACCGCAAGATCGAGTTCTTCAAGCAAAGCGGCGGCGGGGAGATCCTGGTTTTAACCTTCCCATCTCTGGAGGGCGAGGAACTCGTCGATTACACGAACCGGGTCGCCGACAAGTGGAAGATCAAGGGCGACAGGGCCGTAATTCTGTTTGTCTTCGTTCGGGACCGGAAGACCTGGATACAGGTCGGCTACGGGCTTGAGGGCGTGATCACTGACTCGAAGGCCTCGATCATCTATCGCAACGTACTGGTTCCGCATTTCCGGCAAGGCGACTACGCTGGCGGGATCGACCAGGCGGTCGACCAGCTCATCACGCTCGCAAAGCGGAACGACTGACCGGCCCCTGCATCAATCGAGTCGTGATCTCCGGGTCATCGAGCTTGAACACCACGGCCAAATGCTTCGCAAGATCCCTGAACGCGACTCCATATTTCCTATTCTTCGCTTGTTTAGACATGCGCGCAGTTTAGGGCTTTCGGATAACGCGGACTCCGTGGTGTCAGTGGGGTCGTTGCCATGCCTAGCTCCGGCAACTAGTTGACGCGCGATGCCCGCCGCCTCATTCCGCGCTCCGCCAGCCGGTCCGAAGGCTAATGCGTAGTGTTTACGACCGCTAGGGTTCGGGCTGGTCCGCCTTGTAGAACCGGCGCATGATCGGACATGCTGCGGTGATGAGCAGCTCGTCACCAGAATCGGGCGGCGGTGTCCACCATTGAGGATCCACCTTGCCTTTGGCTGGCACAATGCTCTCGCCCATATAGAAATAGACCGCGAGTTCCTTGGTGCGTCCGCCGCGACAGTCGATTTCCTTTCGATATACCGTGTGATCGAATTCACAACTACCCAATCCACAGGCGATGAACAGACGCCGACCGACATCCGCTCGCATCCAAATGATGTAGTGATCGTTTCCAAGATTCTGGTGTTTGCGCGCGTGCAGCGAGTGAATCATCAAGCGAGACGGGTCGGGCGAACTGCCGAACACCAACCAACGAGAATCCTCAAGACGTTTAATAACTTCTCGTTCGGCGGCCGTCTGTTCCGCGCCCATTGGGGCGACAGCGATCAGTAATGTCAGAAGTGCGAGCGCAGTTGTCTTGGCCATCGCGATTACCCTTTGGTTCTGGCAGATTGTAGCTCTGTTCATTCCATTGCGAATCGTGCCGTTGTGACAATAGAACCTAACTCCTAATTAGACGGAACATCGTACTTTGGTTTCGGCGGAAGCTTCCGGAAGTGATAGCGCGGATAGCGCGCTCCGGTACGGCCCTTTGGCGCGCTCGCCGTCAGCGGCGTGACGCATTAGTCTCGGTGGCAAACGCGGTGGCAAGAACGGGCCGCTGTGGTGGCAACGCAGTGGCAAACGGTGGCAGGGGAAACAAAAAGCCGCTCCGAAGAGCGGCTAAGTCATTGACGGAATTGGTTGCGGGGGCAGGATTTGAACCTGCGACCTTT
>CAZSEL010000092.1:0-3127 GCA_964605905.1 uncultured Chloracidobacterium sp. | reverse complement strand
GAGTTGTACGAGCTCATCAAGAGAGAACAGGTAACCGTACTGAATCAAACTCCCGCGGCGCTGC
Source organism: uncultured Chloracidobacterium sp. (assembly GCA_964605905.1). Lineage (GTDB taxonomy): Bacteria > Acidobacteriota > Blastocatellia > Pyrinomonadales > Pyrinomonadaceae > OLB17. Next base: position 3,063 of record CAZSEL010000092.1, on the reverse strand, counting down.
GCCAGCTTCTCGAAGCAAGACGAGAATCGCTACGAACACAACCGGACTGGTCGGTGCGTCTGATCGTCTGTGGTGGTGATGCGTTGGACCAGGAACTCGCCGCCGAGTTGGCCCGGCTGCCGATTCCGGCCTGGAACTTTTATGGTCCAACCGAAAACACGGTCTGGACTACCGCCAATCTGATCGAAAAAGCGGCACATACTTCAGTCTGTGAATCTTCTCAAAACGCTCAATCAACGGTTTCGCCGCAACTGATTCCATCGGCACGTCAATCACAGACCGAAGTCTATGGGGCGGAAGAATCACAAACTGAAGTCTATTCCACGCTGAACTCGATTGGACGACCGCTGCCCGACATTCAGGTCTACTTGTTGAATCAACGTTTCGAACCGGCGCCCGTAGGCGTTGCGGGTGAGTTGTTCATCGGTGGTGAGGGCCTCGCGCGCGGGTATCTCAACCGGCCTGATTTGTGCTCGGAAAGATTTGTTCCCGATCCGTTCGGCACCGCACCGGGCGCGCGACTGTATCGAACCGGAGACCTGGCCCGTTATCGCCGCAACGGCAAGATCGAGTTCCTGGGCCGAATGGATCATCAGGTCAAGCTGCGCGGGTTTCGCATCGAACTGGGCGAGATTGAGGTGGCGATTAGCCGTCATCCGGATGTGTCAGAAACCGTCGTAGTGATCAGCGAGGATCGGCCCGGTGACAAGAGGCTGGTGGCATATGTGGTACCGGATGGCGGCCGGGTGCCGAGCTCCGGCGATATCCGAACCTTCCTGGAACCGTCTCTGCCGGACTACATGATCCCGTCGTCGTTTGTGATGCTCGATACATTGCCCCTAACGACAAACAAGAAAGTGGATCGCGCCGCGCTGTCAGCCTTAGATTTTTCTCCCGGCGAACAAGTAGAAAGTTTCGTTGCGCCGCGCACTCCTGCAGAAGAGATTGTCTCGAATATCTGGGCCATGGTGCTCGGCCTCGAGCGAGTCGGAATCAATGACAACTTCTTTTCTTTGGGTGGCCACTCATTGCTGGCCACGCAGGTAATATCGCGCATTCGCAGCGCCCTTAACGTTGATGTGTCCTTGCACGCTCTCTTTCAGCACCCAACTGTCGCGGGCCTGGTTTCGCGCCTTGATGAGTCCCGCAAAACTGACGAGTCTCCGCCCTTGATTCCTGTTCCGCGTGGCTCGACGACGCCGGCATCGTTTGCCCAGCAGCGGCTTTGGTTTTTGAACCAACTCGAGCCCGGAAGCACTTACAACATGTCGCGTGCCTTGCGATTGAAAGGCCGTCTTGACGGGGTAGCCCTGCGCCAGGCTTTGAATGTGCTCGTGGCGAGGCATGAGTCGCTACGCACCAATTTTGATTCGCATGATGGGCAGCCTGGTCAGACTGTCTCTTCGCCGAGAGACCTGGATATTGCCCTACTAGATCTTAGCGGACTGCCCGCTCAGGATCGGGGAGCTGAAGCCCGGCACCTATCAGCTGAGGCCTCGCTGAGGCCGTTCGATCTGGCAGCCGACCAACTCCTCCGGGCCAGCTTGTTCCGATTTGACGATGAGGACCATGTACTTCTTTTGGTCACCCATCACATTGTCAGCGACGGCTGGTCGATGGCGGTCATGCTACGTGAGATAGGCGCGCTGTACGAATCATTTGTGAACGGCACACCCTCAAGCCTGCCTGAATTGCCAATTCAATATGCCGATTTTGCTTTGTGGCAAAGCCAATGGCTCAGGAGTGACGCACTGCAGGAACGGGTGGATTATTGGAAGCAGCAACTTTCTGGAGCGCCGGCTTTGCTTGAGCTGCCTACGGACCGAATCCGACCTGCAGTCCAGACATCCAATGGCACCTACTACTCGACATTACTGCCAAGAGATTTACGCGACTCGCTCAAGGAACTGAGCCGCCGCGAAGGAGTGACGCTTTTCATGACGTTGCTCGCAGCCTTCCAGACGCTGCTGCTTCGCTATACCCAACAGGAAGACATCGTAGTCGGGACGCCTATAGCCAATCGCAACCAGAGCGAGACCGAAGGGTTAATCGGATATTTTGCCAACACTCTTGTCATTAGATCGGATCTTTCAGGCAATCCGACTTTCCGAGAGCTACTCAAGCGAGTCCGTGAAGTTTCTCTCGAGGCTTATGCGCATCAGGAACTGCCGTTTGAAAAACTGGTCGAGGAGTTACAGCCCCAGCGCAGCTTGAGCCACATGCCGCTGGTGCAAGTGTTGTTCGCGCTGCAGAACGTGCCGAAGACGAACTTGACGATGCCAAACCTCGAAGTGGGCGAGTTCAGTTTTGATCGCCAGACATCGAAACTCGATCTATCGCTTTATACAAGGGAAACAGGCGAAGGATTGGCGAACTGGTTTGAATACAGCACTGACTTGTTCGATTCCGCGACCATCGAGCGCATGGCCGGACACTTCCAAACGATGCTGGAGGGAATCGTTGCTGATCCGGATCAGCGCTTGGCCGATTTGCCGCTGCTGACCGCAACCGAGCAACAGAGGTTGTTGGTCGACCTCAATAATACAGAGCAGTTCTATCCCCGGGGTGAACTGGTCCATCAGGTCTTTGAGCGCCAGGTAGAACTGTCTCCGGATGCGATCGCGGTAGTCTGCGAAGATCAGCGTTTGAGTTACGAAGAGCTCAACCGCAAGGCCAATCGAGTAGCCCACTATTTGAAAAAACGGGGGATCGGGCCGGATGACCCGGTCGGCGTTTTTTTGGATCGTTCGGTAGATATGGTCGCGGCACTTCTGGGAATAATTAAAGCAGGTGGAGCCTACGTACCTATCGACAACTCGTATCCGAGCGAGCGGATTTCTTTCATCCTGCGAGATGCGCGAATCAAGATACTCCTGACGCAACATGATCTACGTACCAGTCTGCCCGAAACCGATGCGGCGTTGATCTTTCTTGACGACGAGCCGACATTCGCGCGGCAGAGCGAGGGCAATCCTTCCAGCGAAGCAACGACCGATAGTCTTGCCTACGTGATCTATACCTCCGGTTCAACCGGCAAGCCAAAAGGAGTTGCCGTCAATCATT
>CAZSEL010000091.1:0-3148 GCA_964605905.1 uncultured Chloracidobacterium sp. | reverse complement strand
CAGCTTGCCATCCAGATGTCGATACGTTTTCCTTTGATCTTGCCGCCGGTGTCGGTCACGGTGTAATTGCCGCTGTGGCCACCTGCTCCAAGATTTACCTTTGTTCCGAGCCTGAGGACACGCGGATCGGCAGCGATTATTCCCTGTCGAACCATACTGCCCGAGGCAGTCCGTCCGCGAAGGCAATATGCGGTTGCCACAAACGAACCTCTGTTTGCTCCAACCTTTTTCGACGATACCGTTTTATCTACCAGTTTCTTGTCTTTTGCCTTGTCCTGCTCTTCTGATTTCTGATCCTCTGCTTTATCTTGTGTTAAATTTTCTTTCTTTATCGGATCTTGTAAATTATTTGTTTCTGAACTATTACTGTTTATATTAAATTGTAGTTGCGCGTCGTTCGCTATAACGGGGACGTGTTCTGTCTGGGTCTGTGCGTAAACAAATACGACCAGTGCTCCAACTATCGACAGAATAAGGCCACCTCTTACGAGATTTTTCATTATTCAGTTGCTCCTAAATTTGGACTCGATAAAATGCAAAAATAGTGGTTTTAGACGCACCAAGCGTCGGCCACTATCGTTTTTTGCACAATATTGAGTCTGCCCAAGCTGGCCGTTGCCAACCCTTGTTTTGGACAAACTTCACCAAAACAATGCTAGAGAGTACCATTTTTGACCAAATCTGTCCACCTAACACCAAACGGGCAAACAGTCCCGTACGGCTTCCGGCCAAGTGGAACGGTTGGCTTTCCCTTGCGATCTTTGCGTCTTTGCGTGAGATTTCCCGGAATTTCACGCAAAGTCGCTAAGAACGCAAAGCAAAGCCTCGAAGGCCAAATAGCATTTGTGAAATTTGGCGTGTGTTCTGTTAGACTTAATCCGCCCGGATAATCATCCGTGCGTCTTTTCAAAATTTCAAAGTTTGATTAAAATGAGGTCCCCGCAAATGCAGGAACGCAGACAAGGCGAACGTTACGTTATTTCGATGCCGATACGCGTCAAGTGGAAAGACGACGACGGCAATCTGGTCGTCGAAGAAGGTTTGACGGAAAACGTCGGCGTTCAGGGCACGTTAATATACCTTCCTCGAAAACTGCCCTCGGTCGGCGCCAAGGTTGACCTGACCGTTACAGAGAATGCGAAGGACGAAGTGTCTGTCACAGCCCAGGTGATCCGTTTGGAACGAAACGCCGCGCACCCGCAGGTCGCTCTGAACCTTATCGAAGGAATACGAGTTTGGAAGAAAAAGATCTACGACCCCGCAGCCGAAGCCGTCGCCGGGCAGGAGCCGGATGAGTTTGATGACTGGTAAAGGCCAGTAGGCGGTTGGCAGGCGGCAGAAAGCAGTAAACGCGTTTGGTGCGGTTTTAGCTGTTTCGGAAATTGTGAGGTCTTTACTGCTTACTGCCAACTGCTTTCTGCCAACCGCCAACTGCCAACTACATTATGAAGATTCTCGTTCTAGGAGCGGGCCGCATGGGTTATGGTGCGGCTTTTGATTTGGTACACAACTCACCGGACGTTGCGTCGGTCACGGTCGCCGATTTTCACCTTGAAAAAGCCGAGGAAGTCGCGGCAAAAGTTGGGACCGATCGCATCACCGCGCGCCAGATCGACACCGCCGATTACGCCGCGACGGTTGAATTAATGCGCGGCCACGATTCGGCGATCTCGTGCGTAAACTATTGGTATAACGAATCGCTCTCACGAGCGGCGATCGAAACCGGCACAAATTTCTGCGATCTCGGCGGCAACAATTATGTCGTCGATGAACAGCTCGCAATGGACGCCGCCGCGAAAGCCGCCGGGATAAACATCATCCCCGATTGCGGCCTGGCTCCGGGAATGGTCTCGATCCTGGCGATGCACGGAGCCGCAAAATTCGACTCGGTGGACGAAATTCACATCCGTGTCGGCGGCCTGCCGCAAGACCCGCAGCCGCCCTTGAATTACCAGCTCGTTTTCTCGGTCGAGGGCCTGATAAACGAATACATCGAGGTCGCCCGCGTGATTCGCGATGGCGAGATCAAAGAGGTCGATTCGATGACCGAGCTCGAAACGCTTGAGTTCGCAGGCTTCCCGCCGCTCGAAGCATTTCAAACCTCCGGCGGCACATCAACGCTGCCCGACACGTTCCTCGGCAAGATCAAGGAACTCGACTATAAAACAATCCGCTACGCCGGACACTGCGATAAATTCAAAACAATGATCGATCTCGGCCTATGCTCAAGCGACGAGATCGTTGCCGATTTTGTTAAAACAACCCCGCGAAAAGTATTCGGCGAACTGCTCCAAAAACACCTCCCCGCCGACGGCCCGGACTATGTTCTCGTCCGATTAGAGTTCGTCGGACATCGTGTCAGTAGCCCGCACGTAAGTAAGGGCTCCTCCGTTGACGAATCCGCAATCCGCATTCCGCAATCCGCAATTCCAACACGCCTTCGCTACGACATTGTCGATAAACAAGACGAATTGACCGGCCTCTCCGCAATGATGCGAACCACCGCATTCCCCGCCTCGATCATCGCCCAAATGATGGCAAAGGGCGACGTTCTCTCACGCGGTGCAACCCCACAGGAAAAGGCGATCGACCCCGCGAGGTTTGTAGCGGAACTAGAACGGCGTAATATAAATATTCAAATAAGCTAGACCGAACACAGGGAGTAATTACCATGATCACACTTGCAGACGCACGCAGAATTATTGCAGCCGCCGAGAAAAAGGCCGATGAGATCGGTCAACCGATGAACATCGCTGTCGCCGACGCGGGCGGAAACCTCGTCGCACACGTCCGCATGGACAACGCCTGGATGGGCAGCATCGACATCTCGATCAAAAAAGCCTGGACATCGCGAGCATTCGATATCGCCACCAAAGACCTCGCCGACCACAGCCAGTCCGGCGGACAATTTTTTGGCATCAACGCCTCAAATGACGGCAAAGTAATGATCTTCGCCGGCGGCATCCCGATCAAAAAAGGCAAAAAAGTCGTCGGAGCCATCGGCGTTTCCGGCGGCAGCGGTGAACAAGACCACGCCGTCGCCGAAGCGGGTGCAAAGGCATATAAAAGCTAACTTTCCGACAATTAAAAAAGAAAGAGGCTGTCTGAAAAGGGCGGCCTCGTTTTTTTGGCGCAAAATGGGTGGTAA
>CAZSEL010000090.1:0-3173 GCA_964605905.1 uncultured Chloracidobacterium sp. | reverse complement strand
TTTCGCATGGAGATTTTTACGCGGCAACGGTTGTCGAACGGCTGGGCCTTGGAGACGAAGGACTCGTGCGCGCGGGCTGTGGGTGCTATACGACTGCCGAAGAGATCGAACGGTTAATCGAAGGTGTAAGGGAGATAATCAAAACGAAATAACTCGCGGATAAACCCGAATAGACGCGGATTTGAAGCGCAAGAGCAATAGCCGCAGATTTTGCTATTTTCGGCAACGGTGCGTTGGTCAAGTTCTATTGACTTATGACGAGAGTGATCTTAACGTAGAAGCATCCTCAAGAGAGCTTACTAATTCTATGCCTAGGCGACTCATAACCGTGCGAGAGCTATCAGAAGCAGAAATTGAATATCCCCGCTTGGATGATGCGTTCTGGCGCTTAGAACATAGATCAACTTTTTTTCTTGTTTTCTTGCACTTTCTTTTTTTCCTCTCCGGTACGATTTTATACGCAGCCACCGCGTTTTCGTTTTATGAAAGGGCAAAGACCATACTTTGGTTTAACGGAGGCCCAATTGACGCTTTAGTAACAATCATGGCTGCATGCTGGGCAGGTCTAGTCACCTCTGTATTTCTTTACTTCGTCGTTCGATGGGGTGTCTATCGGCACCAGTCTAAGTACGCTTTCAAAACGGCCGACAGGGTCGCGGCGAGAATACGAGCTAAGAAAAAGAAATCGCAGGAAACATTGTCGAACGAAGAATCCAGCCCTCTTTGACAGACTCAGGTTGCTCTTCTCAGATTGCAGATGAAACTTCCTCAAGAAGTGAGGCTAGTCGCCAAACTCTACGAGCTAGCCCTCGAACTCAGGAACGAAAGTGAAAGGATGCTTTTCCTGGCCGTCTTTGCGGCCGCGGGAACCATAGGCTCAGTTGGCGCAGGTTTGCTTGTCCAACTGATAAGGCCAGGACCCTTCGTTTTTGTTATTGCAACTATTGTTTCCTCAACAATCCTGATTCCTCTGTCACTCCTTCTTGGAGTCAACTTGTGGGACAAACTAAGGAAGTCGCGGGCATTATCGGGGGATGAATTTGCCTATTCCAAGTACTTAAAGGACGAATATGACCAGGATGTAAGAGATATTAAGGCATTACCAATTTCAGAAGCAGAGAAAAAAGGATTGATTAAAAACCGATACGCGAAATATGTCGAGGAAAGAGAGGAAATACAAAAGTCAATCGGAGAGCGAATAGCGCGACGAAAAGACTTCTTCCACCGGACTGGTAGTAATTTATTCGGAGGTAGGGGATTGGAAATAGCTTTCATTCGGTATTAGATTCTCAGTTTCGAACTGCGCTAATAAAGTCAGCCAGCATTCCGTAAGCCGTACTCTGCAAATTCGGGCGGTGCGACGTAATCGTTAAGCCCGGCATCATGTCCAGTTCAAAGTGAATGGCGAGGGAAGTGCCCCTGACATTCCCCAGCGGATCGGTGGCGGAAACTTGCTCGGGTCTGACCGTCGCCACGAGCTTTCCGTCCCCTCCTAGTTTCGCTCTCGCCATGAGCTTAAACGGCGTTCCAGCGGCCCGCGCCGCCTGCAGTTTCCTGGGGCTCAGTCGCCGAATTCCTTCCCTGCTTACTTCATCCGGTTTCAGTGGAATGTTCATAAGCACACTCGCAAGCGCGCAAACTTTTACCGTCGCGTCCCAGCCGTCGATGTCATGACTCGGGTCTGTCTCGGCGACGCCCAGATCTTGCGCCGTTTTCAGACCTTCCTCGAATGACCGGCCAGCCTCCATCGTTTCAATGATCACATTAGTAGTTGAGCTAAAAACTCCGCTGAAGCCCCGCAACTTAGCCGCAGGCAAGGTCTCACGAAAAAGCGAAAACACGGGCGCGCTATCCAGCACGGCCGATTCAAACAGCAGGCGTTTTCCCACCGACCCCGCCAGTTTGTTCAGTTCACTAAACCCGTGAACGATTACGCCCTTGTTCGCGGTAATCGCGTGAGCGCCGGATTCGAGCACGGCTCGCAAATAATCGATTGCCGGTTGGCCCGTCTCTGGATTGAGTGAGGTTGTCTCAAACACCACGTCGGGCCGTGTTTCTCGAAGCCACGCGCCGATGCTGCTTGAGGGCGAAGCGGCGTCCTGAAGAGAATGATCTGAAAGCAAGGTACGGATATCAAAAGCCCCGTCCTGATCGCCTCCATCATTCGCCAGCCAGCCAATCCTTCGGCTGGCAACTCCGGTTATGCGCCACTGGATTCCGTATAGGTCTCGCAGGTCAGAAGATTTCGCAACCAGCAGGCGCGCCAACGCCCGTCCGACGTTCCCGAAACCAAGAAAACAGAGATTGTATTGTTTCATGCTTACTAATGTGTCCGGGCAAAGTTATACTGCGCACTAACACGAGCCAAAGAGAGAATTAACAGGATTCACAAGATGAGACGAACAAAGGACGCTGACTTCAATTCCGTAATCTTGTTCATCTTGTAAATCCTGCCCAAGGTATTCCATGAAACAATATCACGATCTGCTGCGATCAATTCTCGCAAATGGCAATGAACATCACGACCGCACGGGAGTCGGCACGATTTCTCACTTCGGCTATCAGACGCGGTTCGACTTACGCCGGGGCTTTCCGATTGTAACTACAAAGAAGATCCCGTTTCGTTGGATCGCCGAGGAATTGTTTTGGTTTCTTTCGGGCGACACGAATGAGGCGAACTTACGCACCAGGGGCGTGGACATCTGGGCTGAATGGGCCGACGAAGAACATACCCGTCGTTTTGATCGGGACACCGGCGATCTCGGTCCGGTTTACGGTTATTTATGGCGCTCTTTTGGCGGTGATTATCCCGAGCGCAATGGTGTGGACCAGATCGCAAATCTTCTGGACGAGATTCAGCGGAATCCAAACTCGAGAAGATTGATCGTGACGGGTTGGGATCCGCGCCAGGCTGATAAAGTCGACCTGCCTCCGTGCCACACCTTGTTTCAGTTTAAGGTAGAAGACGGCAGGATTCTGCATTGCCAACTGTATCAACGATCGGCCGACGCGTTTCTCGGTGTGCCTTTCAATATCAGCTCATACGCTCTGTTGGTGCATATGCTGGCCCATGTCTGTGAGCTCGAAGTCGGAGATTTTGTTTACACGCTCGGCGACTATCACATTTACCAAAACCATCTTGGTCAGGTCGAGGAGTTGCTGGCGCGCGAGCC
>CAZSEL010000089.1:0-3249 GCA_964605905.1 uncultured Chloracidobacterium sp. | reverse complement strand
TAGTTAAGCCTGTTTGAGCCGATGATACTGCAGCTTTCAGTTGTGGGAAAGTAGGTAGTCGCCGGGATTATTTCAAAAAAGCCCGCTCATTTATTTGAGCGGGTTTTTCTTTTGTGTCTGCCGTGTTGATGATAAAATGATTAACGAGGTAACGATTATGTCCCCTACATTCGAAACAGTTTTAGAACAGGCAAGAGTTTTGTCTGCCGCTGATCGTAAGCGGTTGGCAAGGATTCTTGAGGAAACGAATGGCGGCGAACGCTTAGCCGAGAACGGGAGTGACGATGACGCAGTAGTTGCGGCATTGCGCTCTTGGGTCGATGAGATCGAGACATCACCTGATCCGGAACGCAGAGAGTCGGTAAGAATCGCTGAAAGAATACGAAAAATGAATGACCGTGGATACTCGTTATGAACGGGATCCTAGTAGATACGAACGTCCTAATCGAGATTTGGCGAAATCCCGGTTCACAACCCGCAGTGCTAAACTTCCAGTGCGAAGTGGATAAATACGATAACTTATATAGAGTTTTTGCAGGGAGCGTCCTTTCGACATAAACAAAAGGCAAAGAAGCTTCTGCATAATTTTGGGCATTTGCGTCTCGATGCCGCGACCTGCGATATCGCGATCGAACTCATCGAAAAACACAGCGAAACTGACGGTCTCCGTCTAGCCGATGCTCTCATCGCCGCCACTTGTTTCTGAAGTTGATTTAGTCTTTCTGGATTTCGATAGTTAAGCCTTTTTGAGCCGATGATGCTGTAGCTTTCAGCCCGCGGGAAAGTAGGTAGTCGCCGGGATTATTAAAAAAAGCCCGCTCAATTTTGAGAGTGTCCCCCGCTCCGAGCCTCGACGCGGGGCACAGGGACGGCGTTGCCGCCGTTGGGGACAAAAGAGTGTCCCCGTGTTCCGGTGTGGCTATTGCGAACGCTCTACGAGTTTTAGCAGTGAACAGATCGCAACACCGGTTGGGCCTTTTGCCTGATTCGGCTTGGCGGTGTCGCACCACGCGGTTCCGGCGATGTCGAGGTGGGCCCATTTGGCTTTATCGACAAATTCCTGGATAAAGACGGCGCCCATTATCGTGCCGGCCTTTCCGCGAGGACCGATATTCTTGATGTCGGCGATGTCCGACTTGATCTGCTTGCTGTACTCGACGCCGAGCGGAAGCTGCCAGAAACCTTCGCCGGTTTCCTTGCCGCAATCGATCACCTCATCGACAAGCCCCTGATCGTTGCCCATGATGCCGGTGTTTTCACCACCGAGTGCAACGATCACTGCGCCGGTCAGCGTCGCCATATCGACGATCCGTGTCGCACCTTGTTTTTCGGCATAAGCAACTGCGTCTGCGAGGACGAGCCGGCCTTCGGCGTCGGTGTTTAGTATCTCGATCGTCTTACCGTTTGACGCCGTGACAACATCGCTCGGTCTTGAAGCACGTCCGTCGGGCATATTCTCAACGGCTGCAATAATACCTATTACAGGAACCGTTGGCTTGAGCAAACCGATCGTCCGCATCGTTCCCAACACGGTCGCTCCGCCGGACATATCGTATTTCATCGCGTCCATGCCTTCGCCGGGTTTGAGCGAGATGCCGCCGGTGTCAAAGGTGATTCCTTTACCGACCAGAGCAAGCATGTCGCCTTTCTTGGCTGTACTTTTCGCGGGTGTGTAGCGGACGATTATCATCTTCGCGGGCTGCTCGGAACCATACGAAACGCTCATCAGCGAACCCATCCCGAGCTTTGTCATCTTGGCTTCGTCGAGAACTTCGTATTTCAACCCGGCCTCTTTCGCCATCGCCTGAGCACGCTTTGCCATCTCGGTCGGATGGAGAATATTCGGCGGTTCGTTGGCAAGATCGCGCGTGAAGTTCATCGATTCACCGAGCACTTTGCCGCGGTTGATGCCGCGGGAAAGATCGACTGGTTTTGCACCATCGACAAACACGACGATCTTATCGACGGACTTTGTGTTTTTATCTTTGGTCTTGTATTTATCAAGTTCGAATTGGCTGGTGATCGCGCCCTGGACAGAGTTTTGAGCGGCATCGGCCGCGTCTCCACCAAAACGAGGGCTGAACGCAAACGATTTCGCGTTAGATTTTCTTAAGCTTCTCGTGGCGGAACCGGCAGCAACACAGACCTCATAGGCCTTGTATTCCTTGCGTTCTCCACCGCCGACCAGCAAAAGCCTGGATGCTTTCAGCTTTCCTTTGGGTGTCAGGCGGAGCAATGTGATGTCGCCTTTTTCGCCTTTGAATTCCTCCGATTTGATAACGGCAGCGATCTGGCCGCCGGAAAGGGTGTCAAGTTCCTTGATGTCCGCCGATGAGGGGCGTTCACCTTTGAAGATAACCACCGCGAGAGCGTCAACATTCGACTCCGCGAATTTTTCATTAATACCTTGCGATTCCATTCAATACCTCAGTGTTAAAAAGTGATAAGTTTTTGTTATATGTTGTAAACCAGTCTAATATCTATAACTTATCTAAGGTTTTCTTTCAACTGTTGACGCGTTTCTTTGTCGATAGCCTTCTTCATTTCGGTCTCGCGTTTGTCGTATAATTTCTTTCCCTTCGCCACGCCGATCTCAACTTTTATCCGGCCGTTCTTCCAATAAATGGCTGTGACGACTATAGTCAGCCCTTTTACGATGGTTTCTTTTTCTAATTTTGCGATCTCTTTTCTGTGAAGCAGAAGCTTTCTCGTGCGAAGCGGCTCGTGATTCTGCTTGTTGCCGTGCGAATAAGGCGAAATATGAGCGTTTAACAGCCAGACCTCGCCGTCTTTTACCGATACATAACTGTCCTTGAGCTGAATGCGGCCGGCCATAATGCTCTTGACCTCGGTACCCAACAACACTGCACCGGCCTCATACTTGTCCAGGATATGATACTCGTGAAAGGCCTGACGGTTATTGATGATCTCTTTCGGCGCGGTCATAAGGCAACGATAATGCAGAAGCCTGCGCGTTAGCAAGGGCGGTCAGTTTGCGGCGAAGGCTCGTGGATATATTTGCCTTTACTTTGCGGTCTTCGCGTCTTTGCGTGAAAATTCCCCGAAACGCATCACGCAAAGTCGCCAAGAACGCAAAGCAAGACAAGACGAGAAAACTAAACTGACCAACTACCCTCGCAAAACTTCTGTAATCTTCGTAGTTGACAATAACCATTTTCGCCACGTAAATTGTTAATAACGCTGGGAGATCGTCTAATGGTAGGACTGCAGTCTCTGGATCTGCCTATC
>CAZSEL010000088.1:0-3693 GCA_964605905.1 uncultured Chloracidobacterium sp. | reverse complement strand
GATGCGACCGGAAACTGGTGGTTCACCGTCGATCCGGATTCAACCTATCGTGCCGAGATCGGGTTTTACGCACCGAACCGGCCGTATTTTCGAGCGATCTATTCGAATACGATCACTACGCCGCGAAAAAGCCCGAGCCCGCGTGTCGCGACCGATGCCGATTGGCGCATTCCGGCAGAGAAATTTGCACAGGTGCTCGATGTTGCCGGTTTCAAGCAGGATGCGTTCGATGTCGCCATCGCCGGTGACGACGTTCAACATGCCGAGACCGCTTCGTTTGCTGCGGCGGCACGCCTGACAGGTCGTTCGGTTGAAGATTTCGCCGGTGTCGATGCGGACGACATTCGATACGCATTAACTCTATTAGCTGCGGGTGCAACGCTCGAAGACTTGCGGTTCCGCGTCAGCGACCAACTCTTTGCCGTGCTGCAAAGTGCGATCGATTTGATCTCGCGTGAGACCGCGCTGACGGCGTTAAAAGCCGAATTCGATATCGACGAAGACGACGTGATCGAGGAATACGAAGAAACCGGGCCGGCCGTCTTTGGATCGAGTCTCGTACATTTTCCAAAGCGAGTCCGAACAAAGCCTCGCGGACTGGAACGGTTGGACAAATTCGAGCCAATATCGTCGCACAACTTTAGTAGCCGACAGTCGTAGTAGTTTTTCTTACAGGATTTTCAGGATAGATAAGATTTTTTCTTTTCATCCTGAACTATCCTGACTATCCTGTTAGAAATTTCAAGCTATGCCAACCGGATATTTCAGCCTGATCCTGCACGCACACCTGCCGTTTGTGCGGCATCCCGAATATCCTGAATTTCTTGAAGAAGATTGGCTCTACGAGGCGATAACCGAAGTCTATCTGCCGCTGATCTTCATTTTTCAGACGCTTCACGAGGCCGGAGCAAAGCCGCGTCTTGCGATGAACGTCTCGCCGCCGCTGTGCGAGATGCTGGCCGATCCGCTGTTACAGGAACGCTACACGCGGCACCTCGAAAACCTGCTCGAACTCGCTAAAAAAGAACTGCATCGAACACAGAGCGAGGCGATGGAGTTTCAGGATGTGGCGCGGATGTACGTCGATAATCTGTCCGCGTCGCTCGATCTGTGGAATAACCGTTATGGCCGCAATTTGATCAATGCTTTTCGCGAGCTACAGGACGAAGGCGTGATCGAGATAATCACCTGCTGTGCGACACACGGCTTTATGCCGTTGATCTCGACCGATGAAGCTCGTCGGGCGCAAGTTTCGATCGCTGTTACCAATTACAAAAAGCATTTTCATCGCCAGCCGCGCGGCATTTGGCTTGCCGAATGCGCATACGAGCCGGGAATTGAAACCCTGTTGAAAGACAACGGCATCGAGTATTTCATTTCGGACACCCACGCGATTTTGTACGGCGATCCGCGGCCTCGATATGGCGTTCATGCACCGGTCGTATGCGAGAACGGCGTTGCCGTTTTTGCCCGCGATGTCGAAACGAGCCAACAGGTGTGGTCGGCCGAGATCGGCTATCCGGGCAACGATGTTTACCGTGAGTTTTACCGCGACATCGGGTTCGACGCGCCGCTCGATTATCTTAAGCCGCATCTGCACGCTGACGGAACCCGACGTCACCTCGGGCTGAAATATCACCGCATCACAGGTAAAGATGTGCCGCAACTGCATAAGCAGCCGTACTTTCCCGCCGTAGCACGGGAAAAGGCCGCTGAGAACGCGATGCACTTTATCGGCGAACGGATAAAGCAGGCTCACCTCCTTCGCGAAACATTTGAAAGCCATCCGCCGCTGGTCGTCTCACCCTACGATGCCGAGCTTTACGGCCACTGGTGGTTTGAGGGGCCACAGTTTATCGACTTCTTTTTCAAGAAACTTCATTGGGACCAAAACGAGATCGAAGCCATCACGCCCGGAGATTTTCTCGACAGCGGCATTCTCATTCAGGTCCAGCAGCCGACCGCCTCAAGCTGGGGCGAAGCCGGTTACTACAAGGTCTGGCTCAACGAAGGCAATTCGTGGATGTACCCGTATCAGCACGACGCCGAACGGCGAATGACGGAGCTCGCGAATAAATTCGCGGTCCCGAGTCCCAAGTCCAATGCCCCAAGTGCGGATACCGAGAGACCTGGGACCTGGGACCTGGGACCTGGGACTCGCGTTCTTAACGCGATGGCCCGCGAACTGCTGCTTGCCCAATCATCCGACTGGGCGTTCCAGATCTATCAGGGCACCACGGTCGAGTATTCATCACGCCGTTTCCAATCGCACATCCACCGCTTTGACCTGCTCGCAAATATGCTTGAAGAAAGTAAGAGTGACGCCTTTAGGCGTTCTGATGGAACGGCTGAAGCCGTCACTCTTACCGCAGAACAACTCGAACTCCTAACCGAGATCGAATCCCGCGACAACATCTTTCCCGAGATCGACTATCGAATCTATTGCAGTTCTGAATAACTTGATATCTGACTATGCACCTAAAGATCGGCGATTCATTTTCAAAATCACGGCTTGTGACCGACGAGCTTATCCGGGCGTTTGCCGAGCTTTCGGGCGATTTTAATCCCATACATCTTGATGAGGAATTCGCGAAACAGACGCAATTTGGTAAGCGCATTGCCCACGGAATGCTTAGCGGAGCGTTTATCTCGGCGGTACTCGGCTACGAATTTTCCGAGCGAAAGATCGTTTACCTGTCGCAGACTATGCGATTCACGGCACCAGTGTTTATCGGCGACACCGTAACCGTTACAGCCACCGTAAAACACATCCGCGAAGACAAAGGCATCGTCACGCTCGACACCATCTGCACAAACCAAAACGGCGAAACGCTCGTTACCGGCGAATCAAAGGTAATGATCCTTTATTAAAAACACGCACGTTTGCCTTAACTTTTTGGTAACGCTATTATTTTCCTTTCGTTGGAGAAATAAATGACAAACAAAGGCGTGGACGTTGCTCCCGCAGAAGGAAAACTTGGCATATTGCTGGTCGGCCTCGGCGCGGTCAGCACCACACTCGTTGCGGGCGTTGAGGCGATCAAGCGCGGCATCTCGCAGCCGGTCGGTTCATTGACTCAGATGGGCACGATCCGGCTCGGAAAGCGAACCGAGGGTCGCAGTCCACGAATCAAGGATTTTGTGTCCTTGGCGGAACTTGACGACATAGTTTTCGGCGCGTGGGACATTTTTCACGACAACGCTTTCGACGCTGCGATGAACGCCGGTGTCCTTGAGAAAGATCTGCTCAATCAGGTCTCGGAACAGCTCGCGAGCCTCAAGCCGATGCCCGCTGTTTTTGAGCAAAATTACGTAAAACGCCTGACCGGCGAGAATGTCAAAACCGGCAAGAACAAGATGGAGCTTGCCGAGCAGTTGATCGAGGACATCGCTAAGTTCAAGGTCGACAACAGTTGCGACAGGCTTGTGATGGTCTGGGCCGCATCGACCGAGATCTACCTTGAGGAATCGGACGTTCACCGCACGCTTGAGGCATTTGAGAAAGGGTTGTACGACAACGATCCGGCGATCGCGCCGTCGATGATCTATGCCTATGCGGCGATCAAATCGGGCGTACCGTTTGCAAACGGCGCACCGAACCTGAGCGTCGATATTCCCGCATTGCTCAAACTCGCCGAAGACCTGAAAGTGCCGATCTGCGGCAAGGACTTCAAGACCGGCCAGACCCTGATG
>CAZSEL010000087.1:0-4268 GCA_964605905.1 uncultured Chloracidobacterium sp. | reverse complement strand
CGCAGCGGATGCTGCCTGTTTTTCAGCAGATGGCGAATTCGCTGGTCGATATCAGTGTGAACGCGATAGAAAGCGTCGGTCAAAAGATCTCGTGCAAAGCCGGCTGCGGCGCGTGCTGCCGCCAGCCCGTTCCGATCGCGGAGGCAGAGGTTTATCAGATCGCCGAACTTGTCGAAGCAATGCCCGAGCCACGCCGGACCGAGATTAAACAAAAATTTGCTGTGGCAGTTGAGCATTTTAAGTCGATCGACTGGTTCGACCGCTTGAATCAACATTTCGCGGTAGCAAAGCCCGCGACGGATGAAGAAGGCTTTAAGAAAGCCATTGATGTCGTGCTCGAATATTTCCGCGAGGGAATTGCCTGCCCGTTTCTTGAAAACGAGTCTTGCTCGATACATCTTTCACGGCCGATAGCGTGCCGTGAATATCTGGTAACATCGCCGGCGGAAAACTGCTCGAAACCGACTGCTCAGACCGTCAAAATAGTCGATCTGCTGATAAAGCCGTCGAGAACGGTGAAATCTATTGTGAATACCGGAAAACTGCGTGGCGCGGGCTATCTGACATTGATCCGTGCATTGGAATTGGCCGAGGCAGTTCCCGAAGAGTTTGTCGAGAAAACGGGCGAGCGTTGGATGGCAGATTTCTTTTCGCATCTGTCGCAAACGCGAATACCAAAAAAGGGCATTAAGCCGCCAAAGACGAAACCAGCGGCAAAGCGCCCGAAGCGTAAACGCAGCTAGGATTTGCAGTTAATCGGAAACATCGCGGCGCGCGTGTTTACTAATTTCCATACTCGTTTTACTATTTACGTCTAATCTCTATGAGCAACTACCGCAAAATAGTCTGGAACGAGGGCATGCTGCTGACGCCGCAACACTTTCAGCAGTTCGACAACTATCATGAAGAGCTGCTCAATTCGCGCTCCCGGGCGATGATGCCGTACGAATACGGCCTGCTCGACCTGCGTGTAAACAGCGAGGCGATAGCTAACGGCAATTTCCAGATAACAAATTGCCGCGCCGTGTTGCCGGACGGATTGATGGTAAACGTCCCTGACGCCGAGGCCGTTCCTGATATGCGGCCGGTCGGCGACCATTTCAAGGTTGAACAGGACAAACTCGGCGTTCATCTTGCGATTCCAGCGCGCAAAATGGGCGAGGCCAATTTTCAGGCGAGCGGAGCCGTCGCAAGCAATAATCTGCGTTTTTTACAGGAAGGCGCTCTTGTAAAGGACGAGACCAGCGGCTCAAACGAACAGCCGCTTGCCTACGCAAAAAGCAATCTGCGGATAATTTTCGACGATGAATTGCGTGACGGATTTACCTCGATAAAGATCGCCGAACTCCAACGAACGCCGACCGGACAACTTAAGCTGTCGGACGACTATATTCCACCGATATTAAAAGTGTCGGCGTCCACATGGGTTGTGAATATGCTGCGGCAGGTGGTCGAGATATTGATCACAAAAAGCGGAAGTCTTGGCGAACAGCGTCGGGCGAGCAATGCATCGCTGGCGGATTTTACCACATCGGAGGTCGCGGTTTTCTGGCTGCTGCACACGATCAATTCGTCGATACCGACGATGTCGCATTATTTCCGCTCACCGCTGCTGCACCCCGAAAAGCTGTATCTTGAATTGGGAACGCTGGTCGGAAAGCTGATGACATTTTCGCTCGAGGTCCATCCAAAGGACATCGTAAAATACGACCACGACGATCTTTATTTTACGTTTTATAACCTTTCGATGCAGTTGAAAGACCTGCTCGAAACGGTCATCCCGAGCCGCTGTGTCCCGATCCCGCTTGAAAAGACGCGCGACACGCTCTACGTCGGCCGCATCGAGGATGAACGGCTGCTTAAGGAAGCCAGTTTCTATCTCGCCGTCCGCGCACAAATGCCCGAATCGAAACTTATCGAGGGCGTCCCACGCGTGGTAAAGATAGCGTCACGCGACGTTATAGATTCGGTCATCGGATCGGCTCTGCCCGGCGTTGTTTTAACACACGCAAATCCGCCGCCGGCCCCGATCCCGGCCCGCGTCGGGTTTAAATATTTTCAGCTCGATTCGATCGGCCCATATTGGAACGGAATCTCCGGCTCAAAAGTAATCGCCGTTTACGTGCCAAACGAAATACCTGACGAAAAACTCGAAATGTACGCTGTGAAACCTTAAGTCAGTATTCCTAATCACATCCTGGAATTTCTTTACAGGCTGTCCGACCACAATGTTGGCGGACAGGCTCTTTTTGCTTTGTGATTTACAAGACGCCGTAAACAACTGCCGAGTTTGAGAAATTGGAGATGGATTTGGCGGCGACGGCTCTGATTTTGTATTCGTAATATTGGCCCGGCTGAACGGGCGCGTCGGTAAACGATTGTTTCTTCGTCGTTGAGTGCAGCGCCCACGGAGTGGTGTCGCCGTGACGACGCCATATTTCATAGACCACCGTGCCGGGTTTGTTGCTGCCCGAAAAACGGCCTTTGTTTATGCCGTTCGAATATCCTGTGGCCGAGAGGGCGGTCGGGTCCTGTGCCACATAGACCGCAACCGGCGTTTCCGGGAAATCGAAACCGCACAGGTCATACTGGTCCTTCGACGCAAGGCCGCTTTTGAGAGCGTCGCGCACACGGCCGAGCAGCTTTATTATATCCGTCCGCGTCGTGCCTTTGATGCTGACGGCCGCCTTTCGCTGGGTTTCGGCAACATCGGCCGTCGCCGATTGTGTCAACAGATCGGCCGGTTTTGTACCGAACGCGGCCTCAATCTCGGTCCGCACCGCGTCATCGATCGCCTCAAGCGACACGCCCGCAAGCAGCGTTTTTACATTTGCCGCAAAATTTGAAAGCTCTTCACTAGTTAATCTTCTGTAATTCATTTTTTTCATCTCCAGATCATTTTCTAACAGAGATACGATGTTGCACCTCTGATACAGTTATAGCACAAAGATAATCTATAATGCAACAACTATTTTACATCCTTGTAAAAAATTCACAGATCCACATAATCTGAAGCCCTTTTTATATAAAATAAAGTCAAATCAATATTGAATGTTGTCGATTTCATATTAAACAAGGCCGTTTTTATATAAAACAACGTTAGTTTCATATTAAACAGAGCCAATTACATATGAAAATGGTCTTGTTTCATATAACAACGAGCTGATTTTATACAAAGCTCGGAAAGTATATTTACTTTCCTGAATGGCTCTGATAGCATTTCTGCCAATTCGAGTATGAAATCTTTATCGCTGACACATAGCTGAATGGTCGTTGATACAAATATATGAAAAATCGAATATGGGTTTTCGGCGCTATTGGTGTGCTGTCGCTCGGGGTTCTAGGTTCTGGTTTGAAGTATCTCGAAGAAGATGCGAAACGGCAGAGTGTTCGTGTCAGTAGCCCGACCGTTAGGAAGGGCTCTTGGCTCGACACGATCAACCCGTTTCTTTCATCGCCGCCGCCGTCACCGACGCCGCAGCTTTCTCGCGAGTACATTCATGCTGGATCCAGGCTCTTGAATGTTATCGACGCCGGAGCGCAGGAAGCACCGCCGGCTGATCTTGCGGTCTGGCGGCCATCATCTGGGGTCTGGTGGATTTTAGGCAGCGGTCAGCAGCAGACGACTGTTCAGTTCGGCTTGAGTGGCGATATTCCCGTTCCCGGCGATTACGACGGTGACGGGAAGACAGATTTCTGCGTCTTCCGTCCATCGGACACTACTTGGTACATCGTCAACTCCTCAACCGGATCGCCGCAATATATCCAATTCGGTGTGAGCTCTGACAAGCCGGTCGCGGCCGATTTTGACGACGACGGTCGGACCGACGTGGCCGTCTTTCGAGGCTCATCAGGAAACGGAATCTGGTACATTCTCCGAAGCTCCGATAGCAGCGTCACGACAACCCAGTTCGGTCTCGACAGCGACGTCCCTGCACCGGCAGATCTCGACGGCGACGGCAAAGCCGACATCAACGTCTGGCGAAACTCGAACGCCACTTTCTACACACTGAACAGCAGCAACGGCCAATTACAAACCGCTGACTTCTCCAACTCTGTAACTTCCGGAAACTCTGCAACTCCGGTTTCCGGTGACTACGACGGCGACGGCAAAGCAAACTACGCCCTCAAAAGCGGAGCCGACTGGCTCATCCGCAACTCCGCAAACTCTGGAACTTCTGTAACTACCTGGCAACTTGCGGGCGACATCCCAGTCCAAAACGACTACGACGCCGACGGCAAAGTAGACATTGCAGTTTGGCGCCCTT
>CAZSEL010000086.1:0-4378 GCA_964605905.1 uncultured Chloracidobacterium sp. | reverse complement strand
CTCCGCAAACTTTATCCGATCAACAGACAAAGCCGCTCCAGCCGGAACGCGCGTCGCCGCCGCGACATCCAAAACCATCGAACGCCCGCGACGCAGCTCTTCTTTCAATAAATACGGCGCCGAACCCGGCTCGTCTGTCTTCAGCGAATTAGAACAGACTATCTCCGCCAGCTTGTCCGTCCGATGCGCCGGCGTCTGCTGCACCGGCCGCATCTCAAACAGCCTCACACGCGCACCCAACTCCGCCGCCTGCCAAGCCGCCTCAACCCCAGCCAACCCGCCGCCAATTACATTTATTACTTCGTTCATTCAGTTAGATTATATGTCGATGCCATCGACATATCGCATTTATGTGTCGATGTTTTTCGATTTTATCGACATATCGCCACTGATATGTCGACGTTTTGCAATTTTATCGACATATATTCGCGATATGTCGATAGCGTAAACATATCGCTGCCGCAACATTTTTGCCTCTCAATAACAAAACGGGAACCGATCCGTAACGATCTGTTCCCGATTTTACTGCCCGATTTGCAATCCCCGGTCCATGAACCACAACCCCGACCTGTCGGGGTTCGGTTCACAAATACGTTTATCTTGTTAGGATTATTTTTCTTTTGGGGGCGGGAAAAGCCATTTGGCTACAATAATAAATATTCCAAGAACTGTTGCCGTTGTTGTCGTGACAAGGGCAATTAAAACGGCATCAGATAGGAGCAACCATTTTATTCCAGTCGCAACAACACTAAGACCCACAAAAACTAGCCAACAAATCATCATTGTGTAAAGCTTCGGAATATACTTGTCTCGAAGCTTATCAACAAATATGCAACCCCGACCTGTCGGGGTTGCCCCGAATCGGCACGACTCACACGGCTAAGTAAGCACTGATGCTTTCCCTTTCGCTGTGTAAACCCGCGACATCTTGAGGCAGTTCTCAAAAACTCTTGAGGTGACGATGCCGGATTCGGGTGGATCGACGGCGGTTTGGTCGGACGCTCTTGCGGCCTTTATCAGCCAGCCGGTTGCGGCGGCTTTGTTTAGGTTGTAGGTCGGTGTCCATTCTCCGTCGGTCGGAGCGAGTCCGTCGGCGTCAGCGATGGCCGATGCGTCGAGCAAAGACTCGACTTCGGTTTCGGTTAACGCGGGCTCGGTGTCCCACGCGGTCAGTGCTTTTAGTTGTTCTAGTGGTGTGTCCATATCAGTGGTCGGTTGTCAGTGGTCGGTGATCAGATGGAGAGTCAGAAAGGAAGATGCCGAAGGAGTCACGGCAAAATTCTCCTGAACTGACCACTGACCACCGACCACTGAAGACTGTTACTCCTTGTCCGCGATCATCATCGCAAGGGCCGTCGGGCGGACTACTTTTGCGCCGTAAACGTGCAGGCCCTTGACCGCGTCGCCAAAGCGTTTTTCGGGTTTGTAGGTCTGCAGATCGACGACCTGTTCGACATACGCGGTCGCGATCGAGTGTCCGGCAACGATCTTGTATTTCTCACCCGCAACGTTTGGCACGTTGTTCGATTTCAGGATCGAAAATCCCGCGGCCTCGCCGACTTCGCCGTTGCGAAGAGCGTCATCCGAACGCGACGTTCCCGCCTTGATAAACCGCTCGTCCTTGAGCAGCAAACCGTGGAACCACGCCGGGACGACCACAAATCGTCCGTCGATCGGCACGTTTGATTCGTCCAGCAAAACGCCGAGATCGACTAGGTATTCGTATGCGTCTTCCTTGGTCGGAACTATCGGCGTAACGGCCGTCCCGATCGTGTTGCCGACCGTCACAGCCGCATGCATCAGCCCGGCCAGATAGGTGTCGGCCTTGTCACGCAGCGACCACGCGGCACGCCGCATCGCCTCGTCCAAAATGTTCACGTTCTGCTGTGCGCGGTCGATGCCGTCCACAAAGAAATGAAAGAACTTCTGCTGATCGATCAGCAGCGAAAGCTCAGCGTCGGTCAGCGTTTCGGGATCGCTGATGTCCATGTTTTGTTCATAGTCGCCGATAGTTACGTCGCCGACTGATGCGATCTTGACCGTGTTCCCGGCCTCGCGTATCTCGCCCTCATAGTCGCGGTTCGCGACCTGCGATTGCCCGTAAACGAGCGTCTTTTCCAATGCCGTGAGCAGCCGCGCCGCCCAAACCGTAGGTATAAATGTCAATGCCATATTTTTTGTTGTCGTAAGAGTGACGCCTTCAGGCGTTCTGTCTCGTTTGTTGTTCTTTAAATTGCCACTAGCTTTAGCTAGTGGTGCCGGTTCTTTTTTCTTCCGGCTTTAGCCGAAGTTTTGCTAAAGCATTAAGGACTTAACCTTTATCTGAATTGCGGCTAAAGCCGGGCTTGAGTTATTCGTTGACCACTAGCTAAAGCTAGTGGCAATTGATAAGAAGCCAATCAGGAATTGCTCAGCACGCTTCGCACTTCCGCCCAGTCGAGTTTTGCTATCTCGTTGGGTTTCATTCGTGCGAGTGTTTCGGGTGTAAGAAAGTTCGGACGAGCGCCCGAACCTGCTCCGGCGTCGATAGAGCCGGACGCGGTTCCACCTCCGAATTGCTCAGGAAATCTTGTCTTTAGATTTGCGATAAGTGCCGCGATGTTGATGGGCCCGCCGGTGTCATCGTATTGAATATCCGCAATAACCGAATCGAACATCAGTCCCGGCGAACGTGCGCCCGTTTGATTCAATTCAGTTGTCATCAGATCACGCGCGGTGCGAATTCGCGCGTTCTGTTTTAGTTCCTCATTCTCACGCCGAAGCTCGTCGAGCTCGGCACTGCTTTCGGGTGTCGGCGGCGTAACAGTTTCTTGTTCGCCCGCCAAATTCCCTGCGTCATTTTGTGTATCGTCGTTCATACAACGGCGAGATTAGCGTGCGGGTCGCAGCGAAAGATACGTCGTTTTGCGCGATTTGCGAGGATTGCGCGATCTGCGCGATTTGCGCGGTCTAACGGTCTTCGAGCCGCTCAGCCCATTTCCAAAAGCTGTCCTCGAAAACCAGCCAGCCGTGCCGCGTCGGCTCAGCACCGGCGGTCTCAAAAATTCCTTCCTCGCACATCTTGATAAGGGTGTTCCGCGTGATCGGCGGAACAATAATCCGGTGCTTTCTTATCAACCGTTCTATTTCGCCCAACCTGATCTTGGGCCGTATCTTCCTGTCCAACATATGTTTTGTCCTCTAATGTCTCAAATTTGCTTTGGGAACTGCGCAAACCGCGCAAATCGCGCAATTTACGCAAATCACGCGATTCCGCGCATTCCTCACATTTTGCCGTCGTATTTCGCTTCTCTTCGTCATATTCTGAATATGGCCGGACGGTGTGTAAGCGGCGATTAAATTCAAGATCAACGGTTCGCCCAACATCGTCCGTCCGTATTATCTTAGCAAACAAATGTATTGTATGCAAGAAGAATTTTCACGGATGAAACATTTATGAAAACGACGTTTAGCGAAAGCGATAAAACAAAGGCAATGGCAATCGTTCGGGTTTTTGAAACCGGAAAACCGCTCGGCGATTATGCGGCGCTCGCGGTCTTGAATGATGGCGCAGGCGTTTCATTTGGGACGAGCCAGTTCACGCACCGCTCGGGTTCGCTGCGGGCTGTTGTCGATGAATATCTGAGGCTCGGCGGAATTGTCGCGAGGCGTGTGCTTATTGAAAAGTATCGGCTGCTGCGAACGATAACGACGGATGCTGTCACGCAATTGAGCGACGACAACGTATTCAAAAATGCGCTGCGGACCGCAGCCGTAACCCGCGAAATGCGCGTCGCTCAAGACAAGATCGCACAAGACAAATATCTCAAACCCGCGATCGAAGCCTGTGAAGGATCGGGCTTCTGCTTGCCGCTTTCGCTCGCCGTGATTTACGACTCGATCACGCACGGCTCGTACGAAAAGATCCGCGACCGCGTAAGCGTAAGTAAGAGTGACGGCTTTAGCCGTTCAACCGCTGGAACGCCTAAAGGCGTCACTCTTACCTTTGAAAAAGCCTGGATCACTGAGTATGTCCGCCAACGCGACACGTGGCTTGCATCAATACCTCGTCTTCGCGCTACACGTTACAGAACAAGATTTTTTCTCAATCAAATAATGCTCGGGAAATGGCACCTAGAACTGCCGATGAACGTTCACGGCGTTCGCCTGACGAACGATTTATTACAAATTTCGCCCGAACAAACGAGCGAAATCAAAACGGCGGCCGGGCCGAATATTGAACCCGCCATAAACACAATGACAAACCTCAAACATCCTCAAAATCCCGCCAACAACCCGCAGGCCCGGCCGCCGCTCGATGTTCGTGTCAGTAGCCCGACCGTCAGGGAGGGCACTTCTGCCGTTGGGGAAGCCCTTACTTACGTGCGGGCTACTGACA
>CAZSEL010000085.1:0-5255 GCA_964605905.1 uncultured Chloracidobacterium sp. | reverse complement strand
AATCGGCTTTGGCCAGAATGGAGACAGGCCGATACCAAACTCGTTCGTCAGGTGAGAGAGATTACTTTTCCGGTTAACGGATAGCTGAAAGTGTAAAGCGGATAACGCTTCAATTTAGCCGATGGCAAATGCTGTCGGCTTTTTTTCTAACAGTTATTAGTTCGTAGTTGAAAGTTGATAGTTAAAGATTGGCAGTAGAGTCGCGGAAAAGCTTTCAATTTTGAGTAAGCCGCAAATAAGCGTTATATTATCAAGTCATAACAGTTAACTATTCAGGGCAATTTTAACCATGAAATTTTATCCGGATATTTTGGGGCTGATCGGCAATACGCCGCTGGTGCGTATCAATAACATTACTAAGAAGCACAAGATCAAGGCTAAGGTTTTCGCTAAGATGGAGAGCCTGAATCCGGGCTATTCTGTAAAAGACCGCATCGGGATTTCGATGATCGATTGGGCCGAGAAAGAAGGTGTTCTGAAGAAGGGCGGGACGATCATTGAGGCGACGTCGGGAAATACCGGTATTGGTTTAGCTCTTGTCGCGGCGGTTCGTGGGTATCGCTGTATTTTTGTTTTGACGGAAAAGGCATCGGTTGAAAAGGTGCGTTATCTGAAAGGGTTAGGTGCAGACATTGTGATCTGCCCGGCGGCGGCCAAGCCCGGAACGCCTGACCACTACGTTTCGACGGCTAGACGTATCGCCCAGGAAACGCCTAATTCGTTTTATCCCGACCAGTATAACCATCCGGAAAATCCGGCCGCTCATTACCGGACGACCGGCCCGGAAATATGGGAGGCGACCGAGGGCAAGATCACGCATTTTGTGGCCAGCATCGGCACAGGCGGGACGATAAGCGGGACCAGCCGTTATCTGAAGGAGATGAACCCGAACATTCGGATAATCGGCGGCGACCCGTACGGTTCGATCTTTAAGACGTACAAAGAATCCGGGCACGTTCCCGAAGCGACGCCGTACCTGGTCGAGGGCATCGGCCAAAATCTGCCGGTCGGCAACGCAGATCTGAACATTATCGACGAGATCATCAACATAACCGACCGCGAGTCTTTTGAGCTTGCCCGCGAATTGTCGCGCAAAGAAGGCATTTTCTGCGGCGGCTCGACCGGAACGATCTTTGCCGCAGCGCTCAAGGTGGCAAAGGTACTTGACGAAAACGCCGTAGTGGTGTTTATTGTTTGCGATACGGGCGAGCATTATTTGACCAAGTTTGTTTCGGACGAATGGATGAAAGAAAAGCTCTTGCTCGAACCGCAGCGGATAACGGCGGGTTTGATCAACGAAACGAAAAACTCAGGTGCTCCGGCCGATCTCGTGTTTTGCTCGCCGGATGAACTGGTGAGCGAGGCATTGGCCAAGATGACCGACAGCGGCGTAACACAGATACCGGTGCTCGAAGAAAATCTTTCGGTCGGCAGCTTGCGTGAAAGCCATGTGCTGGCAAAACTATTGCAGGACCGTGGGCTGCTCGACACAAAAGTTTCAGCGGTCATGGACGAGAGCTTTCCGGTTTTGGAGGTTGATACGAACCTGTCCGAAATCAAGAAAAAGCTGCAAAAATCGCCGGCGGTTTTGATTGAGGACTTTAAGCGGATAACGGGCATTATTACCCGATCGGACGTGCTCGACCTTCAGCGTTAGGCGGATAGACGTGTAGGAGCGGTAAATGCGATGAACGAAGAAAATTCCACAAGTGAACCTGTCGCGCCCGAATTAGACGCGGCGAACGAAAAAAGTTCCATAAGTGAACCCGTCGAGCCGGAGCAGGAACCAGATGCGGTGAACGAAGATGATCTCGCTGAACCTGTCGAACCTGAACAGGACGCACAGGATATAGACGCTACGCCGACACAGGCCGATGAGCCAAAGGCCGCTGCCGCCGGCGGCGCGTGGTCAATGCCGAAACCTGTCTTTAAGAAGACGAGCGGCTATCTGCCGCAGGGTTTTGAAAAACAGTTCACTCCCGCCCCGCAGGGCAACGAGGACGTCACCGCCGAACAAACCAAACCTGAATTCGCTCAGCCGTCTGCCGCTGCCCCTGAACCCGCCGAACTCGCGGCCGTCGAGCCGCAGCCGGACGTGATTGAAGACGGCTCGCTGGAATCCGCCATCGTCGCCCCGCCATCGGCGCCGCAAAAGAAAGGTGTCGTCGGCCGCATCCTGATGATATTATTAGCCCTGATAATCATCGGTTTGATGGCTGCAGTGTTGGTGGCTGCCGTCTGGTTTGTGCTATGGCCGAGGCCCGAGGGAACTATCAACTAGTGCAGTGATTAAGTAAAAGTAAATAATTATGCCAATATGTATTGCGACTTTCGGCCTTTTCGGGCTTTGCCCGTCTATTTGTGGAAAGCTGTGCTTTTCCGATTGTAGCTTTTTTTGATTCACGGCTATGCCGCCGCGAGCCCTGAAAACTTTGGTCGCGGATGACATCTTTCGGCGGCAAAGCCGCAAGAAAGAGTGGCCCGCTTTCGGTGAAGCAGAGCTTCACCGCAAATAGAGCGGCAAAGCCGCAGTCAGGTTACTTTTCAACTAAACAACGCACTAGCCGCAAATTACCGTTAATTTTTTCGTCTTTTATAGATCGTCAAAGTGACGATTGCACACGGTCGTTTATTGGTATGCCTGAGATCAAGTTGCAATTTGATGGGAAAGAGATCGTGCTTGGCGATGGGGTTACGACCATCGGCCGCACGACGGATAATGCTGTCTCGTTTCCGGGGGACTCAAACGTGTCGCGTTATCACGCCGAGATCGAATTGCGCGGGGCCGAGTATTGCCTGATCGACCTGAACAGCAGCAACGGCACAGCGGTTAACGGACAAAAGGTCACGGGCGAAGTTTATCTGAAAAAAGACGATGAGATCGTCCTCGGCGGCACGAGCCGGATGGTATTCGGCGGCGTGAATGAGGAACCGGCGGCCGAAACGGTTGCCGTACCGGACGTCCCGGTTGCGGAGGCCGTCCATGCCGCGATATCCCTTCCGTCGGCGGCTGCACCGCAGGCGGCGTCTGGCGGTTCGAGCAAACTGCTTCTTATCGCCGGAGCGATCTGCTGTATTGCGATACTGTGTGTCGTGGTCGCAGGTGCCGTGTATTACTTCAGCGGCTCGTCGTGCGCGGCAACGGCCCGTATTTCGACGATCGAACAAGGAGAAACGATCGACAAACCGACAGACATCGAGGTCGCGCTTAAAGACGGCCAGTGCGTTGCACAAGTCATCTATACCGTTGACGGCAAGCCGTTTGCGGCGTCGCAGGAATCGCCGTTTACGGCAAAGATCGACCCGAAATCGTTTCCCGACCTGACAGACGGCGTTGATCACGATCTGGGAATAATTCTCGTCGATATCGACGGGAATCAGATGCCGCAGACGGGCTCCGTTCGAGTCGCATTCGAAACGCGTGCGATTACAAAACCCGAGACTGATCCTGAGATCGTGATCACCGGTCCGCAGCAACCCGGCCCAACAGTCCCGACCGGCAAGGAAGTTTCGCTGATCGAACTAAATCAGATGACAACCGCGCTTGCCAAACAGTTTGCGGGCGGACGGTCTTATAATGTATCCAATCCGGCATTTTTACAGGAAGTAAAAAAACGCACGACGGAGTATGCGGTGGCCGGATATTTTGAGCGGGCGTCGAAATATCGCGACGTGATAAACGTGGCGTATGCTCGCGAGCAAAATCTCGACGCGGCCTTAGGCTATATGCTTGCGATGAGCCGCAGCAATTTTCAACCGAAAAAGGGCACATTTGAGGGTTTGTGGCAGATGTCACCCGAATTTATCGCGGCCAACGGCTACAACGGCGTCTGCGGAACGGAAACGCTCGCCGATCCGTCGCAAAACTGTGCCGCACGCGCGTCAGCAGTTTATATGAAGGCCCTGGTTCTGGGTGTATTTGAAGGCGATATGATCTACAGCGTAGCGGTCTTTGGAAAATCGACGACGGACGCCGGTGTTTGGAAAGCGACGCTTCCGGCCAAACGGACGGACGTTTGGACTTCGATCAAAACAGCCGCCGAACGCGAACAACTCGTGCGATTCTTTGCGGCCGGCGTGGTTGCCGAAAATCCGCAGAAATTTGGATTGAAAAACGACCTGCCGTTGTCGGAGTTGTATAAACTGACGAGGTGAGTTTGATGAAGTAAAAAGGCAAAAGTAAAAAGGCAAACTTGCGGCGTATTTTTACTTTTTCTTACTTTTACTTTTGCCTTTTGCCTTTTGACTTTTGACTTTTTAATGCTAGAGATCACGCTTACATTTCCGACGCCGGAAGGCTCACGCGAACTGCCGATCGACCGTGAAAAGACGACATTTGGCCGCGGCAGCGAAGCGGAGCATCGCTTTCCCGACGACGGTTTGTCGCGGCTGCATGCGACCGTATATCGCGATGGCGATCGTGTTTGGGTGGTTGACGAAAATTCATCGAACGGAACATTCGTTAACGGCGAAAAGGTAAAACCGGCGGGCACGCCATTAAAGAACGGCGACTCGATCAAGATCGGCCACCAGACCGTTCTGCGTTTTCACGTTGCATCGGCAAAGGCCGCCGCGGCCACGGCAAGCAGTTCCGTAAACACTCAACCGCCAACGGTCGAAGCACGATCATCCGTAACCGGTCCGATCAGCATTTTGCCGATTGCTTTGATCGCGTTTGCTCTATTGCTAGTCAGCACGTCTATCGTTTTTATTGGGTTCAAAGTTTTCGGCAGCAAAAGAACAGAGATCGTTCAGAATCCGGGCGGCACCGGTGAAATAGACGACGGCCCGGAAAAAACAAAAACGCCTGTACCGACGCCAAAACCGGGATCAACGGCCGGCGCCGATCCGTCGCCCGGGAACACACCGCCGGGCCCGACGGTTCCGGGCAACGAAAAACCGCCGCTCGAATTGCCCGCGGGAAAAACTTACCTCGATCTTTCCGACGGCGACAAGCGAAATTACTTACGCGACCGTTCGATGCGAATCGCACAGATCATCGGCAACAACAGCAGTGAGGCGATCCCGGACGCGGCCATTGATAAAATAAAAGCCTTCGCCGATGCCTTCGCAAAACGCGGAGGCGTGAAGGCTCTCGGCGGCTGTAAATTTGGCGATAATCTTCAAGTTACCTATGAACGGGCCAGCAAGAACGCGCCGTTTATTGTCAAGGCTTTTAACGAAAAAGGGATCGATTCGCGAATAGGTTTATATCTGGCGATGATCGAATCGGAACACTGCGTCTGCCTGCAAAG
>CAZSEL010000084.1:0-5781 GCA_964605905.1 uncultured Chloracidobacterium sp. | reverse complement strand
ATAACCATCCAGAGACATATTCATTTGTAATTTTAATTTTCTCATTGTCGTTCAGTTTTGTTGTTGAGTTTATTTGTTGTCTCATTCATTATTTCAATTGCTTTTAAAAAGTAGGTTTCAATGATTTTGATTTCCTTGTTTGAAAATGAAGCAGTAAGTTTTTCTGACTTGTTTCGGAATTCTTTATAAAGCGGTACAAAAAGCGCCATTATTTTTTCGGTATTTGGTACGATAATCACCTTCCGCCTGTCGTCTTCAGCAAATTGTCTTTTCACTAGTTTTTTCTTTTCAAATCTGTCTATTAAACCTGTAACTGCACCTGTCGTTAGACCTGTTAAATTTGAAAGCTCGCCTGCTGTCATTGGCCCTTTTTGTATTAAAAATCCCAAATATCTATGGTCAGTTCCTGAAAGCCCAGCCTTTCGGCCAATGGCTTCGTGCATCTGAATAGAGGTGTATGCATATTGTTCGATCAGCTTTCTTATTAGTTTGATTGCGTCATAATCCATTTTATATCTTGCTAAGTAAATATCTTAGTCACAAAGATAATATTAATTTTACAACGTGTCAAATATTTTTGACGGGCTTTTGAAAAAAAAATAATAATGTAGGTCGAAATTGTTGGCTGCGGACGACTCGGCAGCCCGCATTAACAGATCATCTACTGCTTACTTATGGCTTCGCATCGAGAAAGTCGTTCACCATCGGGACGATCGTTGTCATTCGGTTCATCAGCGTAACGTGTGTTGTGTTGGGCAAAACAGCCAGTCTCGATTCCGAACGCGGTTGCATGTCGCCATGGATATTCCCGCCGCCTTTTAATCGGTACATTTCGGCGATGTGTTCGAACCGCACGCCGTCAGCATCGCCGTGGATGAAGAAGAACGGAGCTTTGGTGGCCTTGAGATTGTCGATGCCGAAGTCGTACGGTTTCGAGGCCAGCGCGACGACGTGCTTGACGAAGGCCGGGAATTCGTTGGGTGTCGGACTAAGTCTCTTGTACTCGGCTTCGATAGGCGAGCCTTTGAACACTTCCGCCGTGAGATTGGGGAGTGCCTCGCGTCCTTCTTTGACCCAGCCGTCAAGGCGGATCACGGCTGAAATGCTGACAACCTTGCGCACCTTCTCCGGATGGCGGATCGCACACTGCATCGCAACGCCGCCGCCCAGGCTGTAACCGATGATGTCCGCGTTCGGGATCTTGAGATAGTCGAGCAGCCCGGCCACATCGTCTGAAAGGTTCTCGGAGGTCATATCGCGCTTGATATCCGCCGTACGCCCGTGGCCCTGCATTTCGACGGCGATCACTTTCCGCGTCTTGGCAAGCTCGTTGATCCACACACGCCAGTCGTCCGTTATCGCCATGAACGCCCCATGAAGCAGCACCACGGGCTCGCCGCTGCCGTGGATCTCGTAATACATTTTTAGTCCGTTGACCGGCGCGTAGCCCGTCGTCGGTTTCTGCTGCCCCGACACGACACCCGACAGGAGCATTGTCATAAGCATCGAAAAGAAAAAAGCTGTCGTCTTCATATTTGGATTCCTCATAGTTTTTGCCATTGTTTCGTCTCCTTAAGTGTTGGGTTCTTGCTTCAAAGTCGCCAACAGTTCTTCCAGATTTTGCAATTGCGCCATTGTTC
Organism: uncultured Chloracidobacterium sp.; assembly: GCA_964605905.1. Classification (GTDB taxonomy): domain Bacteria; phylum Acidobacteriota; class Blastocatellia; order Pyrinomonadales; family Pyrinomonadaceae; genus OLB17. The sequence continues at coordinate 4,141 of CAZSEL010000084.1, read as the reverse complement.
CTTCGACAAAGCCCATCTCGACCATCCTTTCCAGGCGTTCCAATGACTCGTTATAGATAGAGATACTGACCTTTGTCGTTCCGTCTTGCTCGCTGAAATTCAGGTCCCAATCGGAACCGGGCAATTGCGGGTTTTCGTCAGCGTCTGCGAACGCGTTAAAGAGCTTGAAATTAGTTTTTGGAGTAATGGAAGTGTATTTCTGGATCGCCCAACGCTCCTGACCATCCGGGCTGACCATCGCGTAAAATCGCCGTCCGCCCTCTCTGAATTCCATAGCCTTTGTTCTTGATTCCCACGGTTTCGGCGCCCACCATTGGTCAAGGAGCTCAGGTTTTGTATAAGCGTCCCAGACCAGGTCACGCTCCGCGTCAAACTCTTTGGTGATCGAAACCGTCTTCGTCTGTTTGTCGACAATAAATTCCATATTCATTCCTCACTTTTCTGCTTTTTCATTACCTTCAGCACCTCACCGAGCTGCTCGAACCGGGTTTAGTCAAATAATAATGTCGGGTTCATTTTTATTTATTTTTTAGTGTTAGTAATAATTCGTCCAAGTTTTCAAGATGTGACGAAAAGCCTTTTTTGTGGCTGTCTGTTGCCATTTTTTCAAACATTTCGAGGCTTCCGTATTTTTCAGCAATCGTTACGAGTGTTTTGCCGTCCGTTTTGCTGAAAATAATGGTGCATTCGGTACGCGAGAAATCCGGACTAACCATTCCGTTTTCATCGCTGAATGCCCTTAATTCCGTAATAGTTTTTTGAAAATCAATTTTTTTATAATCATACCGGCTCCAATGTTTATTTCCTTCGGGGCTTACTATTGCGTAATGCCAGAAACCGCCCTCCCGAAAATCCAAAGTTTTTGTTTCTGTTCTGTAAGGATTTGGAGCACACCACTGGTCGAGCAGTTCAGCTGTTGTCCACGCTTTCCAAACCAATTCGAGGTTAGCGTCAAATTCGCGTTTGATGTGAATGGCTTTGTTTTCCTTGCTTACGGAAAAATCGAATGTCAAGTTATTTTTCATTTTTTTGGTCCTTAATTGTTGATAGTAGTTCGTCAAGTTGATCGAATCGCGTCTCCCAGATCTTCCTGTATTGCTCTAACCATTTGTCGATCTCTTTCATTTTGTCTATTTCGAGCAGGTAATAGATTTCCCGCCCTTTTTGTTCCTGTTTGATAAGTTCGCACTCCGTCAAAATGCGTAGATGTTTAGAAACCGCCTGCCGGCTGGTGTCGAAATGCTCCGCAATAGCATTCGGCGTCATTGCCTGTATCGCTATCAACGCAATGATAGCCCGCCTCGTCGGGTCAGCTATGGCTTGGAAAATGTCTCGTTTCATGATTTCGAACAAGAGTATGCAACCAAACAGTTGCAGATGTCAAGTGCAACCGAACGGTTTCGTGAATTTAAAGGAGAGAATTGTCGAGAATGGATTTTGTAAGGGAGTTATAAAGTGGCAACGAGCCACTCAATTTTCGAGGAATTGTAAAACAGGAAAAATAAGGAGGCACAGTCCTATTGCGATAGACACGATCCCGATCAACGGGAGCGATCCAACGACCCTCGGCAGGACTTTCGCGCCAAAGCTGCGATGCCATTTCCAAGGGATCACGAACAGAACGGCCGTCGTGCCGACCAGCATCCACCCGAACACTGTGAACGCCGTAGCGTACGGTAGTTGTGGTGCCTGAATAACCAAAGCAATGCCTACGATCATCCTCAGAGTCATTTCCAGATAATGCTTGAAGGCAGAGCTTGCAGAGCCGAGAAGGAAGCGTTTCGCCGTGTCCGGCGCAAAAATACAGGCCGTTCCTAGCAGCAGAAAATATATCCCGGCGATAATCAGGATCACGAAAGCGAACGTTTGCGTGCCGGAGGTCAGGTTATCCATGGTTTAGTTCCGATGTCGGGTCCCGTGTATCGGCAAGAGGTCCGTAGTATTTTCAGTCACGCTTGGGACGGGCTCAAACGGCCTGTCCTCTAGAAGCCTGCCCGTAGCCAAGCCGGACGGTATTTCGTCGAGGCTCGTCGCGCGATCCTCACCCACGTCGAACCGCATGAAGAACCTAGAATAAAAATAGAGCGCCGTGCCCAGCAAAAGGAAGAAGGTCAGGGCGATTGCCGACGACCAAAACAAAACAGCCGGCCCCAGCAAGACAAGCTTATACAACGCCGCAGCAAAGATCAGCGTCATCAACCCTATAGTTCCCGCTATCGACAGAGAGCCGAGGCCTAACTTCTTGACCAGCTTGCGCCGTTTCGTCAAGGCCGCATGCTCTGCGGACGGCAACTGGCCCGCGACAACGTCCGCAACAGTATCAAGTCGTAAGCCGCATGACCGGCAAAAGTTTCTATCGGTCTCGCCTTTTGTTCCGCAATTTGGGCAGTACATTTTTTTATCCCTTAATCATATACGCCCATAAATTGGCGTCCGTTCAAGAAATCGGCCGATCGCCGTTCAACCAATGACGTAAGATGTTATTTCACTTCGTAGCGTAGAGCGACCATTCCGTTCTTATACGCCTTGACCTCGGCGAGGTGAAGCGGCACGTCCTTGTCCAAATTATTGAAGAACGGGATGCCGTCGCCGATCAGGATGGGCAGAATCGAATAACGGATCTCATCGGCCAGTCCGAGCCGAAGACATTCGCCTGCGACCAAGCCGCCGCCTGCGACCCAGATGCTGCGGAATTCATTCCGCAAACGTTCGTTTACCAGCGTCGCAAGCTGGCCCGAATAGAACTCAACGGTCTCGCGTGTTCGCAGCAACTCACGGCTGGTCAGAACGAACGTCGGTTTGTCGCCGTAGGCCCAGCCGAAACCTTTAGCCTCAAAGCTTAACGCCGTCTCGTACGTGCGCGAACCCATAACGTAACAGTCGATCGTCTTTAAAAAATCCGCGACAAACGTTGGATCGAGCGTTTCGCCGTGAGCAAATGTGTCAGCAGTCTCTAGCCAATCGACCCGCCCGTCTTTTCGTGCGATAAAACCATCCAGGCTCGCCGCCATGTGTATCGTTACGCATGAATCAGTGTTTTCCATAAGCTTCTTTTGTATTCATCCATTTGCTAAGTAACAGACCTCGTAATTAAAATCTCCGAACGTCGCACGCACACTTCACTTGGGCGCAAAACTGGACGACAAACTTACACTGCCGCCACTCTCTTTTCTGTCGGCTCATAGTAAAGAGTTATTGCGCCGCAGCCGAATGTTTTTGTTTTTAAGAGCTTAAGATCGATCCTATCGCTGATGTTTTTGAATAACGGCAGGCCGCTTCCCAGGACAATTGGCTGAAGGACAAGCTGGTATTCATCAATTAGGTCGAGCCCGGCTAAGGCTACGATCAAACTCGGGCTGCCGACTAAGATGTTCCTGCCCTCTTGCTGCTTGAGGTCCAGAATTTCTTCTTTAACGATCTGCCTTTTCAATTCTGTGTTCTTCCAATCGACATTTTCCAGCGTGCGGGAATAAACGATCTTTGAAATATTGTCTATCGCTGCCGCAAAATCATCCGTCGACTTGTTACCGGTAGGGTTCTCTACGACAGATTTCCAATACTCCATAAGTTGGTATGTTATCCGTCCAAAGATAATGGCGTCGGCACTGCTCAATAGCTCAGTAAAATGTTGATGTGTCTCTTCATCCGCGATTCCTGCCGTGTGGTCGCAAAACCCGTCAAGTGTCATATTGATCGCTGCAATTAGTTTCGCCATACACTTTTCTCCGTGTTGTTAATAATTTATCCGCGAAGGTGTCTTCTGAACGCGCGCAATTCTTGCCAGGCGGCTTTAGCCGTCTTTCCGCGTTTCGCGGCAAATAGCCACGACCGTTTACGGCGTGGTTAGCGGCTCGAAATATTTCGAGGGCGTTTTAACGTCCTTATCAATTGGCTTAAGCCGCCTGAATTAAGCCCGTTAAAACGGGCTGGAAATCTTTTGCCGCATCTACCACGCCGTAAACGACGTGGCTATTTGCCCGCCGGGAAACGCTGGATCTCGTAAGATCAAGCGTAGGTCATAACGCCTGGGATGAGCCGCAGGCAAAAGCGGCGCGCCCTTTGCTCTTCTCTTTGCAAAGGGCGTGTCGCTTTTGCCTGTCAGCTCCATCCCTTTGTTAGGCGGCACCGCGTTCCACTCCCG
>CAZSEL010000083.1:0-6116 GCA_964605905.1 uncultured Chloracidobacterium sp. | reverse complement strand
GAGTTTACTAAAACTCGCCCCGACAGGGTCAACTTCATAGCATCAGGTCTGCGATTCTGCGATTTTCTCACAACTGATGTAGAATTTGGCGGGTATGGCGAGGAGGCGGCGAGTTGAAGTTGAGGGTGGGTTGTATCACGTTATCACGCGTGGGAACGACCGGTAGGATGTGTTTCATTCCGGCGAAGACCATTTGTCGGTTGGAGGATAATGCAGCGTGTTCTGACCAGGTACAGCCAGTATTATAATCGCAAATATAGACGCGTCGGACATGTTTTTCAGGGTCGGCATAAAGCGATACTTTGTCAGAGCGACCAATATCTCGGCGAACTTGTCCGCTATATCCATCTGCGTATTGTGTACAAAAGTGAGACCAGTCAGATTTTCCGCTGTTCGAGAAAATTTGTGGGGTAAAGATGCTGCCATTTTTCGTGGATCGTAGATGCTATAAGGGCCTCGGTTTCCTCGGCTGTATGGCATTTTTCGATCGATTTGACCAATTGGGCCGCTTCTTCAAACGCGATCCCGCGGATGACGTTTATCACGCGGTCTAGCGCATGGAGATTCATACTGAATTCGGTCGCGCCAAGCCCGATCAGCATTGGCGTGTAAAATGGCGAACCGGCCATTTCGCCGCAGACAACTACCGGTTTCGAAGCGTCGATTCCCGCTTTTATTACTTTTGCGATAGACCTGATCACCGCCGGATGGAGCGTTCTGAACCAATCGGCGACGGCCTCGTTGTCACGGTCAACAGCCAAAAGATACTGCACAAGATCGTTTGTTCCGAGACAGAGAAAATCGACCTCCTCGATGATCTGATCGACGACAGATACGGCCGACGGTATTTCGATCATCGCCCCGAATTTTGGCTTGCCGACTGGAATGGACTGCGACCACAATCTATCCGCCTCTTCGAGCATGATCGCTTTTGCTTCTCGTATTTCCCGGACTCCGTTGACCATCGGCAGTAGTATGTCCACCTTTTCAACCGCTGCTGCTCGAAGCAGAGCACGAAACTGCTGCCGCATCTGATCGCTTTCGGTCAGGCTTAACCTGATTCCGCGTAACCCCAAAGCAGGATTCTTTTCACGCGTCGAGGCCATGTGTGAGATCTGACCGATGCCGAGATCGAAGGTGCGGAATTTTGCGCCATCAGTTCCGGCGGCTTTTGCAATGCTGCGATAAGCCTCGAATTGCTGTTCTTCGGTTGGAAAGTTATTTCTAAGATTGAACAGGTGCTCCGAGCGATATAAACCTACGCCCTTTGCCCCAATCGTTTTCGCTTTCTCAACATTGTCCGGAGTCTCGGCGTTAACCCGCATCGTGACGGAGCGGCCGTCCAGTGTCCGGAGCGGCTGCTGATTCGCAGAAGATGTCTCTACCACAGGCCGCGGCACACCTTTCTTATTTTTATAGGATTCAAGTGTCTGAACCGAAGGGTTTACTATTACCTCACCTTTAAAACCGTCAACGATCAGCGTTTGCCCGTTCTCCAAAAGCCTTAATAAATTGCTGAGGCCGGTTACCGACGGTATGCCCAGTTCGCGGGCGAGAATGAATGTGTGCGAGGTCCAGCCGCCGTGTTCGGTAATGCACCCGAACGCCGTCCGGTTGCCATATTCAGCAAGGGTCGAAGGCCGAAGTTCCTCTGCCGCAACGATCGATTCGGCCGGAATCGGCAAGGCAGCGTTCTTGTCCTTAGAAAATGAAGAAAGCAGCCTTTCGGCAACATCTTCAACATCGATGTACCGTTCCCTGAGATGCTCGTCCGGAATTGCTTTGAACCGCGAAATATACGAATCCGCGACAACCGAGATCGCCCACTCGGCGTTTATTTGCAGATTGACGATCTGTGATTCTATCTTCGATCTGAATGATGGATCTTCGAGAATTAGTTGGTGTGCAGAAAATATTTCGCGTTTTGTTCCGTTCGAATTCGACTGGGATAGCGTTGCGAGCTGTGAAGATGTTTTTGAGAAAGCTTCTTCGAGCCGCCCGATCTCGCGACTGACATGGTTCTTTTCTATTCGGGCACGAAAGAACTGGACATTTTGTCCGTGAAGACAAACGACTTGGCCGATGGCAATTCCACGTGAAACGGCATTCCCTTGCAGCCGAATTTCCGTCTCTCTATATTCGCCTTTTGGCCCGCCATTCTCGCTCATAACGTATTGCAACTTCCGGTTGGATCGGTAGAATTATCAACCCTGCGATGGAAAATACGGTTTAAGCATACCGGCAAATGCGGCTAGGTTGCGCGTTTGGATCAATATCTCACCCGGTCCGGTAAATTCCGCTACGAGTCCTTCGCCGCTCATCATTGATCGAAAGAAACCGCTCTTTGCAGCCTTTCGCAGATTGTATTGCAGATGTCCTTCCCACGCGACAAGATGGCCGGTATCAACCACATACTGTTCACCCTGATGCAGCACCTTGCGGTGAATTGCGCCGAAAGATGAAACAAGCAACAAACCCGAGCCGCTTACCTGAAGTACAAACAGGCCTTCGCCGCCAAAGAAAGATTTAGCGCCGCCGAATTTTGTATCCACTACCAGGCTCGTGTCACCTGCAAGATAAGACGTCCCCTGAACCTTGAACACCTGATTGTTCATTTCAATGCCGACCACGTCACCCGGCGAACCAGGAGCAAGCGTGACCTCGCCCGGCCCGCCCTTGGCCGTGAACGTCGAAACGAATGCCGATTCGCCTCCAACTGCCCTTTTCAACGCGCCAAAAACGCCGCCTTTCATTTGCGAATAAAGATCGATATTGGCGGACATCGACACCATCGCACCAGCCTCGGCGGCAATCGTCTGTTCGGCTTGTAGTTGAACGATCGCCAGAGCGAACGAACCCGCGTGTTTGATCTCCCACGAATAGCCGCGTCCCATTCCGCGTCCGTCCAGATCGACCTGAAAGGCGCCGCCGGTCGTGCCTTGCTGGTGCGAGGGCGGTGGTGGCGCGGCTGCCTGCGGTTGAACCGGCTGACTTTGCGATGGCGGCGGAATATTCGCGGCCGGTTGGGGGTTACTCGGCGCTGCCTGAGGCTGCTGCAGAAGCGTGAAACCGCACGAACCGCAAAAACGGGCATTTGGAAGCAATGGAACGGAACATTTTGGACAGTTCATATTTTTACGAATGCTGATTTTTCAATGATTATTCTGCTTGCTTCTTCGGCGTTATCGGCAAAATCCAAAAATGCTACATCGTCTTTTGAAACGACAAGATTTTCCTGCCATGAATCGACGACGTTTTTCCAGCAGTCGCCGATCAGGACGAGCGGCCTGCGGTCAAGTACGCGTGTCTGCAGCTTATTCCAAACCAGCGAGATCTCTGTGACAGTTCCCATTCCGCCTTTGAAGGCGACAAAACCTACGGAGCGCGAGATCAGATTTTGCAGCCGGTCGTAAAAATGATCGGTTGCGACCTTGTCAGTCAGATAACGGTTCGGTTCGGACTTGAACTGGTTCATCACGATACCGAAAACGCGTCCTCCGGCCTCGCGAGCGCCGCGCGAGGCGGCCTCCATTATTCCAAGATAGCCTCCGGTGCAGATCGTAAATCCGGCTTCGGCGAGCCGACGACCAAGGTCCTTAGCGTCCTGGTATTCAGGCGATTCCTGCGAGCATTTCGAGCCGCCGAATATCGTTACGATTTTTCCTTCCGAACTGTTTTCCACAATTTGTCTGAAACAAAACTAGCCGAGCTTTTCAAACATTATATCCGACCAATTTGGATTGACAAACTCACCCTCCAACCGATGCTTCTTCCGGTGTCAGGTTTCCGGCTTCGTGAATGGCGCGTTTGACGTCGGTAAATAACAGGACAACCAAGCCGACGATAAAAAAGACGATCAACCCGAGTATTGCCTGTTTGAACGATCCCGTAGAACTCACGATAACGGTAAACATTATCTGACCCATCCACGACGTTCCTTTCTCAGATATTTCGTAAAGGCCAAAAAATGACGATTCGCGTCCGGCCGGGATCATTTGTGAGTAGAGCGATCGCGACAGGGCCTGAACACTACCGAGAACAACGCCTATCGCAATTCCCATAATTACGGCCTGAGTTCTCGTTGCGAGATAGCCGTAGGCAAAGATCACAATGCCGATCCAGATCATTAAAGAAATTATGATCGTCGTCTTCGGCCCGATAATACGCGAAAGCCGCTCAAATGAAATTGCACCGACCAAAGCAGAGACCTGAGCGATAAGAAAGATGGTGATGAGAAATGACTGATCCACACCCTCAAGCCGCTCGGCCGCCGAGAATAATTCGTTCGACAAAAACGACGAGGACATAAGTATTACCGTCTGGATTCCATCGTTATAAAAAAGATAGGCGATCAGAAACAGCGCGGTCAGCTTGAGGCGTTTCAGCTCTTTTAAGGTTTGCCATAATTCGGAAAAACCGATAGTTATAATAGTCTTGCCTTCCGGAATGGATCTGACGCCGGTAGGAGTTTTAATTAAGGTAAAAGTTACAATGGCAAATACTCCCCACCAGAGAGCAGCTCCAAGAAACGATATTCGCACAGCCAGACCCGTAGATATTCCCAATGCTGCTGCGTTACTGATTAGCACGAGATTGGCAACCAGCATTACGACGCCGCCGATGTAGCCGGCGGCATAGCCGTAGCTCGATACACGGTCCCTTTTGTCTTCGGTTGTCAGATCGATCAGAAACGCATTGTAAAAAACATTGGCCGCCGCGAATGACATATTTGCAACGATCAGAATGATGCAGCACAAAATGTAAGAGTCCGTGACAAAGAAAAGCAGCGCGCTTGCAAGAACACCGAGGTAACTAAAAAACGCCATCATCCGCTTTTTCAGGTGGGTGTAATCCGCGATCGCACCCAGGACCGGCAGCATCACAACCATTAAAATTACAGAAGCCGCGATGCAAAGGCCCGGCAATCCTTTCGGTGTTACCTTGAACAGTATTAGATCGAGAACTTCACCGTCCTCACCAACCGCTGCTGTCGCGAGACCTATCAAATAGGGCCCGATCAGCACACTTATTACGGTCGTATAAAAGGCCGAGTTTGCCCAGTCATACATCATCCAGCCGAATATTTGGCGGCGGTCGTTCTTTGTTGTTGTTGGTTCCATATTTATGATGGGACAACGTGATGTTCCTAAATCAAAAAGATTTTTGCAATCATAGTCGAGCATCACAACCAGCGGGCGAGCTAAAGATTGAACTATTTGAGTTTACGAGCATCAAACGCCCTATCAGGAATCTTGACATAAAACTAAAATAGTTATAAAGTTCCGCAATCAGGCAGAAGTGCTTTGTTCAATTCATTTTCACACTTATTGCAGAAAATGACTGACGTGGGTTTATCCCTACGTTGGTCAAATATTTTATGTTTTACTGGGAGGAAGAAACAGTTATGTCATGGGCTAAATTTAGTCGTTCTTCGAGAAGGATGATTGTATCGGGAACGGTGATCGCGATCGCAGTGATCGCGTTGATATTCGGATCGCAGCAGAATGCGGTCGAGGCGGTATCGAAAGGAGCAGGTGCCGAGCTAGGCTCGACGACGTTTCCTGGAACGGGAACGGGAGCTATTCCCGACGGAGTAACTTGCGGAACGTATAGTGCTTCGACGCGGGTAGTGAGTTTCAATGTAACGGGTATCTCGGGTCCGCCGACAAGCGTATCCGTTTCGATCACCTCTAGCCCGGCCCACACTTGGGTCGGTGATGTCCGCGCGGTTCTTGCGGCCCCAAATGGGACTACACACACTATCATTGAGAGCACCGGTGGCAACACGGGCGGCGGGGACAGTTCCGACATTGCAGGGCCTTATGTATTTAATGATGCGGCGGCAGGAAATTGGTGGACTGCTGCAACAGCCGCCGGAGCCCTTGTACCCATTCCCGCAGGTCCGTATCGAACGTCGAGTGTCACCGGGGCTCAGACAGTGATGAATACCGCCTTCGCCGGTATTCCGACATCGAATGGTACATGGACGCTGACATTCGCGGACCGCTGTCCTGCGGACACAGGGTCTATTTCTGCCGCTGATCTTACGATTGATGGCGGAGGCCCGGTGGCACCGGTGCAGAATGTGGTGGATTTCAATGGTGATGGGCGGACGG
>CAZSEL010000082.1:0-7222 GCA_964605905.1 uncultured Chloracidobacterium sp. | reverse complement strand
GAGAATCAAACTCAAACGGCTGTATCCGACACTTGATGCATGACATGACACTAGGCTTTAATGTCCGTCGCCGTTGGCGACAAGAAAGTTTCCGGTCGCCAACGGCGACTAATATTAAAGCCTAGGGTGAAGCCGCAAGGCGGAACCCTAGGTAGCGAATCTACAATCTGCCGTCGCTGAAGGCGACGAACAGATCAGTCCCAGCAATAGCGTTCGTCGAATTCGACATCGTATTTGCGGCACAGTGCGCGGAATTCGTCTTCATAGGTTTGTTCTTGATGATGTTCCTTTTGGTCGCGAATGTAACGCGAAACGGGAGGGACCTGAGATTGGCCGATCGAGAATGCTCCGTAACCTCGCTGCCAGTAGAAATTCTCGATTCCGTGTTTCTTCAACCATAGGGAACTGCTGCGTTTTACGTCGCCGATGAGTTCTCCGACATCGACACGAGCCATCGAAGTGAGTAAATGTACGTGATTTGCTGTTCCACCGCCGATTATCAATCTCGCTCCGTTGTTTTTGATGATGCCGCTGATGTAGGCGAAAAGTTCAGGTTCGATCTCGGGTGTAATGAGGTCTGCCCGATTTTTGGTCGAAAAGACGATGTGGGCGAGGATTTTTACGATAGATTGGGGCATACGCAGAGCAAGGATTATCGGTCGAAAATATCACGGGCAGGTGTTTTAGCCAAAATGTGTTGTTGATCGTATTGGGTTAGGACATTGAAACGCGAATTCTTAGTCGCCAACGGCGACAAACATTAAAGCCTAGGGAGCAGCGAACGATAGTGAGCGAATCCCTAGGTTCAAGCCGACCGCCGGACGCTCGCTGAAGGCGAGCAACACGGTGCGGATGTTGCTCCCCTTCAGGGAGCGCAAGATTTCCAACACCAACCTAGGGTTCCGTTCGCTTCGCGTACTTCACCCTAGGCTTTAATATCTGTCGCCGTTGGCGACCAAAACTTTTAATGTCTGTCGCCGTTGGCGACCAAAACTAATGAGTCAGACACTTTCATCCCGCATCGACCGCACAGCCGCGTAAGAATAATTATCTAAAACCCGTACCCTCTTTTGTCCACTGCGTTGGTCAGCATTGAAACGGCGATGGAGACGGCATCGACTTGGTCGTCGTGTTTGCCGGATGGGAAGCGGCAGACCTCATCGACGAAATCTTCTATCCACGGGCCGCGAACTAGGAAAACCTTTCCGGCTTCGGCGAGGTTTAGCCAGGCGAGCGAGCGGGTTAGTTTGTCCTCATCTACACGCACATCGCGGAGCGGATATCGTCGAACCGATGGCTCGCCTCGCAAGTCTTGAACCAACGCCTTGCCGTGCAATGCGGCCTCGACGCAATGCTCGGTCGATTTCTCCGCAACCATTCGCTCTATAATGTAACGCCGCTGGTCTGGGTATTCGATCCGCTTTCGAAAGCCATCAGCAATGTATAGATTCCCGGCCTTGTCATACGCACACCGAAAGCTTGCCGTGTAGTCCGCCGTGGTTTTTGTCGAGATCGCCAGATCATAACCGCGTTTCCATCTTAAAAACGGCGGCGCCTCGTCGATAATATTTTTGAACCACTCGCGTTTGAAAGTTCCGCCGACACTTGGAACCGGATTCTGCTGATAAAGCGACGAGAACGAATACGAACCCAATTTTCGCTTCGTTTTTTCCAACGCGGCAATGCTGTAACGTGCAGGACAAAGAGCGGCTCCGGGCTTTCGGCCAATGTCGTCTTCTTCCTCGGCGATAGCGGGCAGCTTTATCACTTCCCATTTCTCGCCGCCGTCTTCCTGTTCCTTGAGCAGTCGCCCGGCAAGGTCGTCCTCGTGCCAGCGGGTCTGTATCAATATGATCGACGCGTTCGGCTCCAACCGCGTATAAATATCGTCGTTGAACCAATCCCAAACCTTGTCGCGAAACGTCTCACTCTCGGCATCCGCCCGATTCCGCACCGGATCGTCAATAACAATTAAACCGCCACCAAATCCCGCGATGCCCGCACCCACACCGACTGACCGTACAACACCACCGCCAGATGTTTCCCACTCAGAAACGGATTCCATCCGTTTCCACTGCGGATTGCGGAGTGCGGACTGCGGATTTGGGCCTCTCAAGTTCCCCTCCTTACGAAGGAGGGGTGGCGGCGCTTCGCCGACGGGGTGGTTCTCTACTTCTCCAAAATTCCGCACTCCGCAATCCGCAGTCCGCAATTGGTCAACTATTCTCTTAATCTTTCTCGAAAACTTATTAGCCAGCTTCTGGTTATAGCTGCCCAAAATGACGTTAAGTTTCGGGTCCTGTAACAGCCGCCACGCCGTGTAACGAACCGTCACCATCTCGCTCTTACCATGACGAGGCGGCATGAAGATCATCAACCGCGTTGAGTTGCCGAACGTAAGGCGCGACAAACGCTCATAAACGTAGCGCTGATATTTCCATTCCCATTTCCATTCCGGAAATGCCTGACGCAGCCAGAAGGGAAACGATCCTTGCGTTTTTCCGCTAGCCGCTTCTTTCTCTGCCTTCAGCATTTCTGCCCAGCCGTAGATCTCGGGTAATCCTTTTCTCAATTTCCCCGAACGCCGGTTCGCATACAGCATTTCCCTGTAAAACGGCCATCCTCGCTCGCGCATCTCTTTTTCGATCTGCTCATGCCGCCGTCCGCCATACTTAAGGTAAAGCTCCTTCGCGTCTTCCAAAAAGCTCCCCTCCTGGATAGGAGGGGTGGCAGCCGCTTCGGCTGACGGGGTGGTAGATTTCATCACAGAGGACACAGAGTTTTCCATATCCTCAAAGTTGTCATTTTCCTGTTCCAGCATTTTCTCAGTACTCACTATTCGCTTTCAGCCTTTCTTCTTTGCTCAGTTTTCCGACGGGACGAATTTCATTCATATCCAATATCAGCATCGCTCCGTCGATCTTGGGATTAATGAAAGCCATCATCCGCTCAACATTCAGGCCGTGATGTCTGCAAAAACGGTTAGCCCGAACGACTCTGTGTCGGCCGCATTTCATCCCCTGCATCGGAAATGCATTTGGTGTTTGCGGGTGAGCGGGGCGTAGGCCGATCAATTTCTTTTCCTCGTCATACAAAAGCACAGCCGCGTCAGGCCGTCCTAAACGGTCATAGGCCGCCGCCCCGACCATAATATTGCCTTTCCGGCAAAGCGTTACGTGCATCTTGCCTTTCTTCGCCGGTCCGATCTCAAATTCTTTCCAGTTCGTGTCCATAATCAAAAACTTCTCCTTTTTATCTGCGGCGTTGGTTTCCTTCGCCTTGGCGGATGTATTATACATGACACGTTGTGTTAATTGCAACACTTATTTCACGGAGCGAAACGATCAAATGGATGGCGGGAACGGCCTTGGATCGGAGAAATCGCTCCATGACGGGTACGAGCGGGTACTTCGGATACGGCGTGGTATTGCGGAGATTGAAGCGTTGCAAAGAATCCGTGTTATCAACCTATGTAAATGTTGTTATCTGGAACCCAAAAATTGTTATCTGGGATCAAAAAACTGTTATCTGGGCTACCGGATGCAGTTTTTCAGATAACAGCCCGTATCGGCTTGACAGTCATTGAGCAAAATCATAATATCTAGAGTTTCGGACTTTGACGGTCTGGGCTGTCGTGCGGTTTGGGAACAAGCCGGGGCGGGAGATATTTGAAAGCATATACAGTAATTGTTGCGTAAACGGTGCCGAACCTACGGTGCTGGGAAATGAAATCGCCCGCTGACGCGGGCCGAAACGGACAAGAGTGTCCGTACTCCAATTCACCACGCTACAGCAAAGTTTTGCTTTCTTTGGTTACATCATAATTTTAATTCATTCAGCTTACAGCTGCTTGAGCTAACTGCCGGAACAGGTTTTCGGCAAGAGTCAGGTAAAGGATTGCTTTTGCCTTTTAAATAGAAAGCGGTGGAACGCGAAGAGAACCACCCCGTCAGCCGAAGCGGCTGCCACCCCTCCTTCGTAAGGAGGGGAGCTAAAAAGAAAGATATGCCGACTATCAATCAATTGGTTCGCAAAGGACGCCAGAGGATCAAATATAAAACGGCCAGCCCGGCTTTGCAGGCAAGCCCGCAGAAACGCGGTGTTTGCACGCGTGTTTATACATCTACGCCGAAAAAGCCTAACTCGGCACTGCGTAAGGTGGCACGTGTTCGCCTGTCGAACCAGATCGAAGTTACTACTTATATACCGGGCATCGGCCACAACCTGCAGGAGCACTCGATCGTGCTTATCCGCGGCGGCCGTGTAAAGGATCTTCCGGGTGTGCGTTACCACGTTGTCCGCGGAACGCTCGACGCTTCAGGTGTTGCTAACCGCAACCAGTCGCGTTCGAAATACGGAGCAAAGAGGCCGAAAGGGGCTAAATAAGGAACGCCGGCATCTTGCCGGCACACGCCGTCAGGGATGACGGCGATCCACAAGAATATGGCACGAAGAAGAACAGCTGAGAGACGAGAAGTTTTGCCGGATCCGATATTCAACAGCCAGTTGGTGACCAAGTTCATCAACGGAATGATGTGGGAAGGTAAAAAGAGCGTTGCCGAAGAGATCTTTTACAGCGCAATGAAAAAGATCGAGGAAAAGACCGGTGAAGAGCCGCTCAAGATCTTTAAAAAGGCCGTTGATTCGGTTGCCCCGACGCTTGAGGTCAAATCGCGTCGTATCGGTGGTGCAACTTATCAGGTGCCGCTTGAGGTCACTCGCGACCGACGCAACACGCTGGCAATTCGCTGGATCGTCGGAAACTCACGCAATCGCAGCGAAAAAACGATGCGTGACCGTCTGGTCGGCGAGCTTTTGGATTCGACATCAGGACGCGGCGGAGCAGTCAAGAAGAAAGACGACGTTCACCGCATGGCGGAAGCGAACAAGGCGTTTGCTCACTATAGGTTCTAGGAAGATTTAACCACAGAGATCACAGAGGGCACTGAGTGTCTTTGATAATTGCTCTGTGAACTCCGTGTTCTCTGTGGTGAGAAATTTGTAATGGCACAGATTAGTTTAGACAAATTCAGAAACATCGGCATTATGGCCCATATCGACGCGGGGAAGACCACGGCGACTGAGCGCATTTTGTTCTATACAGGTGTTTCCCATAAGATCGGCGAGGTCCACGAGGGCACTGCCACTATGGACTGGATGGAGCAGGAGCAAGAGCGGGGCATAACAATTACGTCCGCTGCAACTACCTGTTTCTGGACACGCAACGGCATTGAGCACCGCATTAATATTATCGATACACCGGGACACGTTGACTTCACGATGGAAGTTGAGCGGTCTCTTCGTGTTTTGGACGGTGCGGTCTGCGTATTTGACGGTGTTGCCGGTGTTGAGCCGCAGTCGGAAACAGTTTGGCGTCAGGCCGACAAGTACGGCGTGCCGCGTATCTGCTTTATCAACAAGCTCGATCGTTCGGGTGCTTCGTTCGACCGCAGTTTCCAGTCGATCCTTGACCGTCTCGGTGCAAATGCAGTTGCAATGCAGATTCCGATCGGCCTTGAAGAGCATTTTAAGGGTGTCGTCGATCTGATCACGATGAAGGCCTTTGTCTGGACCGACGAGGCAAAGGGCGCGAATTATGACGTACTGGAAATCCCCGCTGATCTAGTCGATGCCGCAAAAGCAGCCCGCGAAAAACTGGTCGAAGCGGTTTCGGCAATAGACGACGATCTGATGTTGAAATACCTCGAAGGCGAGGAAGTTTCAGAAGATGAGATCCGTGCCGCAATGCGTAAAGGAACGCTCGCGATGAAGATCGTCCCGGTGTTTACCGGTTCGGCATTTAAGAATAAGGGCGTTCAGACGCTGCTTGATGCCGTTGTCGATTTCCTTCCGAGCCCGCTCGATATTCCTGCAATTGAGGGCGAAAATCCTAAAACTGGTGAAATGGAAACACGTCCGCCGGATGCAAAAGCTCCGTTTTCGGGCCTTGTTTTCAAACTGATGGCCGACAAGCATCTCGGGCAGCTCGCATTTGTGCGTATCTATTCGGGAACGGTAACATCGGGTTCGTATGTGACGAACACGATCAAAGATTCTAAAGAACGCGTCGGCCGTTTGATGCTCATGCACGCTAACAAGCGTGAAGACGTGGAATCGGCGTCGGCAGGTGAAATTGTTGCCATAGGCGGCATGAAAAATACCACGACCGGCGACACCGTCGCGGACGAATCGAAACCGATCATCCTTGAGTCGATGGATTTCCCGGAACCGGTCGTGCGTGTCGCGGTCGAACCGAAAACCCGTCAGGACCAGGACAAAATGGGCATCGCGCTCAATCGTCTTGCACAGGAAGATCCTTCGTTTCAGGTCACGACCGACCACGAAACCGGCCAGACGATCATCGCCGGAATGGGCGAGCTTCATCTCGAAATTATTGTCGATCGCATGAAGCGTGAGTTTGGTGTTGAGGCAAACGTCGGTAAACCGCAGGTTGCATACCGCGAAACGATCACGGCAAGCGCCCCCGGCAAAGAGATCTATAAGAAACAGTCGGGCGGCCGCGGTAAATTCGGCCACGTCGAGCTTGAGATCGAACCGGCTCCGGGCGAAGGTTTTGTCTTCGAAGACAAGATCAGCGGCGGATCGATCCCGCGTCAGTTCATCAAGCCGACAATGGAAGGCATCCGCGATGCGATGGGCCGGGGTTACTTGGCCGGATACGAGTTGGTTGATATTCGTGTGAGATTGCTTTTTGGCTCCTATCACGAAGTTGACTCGGATGAAATTTCGTTCAAATTGGCCGGTTCTTTTGCGTTCCAGGACGCAGTGAAGAAAGCCAAGCCGGTATTGCTCGAACCGATCATGCGCATCGAAGTTGTGACGCCTGAGGAATATATGGGCGCCGTAAACGGCGACCTTAACCGCCGACGCGGACAGATCGACAAGATGGAACCGCGTCCGGGCAATGTATCGGTTGTGACCGCGTTTGTGCCGCTGTCGGAAATGTTTGGATACACGACCGACCTGCGAAGTTCGACACAGGGACGCGCAACTTCGAGCATGCATTTCGAGCGATACGCCGAGGCTCCGCGAAACGTTGCTGAAGAGGTTATCGCAAAGATAAAAGGCACGGGGGCAAGCACTTAACAACGTTCGACAGGCTGTCAGCCTGTCGTGCAGACTAACAGTCTGCACTACTTAATGAGGAGAAGCTATGAGCAAGGAAAAATTCGATCGAAGTAAGCCGCATGTGAATATTGGG
>CAZSEL010000081.1:0-7645 GCA_964605905.1 uncultured Chloracidobacterium sp. | reverse complement strand
GGAAGCAGGATGGCAAGATCTTTCATTTCTGGGGAACCGAAACGACGGCAAATCACGTCGACACGGTTTGGCCGTATTGGAATCTTCTGGACTTTACACCGGAAGGTCGGCGTGACATTGACACCCCGCCTCAAGACTTCACTTCTGAATTCTTGCGACAGATAAGTAAGGAGTACGATGCACAGATGCGCGAAAAAGATAAGTAGTCAACGGGTCGTGGAGTGAGAAACGTCTATAATGTGCTCCCAGACACCAACGACCCGACTTGAGCCTCACCGACGGGGCGAGTTCACCCACAGCTACTCCGTCGAATCCGGCGGCGAAGTAAAAATGACCAAGCAGGAGATCATCGAAATGATCCAACGCGCCGGCTTCGAGGCTGTGGAAAGGGATACGGTCTATAACCGCGTCGAGACAGTGTAATTTTGTCGTCCAGTTGTGCGTTGAGTGAAGTGTGGGTGCTGAAATGGAAAACGAATCGATTACGGACGAACGCGAGCTACATATCAAGAACCTTTTCACGGCGGAACTCCAATTCCGATTGGCCTCTGCCGTCAGCTTAGCGACAACGTTTAAGAATCAACCGCTAGACGTCCCCATCGAATGGACTCACGGCAAACAAACAATTAAATACGGGACCATCGCGTTGCGTCAGGAACAGGCTGAGTATGCGTCCTCCTTCTTCGATTTGTCATCAACGTTCATGATGGCGCTTGCCATGAGGTCAGCCATTCAGTTTATGATGCCCGACGCTCAGAATTCGAAGGTCGAGGATGTTCGCTCCGCACACTGGATTTCCGTAATGCTTAGAAATGCGTTTGCTCATAATCCTTTCCAGCCTACTTGGAAAGTCGACAGAAACTGTCGGAATCAGAAGCTCACGGTTAAGGACATTATTGAAATTGATACGACGAACTTGCATGGGGAAACGTTTCGATGGCATCACTGCGGCGGTCCCCTTGCGGTTTTGCTTCTTTGCCGTTTCATTCGGTTTGAGATATTGAAAGACGACGTTCCTCAGAGAAAAATTATTCCGATGCCCGCTCGTAAGGTTCGACAAATCGGGAACCTCTTTCTGCAACAGATCGATAAAATTCCCGACGACGCAGTGCAAGTCGAGATAGAGCCTCTCGCAGACGGCGGGATTCCAATCGGCGACGGCTTTGTGATTTATCCAGGCGTCTCGTCAGACGACGAGAATTGAGTTAATTCGCGGACGAAGCACTACAAACTCGACACGAAGCGGCGCAAGTCGCATCCGAAGGCGAAAAAGTTTAATACGAAGCAGTGCGAATTGGTCACGAAGCAGGTAAAATTGCTCACGAACCCTAACAAGTCGGTCACGAAGAGGTATGAGTGCCTCACGAAGGCGACGGAGTTGCTCACGAAGCGGTCGGAGAGCCTCACGAAGCACACGGAATGCCTCACGAAGAGTTTTGAGTCCTTTGCGAAGCCATTGAATGTAAACAACAACCGGCCGAAACCCGATCCGACGCCATAATTGTTTTCAGCCTCGTTCACGAGGCTTTCCCGAAGGGCAAATAGCCACGTTGCTTTAGCACGTGGTTGGTTTGATAGAATTTTTCCTAGGGCGTTTTAACGTCCTTTTCACCGCTTTAGCATATGTCGAACAGCGTTTATTCAGAGATAAACTTCCACATCACTTGGCACACCAAAACCAGTCTGCCGATGATAAATGAGCAAATCGAAAGCCGTCTTTATCACTATTTGACTCATAAAATTCTCGAAACACCCGGAGCGCGTCTTCACGCGATCGGCGGCATCGAAACTCATATTCATATTGCGACAAGCTTGCAACCAAATATTCTAGTTTCTGAATGGATCGGAAAGCTAAAAGGTTCCAGTTCGTACTATATCAACCACGAAGTTCAGCCGAAAGCACTCGAATGGCAACGCGGTTACGGGATTCTTTCGTTTGGAACGAAGGATTTGAAATGGGTGGTCGATTACATAAATAATCAGAAAGAGCATCACAAAAACGGCACTACCCGCGACCGGCTTGAAAAATATACAAACGACAAGGAAGATGGCTAAAGACCGAAACGATAAGGACGTTAAAACGCCCTTTAGATCATTGGACAAACTAAACCACGCCGTAAACGACGTGGCTATTTGCCGCGAAAACGCGGAAAGACGGCTAAAGCCGCCTCGAAAACCTGATAAAATCAATGCGAAGCGGTGCCAATCGAACACGCAGCGGTGCGAACAAAAACGCTAGGAGAACTGACATTATGACGCAAGCTAAGAACACGATCTGTCTTTGGTACGATGGCGACGCTGAGGAGGCGGCGCGGTTTTATGCGGAGACGTTTCCCGATTCGTCGGTTGAGGCGGTGCATAAGGCGCCGGGAGATTTTCCTTCAGGGAAAGAGGGCGATGTGCTGACGGTGGACTTTACTGTGCTGGGAATTCCGTGCATTGGCCTGAATGGCGGTGACACGTTTAAGCACAGCGAGGCGTTCTCGTTCCAGGTCTCGACCAAAGATCAGGAAGAGACCGACCGCTACTGGAGTGCGATAGTTAACAACGGCGGCGAAGAAAGTGTGTGCGGCTGGTGCAAGGACAAATGGGGCCTGTCGTGGCAGATCACGCCCATCGCCCTCACCGAAGGTATGGCCGACCCCGACCAGACGGTCGCCAAACGCGTTTTCGACGCGATGATGACCATGAAAAAGATCGACATCGCCGCGATCGAAGCCGCACGGCACGGTTGAAGTTCCGTCGTGCCGCGTAGCGGCAACCTGACTTTAGCCATGGGTTTCAACCCACGAAAACGGATGAAAACAATGATCTCGTCGCTACGCGACGATTGAATCTGGCGGCGAGATTATTCAGTTGTCGCTAACGCGACAGCGGTTTGTACAAGCGATAGAAGGTGGGAATGAATACTACACTTTGGATAATTCAGTCGTTGATCGCCCTTACATTCTTGTATTCAGGCATAAACAAATCAATTTTCTCCGAAGAAAAATTAGTTGCAAGCGGGCAAACAGGTGTTGAGGGTTTGCCGATGCCTTTGATTCGCTTTATTGGTGTCGTAGAAATCTTGGGAGCGATAGGAATAATTCTTCCGCTGCTGCTTAATATTCTTCCCGTCCTGACGGCAATTTCGGCAATCGGTTTTGCGGTAATTATGATTCTTGCTGCAAGAATTCACTACAAAAGAGGTGAATATAAAACCGTTTTCATCAACTTTATTATATTTCTTATGTGCCTGTTTATTGCTTACGGCAGAATATATCTTACAGATTGACGAGGCAGATGGCTCCACCGGCGCCAGACGGGTCTTCGATGCTATGATGACGATGAAAAAGATCGACATCGCCGCCATCGAAGCCGCCCGTCGCGACTAAATTCAAAGGAAACTTTATGAAAAAACCTGTTGAAATGAACGAGCGGTATGAGATCGAGCTTCATGATGGCGGCGTTGCTACGACAATAGATGTCTGGGAAATGCTAAATGCGAGCATTGCTGGCGATCTTAACCACGTAATGGCACTGGCTAATCTCCATCCGGGAATGATTTCGTGCCAATTCGATTATACGTCGCCGCTTCACTTTGCTGTTCGCGAAGGTCATTACGAGCTTGTCCGTTATTTTGTCGAGGCAGGTGCATTCGACCCTTCTTCTTACGTCCATCCTTTCAAAGACACGCTTATTACGGCGGCCAGTGATCGCGGATTTGATGAGATTGCCCAGTTTTTAGTACGCAGCCTCGATGATCCGACACGCGCACGTTCGTTGAGCGATGTAGGAAAGGTTGATTTTGGAAAGGATGAAGAGCGAACCCGTTTTCAGGAGTTCGTCGATCAAGGCAATCATCCGGAGGTCGAAGGTATGCTGAAAAGCCGCCCGGACCTTGCGCTGGATGAAGTTGCATTCTGGGGTGAAGGCATTCTGATGATGCCAGCGAAGGACCCGGATCGACTAATGCTTGAATTGCTCATGCGATATGGAGCCACAGTCCCCGACCTTTCGAAATGGGGCGCACGCTACTACTTCAAACATTACGAGATCGCTGAATTCCTACTCGAAAACCGAATGAATCCGAACCATAAGAATTGGAGAGAATTCACCCTGCTTCACGACATGGCTCACACTGGTGACCGTCAAAAGGCTGCATTGTTGCTCGATCATGGGGCTGATATCAACGCCATTGACGACGAATTTAGTTCAACGCCGCTTGGTTACGCTGCCAAATGGGGGAAGCGCGAGATCGTGACCCTGCTTCTCGAACGCGGAGCCGACCCTAACAAGGCCGGAGCACCGTGGGCAACACCGCTTGCGTGGGCGCTCAGGAAAGGTCACAGCGAGATAGCCGCCGATCTTCGTAACAAAGGTGCGATCTGACTACAGATTGATACACATGACTCAACCAGAGATCGGCGGCATCTCGCCTTCCGACATCGACGGACGAACGTTCTACCATGGCACGGCATGGTTGAGATACAATGGGCCACCGAAATTTGTCGAAAAAATTTGGAGCAGAACATCATGAGCGATACAGCCATCTTGATCTCCGCGTTGGAGACGGCACCCGGCGTGATCATTCCTTTGATCCGAGAGGTGCCGCCGCAGATTCTAAAGCGTCGTCCGAGCCCGGCAAAATGGTCGGCGTACGAGCACGCGGTTCACTTATCGCAATCTGACGCTTCGTTCCTCGCTCGGCTCGATCTGATCTTGTCTTCGCCGGAACCGTACATTAAGTCGATAGAAAATTCTCCCGAGGACGAGGCAGGCGCGATGCTCGACATCGACCTCGACGAGAGTCTCGAAAGATATGTACGCGAGCGGGCCGCGCTCGTCAAAAGACTGAATGAGCTTACGCCGGACGAGTGGCAGAAAACCGCCGTGCACGAGGCGTTCGATCATTATTCCGTATTCATAATGTTCCGGCATCTGCTGAACCACGAGATGCTCCACGCCTACAGGATCGAAGAACTGCTGCTCAAGAACGATTGGGAATAGATAAAACCGACCGCTACTGGAACGCGATCGTCGTTAAACCAAACAATAAGACAAGCGACAATGAGAAAATTAAAATTACAGATGCAGGTTTCCCTTGACGGATTTAATTCAACAGGACCAAACGATGAACAAGCTTGGGTAACCTGGGCTTGGGATGAGATTCAAAATTATGTGCTTGACCTACTCGATACTTCCGACACGATAATTATCGGAAGAAAATTAGCTGTTGACTATATACCTTACTGGCAAGACACACTGACAAAACCCGACGACCAAATGTATGAAGCTGCAAAAAGAATTGTCAGTGCCAAGAAAGTTGTTTTTACAAAGACACTTGATAAGTCTGAGTGGGACAACACCGAACTTGCAAAGGGAAACCTGACAGATGAAATCAAGAAACTAAAAAGTCAAAGTGGTAAAGACATCATTGCGTATGGTGGCAGTTCATTTGTTTCAGCATTGATTAAAGAAGGACTGATTGACGAATTTCATTTTTTTGTTAACCCGGTTGTGTTAGGCAAAGGTGTTCCTACTTTTGAACAATTGGAAAATATCCAACAGCTCAAACTAAAAAAAACAATCGCTTATGACAGCGGCATTGTATTGTTAAACTATGAATTGAAGTAAAAGTCGTCGTTATGAGCCGGGGCTCGATTCGATTGTTCGACTCGTCGGATTGGTATACATTAAACTACCTCGCTGCAAGCTGACGGGGTATTAGACCCAAGTGAATAAATCATATATACACAACACTATGCGACTATTCCATTTTGGCGGCTTTGTTTTCATCTGCCTTTGTTCGTGCTACATTGCGTTTGGTCAGGTGAAGAAAGGAACTGTAGTTACCGAGAGCCTGAACTCGGTCATTCTGCGTGAGAATAAGGTAGGACTCAAAGAAACGAGGATGATCAAGATATTCCTTCCGCCCGGATATCAGACATCAGGTAAGTCCTATCCAGTCGTTTACTATTGCCATAGCATTTACGGCGATCCCACTAGTATAATGGGAGGCGAAGGGGTTGTTACCCGCCTGATGGAACGTGCCTTTGCCAATGGGGTAACAAAAGAATTTATATTCGTTGTCGGGGATTACTCTTCACCACTGGTCGGCAGCCTTTATGAGAACAGTCCCGTTAGCGGAAAGTGGCTCGACCATACAACAAAGGAGCTAGTCCCGTTCATCGACGGAAAATACCGGACCATCCGCCGCAAAGAAAGCCGGGCTGTTATCGGTGATTATATGGGCGGACGTGGCGCCCTGAAATTAGCGATGGCATATCCTGATCTTTTCAGCGTGGTGTACGCCCTGCACCCCGTTGCCACCGGCGTGGGGACACGCCCCTGGACGGATCTGGGTGTTGACTGGCTCAAGATCTTTAAGTCCCGCACATTTGCGGATCTCGGTGATGACGATAAACCCTCGCAGACCTTTCTTGCCATCAGCCAAGCGTTTTTACCAAACCCCGATCGCCCGCCGTTCTTCTGTGACTACTTCATGTTCCAGGACAGCAACGGCGGTTTGAAAGTGGATGCGGCAAACATGACTAAAACTCAACGTGGATTTATGTTGGAGAATCAGCTCGGCGAATACGCCGAAAACCTTAAGAAACTGCGGGCGATTGCTTTTGACTGGGCGCGGTATGACGGCAATTACGATCACGTGCATTCTAACCGGGCGTTCACTCGTAATCTTGATGATCTCGGAATCGAGCACGAGGCGGAAGAATACCGCGGTACGCCCTGGAACAAAACATGGACTGATGATGGACGATTTTATGCTCGTATTCTGCCGTTTCTAAACCGACATTTAGTCTTTGAATAACTTTCAGGCTGCAGGTAGATTACAGTTTGTCTCAAAACAGGTCGTTTTTTGACACAAGTATTGTAACAGATTGTCTATTTCACAAATCGGCTGACTGTTCTCATTATTCTAATGACCATTTTTATTGAAAACACCTGAATAGTTACCGGTTGGCAACCCATTCGAGCGCGTGAGGAATGCAAAAGCCGTGCTCCTCACATTGCGGGATCGCTTCTAAAACTCTCTGTCGTTTCGCAAGTATTTTATCCGTTAACCCGGTTGTGTTAGGCAAAGGTGTTCCTACTTTTGAACAATTGGAAAATATCCAACAGTTCAAACTAAAAAAATCAATCACTTATGACAGCGGCATTGTATTGTTAAACTATGAATTGAAGTAAAAGTGGACACGACAACAATCGACGGACGAATGGCAGAAAACGATACGACCATGCAAACGGTTTATGAAGCGGCAGGCGGCCGCGAAGGGGTGCTGAAGTTAGCTACTGCGTGGCACGTTCGGGTGTTGGAAGACGAAGTGGTTAGCCATGCTTTCAGTCACGGTTACCACCCGCAGCACACAGAGCGGCTTGCTGCCTATTGGATCGAGGCCCTCGGCGGGCCGGCGGCTTATTCCGAACAGTATGGTGATGAAACCTCGGTTGTTCGCATGCATAGCGGCAACGGGCTCCATGAGGAAATGGACCGTCGCGCGATCGCTTGTTTCGATCAGGCGATGGACGATGTCGGCATCGCACACGACGATCCGCTCCGACGCGTACTGCACGATTACTTCGCCTGGACCACCACCACGACCATGGCGCGTTATCATCACTCTGCCGACGACGTGCCCGATGG
>CAZSEL010000080.1:0-8723 GCA_964605905.1 uncultured Chloracidobacterium sp. | reverse complement strand
GAAGGTTTGCTGATCGAGTCCGTGATGTTTCAGTTGCGTTTCGAGATACTCTAGCGAGGTCGCGCGTTCGCCGCCGCCGATGATTTCGCCGTAGCCTTCGGGAGCTAAAAGGTCAATGCCAAGCGCACACTCGGGCCTGTCTTTATCTACTTCGAAGTAAAATCCTTTGATCGCCGCCGGGAAGTGATGCACAAAGACCGGCAAGCCGAATTGTTTCGACAGATAAGTCTCGTCCGGCGCTCCAAAATCGCCGCCCCATTCGAAATTGTTTTCAACCTCGCCTTTCGCGTGGCCTTCCTGAAGCATTTTAACCGCATCGTCGTAATGCAAACGCGGAAACGGGCCCTTGATAGCTTCGAGCACGGCGGTGTCGCGTTCGAGCGAAGCCAATTCATTTTTGCGGTCGTTCAAAACACGATCGACGATGAATAAGATCAATCCTTCGCCGAGATCCATCATGTCCTGATAGCCTGCGTAAGAAACCTCGGGCTCGACCATCCAAAACTCCGTCAGGTGCCGACGAGTTTTCGACTTCTCCGCACGAAACGTCGGGCCGAACGCATAAGATTTACCAAACGCCGCAGCCGTCGCTTCGTTATAAAGCTGACCCGATTGCGTCAGATAGGCCTTGTCGTCGCCAAAGTAATCAACTTCAAAAAGCGTCGTCGTGCCCTCGCACGCAGCCGGAGTGAATATCGGCGTATCGGCCAACGTAAAACCGTTTCCGTCAAAATAATCGCGTGTTGCTTTTATAACGGTATGGCGTATTTTCAGAACAGCATGCTGCTTTTTAGAACGTATCCAAAGGTGACGATGATCCATCAGGAACTCGGTACCGTGTTCTTTCGGGGTGATCGGATAATCGTGAACATTCTGCAAAATCTCGAGGCCGGTGACATCAAGCTCAACGCCGATCGCCGAACGCGAATCTTCCTTAACCGTTCCGGTAACAATGATCGACGATTCCTGTCCGACTCCTTTTGCCGATTCGAAGAGAGCCTCGTCGTTGCCCTTAAACACAACGCATTGAACAGTGCGGGTTCCGTCGCGCAGTTGCAGAAACACGAGCTTTCCGCTCGAACGCGAGTTATAAAGCCAGCCTTTCAGCGTGACAGTTTCGCCGATCTTCCCGGCCAGTTGGTCAATATATGTTTGAGTCATAAAAACTATATTTTATGCTAATCGGCGATTCGTTCAAACCCTCGTAAGGTTTTGTCTGGTTGACACTTAGCCGACCGATAATCAGACTGATGCTGTGGCTGAAGAGAAAAAGAAAAAGATCAATTACTCAGGTGCGTGGGCCGAAGCCCGAAAGATAGTTTGGGGCGCCCGTTGGCGGTTGCTGATCGGCAGTGTTTTGCTGCTTATTTCACGGCTTGCGGGAATGGTCTTGCCCGCATCGACGAAGTACATCGGCGACGAGGTGTTCACTGGCCGAAATTACGGGCTGATCAAATGGATAGCACTTGCGATTGGAATATCGACACTGATTCAGGGTGTGACCTCGTTTGCTTTGTCGCAAATACTCGGTGTTGCCGCGCAGCTTGCCATTACGAATATGCGAATGCGGGTGCAGCGGCATATTGAGCGGTTGCCGATCTCGTATTTCGATTCGACCCAGAGCGGCCAACTGATCTCGCGAATCATGAATGATGCCGAGGGCATTCGCAATCTTGTCGGCACAGGGCTTGGACAGATCATCGGCGGCGTGGTTACGGCGGGCATTGCTATCGGCGTGCTGTTTTATTTGAATTGGCAGCTTACATTAGCGACGATCATTGTTCTTCTTATCTTCGGCGGAGTGCTGATGTATGCGTTTAAGGTACTGCGGCCGATATTTCGTGAACGCGGCGAGATCAGCGCGGAAGTTACGGGACGACTTGCCGAAAGCCTCGGCGGAATCCGCATCGTTAAGGCCTACACGGCTGAAAAACGTGAGGAGCTTTCGTTTACGCGCGGTGCTCACAGGCTATTTCGGAACATCGCAAAAACCGTTACAGGTGTGTCAGCGATCAGTTCCTTTTCGTCAGTGGTTATCGGCGCGGTCGCGGTTGTTATGATCGTGATCGGCGGTAACGCCGTTCAGGCTGGAACGATGACGCTTGGCGATTTTCTGATGTACATCTCGTTCACATTTTTGCTGGCGATGCCGGTTATCGAACTGACTTCGGTCGGCACACAGATCACCGAGGCACTAGCCGGTCTCGATCGAATTCGAGAAGTCATGGCGATGACCACCGAGGACGAATCGGATTCGACCAAGAAACCGCTGCCGAATGTCGAAGGCACGATCGAGTTTGAGAATGTCGAGTTTGAATACGACAAAGACGTGCCGGTGCTCAAAGGGATTTCGTTTCGTTCAGACGCGGGCTCGACGACGGCGCTTGTCGGTTCGAGCGGTTCGGGCAAGTCCACGATTCTAAGTCTTGTGCTTAACTTTATTCAGCCGACGACCGGCAAGGTTAAGATCGACGGTTTTGATCTTCAGGAAGTTCGGCTGCGAGATTACCGTAGTCATCTCGGCGTGGTCTTGCAGGATAACTTTCTGTTTGACGGAACAATTCTCGACAACATCAGATTCTCAAATCCCGGCGCAAATCTGGTTACGATAAAAGAAGTTTGCAAGGTTGCGAACGCCGATGAATTTATTGAGAAGTTTCCAAACGGTTACGAGACAATTGTCGGCGAACGCGGTGTAAAACTTTCCGGCGGCCAGCGTCAGCGTATTGCCATTGCACGCGCACTGCTTGCCGATCCGCGCATACTGATCCTAGACGAAGCGACATCGTCGCTCGATTCCGAAAGCGAAGCTCTAATTCAAGAGGGCTTGAATCGTCTGCGGCAGGGAAGGACGACGTTTGTGATTGCCCATCGTCTCTCTACCATTCGAAGTGCTAATCAGATACTCGTCGTCGAAGCCGGAGAGATTGTCGAACGAGGCTCGCACGATGAACTCATCGCGATGAACGGCCGATACAAACAGCTTTACGACAAGCAATACCGTTTTGAGCAAAACCTTTTCGTAAACCCCGGCGAGGATTTTACGACCAAACCAGATGAAATCCCAATGCGGAAAACACAACTTTAGGCTTGGCAGCCTGCTTGCTCAAATTATGATAATCGGATAAAATTCGAGACACAATTTTCTATTTTCCATGTCAGCTTTTTCTTAAGCGTGGATACCAAAAAACCAGATCAGGAGAAATAGAGCAATGCCACCACCCAAAATTGACGAATATGTTCGCGAATGGAAGTATGAGGACAATACCCACAAGCACTATTACCCATCAAGGATCCAGCCGGGTAATGGCGTCACAATATGGACTCTTTCATATGCAGCACTTTCGAATAAAGCGAAGAATGTAATTTTCGATATCCGCCGTGATCGAACGCTGCCCGGCGGCCACAGACGCGATGGCGAACGATTCTGGAACGATCAGGGTTACCTGCCCACGGACGGAGAATATTATGAATTCAGCTCTTCGGATTCATGGGAATACGATCCGGGGGCCTGTGTCATAATATTCGACAGGAGAAACGAAAGATTTTATTACACCGCGACGCATTACAGGCCGTTTTCAACGGAAACCAACAACCGCCGAAATCCTTTCTACAGGGTAAAGGATATTCCGTGGGAAAAAGACGGCGCGGAAAAAGCCGGTTTCCATTAGCCAACGGATGGACTCAAAACTCTAACGAGAACACGCATTTTGAAAGCCGATCAAGTAAGAATTTTCCCATCGGTCGAATCTGATTTTGCGAGCAAGCGGCGTGACTGAGTTTTGCGTTTCGACGAGTTGTCCTTTTCCGCCGTTCTCTGCATCGGCGCGGGTTCCGATTTGAAAGACGCCTTCGCCGAAAACGAGCAGCGACAGATCGGAAAGCTCCTGTTCGTCGAATCCTAAATAAAGCACGTTCTCGTCGTGCGAAACTCCTATCGGCGTGGAGCGAAACGGGATGCTCCATTTTCGTTTTATCATCGCTTCATTCTTTGCGTCGAGCAGAACCACTTCGTTTACCGAAAAATTTGAGGGAAGCACAAAGCGAATGTTTCGACCAGCAAGCACCGTAATAAAATCCTTAGCGGTCACCTGCAAAGTCGGCAGTTCGATATAGCAACCTCCGCATTCAGCCGAAGCGAACATCGGTTCCGGCAGGGCAAGCGAAGCGCCCTCTGCATCGACCGATTTCAACGTCGCTCCAAGCCGCAACGGCGTATTCGGATCCTTGCGTTCGTTCTTTATTTTGGTGATCCGCTCGCACGTCGCCGCGTCAAACGAAAACGCAAACGCGATTCCATTTTTGTCGAGCAACATGTTGGCAGCAGCGGCAAATTCCGCAGCCTTAATCTTCGGATTGGAGGTTTTAACGGCTTTGATCTGCTCGATCAATGTAGATTTGCCTACCTCGAACGGCGCGAGTTTTGCCATCTGAGCAAAAAGGGAGGACGACAAAAACAACGACAAACTAATCGTAATTACAAATTTAAACATTGCTGATTTCATTTATCTCTCTCGATATAATTTCTTTCAAAACAGGGAATCGATCAAGATTTTCTGTCGCACGAAGCACGATTTCGAACATAGGTTTGATGAATGGAACAAAATACGTCTTGCCTCGGTTTGCTGATTGGAAGGAGAATGTGCCGATTGCTTTCAGGCAACGCTGGATAGTTTGCAGGCGAAATTCGTAAGTGAATTCATCTTCCGCAATCGGTGCGAGGCCGAGGGCTGTTCTTTCATTCAAAAACAACCTGCGTTTATCGGCAAGCCATTCGGCGGGCGGCGGCCCGGTGACTCGATCCAAAAGCAGGGAAACGAGGTCGTATGACGACGAGCCGATCCGAGCGTCCTGATGGTCGATGATGCGGAGATCGCCATTAGCATCAACCATCAGATTTGCTGCGTGAAAATCGCGGTGACAAAGAACAGCGGGTTTCGATTCGAGCTCGCGGCTTATCTCGATAAACTCATTTCGCAATGCGGCGTTCTCTTCGGCGGACAGAGGCTTTTTCAGGTAGGTCGAGAAATAATGCTCGCGAAAAAAGTCGAGTTCCCACAGCAGTTTTTCTTCGTCGAACCGAAGCCGCGATGCGATCGAGTTCGTCTCAAAAGCGGTGTCGGTCGCGGCCTGTATGCGGGCGATCAGGCCGATGGCATTATCGAGAAGGGTTTCGAGCGTCTCGTCCGATGTCGATACCAACACGTCGCGGAGAATGGTGTCGCCGAGATCTTCGATCAAAATTATTCCAAGCGACTCGTCGAAATCGAGTACCTTTGCAACCGGTAAGCCGGACCTGATGAAAAGTGCGGTGACATCGAGATATGACTGTTCTTTAGCCGAAAAAGGCTCAGGATATACACAAGCAATCGTCGTCGCGTCGTCACGAAACACGCGAAAATATTCGCGGGTCGAGGCGTCCGGCGTTAGCTGCTGAACCTTGAATGGCCGACCTAACGCTTGCAAGTATTGGATCAAGCGATCATGAAACTCCGACATAAACTAATTAAGTGAAACGATGTAGTTGTCGCCCTGGATATAGCCTTTCAGGGCTTTCTCGGGAATCTCTTTGCAGTTACGCACCATGTCGGCACGGACGATCGCCGCATTCTCAAATTTTTCACCGGCCGGAATGGTGACGCCGTCGGCGATTATGGTTCTGTAAAGTTCCGTGTCGGATTCGACATTCACGCTGTCCCAAATTACTGAATCGCGAACCAACGCATCGGCTGAGATCGAACAATCGGTTCCGGTGAACACATTTGTCTCCTTGAGCATCGCGAGCGATATATCGAGATACCGCGGAATCGTCGAAAGCTCGTACCAGTCGCCCTCGGCAACGTGAGCCGCAATGCGGTCTCCTTTGGCGAGGGCCGGACGATAAATGTCAGATACGATGTCAGAAAATACGCCGCGCGGGATGTAATCAAACACGCGAGGCTCAAGAATGTGGATGCCCGTGAACATCAGGGGATTGTAGATCTCGGATTGCGGATCGCGGATCTCGTCTTCGGTCAGAGGCTGAGGAAACCCACCAAATCCAGTCACCAGGCGATCTGTTGTAGTTTCTACGACTGTAAAGCGTTCGCGCTTGATGTTTGATTTTAGCACCATCGTAGCCAGTGCTCCCGAACGCTTGTGAGTTTCGATCGCTCCTGAAATATCAATATCGGTAATGATCTTGCCATTGACTATCAGAAACGCTTCGTCCGTCAGATGTTCACGCGCATTGTCTAAAGCTCCCGCGGTTCCAAGAATATCCGGTTCTTCGATCGTGTATTCGATATGGACCCCGAAATCGCTCCCGTCGCCAAGAGCATCTATAACTGACTGTGGCTGATGATGAAGATTTACGACGATCTCATCGATCCCGAAACCAGCAATATATTCCGCAACATAGCCGACCAGCGGCTTGCCCAAAAAAGGAATTGCCGGTTTAGTGCGGTCTATTGTTAGCGGGAAAAGCCGGGTTCCAAAACCGGCCGCAAGTATCATTGCCTTCATAAAAGGTGATGCCAAAAACAGCAATGTAAACTCTACGCGAAATCGTAAAATTTCCAAAACTGGCAAGCATAAATGAAAAAGGCCGGAGAGAAAATCCCCGGCCAGTCCTAAACCTATCTCGAAGTTAATGAACAAGCCAATTTGCGACGGCAATGTCGTTCTCCTGGCCCCATTTGAATGTCGTGACCACGCCATTGCCTGATCGGAAAACCCAGAAATAATTCTGAGCCGGGTCAGTGTTTTCACGCCAGATCGCTATATCGGTACTGCCGTCGCCGTCGTAATCACCAGGGGCAGTGACATCGCCTGCGAGCCCAAATATGATCGGACTGGCACCGGTGCCGCCGCCGTCCCGTTCCAAAATGTAGTGGTTGAGGGTACCGCCGACATTTCGGCGCACCGTAAAGTCAGAAAGTCCGTCGCCGTCGTAGTCTCCCGGCAAAATAAAGTCTGTCGAAGTTCCCCAGCTGATGTATTCGACGCCTAAATCGGAGGACCGCAAAAGTACAAATTGGCCGGCGGCTGGGTTCGACGGATCTTCACGCTGGATACAGAAATCGTATCTTTCGTCACCGTCGAAGTCGCCCGGGTTAACAAAAAAATCTCCATCTTCGCCAAAGCCCCATGGAACATACGAAATGTTTCCAATGCCGGCGCTTCCGCGAAAAAAGAAGAAGCATTGTCCCGGCGCGTCAGTCGGGCAGCGATATGTTGCTATATCGGCTAAACCGTCACCGTCATAGTCGCCGGTAATCGCCGGGTCGTCACCATCCTGGCCAAACAGCGTGACGGTTACTGTGCTGTTCGAGCTATTCAGAACATAGAATGCGGCATTGGTTCCCGGTCGCCAGACTGCGAAATCAGTCTGTTCGTCTCCGTCATAATCGTTTGGGACAAGGAAATCAGTCGCCGCTTCGCCAAACCCAACGATCTCCGGGGTGCCATTGCTGCTGCTTGACGAGAACCAGGTAATACCTGATCCGACTGGAGGTGGCTCGCCGAGTTCCGGGCTTCGCACCATCTCTTTGCGAATAGCCAACTTTTCTCGAATCGACCCGGCTTTGAAAAATTCCGAGCTTATATTTGTAAGTGGAGTCGATGTGTCACGCGCGATCGAGAAATCGGATGTGCCGTCACCATCGAAATCGACGTTGGCAGGGGCTGTCGGTCCGGAAGTTCCGGCCGTGATCGACAGGTTTGCTGCGGTGACCGTACCTTCGTCGACATTGGCCGCATCTCGGAATCTTAACGTCCACGTCCCATTGATCTGTGCCGGCGTCAGGCCGCCGAATGTCGTCATCAGGCCCGTTACGGGCGGCGGATTTGTTTGCCCTGTTCCGCCCGCTGCCGTCGTCCGGTACGATCCGGCCGCCACGATACAATCGGTGCCGCATGCTGGGATTGTCGCGACTGTCCAGATATTTGTACCGGCTGCAGTGTCTGTAAAATTGTATGTTCCGCCGTAATTAGAACTGTCGCCAAACGCTCCCACCGTCGTCACGCCGATCCGGCTGACAAGCGCCAAGGTCGGCGACCCGCCCGGTGCGATCAACACCGCGTCGATGTCACCGACAAATGTGTGCGTTGCCGTAAAGTCAGCCGACAACTCTGTGATCGCTGCTGTTGCCCCCGTAACATTAAACGTTACGTTCAATGGTGCCCCAAACTGCGGCGGCGTCCCCGGTAATCCATCCGGAATCGCTCCCGTCCCCGTTCCCGGAAATGTCGTCCCGCCTAGCTCAGCACCCGCTCCTTTCGATACCGCCTCGACCGCATTCTGCTGCGATCCCAGCATCAGAGCGATCACCGCGACCGCCATTACCGTTCCCGATACGATCATCCTTCTCAAAGAACGACTATATTTAGCCCATGACATACTGTTTTCTCCCAGGTTAAAAGAATGCGGAAACTCCCAAACTCTCATTTATGAGAAGTTTATAAGTTCCGATAGTTTTGTGTGAAAAATGCGACCAAAGACTGCCTACTTAACTCCGAACTTTATATGCAGCAACCAATTATGTCAAGGTTGTCGTTTTGAGCGGCGATGCAGTTTGCGGTGCTGTTCTCTGGAGTAGCTCCCGAAAAACAAGAAAGCCCGGGTAATTTTCATTACGCCGGACTTTCTATGCTGAATCAGAATCTAAATTCTGAAGTTAAAGGTTAATGAGCGTTGTAGTTAGCGACAGGGTAGTCGCCGTTTTGTCCCCACTGGCTGACTC
>CAZSEL010000079.1:0-9524 GCA_964605905.1 uncultured Chloracidobacterium sp. | reverse complement strand
TGTGCCCTCTGTGGTAAATTTGACTTATGGTCACCGCTCTTATTCATCATCCCATTTACGAAAAACACAACACCGGCGAAGGTCACCCGGAAACGGCGGAACGCTATCGGGTGGTGATCGATGCTTTGCAAAGTGACAAGAAGCTTTGGGATTCGCTGGTTGCGATAACACCCGAAAAGGCACAGCAGGGAATCGTTCAGGCGGCTCATACAAAGGAGCATTTTCAGCGGGTCGAGAATGCCTTTGCCGCAGGGCATGACCGGCTTGATGCCGACACCGTGATTTCGATGCAGTCGTTCGATGCGTCACTGTTCGCGGTTGGCGGTGCGATCTCGGCTGTCGATGCGGTCATGGATGGACGTGCGAGAAATGCATTCGTTGCCGCACGGCCTCCGGGCCATCATGCGACGGCCGAGAACGCAATGGGATTTTGCCTATTCAATAATGTCGCCGTCGCGGCTCGATATGCTCAGAACAAATACAAAGAGATCGAGCGCGTTGCTATAATCGATTGGGACGTTCACCACGGCAACGGAACGCAAGGGATTTTTTATTCCGACCCGTCGGTGTTTTTCTTTTCAATGCATCAGTATCCGTGGTATCCGGGAACCGGTTCTGGTGGTGAGACGGGACAGGGCAGAGGACTCGGGACGACGCTTAATGTGCCGGTAAAGGCCAACACCACGGCAAGTGTTCAAAAGGCCAATTTCGAATCCGCCATCGCCGCCATTTCGTCAAAGATGAAGCCGGACATCATATTCATTTCAGCCGGATTCGACGCTCATCTGACCGATCCTTTAGGACAACTTCAGCTTGAGGATCCCGATTTTCGTTCGATGACTCGAACCGTTATGAATTGGGCGGACGAGGTTTGCGGCGGACGCGTCGTATCATGTCTCGAAGGCGGCTATAACTTACAGACGCTTGGGCTGACGGTTAAATCCCACGTCGAAGAGCTGAGTAAGGTTTAGTGTTTCGGCATCGCCTCAGGTGTGCTATCATCGCGTCTATCCTCAACTTGAATTTATTGGATAGGAGTTACTGCTATGCCGGATGTCGAGACCACATGCGTTCAGTGTAGAGAGATGTTTCTTTTCACCGACAAGGAACAGGAAATGTTTTACCAGCGGAACATGCCCGCTCCGCAGCGATGCGCCAAATGCCGTTCGAAAAAGGCCGCGATCGGCGGCGATGCACCAAGAAAATTTGAGATCGTTTGCGACAATTGCGGCAAACACGATCAGGTGCCGTTCCAACCCAAGACAGGGCGCACGGTACTGTGCCGCGAATGTCACGAAGCAAGCCGCTCAAGAGCGCGTTTTGCGTGACCCAAAACTTATCTTAATTTAAAATTGCGAGGCTGATAAATGACTTTTGAAACTGTCAATTATGTGTTGAACGGTACGCTCGCGACGATCACGATGAATCGTCCTGACGCGCTAAATGCTCTTTCATTGCAACTCGGCAAAGATTTAAAGGCGGCGATCCAACAAGCCACCGCCGACAAGGCAAGGGCAGTGATCTTGACAGGTGCGGGCCGCGCATTTTGTGCCGGCGGCGACCTTCGGGAAATGGGGGAAATTGGAAAGGCCGAAGGCAAAGTCGAAGCTTTTCTCGATGCTCCGCTCAAAGCTCTCCATTATGTCGTTCGCTCGATTCGCGAGACGCCGATACCGTTCATCGCGGCCGTTAACGGTGTCTGCGCCGGTGCCGGAGTAAATTTTGCCCTTGCCTGCGACATAGTAATAGCTGCCGAAGACGCGACTTTTCGTGAGGCCTTTGTCCGGATCGGGCTTTCGCCGGATTGCGGCGGGACGTTCTTTCTTCCGCGTGCGGTCGGTGAAAAGTTAGCGACCGAAATGCTGATGACAGGCGATTCGATTACGGCTCAACGCGCTGTGCAGATCGGTATGATAAATCACGCCGTGCCGTCCGATGTGCTGCTTAATGAGGCGGCAAAGATTGCCGCAAAACTCGCAGCCGGCCCAACCGGTTCGATCGGCCGCATCAAACGGATGATGAATGCGACATTTTCCAACACTCTCGAAGCTCAACTCGCGCTCGAGGCCGCTTGCCAGCTTGAGTCCGGCCAGAGTTCGGATTTTAAAGAAGGCGTTGCCGCTTTCTTCGATAAACGGGCCCCGAATTTTACTGGAAAATAGAATCTAGGGCCTACGGCCTCAACCGAAAAAGCGGCCCTAGAGCTTTTCTATGGATAGGCGGGATGTCAGCGCCCGCCGCATCTAACCAAACAGTGGATCAGCAGTGCTACAAGCCAGACGCCAAACCAGGCGGCTCCGGCAAGCAATCCCCAAGGTCCGGCCGATGCGAGCCCAATCAAAGCAGCTGCAATCGCGCCGATACCCCAGATCCACCAATACCCTAACAAGCAACTAAACCAGCATGGCATAACAATCTCCTATTGATCTCAGCAAAAAAGTACGAACGCAAGCAGATGGCTAGCAGAGATGGCCCACCAGAACACAACGCTCGCGGGCGCACAGCCGAATATGCCGCAATAGAGCGCGCTGATGATCCACCAGCCAATGATCCCCGCAATAAATATGATCTTCCACCACGGGATATTGTCGATCGATCCCCGGTCGTCGCGGAGCCGCACCTTTTGAAGATCGGCCATTTTTGCGTCGAGATACGCCGGAAGTCCGGGCAGGCCCTTTTCTTTAACGACATCGGAAATTTCGGTCAGTACCTGATCGATCTTCTTCGCGTCGCTGCCTTTCATGTCCCAATCGGTAATTCCGAGGCGAAATTCCTTTACTAGCTCATTCAATCTCACCGTAACTCTCTTTTTGTCGATCTGGGCTTTTTCAAGATCTTTGCCCATTTGAGCGAGAGCCTTGCGTGCAAAATCGATTTGTTCTAATCCGGCTTTGTTATATTTTTTCACATCAGCCGCAAGCCCTTTGCGACGCTCAGTAAAGAGATCCATTTCGATTGATCTGTCCAGGCTTCTTGCTTCAAGCTCACATCTGCCGAAACAGGCACCTGCATACGAAAGCGAATCAAAAAATGGCAGAATCGAAGGCACATTTTCCGCCGTTGTCATAAGATGCGTTCTTACCTTAGCTGCATTTTCCAGCCATTCGCCGACCGCATTTTGTTCACGTGTTCCACTAGGTTTACTACTCATATATTTCTCCTAAAGCTAATAATTCATGGGAGGATTTCCAACCTTCTGTTAAAAGTTTGCGAGGAATCCTAGGATATTTGGCAGCTTTTGACGATCTATGCTTGCTGCCAACCTTTCCTAATTCAAGACGCGTCAGGAACCGTCAAATCAGCTCAAAAGTGCGCGCTCATTGAAGCGATCTAGGCCTTCTTGATCTTTCCAGCACGGCTGTTGCCGCGTTCGCTGCTTTCACAAATTCCAAAAAACCAAATGCATCATTGACATCTTTCTGGGATTTAGTTTAGATTGGTAAAACTGAAAATGAAAGTCGTTTTCATTAAGGATCGGACAAAAATAACTAACAAACCGCCTTGTCGCTCGATGATCTATTTCGTGGACTTGGGGTTTACTACAACAATAAAGATGTCATTAGAAATTAAAAGATCAAATAGAAAAAAGCGTTGGAATCGGAAAGGCCGTCGGGGCGCGGGTTACTGGGTTGTGGCGGTTGGAACCTTTGGGGCCATCGTCGCATTTACGCTTGGCAATAGTCATCGTTTGAATGTCGCCCACGCGAGCGACGGGTTCCGCACTGCCAGCATCTCTAGGAATGTTGAAGATGATTCGACAACTATCGATTTCGAAATAGATGCGGGCGATCTGGGAACCGTTATCGAGGCGTTTCGGCGCAAAACGGGTATTCAGATAATTGCGGAAAACCCGGCGATTTTTGCGATTTCATCACCCGGGATTACCGGAAGTTTTACGATCGAACAGGCACTCAAGGAAATATTGAAGGGGACCGGCGTCAGTTTTGTTTTCAGAGATCCGCGGACCGTGTTGTTATCGCTGAGTGCGGAATCGGCAAGTGTTGAAATTCGAGATACCGGAGCGCGAATAGTTTCTTCGCCCAAATACAGCGAGCCGCTTCGCGACACGCCGCAGACGATCAGCGTGATACCTGAGGATGTCATTAGACAGCAGGGTGCGACCACGCTTCGCGACGTTCTCAATAATGTTCCGGGAATTACGTTGACGGCTGGCGAAGGCGGTGCTCCCGCAGGCGACAACCTGACGATTCGCGGGTTTAGCGCACGAAACGATATTTACATCGACGGCGTGCGCGATCTGGGTGCCCAATCGCGCGATCCGTTTAATCTTGAACAGGTCGAGGTGGTAAAAGGCCCAAGTTCGACGTTTACTGGCCGTGGCTCGACGGGCGGAACGATCAACCTGGTCAGCAAACTGCCAAATCTTCGCCGATCATTTGCCGGAACTCTTACTGCCGGCACGGCGAACACAAAGCGTGCGACAGTCGATGTCAACTTGCCGCTCTCCGACAGCGTCGCTCTGCGTATAAATGCTCTCGGGCATGATTCCGATTTCCCGGGCCGCGAAGATGTGCAGAACCGTCGTTGGGGATTTGCTCCATCGATCATTTTTGGAATAGGCACGAATACGCGGTATTCGTTCAGCTACTTTTACATCGAGCAAGACAATACTTCCGACTACGGAATTCCGTGGGTTCCGGCGACAAACAAGGCGTTAGTCGATTTTCGCGACCGCGTTGCACCGGTGCCCCGCTCGACCTTTTACGGTCTTCTTGATCGTGATAAGGAAAAGCTTCGGTCCGATCTAATTACGGGGCGCGTCGAACACGAGTTTAACGACAAGATGACGATCCGTAACCAGTTTCGGTACGGATATTCGCGTCGTGATTCGATAGCAACGCCTCCGCGATTTGCGAACAATAACGCAACGACCATCAATCGCGACCTGCGTTCGTTTCTTGCGATCGATGACATTTTCGATAACCAGACGGACGTTACGGCAAAATTCAAAACGGGTAACATCGAGCATAGTGCAGTTTTCGGCGGCAGCTTTTCATATGAGAAAACCGACCGTGGATTTCGTAGCGGAACAGGTGCGACACCGGCTTTGCAGCTGACGCCGACGACTCTTCTCAATCCAAATCCGCACGATGTTTTTGCTGGCAGCTACATCATCAGTCCGCTTCGTGGTGATGTCACGGCGAAGACGGTTGCCGCGTATTTTTTCGACACAATCAAATTCAACAAACAATGGGAGCTTGTCGGCGGACTTCGCTGGGACAGGTTCGATGTCGATGGCGTGAACGTCAATACGGCCATGGAGCCCGACGTTTTCGTCCCGCTGGCACGCGTGGACAAGATTCTCAGTGGACGCGCGTCGCTCATTTTCAAACCGGTCGAGAACGGAAGCATTTATGCGAGCTATGGCACGTCGGCAAATCCTTCGCTTGAGGGCTTACTTTATACGCCGGTTGATGTGCGGACGGACCCGGAGAAAACACGGACGTTCGAGGTTGGTACTAAATGGGATTTGCTCGGCAACAAGCTTTTGCTGTCGGGTGCATTGTTCCGAGTGGACAAGACCGATGCCCGCAGCCCGACGCTTGTCCCCGGCGAACCGTTGACCTTGGATGGCGATCAGCGGGTGCAGGGAATTGAGATCAGTGCAACGGGCAACATAACGCGGAACTGGCAGATATTTTCTGGCTACACATATCTAGACAGCGAGATCATTGCTACAAACACTCCGACTGAACTCGGCAAGGAATTGATAAACACACCACGAAATTCGTTTAATCTTTGGACGACCTACGCGTGGGACAAGTTTTTCTTCGGCGGCGGGCCGCGATACGTCGGGAAGCGCTTTGGGAACAACACGAACACGAGGTTTGTCGAAGACTATGTTGTTGTCGATGCCGTGGTTTCTTACAAGCTGACGAAAAATATCGACCTTCGTCTGAACTTGAACAACATCGGTGACAAGTTTTATATCGACCGGATCGGCGGCGGACATATTATTCCGGGAGCGGGCCGCACGATATTGGTGAGTTCCGGCTTCAGTTTCTAGAACGATGCTTTTGCCTATTGAAAATGTACTTTCGGGCGACCAGGTCGCGGCCTGCTGGAAAATGCTCGATTCTGCGGAATGGATCGACGGTAATGTAACCGCCGGCCACCAGTCACGGCTGGCAAAGGATAATTTGCAGCTTGCGGAAAACGATCCGGCGGCCATCGAGTTAGGCGATCTTATTGTCAATGAGCTTGAGCAAAACGCTCTGTTTGTATCGGCGGCGTTGCCTAGGAAGATATTTCCGCCGCTGTTCAATCGTTACGGTGGCGGACAGAGTTTCGGGACTCATGTCGATAACGCAATACGACAAGTTTCTGGAACTGAGCATCGAGTAAGGACAGATCTATCGGCAACTCTGTTCCTTTCTGAGCCCGACGAATACGACGGTGGCGAACTTGTGGTCGAGGACAACTACGGCATTCAGCGTGTGAAGCTAAAAGCCGGCAGCATGATCCTTTATCCGGCGAGCAGCCTTCATCATGTAACGCCGGTAACACGCGGAGAGCGGGTCGCGTCGTTCTTCTGGATACAAAGCATGGTGCGTGATGACGGCGAACGGACGTTGCTATTCGATCTTGATTCGGCAATTCAACGCATCGCTGCGGAATCCGCAACGAACCCTGCGGCGGTCCAGTTAACGGGTGTTTATCACAATTTGTTAAGGCGATGGGCTGAGGTTTAAGTATGGACATAAATGATAATCGGAAAAAGATCACCCTGTGGTATTGCAACGGCTGTGACGCCGCTCATCTTACAGCCGGCGGTTTGCGGCTAAGCTTTACCCGCGAAGAGTTCGCGGTGTTTACCCGAATGGTGGTGGAAACACATTACACTGGTTGGCCTGACGGTGTTACGCGCTCGTTTTCTGCGGATCACTTCGATCTTGAAGCAGATCAGATAACCGCCTCGATGGAGATTGTTCACTAGCTTTTGTTCCATAGTTATTACCCTTAGTTCAATGAAAAAGTTTCGATCCGTAATCTTTTGGATGCACCTGATGTCGGGAGCTTTAGCCGGGATAATTATCTTTATAATGTCGGTGACCGGAGCACTCTTGTCGTTTGAGCGACAGGTGATCGAGTTCGGCGAGCGTGGTGCGAGGATGGTCGCGGAGCGGCCCGGCGAAGCGAGACTGACGCCGCAGCAGGTTATCGACCGGCTAAAGGAGCAGCGGCCGGACGCGAAACCGTCGGCGATGACAATAACAGACGATCCGAATGTCGCGTGGCTGTTCAACCTCGGACGCGAAGGCCAGGTTTATGTCGATCCTTATACGGGAACGATCACCGGCGAGGGCAACAAGAGCGTCAGAGGTGCGATGACCGAGTTGCGCAACTGGCATCGTTACGTTGCGCTGTCCGGCGATCAGCGACCGATCGGGAAAGCGGTAACGGGTGCCTCGAACCTGCTCTTTTTGTTCCTCGCGATCTCGGGAATATACATCTGGTTTCCGCGAAATCTGGTGTGGAAAGCGATCAAGCCCGTGCTTTGGTTCAAGCCGGGCCTGAGCGGCAAGGCGAGAAACTTTAACTGGCACAACACCATCGGTTTTTGGACATCGTTGCTGCTCATTATCTTCACGTTGACGGCGACGGTGATCTCTTATCGATGGGCGAGTGATCTGCTTTACACGCTCACCGGCAACGAGGTTCCGGCCGCTCCGGTCACGTCGTCAAACAATCCGCCGCCGCAGACGGAAAGGGCGTTTGAGTTTCCGGCAAACATTGACGGTGCTTGGCAAAACGCCGAATCTCAAGTGCCGAATGCAAAGTCCGTCTCGCTGCGTCTGCCGGTCGAGAACAACAGTGCCGTCTTCACCATCGACGAAGGCATTTACTGGAACATCTTTGGCCGCTCGACGCTGACGATCGACGCCGCGACCGCCGAAGTCAAGAAATGGGACCCATACGGCGAGCGAAATGCGGCCGTCCAGATACGTTCGTGGTT
Source organism: uncultured Chloracidobacterium sp. (assembly GCA_964605905.1). Lineage (GTDB taxonomy): Bacteria > Acidobacteriota > Blastocatellia > Pyrinomonadales > Pyrinomonadaceae > OLB17. Next base: position 1,546 of record CAZSEL010000079.1, on the reverse strand, counting down.
TCGCTTTACACACACCGGCGAAACCGGCGGCGGCGTCGGCCAGATACTCGGTTTTATCGCCTGCGTCGGCGGTGCATTTCTCGTCTGGACAGGCTTTTCGCTCGCCCTGCGAAGACTACAGAACTGGTGGCTCCGCCGCTCAAACGGCGAGGCTCTCACAGCCGAAGCCTGATCGATCTTTACCGCTACACATTCCCGCCTTAGTACCTTAAAACACGCATTCCCGCAATCGGGGCGAGTCGCAATGACCCGCCCCAAATTTTTGCTTATAAGCCAAAGACCGATCTAAATATTTGACCTATTTCTTCCTAACATTGGCGTGTTTATACTTAACATTGCTCCATTTATACTTAACATTGGCCCATTGTTACCTAACATTGCCTTACTTTTAGGTAACATTGGCTCATTGTTAGGTAACATTAGCTCATTGTTAGGTAACTTTGGCTCATTGTTAGGTAACATTGGCTTACTTTAGGTATAAATGAGGCAAAAACACATGAAAATGGCGTGATTATTGCTAAAAGGCTGAACGTGTGTTTCGACAAATCGTCTGTTTGCAATATTTACAGAAACTGTTACAAAAATCTTACGCTTAGATCGGAAACTTCTTGACATAAATACCTAATCGCATTATCGTTGTCGCAACCTTATTTCTCTTCTGCAAATATATGAAAAATCGAATCTGGATTGTCGGTGCAATAATATTGTTGTCGCTCGGAGTTTTAGGTGCTGGACTTAAGTATCTCGAAGAAGATGCGAAGAGGCAGAATTCATTGAAGGCAAAAGACCGATCGACACTTTCGTCTGTGAATCCGTTTGTCGTTACCCCGCCACCGACACCGACTCCGCAGCTAAGCAAGTCCTACATTTATGCGGGCCAAAGATTACTTTCTGTGGTCGATGAAAACGCGCAGGAAGCTCCACCGGCCGACCTTGCCGTCTGGCGGCCATCGACGGGAGTTTGGTGGATTTTAGGGAACGGTCAGGGATCACAGCAGACGAGCGTTCAGTTCGGCTTGAGCGGCGATATTCCCGTTCCCGGCGATTACGACGGTGACGGGAAGACCGATTTCTGCGTTTTTCGGCCATCGGACACTACTTGGTACATCGTCAACTCCTCAACCGGATCGCCCGCATACGTGCCGTTCGGCGTGAGCACCGATAAGCCGGTGGCGGCCGACTTTGACGGCGATGGACGTACTGATGTAGCAGTCTTCCGAGGCTCGTCAGGAAACGGAGTCTGGTACATTCTCCGAAGCTCTGACAGCGGCATCACCACAACCCAGTTCGGTCTCGACAGCGACATTCCCGCACCCGCTGATTTCGATGGCGACGGCAAAGCCGACATCAACGTCCGCCGAAACTCGGACACAACTTTTTACACCCTGCAAAGCACAACAGGCTCACTCGCAACCTCAACATTCGGAACCTCCGGAGACGTTCCCGTCCCCGCCGACTACGACGGCGACGGCAAAGCAAACTACGCCCTCCGAAGCGGCGCCGATTGGCTGATCCGTAACTCCGCAAACACCGCAACTTCTGTAAC
>CAZSEL010000078.1:0-9961 GCA_964605905.1 uncultured Chloracidobacterium sp. | reverse complement strand
AGCTTTCGGCGTTTGGATATTCGAACGGCGTGAACGAGGTAAAGTTTAAGGGCAAAAACAAGCCGGGCTATGTGGTTTACGAGATATGGCGTCGTCACGGTGACACTGCCGCGTGGGCCCTGCACTCAATGACGACGAAACAATCGTTTACTGACACCCCGGTCACGCCGGGTCAGTATTACGAATACAAAGTAAGGGCAACGGCGGCGAAAGCTGTGTCGAATTTTTCTAATTCGGCAGTTGTTTATGGGGTTTGAGGAAGACGGGAGTAGAGGAGTGAAGGAGTTCTACCACCCCGTCAGCCGAAGCGGCTGCCACCCCTCCTTTCCAGGGCATTAATATACTTGACACAGTAAACAGAAGGTGCTATTCTTTGTCCATGATTACGGAAACCCCATTGCCACGAACTCTCCAAGAAGCCGTTAAAGCCTTTGCTGACAACCAGTTTTGCATTGATTTGATTGCCGCTATGCGTTGGTCGGACGGTCAAGCTGTATGCCCGAACTGCAAGCAATCGAATAATCATTTCATGGCTTCGCGTAAAGTCTGGCAGTGCAAAAACAAAGAATGCAAAAAGCAGTTTTCGGTTAAGGTCGGAACCATTTTTGAGGATTCGGCAATCGGTCTTGATAAGTGGCTTCTCGCAATGTGGCTGATCGTTAACGCCAAGAACGGAATTAGTTCGTATGAACTGCACCGTGCTATCGGAATCACTCAGAAGTCGGCTTGGTTCGTTTTGCATCGTGTCCGAACGGCTATGACCGTCGGCTCTATCGAAAAGATGTCTGGAACCGTCGAAATTGACGAAACCTACATCGGCGGTAAAGGTCGGAATATGCACGCCAAGAAACGCAGAGAGTTGGGTTTGACGGTCGGCATGAAACACAAAACGGGTGTCATGGGTTTGGTTCAACGTGGCGGTAAAGTTACTGCGAAAGTTATCAAATCCGCGAACGTCGAAACTTGCGAAGGCTATATTGCTGAGAACGTCGAAGCCGGTGCGAGCGTTTATTCTGACAACGCGGGCGGTTATCGGAACGTCCACAAAATGATTGAAGCATATCGGCACGAAGTTGTTAATCATGCTACTGAATATGTTCGCGGAAATGTTCATACCAATTCGATTGAAAACTTTTGGTCGTTGCTCAAACGAACCATCAAAGGAACCTATGTCAGCGTGTCACCTGCACACTTGCAAAAATACGTCGAGGAGCAAATGTTCCGATACAACGAACGCGAAACTAATGACCAAATCCGGTTCGTTCGTCTGATTGAGTCGATTAGCGGAAAGAAACTTACGTACACTCAGCTAATCGGCTATGGCAGTGGACACTAATTGGCCACAAAAGAAACGTGGGAAAAAGCGAAAAGGTTAAGACTTCTTAGCCTTTTTCTTTTGCTTTTCCTCATGTTTCTTAATTTCGTCCTTTGGAACGCTGACAACTTTTTTTAGCAAAGCTCCAAAGCGTTCTAGGTCCTTGCCGTCGTTCTTCATTTCAATAGTTTTTAACTCATCTTTGTTCATACGGTAAATACGCCTGATTCATTTAGATGCCTGCCTAGATGTTTCATAAATCGCTTTACAGAACTATAGATGTCTTCCGCGATCTCTTCGCTGTACACCTTATCTGCGTGCATTGACGGATTACGCCATGCGGTTTTAACCGCTTCAAGGAACGGCTGAACATCCTCGCAGAAATCTTTCTCTTCTTTTGATGCCCAAACTTTAGTCGGTACGTTTTTATCGTTTCTTTCTTTAACCTCTTTTCGTGATTCGTCCAGAATTCGGTTCCAGTTCGGTTGTGCCTGATTTACCAAACTCGAAATACCCAAATATAACCCATAGGCTTTCAGCCCAACTTCCAAGACTCTCTGTAGATGCATTACGCAAGCCGTCCAGCGACCTAGCGCAAAACATTTTCCTGACTCTTCAATATCAAAGCTAGCTGCCGGAAAAGCGCTTGCAACGCTTTCACCGAACAAGTTGGCTTCTTCATAGTAGGACAACTTATTGCCGGGGATGGCCATAAAAACCACGCTAGACAGTTCGTCATAAAGTCGCGCTTCAAATTCCTCAATCAATCTGGGCCAAAGCGGAGTGAAGTCGGAATCTGCCCGACGATCCAATGCACCTTTAATCCTCGACAGTTGACGATAAGATACAGTAAGCCCTAACTTGGCGCAGATTTCAGAAAGATTCTTAAATTCGGCCGAAATGCTTTCAACGTCCGAATCAGAAAGTTCCGAGACAGGCTTGTTGTAAAAATGCTTTGTTTCCGTTGCATACTTAGCCAGAAGATAAAATTCGTCGGCAAAATGTCTTAGCATATCTAGTAGATAAACCAATTGCGATGGTCTGAAGTCCTGCCATTTTAGCGCGGTTTCGCCCGTATGAACGGGCTTTAGTTGCTCGTTCATACGTTACTCTCCTCTCCATACTGTGTCAAGTATATTATTGCCCTTTCCAGGAGGGGAGCTAGGAGGAAGAGAACCACCCCGTCAGCGAAACGCTGCCACCCCTCCTTTGTAAGGAGGGGAGCTAAATCCGCCACCCCATCACCTATCACTTATCACTTATCACTTGTCACTAAAAAGCCGTCCGATGAATAGGCATCGGGCGGCTTTTTTTGTTTTATGACTAGTAATCGTTAATCGATGGTGATGCCGTTTGCCTGGAGGGTTGTCGAGGTGGTTTGCTGCAAGGCCGCGAGGGCTTTGTTGTATTCGACCTGAGAGCTTATCTCGGCGTTTCGGGCGTTGACGACGGCATTTTCGCGTTGAAAAAGCAGAAATCTCGACGAACGGGCCGTGTCGAAAAGGACCTTTTCGCCTTGAAGCTGAATCTCAGCATTTTCCCGGGCCCTACGGGTGGATGCCATCTTCTTTGCGGCGCTTTCTACGTTCTGCAAGGCGTTCCTGACCTCAGCATAAACCTGTAGCTCCTGGACCTTTCTAAGCGTTTCAACTTGACGATGCTCAATATCGACGCGGGCGAGTTCGGCTTCGGCGATCTTGTTTCTCAGCGGAAATTCTATCGTCACGCCGGCTGAAAAGTTGGCCGCACTCGGGCTAAACAGATTTCGCATCGATTTGAAAGTCCCGCCAAAGATCGGGCCGGTTAAAGAGTTCGACACCACGGGAATGTTTGAAACATTGCCGAGGTTCAAACGCGGGTCATTTCGGACGATATTTAATTGACTCAGTAAAAACGCATCAGGGTTGGTGGCGCTTGAATTAATATCGATCAACGACGAATCGCCCGATGACGACGGAGTCTTTATTGTAAATCCGTCAAGCGAGACACCCGCGTTGAAATCGATTCGCGGCTTGGCCTGATTACGAAAATAATCGATCTCGATCGCTCTGATCTCCTGCTCGTGCTTTAGCCGAACAAGTTCGGGACGGTTGTTTACCGCCTCGGCCATGGCTTCGGTGAGCGACATTCTGACCGGATCGAGATCGGGCTTGTCCGTCGGTACAAATGTCCGGCCCCATTCGGCCGATGCCATGTTCGGCAGGACGAGTTGTTTCAGGGCGTTCTCGACCTCGGCGACCTTTCGCTCGGCTTCGAATACCTCGACCTCGCGATTAGCAAGCTCTGTTTCCACCTCGGCCCTCGCAAGCGGTGCTTCTGCTCCGTCGTCGATCTGCATCTGGACCCGGCTCAGGTTTTCCTTGCTTAGATTCAGATTATCGATCCGGTTTTTCTGATCGCTTAACGCGAAAACCAGGTCCCAGTAAGCCTGCTGAACGCGAAATATTTTCTCGATCGAGGTTCGGCGGAAATCGGAATCCGATTGCTCGATGATCTTTTTACGAATGCGGATCTGCCGCCGATTGTTATCGATCTTTCGGTTTCTAAAAAGAGGCTGCGTGAAACCGACACCTAGCGACGATTGATTGAAAAAGCTCTGCTGAAATTCACCGTTTGTGCCCGTAACCTGGTTGCCGGTTCGCGAGGTGGTAAAGCCTGGGCTGAAACTGCCGCCGCCTTTTCTGATCAACTGCAGAGCACCGACATCGGACGAAAACGTGTTCCACGATTTCGTGCCGCGAAAAGAGTTTCTGCGGAATGATGACGTGCTGGAAATTATCGGATCGTAAACACCTTCGGCCCCGCGCAGTAAAGCCTCATTAACCCTAACGTCGTCGCGTGCGAGATCGATCTCGTTATTATTGTCGAAAGCCATGCGGATCGCTTCGTCGAGGCTAAGCGTTAGAAGCTGATCCTGAGCGACGCCGACACGTTTCAGATCGATCGGGGCGTCAGGTTTCGTGTTGACGGCGACCCTCGATGCGTCGCTCGTCTGAGCCGATGCCGCATTAAATATCGAAATTAGAACTGCAAATATCGAAAGCATTCTTTTCATAAAAATCACCCGGTAAACCTTATTCTTTTTTTGCCCCGTCATCGGACGAAACGTTGTCCGACCCGCTTTCGTGCTTTGCTTCGTCGCTTTGGGTTGCTGCCTTCACATCAGCCGGAGCATCCTCGTCTTTTTCTTCGTTTATGTAATTAACGAGGCCGTGCTTTTTGCCGTTCTCCTCCGTCTGCGGCGATTCGTCGTCGAACATATTCGATACGGAATAATCACCATCTTCGAAGTTTGGATCGGCAACGGGCGGCGTGTCGTCACGCTTCTTTTTCTCGCGGACGAACAGTACGTAAAAAACCGGAATAACGAACAGATTGAGCGCCGTGGAAACCAACATTCCGCCGATCACGGCCGTTCCCAGCGAATGACGAGCCAACGCTCCCGCTCCGGTTGAAAACAGCAACGGAAGAAGCCCGAAGATAAACGCGAACGACGTCATCAGGATCGGACGAAGTCGCGTCTGAGCAGCTTTTATCACCGCGTCTTTTGGCGACAGCCCTTGTTCGCGCAATTGATTCGCAAACTCGACGATCAGGATTCCGTTCTTACTCGAAAGACCGATCAACATCACCAGCCCGATCTGAGTAAATATGTCGTTCGGCAGCCCGCGCATAAAGTTGAACGCCAAAGCGCCTAGTATCGCGAGCGGAACCGAAAACAGAATGATGAATGGAGCGATAAGACTTTCGTATTGCGCTGCCAGGATCAAAAACAAGCACAGAACGCCAAGGCCGAAAATTAAATATGTCTGGTTTCCGGCGGAGAGTTCCTCGAGCGATAGTCCCGACCATTCGTAACCCATGTTGGCGGGCAAAATGGTCTTCGAAAGATTCTCCATCGCCACGATCGCCTGGCCGGAACTTAACCCCGGTTTTGCGTTGCCGTTGATCTCAACCGAACGGAAGAGATTGTAGTGGCTGATGATCTGCGGAGCCGTTTCCCTGCTGATCTTTACGACGTTGCTCAGCGGGATCATTTTCCCGTCACGCGAGCGGACATAGTATTTTTCGAGATCGCTTGGGTTCGAGCGGAACTGCTCGTCCGCTTGAACATAAACACGATAGTTTCGGTTGAACAGCTCAAAGTTATTTACATATGCCGAACCGAAATTTATGCTCAGGGTCGAAAATATCTCGGTGATATCGACGTTCAGCGATTTGGCCCGTTCGCGATCCAATTCGACTAGAAGCTGAGGGCTGTTGGCACGAAACCCTGTGAAAACACCCATCAAGCTCGGATCCTGATTGGCAGCCCCTGTAAGTTTCTGTGCGGTCGCGTCCAAATCTTCTATCGGGCCGCCGCTGAGATCTTGCAGTAGGTACTGGAAACCGCCGACCGAGCCAAGCCCGTTAACGGCAGGCGGCGGAAATGCGACGACCATGCCTGATGTTATCTGGGAAAACGATCCGGACAGTATTCCGATTATCGACATCACATCCTGGCCGGGCCCGGTGCGTTCGTCCCAGGGTTTCAAGGTCGCGAAGATCACGCCTCGGCTCGGCCCGCCTCCGGCAAAACCGAATCCGGCAACGGCAAATACGTCAGTGATCTCAGGGATCTTTTTCATCTCCTCTTCGGCCGCGATCATCGTCTGTTGGGTCTGGCGGAACGATGAGCCTTCCGGCCCCTGGACCATGATGATGAAGTACCCTTGATCCTCTGTCGGCACGAACCCACTTGGCACGATACGGTAAAGCAAAACGGTAAGGCCGATGCCGACCAGAAAGATCGCGACCACAACCCAACGCAGCTTTATTACGTAGTGAAGTGCGGACTCATATTTACGACGCACCCATTCGAGAGCTGTGTTGAACCACCCGAGCCAGCGAATACCATGCTGATTTTCCCTCATCAGCAGAACGGAAAGGGCTGGTGTAAGTGTAAGAGCGACGAAAGCCGAAATGCCGACCGAGATCGCGATGGTAACGGCAAACTGTTTATAAAGAAGTCCGGTCGTCCCGGGGAAAAATGTCACAGGAATGAACACCGCTCCGAGTACGAGCGTCGTGGCGATAACGGCGCTTGCAATTTCGCGCAGAGATTCCTTTGCCGCATCAACAACTGACAACTTCGTTTCGTGCAAAACGCGCTCGATATTTTCGATAACTACGATCGCGTCATCCACAACTAGACCTGTCGCGAGCGTGATCCCGAAAAGCGTAAGAGTATTCATCGAATACCCGAGAGCGTACAGCCCGGTCGCGGTTCCGATCAGCGAGATCGGAATTGTAATGAGCGGGATCAAGGTTATGCGCACGCTTTGCAAAAACAAAAACATCACGAGCACGACCAGCACGATCGCCTCGAGCAGCGTAGTCAACACTTCCTGGATCGACGCGTTTACCGGATCGGCATTGCTGAACGCGTTGCGATAACTCAATCCGGGCGGAAACTTGGCCTTCATCAGATCCAACTCCGCCAATACGCCGCTCGCGACCTCCAATATGTTCGCCTTGGGCAAAGGCAGAATGCCAATGCCCACCGATTCCTTTCCGTTGAACCGGAGGATGGCGTCGTTATAGCTTTCAAGCCCCATCTCGACACGGCCGACGTCTTTGACTTTCACGACATCGTCAGGCCCGTTCGAACGCACGATAACCTCGGCAAACTCCTCAGGTTTTTCGAGACGGCCTTTTGCTCGAATGTTTAGCTGATACATCTGATCTTCGGCCTGGGGTCGAGCACCGATCTGACCGGCGGGAACCTGAATATTCTGCTCTTGCAAAGACCTGACAACATCAGCCGCAGTAATGCCGCGGCGTGCCAGCTTTTCCGGATCGAGCCACAAACGCATCGAATACTTGCCGCCGCCAAAGATCAAGACATCGCTGACGCCCGGAACGCGCTTCAGGCGGTCACGAACGTACAGGTCGATATAGTTGTGTACGAATTGATCCGTATATGGCCCGGCATCGAAACCGACCGCCATCGCGAAGTTGTTGTTTACCTTTTCGACACGTACGCCGAGAGCCTGGACCTCCGGCGGAAGCTGGGATTCAACAACTGAGACGCGATTTTTTACGTCAACCGCGGCAAGATCGGGGTTGCGTCCCAGATCGAAAAACACGGTGACCGTGCTGACGCCGCTTGCCGTGCTGCTCGACGTCATATACCGCATTCCCTCTACGCCGTTGATCTGTTGTTCGATCAGCGAAGTGACCGTCGTTTCGACCGTCTGCGCATTTGCACCAGTGTAGATCGCGGTCACCTGAACCGAGGGCGGAGCGATGTCAGGATAATTTTCGATCGGAAGCGCCGGAATGGTCAGCAGCCCCGACATCAGGATCATAAACGAACACACCGATGCAAAGATCGGCCGCTCGATAAAGAAACTAAACATATTACTGAACCCCTTGTGGTGGCGCCGTCTCTCGGCCTTTTATGCTGATCGGCATCTTGTCGAACAGGTTTTGAGCACCGGTGATGATCACTTCATCCTCGGCCGTGATGCCTTCTATTACGGGATACTTGCTGTTGGTTGGTTCGCCCAGCTTTACGGGAATCTGATGAGCGCTCCACTGGTCGTTTTCCTGCTTGGCAAGAAATACAAAGTTTTGTCCGGCAAGCTGAGTGACAGCGGTCGTCGGGATCCATAGGCCGGAATCCTGCGACCAGACGACCCGCGCCTGTCCCCATTCTCCAACCCGAATTCGCCCGTCGGGATTTCCGTATTCGGCCTTGATCAAAATAGTTTGATCGCTTCCTTCAGCGCCTGGAGCGACAAAGAATACCCGGCTCTGCCCCAACTCACGTCCGTCGGGAGCGACCAGTTCCACGGCCATTCCCATCCTTAATTTAGGAGACTTTTCGACTGGAACAAATATGTACGCTTCCATCGGCTGGTTGACGGTGATCGTCATGAGCTGGGTCGTGGGCGAAACATAGTCACCGACCTTTACCGGAATATCGCCAACGACCCCGGAAAAAGGAGCAGATATGTCATAGTAACGAAGCTGGGCCTGCTGCTCGGAAAGCATCGCGGTGGCCTGTTTTGCGTCGTTCTGAGATTGTGCGATCGTAGCCTTTTGTGACTGGATCTGAGCATTTGTCGCACCCAGAGTTGAAACCGCCGTTTGATGATTATTTTCGGCGATGTCCAGTTCCTGACGGCTGAGAACGCCCTTGCCTTGTAGCGACCGCGTTCTGTCGAGCTGAATTTTCGCCAGCTTGACGTTCCCCTCGCGGGCGATCTTTTCTGCTTCGAGCGATGCAAGCTGCGACCGCGCCTGGTCTGTCCCTCTAGACCGCGATTCGATTCCAGCCGCCGCCGAACGAACAGCCGCTTCCTGCTGGCTCGCCTCGATCCTGATCAAGACCTGGCCGCCGCCTACAGCATTGCCTGACGTAGTGTTGATCGATCTGATTATGCCTCCGACGCGCGGCGACAGAGTGACGGACTTCCGCGACTCGAAGCGGGCCATATACTCGCTTTCGTCGCGAACCAAGTCGGATGTGGCTTTACCGACCTCAACGAGCGGCGGTGGAAAACCGCCCGCCTGAGCATCGCCACCCGAGGAACAGGAAGCTGCAAAAATTATTGGAATCAAAAGTACCGGAAGTAATTTCCAATTTTTTAAGAATGCGAAGTTTCGATCCATATAAGCGTTACCCCTAAAAATCTGACTAAAAAACAGTTGAAACCGTAAGTACGACCAGAGTAAATCATTAGTTCTCTCGGCCGTGCTACGGTCGCGTGCTGTTCAGTACTTTACTAATATAAATAAATAGTTATGATTGTCAACTATTGACACATTGAAATATTAAAATATAGATGTATTATATAAATATGGACGTGCACCACACACCAACAACCATCGGCCTGTCAAAAGCATGGTTCTATCAAAAACATGGCTTGTCAAAAACGCCCGAGCTCGAACCTGCTCCCGCATTAGACTTGCTGATGTTGCTAAAAAACCTTCAGTCGAACATTGCACTCGTTGCCGAAGAGCATGGCTTGACGCTCATGCAGCTATATACAATGCACGCAATAGCGGATGAGCATAGAACAATGGGGAAGATGGCCCAGGCCATTCGCTGCGACGCGTCGAATGTGACTGGCATCATAGACAAACTGGTAACAATGGAGATGGTAACTCGGCAGGAAGATCCGTCGGATCGGCGTATAAAGACGCTGCAGCTTACACAGGAAGGATCAACGACGCTTCGCAAGATCGTCAACGCGATGCCCGAGCGTCTCGGCTACTCAAACATTACGCCGAAAGAAATGTCGGATTTCCGCCGAATATTGGTGAAGTTCACCGGCGGTCTTCCTGAATGTAATAAAAAATAGATATTGGAAAGTTGATTGGTCTATTAAACCACAGGCCCGGGAACTTTGCCGGATGATCTCAGCGATCAGGTGAGACAGGCCTCAATTGCCGAGGCGGTGCGGATGGCGGCGGTCAGCACAAAGAATGCTACACGCGAACAGGTAATTGCATATATGGTGCAGGTTAAGAACGCTCTGCTTGCGGGTGTTGCACCAAAGGACCAGTACGATCTGTGCGGTTTCGATTACAGGGAATTCGCGAGCGGCCCGTATCAGCCCGCCGACCCGACCGAGCTTTCGGCGTTTGGATATTCGA
>CAZSEL010000077.1:0-11352 GCA_964605905.1 uncultured Chloracidobacterium sp. | reverse complement strand
GGAGATCACCCTCATCGCCCCCATCGCCATGGAAAAAGGCCTGAGATTCGCCATCCGCGAAGGCGGCAGAACAGTCGGTGCAGGAACGGTGTCAGATATTGTGGAATAAGCGTACGACAGGCTGTTAGTCTGCCGAATCGACAGGCTAACAGCCTGTCGTACGAAAATTATGTTAAACGAAAAGATTCGCATCAAACTGAAGGCATACGACCATCGTGTTTTGGACCAGTCCACGCAGGAGATCGTCGATACCGCGAAAAGGACCGGTGCACGTATTGCGGGCCCGATTCCGCTACCGACGATCAAGAATAAATGGACGGTTTTGCGTTCGCCACACGTCGATAAGAAATCGCGTGAGCAGTTCGAGATCAGGACGCACAAGCGTTTGATGGACATTCTCGATCCGACCGCCGAGACGGTGGATGCGTTGATGAAATTGGATCTCCCGGCCGGTGTGGACGTCGAGATCAAGGCCTTTGGCAAGAATTAGTCGTAAGTCTGGAGTCGTGAGTCTTAAGTCGGAGTTTCCGGCTCATGACTTAAGACCCACGACTCGATACTGGAGAAATGATGATTAGCGGAATCATTGGTAGAAAAATGGGAATGACGCAGCTGTTTGCTGAGGACGGAACGGTCACGCCGGTCACTGTCATCAAGGCAGGCCCGTGCGTTGTCATCCAGACGAAAAGCGCCGCCGGAGCTGATGGTTATAATGCCGTTCAGCTTGGGTTGGTTGAAGACAATCCGATCCGTTTGAAGAACGTGACAAAGCCGCTTCGCGGACACTTTGAAAAAACGGGCGCCGGAACGCCGCCGACGCGGATCTTGAGAGAGTTTCGCATGGTGGATGCACCGGATGCCGCGGTCGGTGATCAGGTAAAGGTCGATGTCTTTGCGGACGGCGACAAGATCGAGGTCATGGGCAAGTCAAAGGGTCGCGGTTTCGCAGGTACGATCAAGCGTCACAACTTTAAGCGCGGGCCTGAGTCGCACGGTTCGATGAACGTTCGTGCTCCCGGTTCGATCGGCCAATCGGCTTATCCGTCGCGTGTTATTAAAGGAACGCGTTCATCCGGCCACATGGGTGATGCCCGCGTGACGGTCAGAGGTTTGACCGTTGCTAAGGTCGATGCGGAGAACAACATTTTGATGGTTCGCGGTGCTGTACCGGGCCCGAATGGCGGGTTGGTTATTGTAAAAAAAAGCTAGTTACGAGTCTTGAGTCTTGAGTCTTGAGCAGGAAAAGAATCCTACTCACGACTCACGACTCAGGACTCCAGACTCGAACGGAGTGAGAATTATGCCTACCGTAAAGGTTCGCAATTTGAAGAATAAGGAAGTCGGCGAGATCACGCTGTCCGATGCCGTTTTTGGTGTCGAGCTGAATGAATCGCTGATCCACGCGGCTGTCATAAATTATCAGGCAAACGGCCGACAGGGAACTAGCGCGACAAAGACTCGCGGAAACGTTTCGGGTTCGGGCCGCAAGCTCTGGAAGCAGAAGGGAACCGGCCGGGCACGTATCGCGTCGATCCGTTCGCCTTTGTGGAAAGGCGGCGGTAACGTCCACGGACCGCAGCCACGCGATTGGTCCTATTCGATGCCAAAGAAAATGCGACGCGGCGCTTTGCGCTCGGCACTTTCTGAAAGGCTTCGCGAAGGCAATATCATCGTGATCGATGAGTTCGGTTTTGCGTCACCGAGAACGAAAGATTTTCTGGTGGCTGCCGAATCGCTTGGGTTGGTTGAAAACAAGAAACGAGCGAAGACGCTGGTGATCGATTCGTTGGATAACGAGAATCTCGTCCTTTCGACCCGCAATGTCGAAAAGACAAAGGTCACGAACAGTTTCGGGCTCAACATCTACGACATCATCTATCATGAACGGCTTTTGATCTCGAAAGCGGCGATCGAAGAGTTGAACGAATTGCTCGACCCGACACGCGAGGGAACTAAGGGCGAAGCGGAAGAAGGAACGGCTGAAGCCGTCACTCTTACGGAAAAACCTAAGGCCGCAAAGAAAGCTAAGGCTAAAGAAACAGTTACTGAAGAAGTTGCTGAAAAGCCGGTAAAGGCTAAGAAAGAAGCCAAGCCGAAAGCTGAGAAGGAAGGAACGGCTGAAGCCGTCACTCTTACGGAAAAACCTGCAAAGGCTCCAAAGAAAGCGAAAGTCGAAGAAGAAAAGGTAGCGGAAGAAGGAACGGCTGAAACCGCCACTGTTACCGATGAGGAGGCGACGGAAAATGAATAAATTTACTGTTTGGGACATTTTGAAGTCGCCGGTCGTCACGGAAAAGAGCGTGATCCTAAAAGAGGATTCGACCGCCGAAGATAATGGCCGAAAGGTTGGGCAAGTTTTGACGTTTCGAGTCGAAAAAACCGCCGGAAAGCTGGATATCAAAAAAGCTGTCGAAGAAATCTTTAATGTAAAAGTTGCTTCGGTACGCACGATCCAGTACGAAGGCAAGATGAAGAAACGAGGCCGTCAGGAAGGGCGCCGCCCAAGTTGGAAAAAGGCGTACGTTACCTTACGAAAGGGCGAGCCGATGGTCGATTACGCGGAAGCTATTTAATAGCGGATTGCGGATTGCGGATTGCGGATTTTTAATCGGCAAAATGCATGGACACAATCCAGTTGGTAGGGAATTGACGCGGTACGGGAGACGCGGGACTTGAAGTACAAGAATCCGCAATCCGCAATCCGCATTCCGAAATTGGAATATGGGAATCAAGAGATTAAAACCGACATCACCGGCACGCCGCTATCAGACATATCTGACTCGCGACGAATTGACGCCGGGAGCAACACCCGAGAAATCGTTGCTTGAACCGAAAAAGCGGATATCGGGACGCAACAACGACGGACGTATCACGATCCGGCGACGCGGCGGAGGCCATAAGCGCCATTACCGTATCATCGATTTCAAACGAGACAAGGCCGGCATTCCGGGAAAAGTTTCGCAGATCGAATACGATCCGAATCGCTCGGCTCACATTGCGTTGATAACGTATCTCGACGGCGAGAAGCGGTACATTATCGCTCCAGTCGGGCTGAAAGTTGGAACACAGCTTTTGAGCGGTGCCGATGCCGATATTCTGCCGGGCAATGCTTTGCCGATCAAGAATATACCGCTCGGAACTGAGGTTCACAACATCGAGATGAGACCCGGAAAGGGCGGACAGATGGTCCGTTCGGCAGGTGGTTTTGCTCAGATAGTCGCGAAAGACGGCGACTACGCACAGCTCAGAATGCCCTCGGGCGAAGTGCGACGAGTTCCGGTTGTTTGCATGGCGACCGTCGGACAGGTCGGCAACACCGAGCACGAAAATGTGTCGCTCGGTAAAGCAGGCCGCAGCCGCTGGTTGGGCCGCCGTCCGAAAGTTCGCGGCGTCGCGATGAACCCGGTTGATCACCCGCATGGTGGTGGTGAAGGTAAAACGTCAGGCGGACGAAATCCTGTAACGCCGTGGGGGCAGCCGACACGCGGTTACAAAACGCGACGCAATAAACGCACGACGAATATGATCGTGAAAGACCGTAGAAGGAAATAGGAATTGCGGATTGCGGATTGCGGATTGCGGATTTTTGATTCGCTAAGGCATGAAATAATCCGGCAGATAGATGATTTGAACGCGGACGGGAATGCGAGAACAGAAATAATCCGCAATCCGCAATCCGCAATCTAAAATTGAAATATGCCACGTTCATTAAAGAAAGGACCGTTTATCGATCTGAGCGTTCAGAAAACGCTTAAGCGAATTCTGGATGGCGGAAAGAAGCCGCCGGCGATCAAGACCTGGTCGCGACGCTCGACGATCTCGCCGGATATGGTCGGACTGACCTTTGGCGTACACAACGGCAAACGTCACATTCCGGTGTTCGTTACCGAGAATATGGTCGGACACAAGCTTGGCGAATTTTCGCCGACGCGTATGTTCAAGGGACATCCTGGAACGAAAGCGGAGAAGATGGCTAAACGCAAGTAGCGTGATTTTGGATTTTAGATTTTGGATTTTGGATTGCTTAGAAAACGCAGTTCTTCAATCCAAAATCCACAATCCGCAATCCAAAATGGAAATATGGAAGCGATAGCAAAAACAAAATATCTTAAGGGTTCGCCCCGCAAGGCCAGATTGGTGATCGATATGATCCGCGGCCAGAATGTTTCGCGGGCACTGTCGATCCTGAAGTTCACGGACAAGCGTGCGGCCGATCCAATCGCAAAATGTCTGAACTCGGCGATCGCGAATGCGACCTATCAGGCTGAAAAGCAGAATATCGCAGTCGATCCGGACATTCTTTGGATCAGGACGTGCTTCATTGACATGGGGCCGACCAAGAATCGCCGCCGTATGCGACCCGCTCCGCAGGGACGTGCGTATCGCGAACAGCGGCATTATTGCCACATCACGATACAGGTCACAAGCGACGAAAAAGCCAAGACCGAACTCGAATTAAAGATCGAAGAAGGCCGTGCGAAACGAGCCGAGGCAAGAAAGGCCGAGGCAGCAGCGAAGCCGGTAGCTAAGAAGGCTGAGAAAAAGGAAGCTAAACCGGCAGTTGAAGAGACTGATGCGAACGCTCCGGTCGAGACTGTTGAAAGTGCTCCGATTGCCGAGGTCGTCGAAACGGTCGATGCCGCAAACGATGCCGAGGTCGCGGATGCTAAGAATGCTTCGACTAAAGCCGAAGCGGAAAGCAACGAGACGCAGGTGGCTGATGAAGCCCAGCAGAAGATAAACGAGGATATGGAAAGGCAGTAGATGGAACGCCGGCATCTTTGCCGGCTTGAGAGACGCCGCCAAGGATGGCGGCGTTCCAAAGAATATGGGACAAAAAGTACATCCATACGGCTTTCGGGTCGGATACAACAAAGATTGGCACTCGCACTGGTACACCAAGCAGGATTTTGCGAAATTTCTTGCCGAAGACCTTGAGCTGAAGCGCGAATTGAAGAAGAAATTCACCGGCGGCGGAGTTTCGCACATCGATATCGAACGTGCGGCAGCCCGTATGAAGATCATCATTTATACGGCGCGTCCGGGCATCATCATCGGCCGAAAGGGTGCCGAGATCGATAAGCTTCGTGAAGATCTATCGAGAAAGACTGGCCGTGAGGTTTTGATCTCGATCCAGGAAATTCGCCATCCTGAGTTGAACGCTCAACTACAGGCCGAGAAGATCACCCAGCAGCTTGTAAAGCGAATCGCGTTTCGCCGTGCGATGAAAAAGACGATGGAAGAATCCATGCGGTTTGGTGCACAGGGAATCAAGGTAATGATCTCAGGCCGTTTGAACGGAGCCGAGATCGCGAGAACCGAATGGTCGCTCGAGGGCCGGTTGCCGCTGCACACTTTGCGTGCGGATGTGGATTACGGATTTGCCACGGCGCTTACGACTTTTGGAATTATCGGTGTAAAGTGCTGGATATATCGCGGTGACATTCTCGATGCAAACGCATCGATGGCACGCGGAACGACGACCGACCCAATGATCGAACCGAAAGCCGACCGCTCAGGCGGACGCGGACGCGGAGACAGACGGCCGCCGAGAAGGGACGACCGTCGTTAGTGATCAGTGGCCGATGAGCAGTGAGCAGATCGACCCGCGAAGATTGGTTTTAATTGAAAGATTTATGGAAGGAGTTCGGTAGTTTTGAACTGACCACTGAACACCGACCACTGGAGATTTGAAGTTATGTTGATGCCGAAAAAGGTCAAGCACCGTCGAGTGATGAAAGGCCGTATGCGTGGGAAAGCGACCCGCGGCGAGAACCTCGATTTTGGTGACTTTGGACTGAAAGCATTGGAAGCGGGCTGGATAACGGACCGCCAGATCGAAGCGGCCCGTATCGCGATGACACGTCATGTAAAGCGTGGCGGAAAGATCTGGATCCGTATGTTCCCGGACAAACCGATCACGAAAAAGCCGGCTGAAACCCGTATGGGTTCCGGTAAAGGTGCTCCGGATCATTGGGTCGCCGTGATCAAACCGGGCCGCGTGATGTATGAAATTCAGGGCGTCGATGAAGCTCTCGCACGCGAAGCGTTTAGGCTTGCGGCACAGAAGCTTCCGATCAAGACGAAGTTCGTGACGCGTGCCGACCTCGAAGGAGGCGTAGTTTAGTTATGAAGCGCAAAGAAACGATGGAACAGCTTCGGGAAATGAATCTCGAAGAACTGAAAGACCAGGCAGACGCATTGAAAGAATCGCTCTTTCGGCTGAAATTCCGTAAGACCTTGGGTGTTGGCGAGGTCGTGAACGACATCCGCCGTGAAAAGAAAACACTCGCACGCGTTTTCACGCTGATCGAGCAAAAAGGCGAAGCGGCGAAATAGGGCGACAAGAGAAAGATAATGGCAAAGAAAAAAACAGACGAAGTCGTCGAACAGTCAGATGCGGTCGAAAACACCGAAACGGCTGAAGTAGTTGAAGCAGCGGTCGAGACTGCCGCCAGCACCGAAGCAGCGGAACCGACAGCGGAAGAAGTTGTCGAAGCCCCGAAAGCCGCGAAGAAAGCTAAGGCTGAAGTTGCACCAGCTGCGGAAGCCGACGGCGACGAAAAGCCGGTGCATAAAGGCAAGCGTGCCGAAAAGATCGGCGTCGTTACTTCGGATAAGATGACCTTGACCGTAGTCGTTCGCGTAGATCGTCTCGTCAAACATCCGATCTATCGCAAGTACGTACGGAAGCGTAAGAAATTTATGGCCCACGACGACAAGGGAGCAAAGATCGGCGATAAAGTACGGATCGTTGAAACCCGGCCGCTTTCTGCAAGAAAGCGTTGGCGCGTTGTTGAGATCATTCAGAAGGCGGAACTATAAGTCGGAAGTCGTGAGTCTTGAGTCGAGAGTCGGAATTTCGGCTCGTGACTCAAGACTTAAGACTCCAGACTCGAACGGAGTGAGAAAGTTATGATTCAGATGCAGACCTCTTTGACGGTCGCTGATAATTCGGGAGCGAAACGTGTTGTTATGATCATGCCGATCGGCGGGTCAACAGCGAAGATCGCCCGGCTTGGCGACAAGATCAAAGTTACCGTTAAAGAAGCGTCGCCCGATGGAACGGCGAAAAAAGGAAAGGTTTACAACGCGGTTATCGTCCGCACGCGAAAGGAAGTCCGACGCAAAGACGGAACGTACATTCGCTTTGACGAAAACGCAGCCGTGCTTATCAAGGACGACGGAACACCGGTCGGAACACGTGTTTTCGGGCCTGTTGCCCGCGAGCTGCGTGAAAAGAATTTCATGAAGATCGTGTCGTTGGCACCGGAAGTTATTTAGTAGAAAGAATTCGCAGAGGCAGAATTCAGGGCTTAAGAAATGAAAGCAGCAGCTAAGATAGGAACAGTTAGAAGCAGGATCAAACGTGGCGATCAGGTCGTGTTCATTGCGGGACGAGAGTATAACCGTTTCGACAGCAACGAAAAGCGCACCCCGTTTCGCGGTCGCGTTATCGAGGTGGATGCACGCAATGGCAAGGTCAAGGTCGAAGGCGCGATGATAATGAAACGGCACCAAAAGCCCGTTCCGCAGATGAACCGCGAGGGCGGAATTCGCGAGATCGAGGCCTGGGTCAACGTTTCAAACGTAGCGGTTATCGATCCGGACACAGGCAAACCGACCAAGGTGCGTTATGAGACGCGCGACGGCAAAAAGGTGCGAGTCGCAAAAAGCGGCAACGTGATCCCGGAACCCGATGTTTTCGGTAAGAAAGAGCCGAAGAAAGATAAGGAAGAAGAGGCGACTGAAGAATAGTCGAGAGTCGAGAGTCTTAAGTCTGGAGCAGGAATCTCAGACTCACGACTCACGACTCACGACTCACGACTCACGACTTACGAAAATGGCAAGACTTAGAGATAAATATAAAAACGACATAGCTCCGGCTCTCGCGAAGGAATTCGATATTAAGAACCCGATGGCGGTGCCTAAGATCGAAAAGATCGTCGTGAACATGGGACTTGGCGAAGCAAGTGCAAATGCCAAGATACTCGATGTTGCGACCGAAGAGCTGAAAACGATCACCGGACAAAAGCCCGTGATCACAAAGGCAAAGAAATCGATCGCTGCGTTCAAACTCCGTCAGGGTATGAGCATCGGAACGATGGTCACGCTGCGCGGCGAGCGGATGTACGAATTTCTCGACCGGTTGATCTCGGTGGCACTGCCGCGAGTCCGCGATTTCCGCGGTGTTTCGGGTAAGGCCTTTGACGGCCGCGGTAATTACACGCTCGGCGTTAAGGAACAGCTTATTTTTCCCGAGATCGATTTCAACAAGGTCGATAAAACCCGAGGAATGAATATCTCGATCATCACGACAGCGAACAATGACGAGCAGGCTCGTTCGCTGCTGAAATCGATGGGGATGCCGTTTAGGCAGTAGTCCAAGGTCCCACGTCCAATGTCCAAAGTCGTTTTGGAATTGGAGACTTGGGGTTAGGGACATGAGACTTGGGACTTGGGACATTTAGTTTTATGGCAAAGATCAGCAAAATTGTAAAAAATAATCACCGCAAGGTGAAAGTAATCCTGTGGGCCGAGCGTCGTGCCGAGGCAAAGCGGATAATCAACAATCCGAAATCGACACTTGAGCAGGTCGATGAAGCGGTGATCAAACTGCAAAAGATGCCGCGAGACGGCAGCCCTGTGCGTGTCCGCAATCGTTGTTCGCAATCCGGACGGTCACGAGGATTTTTAAGAAAGTTTGGAGTTTCGCGTATTGCAATGCGTGAACTCGCTCTCGAAGGCCAGATCCCCGGAGTGGTTAAATCGAGTTGGTAGTGTACGGCAGGCTGTTAGCCTGCCGGAATCGACAGACTAACAGTCTGTCGTACTTTTACGGAGTTAATAAGAATGACAGATCCAATAGCCGACATGCTTACACGAATCCGAAATGCGATCGCAGCGAATCATCCGCGCGTCGATATTCCGGGTTCGAAATTAAAGCTCGAAGTCGCAAAGATCTTGAAGGAAGAGGGTTACATCAACAGCTTCACCAACAAGGGTGAAGGCATCAAGTATGTGATCCGCATCTTTCTTCGGTATGACGCGAAAGGTACATCGACGATCACGCATTTGTCGCGTGTTTCGCGGCCCGGACGACGTGTTTATGTGGGCGCGGCAGAGATTCCGCGTGTGCTTGGCGGTTACGGTATCAATATCGTCTCAACATCGCGCGGCCTGATGAGCGGCAAAAATGCACGCAAAGAAAAGGTCGGCGGCGAGATTTTGGCAGAAGTTTATTAAGGGATGAAGGATGAGGGATGAAGGATGAATAAGAAAGATGAATTTGCCGCAAGGCTCCGATTCATCCTTCATCCTTCCGCCCTCATCCCTTGAAAAGATATGTCACGAGTAGGAAAAAAACCGATCACTATCCCGGCGGGCGTTACGGTCTCGATCAGTGATCTGGCCCTGGAAGTAAAAGGGCCGAAAGGCACGTTGAGCACACCGGTCCCGAACGGCGTTTCGTTCAAACAAGAGGACGGAACACTTACCGCCGAGCGACAGGACGACAGCTTTAAAGCGTTTCATGGTTTGGCGAGAGCTTTGGCAAACAGCGCCGTTGTTGGCGTTACAGAAGGTTTCGAGAAGAAACTGGACGTTGTCGGCGTTGGTTACAAGGCCGATGTTCAGGGAAAGAAGATCCTGTTCGCTCTCGGATATTCGCATCCGATCGAATACATTCTGCCTGACGGCATCGAAGCAAAAGCTGAACGCGTTAACACAAAGACCTCGATCAACCAGTATCAGTTGACGATCACGCTGAGCGGAATCGACAAGCAGAAGCTCGGCCAGGTCGCGGCGGAATTGAACCGGCTCCGCAAGCCGGACGCTTACAAAGGGAAAGGCGTTCGCTATGCGGACAAGTTGTATAAATTGAAGCCGGGCAAAACAGGCAAGTAATTCGATTTTGGATTTTAGATTTTGGATTTTGGATTGTAAGAATGCGATCCGCCAATCCAAAATCCGCAATCCAAAATCCAAAATAGAGATATGGCACAGAAACAAAGAGCAGAAATACGCCGGGGTGTTCACAGCCGCATTCGTAAGAAGGTGCGCGGCTCTGCCGAAAGGCCGAGGCTTGCGGTTTACCGCAGTCTGAATCACATTTACGCACAGGTCATCGATGATGACAGCGGCAAAACGCTGGCGACCGCATCGACCTCCGAAAAGACATTTTCCGGAAAGTCGGGCGGAAACATCGATGCTGCGAAACAGGTCGGAACGACTATCGCCGAGCGGGCCGTTGCAGCCGGTATCTCAAATGTGGTTTTCGACCGCGGCGGGTACGTTTATCACGGCCGCGTAAAGGCATTGCTCGACGCGACGCGCGAGGCTGGACTTAATAAGAATGAGGCTGCAAAATCGGCCCTGGCTGAAGTAAACAATGATAAAGACTAAGCAGAAAGTATCGGCAAGCGGGTTGATCCTGAAAGATCAACTGATCCAGATCAATCGCGTTACCAAAGTTGTTAAGGGCGGTAAGAACATGTCGTTTGCGGCGCTGGTCGTTGTCGGCGACGAGGCCGGACACGTCGGTTTTGGCACGGGCAAGGCTAAGGAAGTTCCGAACGCAATCAAGAAAGCGGTCGAAGCAGCCAAGAACAGCCTGATCCGTGTTCCGCTTATCGACGGTACGCTGCCGCACGAGCTTATTGGTGAGTACGGAGCAGGACGCGTTCTGCTCAAGCCGGCCGCCGAGGGAACCGGTGTTATTGCCGGCGGTGCCGTCCGTCTTGTGCTTCAGGCGCTTGGCGTACATAACGTGCGAACGAAGATTCTTGGTTCGAGCAACGCACACAACGTCGTTCGTGCGACCTTTAACGGCCTCGAGCGAATGAAGGACCCGATGGAAGTTGCAAGGCTTCGCGGTAAACAGGTAGAAGAGTTGGTTTAAGCGGAACGCCGGCATCTTGCCGGCAGTTTTAGAGGCCGGCAGGATGCCGGCGTTCCAAAAGATCATGGCAAAGAAAGAAGAAAATACAGCGGGCGGAACGATCACGATCCAGTATTATCGCAGCTCGATCGGCTACGCGAAAAAGCAAAAGGATATCGTGAGAAGCCTCGGTATCACCAAGTTAAATCAAAAGGTCACGCGGCAGGACAACCCGTCGATGCGCGGCATCGTTAATAAGGTTCCGCATCTTTTGAGAATAGTTGAATAGGAAATATTTACCACAGAGGACACAGAGAGCACAGAGATTTGAAATTTGATTGCTCTCCGGAACTCTGTGTCCTCTGTGGTAAAACTTCCTTATAGAGGGAAAGATCATGGCACTATCGTTAAATAATCTAAAGCCTGCAAAAGGTTCGACGCATAAGAAAAAGCGTGTCGGCCGCGGGCCGGGT
>CAZSEL010000076.1:0-13362 GCA_964605905.1 uncultured Chloracidobacterium sp. | reverse complement strand
TATCTTGACTGGCTGATAAACGTGCCTTGGAAAAAGCGTTCTGACGAGATCGACGACCTGATCCAGGCCGAAGCAACGCTCAATGCAGACCATTACGGGCTGGAAAAGATTAAGGAACGCATTCTCGAGTTTCTCGCAGTCCGCCAGCTTGTAAAGAATCCTAAGGGAACGATACTTTGCTTCGTCGGTGCTCCCGGCGTCGGTAAAACCAGCCTCGGAAAATCGATTGCAAATGCGACCGGCCGTAAGTTTATGCGGCTAGCTCTCGGCGGCGTTCATGACGAGGCCGAGATACGCGGCCACCGCAGAACCTACATCGGTGCATTGCCCGGACAGATCGTTCAACTGATGAAACGTGCCGGAACGATCAATCCTGTAATTTTGCTTGATGAGGTCGATAAGCTCGGACGCGATTTTCGCGGCGACCCAAGTGCGGCATTGCTTGAGGTGCTCGACCCCGAACAGAATCACACATTTCGCGATCATTATCTTGACGTCGATTACGATCTCTCGAACGTGTTCTTTATTGCGACGGCCAACGTGCTGCACACGATACCACCGGCATTGCAGGATCGTCTCGAAATACTAAATCTTTCCGGTTACACCGAACGCGAAAAATGCGAGATCGCCGAGCGGCATTTGATACCGAAGCAGTGTGAGAACAGCGGCCTGGAAACCGATGTAGTAAAGTTCACCGGCGACGGCATTCTTGAAACGATCCGTCATTACACACGCGAGGCCGGCGTTAGAAATCTGGAACGCGAGATCGGTTCGTGCTTCCGCAAGATCGTGCGGAAATACGTTATCACCGAAGACAAATCTGATTTCCGCGTCGTGGTCGATGCCGAAAAAGTACGCGAGTTGCTCGGCACGATACGCTTCCGCAAACAGGACATAGCCCGCAAGAGCGAGGTCGGGCTTGTGAACGGTTTAGCGTGGACCGAGGTCGGCGGCGACGTGCTGCAGGTCGAGGCGACGCTGGTCGGCGGCGGTAAGGGCGAGATCACTTTGACCGGAAAACTCGGCGAGGTAATGCAGGAATCGGCTAAAGCAGCCTTGACGTGCGTGCGCTCTCGTGCCGAAAGCCTCGGGATAGATCCGAAGGATTTTCGCGAGAAAGACCTGCATATTCACGTGCCCGAGGGAGCAATTCCAAAAGACGGACCGAGTGCGGGAATCACGATCGCAACCGCGATGGTCTCAGCTCTGACAGGAAGAAAGGCTCGCCACGACGTTGCCATGACAGGTGAGATCACGCTGCGCGGAAAAATTTTGCCGATCGGCGGCGTAAAGGAAAAACTTCTGGCGGCCCATCGTTTCGGTTTGCGTGTATTGGTGCTTTCCAAGGATAACGAAAAAGACCTTGCCGACATTCCCGAAGAAGTTCGCGAGGACCTGACGATCCACACCGTCGATACCATTGATGAAGTATTGAAGTTTGCGATCGAGCCGGGTGATGCCGAACAAAGCATCGCGCCGCCACTGCTCTGGAATTCTGACGTCGTGTCAAATGTGATACCGGCCTCGATCGAATAGTCTTGGGCTCATTCGGGCGTGTCGAAAAGTCCGTGAGTCGGCCAGATGCGGATGCCTTCTTTGGCGATACTTTCCTCGCCAAAATAGCCGTCTTTCACCGTTCCGGCACACTGAGATCCGTCCCAGAGGTCGATGTGCAGGTAGCCAAAGGCTATAATGCCTTTTATTCCGGCTACATCTTTTTTAGTTATATTCCCCTCAAAGGACTTTGCCTGGCCGATGGCGCTGTTCAGGTATTTTCGAATGTCGTGGGTGCTGTAAATATAATATTTACTGTCGCCGCCCTTATCAGTACGGACACCCTCGATGCCGCCGCCGGCCCACGGGATCGGAGTTCCGGAATAGTTCAATGACCGGCTGACACGTATTGCACATGTATCCTTATATGCCTTATATGCGGGGTTAAGGATATTGGCCCCGACTGTGCCGCCGATCAGGGCAGCGACGGCCTCTTTTGAACCAGTCGCGTATTCGCGAAACAGAACTTCTATTGCTCCAAGTGTCGGCATAACTTCGGTCCTCCTAAAAGTAAAGGTCAGACGGACGCGGAAGTGAGATTTTGCATGGAGTAATGTTTGACTTTGTAATTTTCGGCAAGGAACATTGTTATATGAAAATAATTTCCGCCGATTTCGTAAAGAGTGCGTTCGACCGCTCGCATTGGGTCGAGGACGGCTTGCCTGAGATAGCGTTTCTAGGCCGGTCGAATGTCGGTAAGTCGTCGCTGCTAAATAAACTGCTTTTGCGAAAGGGCTTGGCCCGTACCTCGAACACGCCCGGCCGGACGCAAAGCATTAATTTTTTCCGCGTCAACGAAGCGTTTTATTTTGTCGATCTGCCGGGCTACGGTTATGCACGTGTTTCGAAATCGATGCGTGCCGAATGGGGCAAACTTGCCGAGGATTATCTGACCGACCGCGAACAACTATGCCTTTCGATCCAGCTTATAGATTCACGGCATGAGCCGACGGCTCTCGACAAACAGCTAAATGACTGGCTTGTACACAATGAAAAAACGCACTTAATTGTCGCAACTAAATCCGACAAGCTTTCATCAAACCAGCTTGCAAAAAACGTCAAGGTAATAAGGAAAGCAATGCCCGAAAGCCGTTTGATGACGTTTTCGTCCGCGAGCGGTGCCGGACGTGATCAGCTTTGGTCGGAGATAAACGCCGCAATCGAAAATAAATAGAGAAAATGTTTGCTTTTAGTACTCGGATATAGTAAAAAGAACTATATCCCTAAATTGCTCGAGGGCGTTCTGAGATTACTCAGAAGTTTTTTCTTTGTAATACTACAAATTTCCATACTAAATTTCCGCACCTTTCGGTATTCAAAACGGTTGACGCTTGGCTGCCAGTTCGATTGGTTTGAATAATTAAAGCGTAGGAACAAAATCTCAATCAAAATAATTCGGTAAACCCGATAATCAAATGGCTACGAAAACCACATCGCGTCGTAAAACACGCCCGGAACAATCCGAGAACGAAAACTTGGACAACAACAACGAAAACACAATCGCCGAAAACGGTGACGAAAACAGAAAAGCAAAGCAGGACAACGGCTCCGGCGGCGAAATGCTTAATCTTGCGGGACTGAAGGACAACTCCATCAGCGAGCTCACCCATATCGCAAAAGAGATGGGAATCGAGGGCGCTACAGGGCTTCGCAAACAGGAATTGATCTTTAAAGTGCTTGCCGCACAGACCGAAAAAAGCGGACTGATCTTTTCAGAAGGAGTTCTCGAAACTTTGCCTGACGGCTTTGGATTCCTGCGTGCACCGGAATACAACTATCTGCCCGGCCCTGACGATATTTACGTCAGCCCGTCGCAGATACGCAAATTCGATCTTCGCACCGGCGACACCGTTTCAGGACAAATTCGCCCGCCAAAAGAGGGCGAGCGATACTTTGCACTTATCAAGGTCGAGGCGATCAATTTCGAGGCTCCTGAGCAATCTCGTGAGAAGATATTTTTCGACAATCTCACGCCGCTATACCCGGACGAAATGTTGACGATGGAGGTCGGGCCGGACAACACGGCCGCCCGCGTGATGGATCTCGTCACACCGATCGGTAAAGGCCAGCGTGCGCTCATTGTCGCACCGCCGAGAACCGGTAAGACGGTTCTGCTCCAGACCATCGCAAATTCGATAACGGAAAATCATCCTGAGGTGACCTTGATCGTGCTGCTCATAGACGAGCGTCCTGAGGAAGTTACCGATATGCAGCGTTCGGTTCGCGGCGAGGTCATCTCATCGACCTTTGACGAACCGCCGACACGCCACGTTCAGGTTTCGGACATGGTCATCGAAAAGGCGAAGCGTCTGGTCGAACACAAACGCGACGTGGTCATCCTGCTCGATTCGATCACGCGTCTCGCTCGTGCCCATAACGCAGTCGTACCGCCTTCGGGAAAGATTCTTTCAGGTGGTATCGATTCCAATGCGTTGCAGCGTCCGAAGCGTTTCTTTGGTGCCGCACGAAACATTGAGGAAGGCGGAAGCTTAACGATTATCGCGACTGCCCTGATCGATACCGGCTCGCGTATGGACGACGTGATCTTTGAGGAATTCAAGGGAACCGGTAACTCGGAAATTCACCTTGATCGGCGACTGTCAGACAAACGTCTGTTCCCGGCGATCGACCTACAGCGTTCGGGTACGCGTAAGGAAGAACTGCTCATCGGCAAGGAAGACCTCAATCGCGTCTGGGTAATGCGGCGTGTTCTTAACCCGCTCTCGCCCGTCGAACAAATGGAAGTCGTTCTCGAACGTCTCGGCAAGACCAAGACAAACGCCGAGTTCCTTGCGTCGATGCAGACTTAAAAAGGCACTTTTGTTATTGATTTTTTTGCCACGAAGTTACACGAAAAGAAACTAAACGAAAAGAGAATTCTCTGTTCGTGAAGTTTCGTGTTATTTCGTGGCAATTTCTTTTTCCGGTTTCGGACTTCTTCTTTTTTGCAGTCAAATAACCCAGATTACTCTTTAGAAAGAGAGATGATTTCTTCTTTGCGATTCTTCTTTGCGAACTTCGCGGCTTTGCGTGAAAAGAGGTGTTTCACGCAAAGCCGCAAAGACCGCAAAGCAAGAAAGTAATAACAAAAACCCCTATCGCGTAATCTGGGATAAATCCGAAAATGTGAATTTTAGTTCACATTCTTGCATTGCCATTTATTATGAAATATGTAAAATCATTATAATTCGTGAAAACAAAGCAGAAGTCGCGTGCGATTTTACAGGCACGAAAATTGCCTTTTCTCAAACCATCTATCTTCATATCAGTCTTTTAAATTATTTCAGTTTGTCTATACCTTCCAGAGTACCGGGAGCAAACGTGTTCCGTTTTTATTCGTCTTGAATATTCTACTTTGCAGGTCAATTCTACTTTGGGAGGAGAGAAATGAAACAACTTGTATTGCGCTTGGGGTGCGTAACGGCTTTGCTGTTACTTGTCGGCCAAGTGCTTGTCTTTGCACAGACCACCGGTTCGATTGCCGGTACTGTCGCCGACGCTAACGGGGCAACGGTCCCTAATGCGACGGTTGTCGTTACCGGCCCGGGCGGACAGGAATTTACCGTTACCACAAATGAAAGCGGCGGCTACCGGATACCTTCGGTCAGCTCCGGTCTCTATGTTGTTACGACCACAGCGTCTAATTTTAAACGCTCGGTCGTTGAGAATGTAAAAGTTGACGTCGGCTTGCCCTCGACCGTCAATGTATTGCTCGAAACGGGCGAGATCAGCGAAACAGTCGTCGTCACCGGCGGCGCCGAGGTTCTGCAAACCCAAACCGCAACCGTCGGCACGACCATTACCGGGCGACAGATCATCGAAACGCCAATTCCTTCGCGCGACGCACTAGACCTTATTGGGCAATTGCCGGGCACGGCGACCGTGGGCCGTCCGAGAGCGGCTTCGATCAACGGGCTTCCGAAAGGATCGATGAGTATCACAGTCGATGGCGTTGACGTTCAGGACAACATGCTTCGTTCGTCGGATGGATATTTTACTTACGTACGGCCGCGTGTTGACGCTATCGAGGAAGTTACAGTTTCAACTTCAAATCCCGGTGCAGAAGGCGGCGGCGACGGAGCAGTGCAGATCAAATTCGTTACCCGCCGCGGTACTAACGCTTACAGGGGCAGCTTGTTTTATCAGCATCGTGATGAGGGGCTAAACGCGAACTACTGGTATCAGAATCGCGACGGCCAAAGAGATGACAACGGAAAGGCCTTTCTACAAAAAATACGTCTGAACCAATACGGCGGAAGTTTCTCAGGCCCGATACCTTTTCTGCGTTTCGGCGATGGCGGTGGTTCGCTCTTTGAATCGGGAAAAGACAAGCGTTATTTCTTTTTCAACTATGAAGAATTTCGCCTTCCGCAGTCTCAATCCCGGACGCGCACGATTTTCACACCGGACGCTCAAAACGGAGACTATCGCTACAATACTGCGATTCCGGCTGCACCAAATCCGATCCCTCCTGGCTGTGCCCCAATAAGCGCTTCACAGATGCAGTGTATGCGAAATGTCTATACGATCGCGGCTAATGCGAGCGTCCCGCAACTTTCAACACCAGATCCAACAATCGCCGCATTGCTTACCCGAATCAGGGCTGCGACTGCGACTGAAGGCAGCCTCACGCCGGTCTCGGGATCGCCGAATGTTCTTAGCTACAATTTTCTGCCTGCGGGCGATTCGACCCGAAAGTTCCTTGCGGTTCGTCTCGATTTTAACCTGACAAAAAATCACAGCCTTGAATTTGTGACGAATCAGCAGGAGTTTGTTCCATCAAAGGACTTCCTGAATTCACAGGACGAACGGTTCCCGGGTTTCGCTTCATATACACAGGGATCGGTTCGCGATTCTTATGCGTTTGCCCTGCGTTCCACGCTTACGCGTAACCTTATTAATGAGGCACGCTATACGCTTTCAACCGGCCTGTCGACGTTTAGCGACGGGATTTCGGCGGCGGACTTTAGTGACAATAACGGTTTCGATTTGGGTGCCGGAACTACGACAGGTATTCAGGCGGCCGGTATTACCGGCCCTACGTCGAGAAACTCATACAGCGACCGCAACACGCCGACATACGATTTTACGGACAATCTGACATTGATCTCCGGCAATCACAGCATTGCGTTTGGCGGACAGTGGAAATTGATTCGTGCCGAAGGAACCGGCATCGGACGTATCGTGCCAACAGTAAACTTTGGCCTTGATTCGACGGACGCGGGGTTCGGGATTTTCTGCTCGACGTTTAACGCGACGACGTGCCCCAACCCGACCTTGCCCGGAGCGACTGCGGCACAATTAACCGCGGCGCGTAACCATTATGCGGTGTTGGTCGGACGCGTGACAGGGTTTACTTCCACCGCGTTCCTGACGGATGACGGCACATACCAGCAAAACACGACTCAGTCGAGGCTTGCAAAACAGAATACTTACGGGCTTTACGTTCAGGACAGTTGGCGTATGCGGCCAAATTTAACACTGAACTTCGGTATCCGTTGGCAGCCCCAGTCCGCCTTTGTAGCTCTGAGCGAAGGCCTCTACACGAAACTGGAAAACCATGACCAGATATACGGCGTGTCGGGTGCGGGCAATATCTTTAAGCCCGGAACACTGACCGGCACTGCTCCGCGTGTTGTGCCTCTTGTAAAAGGTGAAAAGGCCTATCCGGACGATTTGAACAACTTCGCACCGTCGATAGGAGTCGTATGGAGCCCGGAGTTCGGGGATAGGGGGTTCCTTCGCGGCTTGTTCGGGTCTAGCGGTAAAAGCGTATTTCGCGGCGGATATTCGATGGCCTTTGTCCGCGAGGGCTTCAATCTGCTTGAGAGTATTTATGGTGCAAATCCGGGCGGGTCGCTTTCGCTTTCCAGAAGTTCGACTATCGCGGGATCGTTCGTCGTCGGCACAAACCTTCGCGATCCAAACAATCCGAACCTGCAGCCTCTTGGCGGCATTATCGGAACGACTCCAGCTTTTCCGATTTCTCTTACAACCGCGAACTCGACAAACTCTTTCGATCCGAATCTGAAGACCGGAAAAGTTCATTCGTTCAGTTTCGGCTATCAGCGTGAGCTCGACAGCAATACCGTCATTGAGTTCCGTTATGTCGGAAACCGCGGTGACGGTCTTCAGCGGCAGTACAACATCAATGAGTTCAACACAATCGAGAATGGTTTTGCCAATGAGTTTGCGTTAGCCCAGGCAAATCTGTACGCGAATATTAGTGCTGGAAGAGGAAGTACTTTCAAATATTTCGGACCTAACACTAATACGTCACCATTACCGCTAATGATGTCGTATTTTAATTTGCCGAATAACCCGCAGACTCCGAATATTATTACATTCAATCCGAGCGATCCGAACCTGTATGCGGCAGGAAATTTTGCGAACAGTACTCTGGTTGCAGCTCTTTCAAGGAATGCACCAAATATCTTCGCATTCAACGGGACGAACTTTGAGAACAACGCGGCTCGGCGAAGCAACGCCATTGGAAATGGACTGCCGAGCAACTTCTTTTACGTCAATCCGACGACTGGAGTTAACGGGTCGTTCACTGTCGATAACAGTAACAAGACCTGGTACGACTCCGGGGTGATCGAAGTCAGGCGACGCATGTCGCAGGGATTGCGTATCGGTGCGAGCTATGTCTTTTCAAAGGCACAGTCCAATGCCTATGCGTCGAGCAGTGTTGTTTTCGCCGGTTTCAGCCAACGCGAAGGCGGAATTGATCTTGCCAAGAATGTCCAGGCATTTGATATCCGGCACCAGTTCAAGTTTGATGCGACATACGACCTTCCGTTTGGCAAGGGACGTGCATTGCTTTCCGATTCGAACTGGTTTGTCAACGGTCTTGTGAGCGGCTGGACAATACTTCCGACGGTACGTTGGCAGAGCGGTTCACCGTTCAGTCTCGGCAATGTGCAGCTTATCGGGATGACGAAAAAGGAACTGCAAAAGGAGGTCGGCGTTTATAAAAACACAATACTCGCCGACGGGACCAACGCGTTACTTATTTGCCCTTGGACATCATCGAAAACACCCAACGGGCATTTAATATCGAAGTTGCAAATACTGCGAATGGCGGTTACGGAACCACGTTTGGAACCGGTGGCCCGCAGGGGCAGTTTATCGCACCCGCCGGTTACGGCAACTGCATCTCGCGGTCGGCTGGTGATTGCGGGTTCAATAACCTGATTCTTTACGGCCCGTCTTATTTCAAGCTCGACGCGACGCTTTCCAAAAAGTTTCGCTGGGGCGAACGACGCAGCGTTGAGTTCCGCACAACGATCCTTGACGTGCTAAATGCTCCTAACTTCCGCGTTGGCGGATGGGGAGCGGATGTTGTTAATATTGAGCAACCGTTTGGTGCAGCCTTTGGACAGATGGGAAATGGTTCGGCTTATCAGGACATCTCGACGACCAACGACAACGGTGGCCGTCAGATTGATCTTATGCTGCGGATCAATTTCTAGTTGATCTTTTAGCATTAAACTTACACGCCGGAGGGCTTATTGCTCTCCGGCTTTTTTGTGTCATCGGCAGTTCGCTGTAAACTGGTTTGAAGATCATTAATTACTTCTGACCACTGACCACCGACCACTTTCTTATGCGTGTTGCCGTAATTTCAGCCGAGGCCGTTCCATATTCCAAGACCGGAGGGCTTGGCGATGTTGCGGGAGCTTTGCCAAAGGCTTTGAAGGCCGTGGGCATCGATTCGGTGCTGGTAACGCCGTGTTATTGGCAGACTAAGGGCGAGTATCTTTGGGACACGGCGATCCACGATCTGAAAGTCGATTGGAAAGGCGGGATTTATCCGGCGAGGGCATTTTATTCCGAGGCGAACGGCTCGCCTACTTTTTTGATTGACGCTCCGTCGATCTTTCACCGCGATTCGATCTACGGATTTACCGAAGATTACGAACGCTTTGCCTTTTTTAACCATGCCGCCCTTACCCTGATCCGTCGCATCGGAACGGCTCCTGATATTGTCCATTTGAACGACTGGCACTGCGGGTTTGCGGCGGTTGAGATCGCCGAAAAACGCCGTTGGGACGCATATTGGCATAATACGCGGACGGTATTTTCGATCCACAACATGGCGTATCAGGGCGGTTTTGGTTTGAGCGCATTGTGGAAACTCGGCTTTGGCAGCGACTTCGCTCGTGCTTCGTTTTCCTTTAATGGATACGCCTCGGCGATGAAGGCCGGACTCGAAGCCTCGGACACGCTTTCGACCGTTTCGCGTCGATACGGTTACGAGATCCAAACTTCCGAGAACGGCTATGGCCTCGAATGGCTGACACGACAGCGTGCAAACCACTTGTTCGGAATAACAAACGGAGTCGATTATGAGGTCTGGAATCCGGCGACCGACCCTGAACTTCCGTCACATTTCGACATTGATGATCTTTCGGGAAAGCGAGAGTGCAAACGTGCGATGCTCGACCGGTTTTCGCTGCCGATTGAACTCGACCGTCCCGTGCTTGCAAACATCACACGGCTGACCGGGCAAAAGGGAATCGACCTTATGATGCAGGTTGCGGGCGAAGTTCTCGCGACCGGTGCTTTTATTGTGTCCTTAGGTTCGGGTGAGAAGAAATACGAAGATTTTTGGCAGACGCTCCGCAACTACGCTCCAAACCAGGTCGGCATCTATCGCGGCTACAGCGAACCGCTCGCACACCTGATCGAAGCCGGTGCCGATATGTTTATGATGCCGTCAAAATTCGAGCCTTGCGGTTTGAACCAGATGTATTCTTTAAGATACGGCACGGTTCCGATCGTTCGGGCCGTCGGCGGACTCGATGACACCGTGCAGAATTGGGATGGAGTCACCGGAACCGGTAACGGTTTCAAATTCTCTCCATACAGCGGCCACGCATTTCTCGAAAAAATATACGAAGCCCTATTTGCCTACGGCGACCCGGAAATCTGGCGAAAGATCCAACACAACGGGATGAGCGTAGATAACTCCTGGGAAAACGCCGCTAGGAAATACGTTGAACTATACGAATGGACAAAGTCAGTACCGCCCGCGTGAGCGGGTGGCGTGATCTCGGCATTCACGCATCACCACTTGCTTACGCAAGCGGTACTGACCTGAACAATCGCAAGTGGCCCAGACCTTTGGTAGAATAATTTGTAACCCTGTTACACCTAATTTTGAGATTATGCCCTTACTGCGTGCGGGCTTCTGCAACGGGAAGTGCGGGCGACTGACTTTTATGATCATTGTAATAATTGGAGCCCAATGGGGCGATGAAGGGAAGGGAAAGGTCGTTGACCTGTTGGCGGACAGGTTTGATATTGTGTCGCGGTATCAGGGCGGGCATAATGCCGGTCACAGCGTATATGTCGGCGACAAGGCGTTTGTGCTGCGGCTGCTGCCTTCGGGGATCATTCATGCGGACAAAACCTGCGTGCTCGGCAACGGCATGGTCATCGACCCGAAGGCGTTTTTCGAAGAGGTCGATCAGATCGCCGAAAAGGGAATTGAGATCACGCCCGAACGCCTGAAAGTTTCCTCGCGGGCACATCTGATAATGCCCTATCACCGGGCGTTAGATCACACGTCGGAAGAACGCTTAGGCAATGAAAAGATCGGCACGACGTTGCGTGGCATCGGGCCTGCTTATGAAGATAAAGCCGGACGACGCGGCATCCGCGTGGCTGACGCTCTATCGCCAGAAATATTAAAGCTTCGTGTAGAACGCAATCTTGAAGAAGCCAACCGCATCATCGCCCTGTTCGGAAATCAGCCGTTGAGAGCGGACGAGATACTTGCTGAGATCACACCGCTGATCGAACGCTTGCGGCCGTTCGTCTGCGAGACTTCGCATTTCCTTGCCGAAGCACGAAAATCAAACAAGAAAATTTTGCTCGAGGGAGCACAGGCAACGCTGCTTGATGTCGATCACGGAACCTATCCGTATGTCACGTCGTCGAACCCGACGGCCGGTGGAGCCTCGGTCGGCGCAGGCATTCCGCCGCATCACATCACAGGCGTTTTGGGAATTGTCAGAACCTACGCAACCCGCGTTGGCGAAGGT
Source organism: uncultured Chloracidobacterium sp. (assembly GCA_964605905.1). Classification (GTDB taxonomy): domain Bacteria; phylum Acidobacteriota; class Blastocatellia; order Pyrinomonadales; family Pyrinomonadaceae; genus OLB17. The sequence continues at coordinate 1,756 of CAZSEL010000076.1, read as the reverse complement.
CCATTCCCAACCGAGATGCTCGATGCCGAACAGGATATGGCGAACCTCATCCGCGAACGCGGCAACGAATACGGCTCGGTAACAAAACGTCCAAGACGCTGCGGCTGGTTCGATGCGGTTGCGACACGATACGCCGCAGAGCTTAACGGCTTTGATTCGATGGCACTTACGAAACTCGACGTGCTCGATGCTCTGGTCGAGATCAAGGTCTGCGTCGGTTACGAGATCGACGGCAAACGCATCGACACCTTTCCCGCAGTCTCGCACGACTTGCGGCAAATCAAACCCGTTTACGAAACTCTCGCAGGCTGGCAGTCAGACACAGCAGGCACAACCGATTTCGCCAAGCTGCCAGAAAATGCTCAAAAATACGTCCGTTTTCTTTCAGATCAAGTAGGCGTTGAGATCGGCTTGATCTCAACCGGCCCCGAACGCGATCAAACAATAATCATTAAACAATCAGTTATGGAAAGCTGGTTTACGAACTAACTTCTTTTTTCTTTTTCTTTCGTGTATTTCGTGGATAAAAATTTCTTATCCACGAAACGCGCGAAACAAATCAAATCAAATCAAATCAATAAAAAGTCTAATTGCGTAGTTGACTACGGTAATCGCTGTTTTCTAATATGTAGCTAACTACATACATTGGGAGGCCTTATGCGAAAAGACGATTTTCTTAGTGAATTAGGACTAAATGCTGTTGTTACCCGAATGAAGCGTGCAAGCGACGCCATGCTGCACGACGGCAAACGCATGTATAAGGAGCTTGGGATGGACATCGAACCAAATTGGTTCGCCGTGTTCAAACTGCTTCGCAAGCACGGTTCGTTGACCGTAATGGAGCTGGCCGATCAGATCGGAATGTCGCATCCGTCGGTTATTTCCATCATCAATAAAATGATGAAGGCTGGGTATCTTAGCGAATCAAGATCAGACGAAGACAGCCGGAAACGTATCTTGACGCTGACGCCGAAAGCCGAGGCAAAGATGCCGGAATTTGAGGCAGTTTGGGGCGCCGGAACGGCTGGTTTTAAAAAGATGATGCACGACACGGATATTCTGCATATGCTCGACCTGCTCGAAGACCGTATCGCCGAAAAGGGTTTTCGCCAGCGTGCGTTGGAACAGCTTGAGAAATACAAATCGGTTGAGATTATCGAATATGATGCAAAATACGATAAGAATTTTGCCGATCTGAATTATGAATGGATCGCCAATTTCTTTTCCGTCGAAGATCACGACCGTGAACAACTCGACAATCCGTACCAATATATCATCGAACCGGGCGGGCAGATATTTTTCGCGCTTGTCGGTGAAGATGTAGTCGGAACTGTTGCATTGATACAGATGAATGACGAAGAATTCGAGCTTGCGAAAATGGTCGTTTCTCCAAGCTTTAAAGGCTACAAGATCGGAGAGAAGCTGCTCGAAGCAAGTATCGAATATTCAAAACAGCTCAGCAGAAAAAGGATAATTCTGGAAACAAACACTAGGCAATTTCCGGCGATCAATATGTACCGCAAATGGGGATTTTACGACATTCCGCTTGATCCGAATTCGCACTTTGCACGGGCAAATGTACGTATGCAGTTGAACCTCGAACCCAAAGCCGCAATTGAAGGCACCGCCCCTGCGAGCAATTAGCAGTATTTTCCGCTTGCCAACAATCGAACCAGATTGTAAAATCTTCAATTCGGCTGAGTTCAGGCTCGGCAGAGTGGTCCGATAGCTCAGTCGGTAGAGCAAGTGGCTTTTA
>CAZSEL010000075.1:0-13675 GCA_964605905.1 uncultured Chloracidobacterium sp. | reverse complement strand
CCCGGCTTTACTCATTTGATTGTTAAGACAGTATCTTTTCCGCAAATAGAGCGGCAAGCCGCTGGGCTGGAATAAGCCTAATTACCTTAGATTTCCGGTTTTTGTCTTGAATATTTGATGATTCTGTGAGAATAATTATCGGTGGGACGTCCGGTCCGAATCCGCCGGATGTGTATCCAGCGAATCTAATCCAGCCAACGCACAATATTTTGAAATCATCTTTAGTTACGACGGATCGGCGGTTGGCACCCTGACTGACGCAAATCCGGATTTTGAAAATCGTCCTATTGTTGCGGAACGTCGGTTTTATACGAGCTTCGGGCAAGGAGTTGAACAAGATGAAAAACGAATCGGCTAAAAAGAAAGATAACATGGGAAAAGGCGTCGTACTCGATCCCGAACGGAAAAGCCCGCGTGCGGCCGAGTTTGAAGACAAGCTCAGTTCACTTATCGTCGGCCAGGAACGCGCCGTTCGACGCGTGAGCGGCCTGTTTCAGATATATCTTGCCGGTATGAACAATCCGACACGGCCGCTCGGTACGATGCTGTTTCTCGGGCCGACCGGTTCCGGAAAAACGCGTGTGGTCGAGGCCGCTTCCGAAGTTCTGTTCAGCGACCCGCATTCGGTCGTCAAGATCGACTGTGCCGAATTTCAGCACTCGCACGAGATCGCAAAACTGATCGGTTCGCCTCCCGGATATCTTGGCCATCGCGAAACTTCGCCGATGCTGACGCAGGAAAATCTGGACAAGGCCCACACCGACGAAACCAAGCTGACCTTTGTTCTTTTCGACGAGATCGAAAAAGCGTCCGATTCCCTTTGGCAGTTACTGCTCGGTATCTTGGACAAAGCGACGCTCACGCTCGGCGACAACCGCCGCGTCGATTTTTCACGCTGTGTCGTGATTATGACGTCAAACCTCGGTGCCCGTGAGATGTCCGATATGATCTCCGGCGGCATCGGTTTCGCTCCCGTGAAGCAAGGAACGCCGCGCGAAGACAACGAGATCGATACAAAGATCTACCGGACCGCTCTCGAGGCAGCAAAACGAAAGTTTTCGCCCGAGTTCATGAACCGCATCGATAAGGTTGTGGTTTTCCGCACCTTGAAGGAACATCACCTGCGAAGGATCCTTGATATCGAGCTTACCTCCGTACAGGATCGCATCACCGAATCGGCGGGAACGAAATTCGTTTTCGAATGTTCGCACGAGGCAAAGGAATATTTGCTTGGCGAAGGCATTGACCTGAAATATGGTGCCCGCCATCTGAAACGCGCGATCGAACGTTTTCTCGTTTATCCGCTTTCAAATCTGGTCGCGACTCAGCAGATCGAAACCGGTGATTTTGTTTTGGTTGACTATGATAGTGAGAAGCTCGTTTTCACAAAACATTCCGGCAAACTGATCGTGAGCGATACGACCGCTGAGGAAGACGATCAGGAACCGCTGGTAAAATCGGATGCCGCCGGAGCTCCGCTGCCGCAAACTGCGGCTGCTCCGCAAATGAGCAAAACAAAGGGCGAAATTAACGAGGCTTAAAGATAACTTGAATCGGGAAAAAAGGAGAGCAGATTTCTGCTCTCCTTTTTAGCGCAAACTGGATGATATGAGTTACCTATCGATGATCTCTGACAGCTCGTTCTTTGCATATGCGGCTATCGCGTCGCGCACTGTTCTAAATGCTGTCAACCGACTTTCTTCATCTCCTTCCACATCGGCGGGATCGGCAAACGCATGATGTACAAGGCGTGTCTTGGCGGGGAAGTACGGGCAGTTTTCTTTTGCGTTGTCGCAGACTGTCAGAACGTAGTCGATCTCTTGGCTCGCAAATTCGTCAACGGATTTCGAGCGGTGATGGGAAATATCAATACCGATCTCGGCCATGGCCTTTATCGCCTCGGGCCGCACTATGCTCGGTTTCGTCCCCGCACTGAAAACCTCGAACCTATCACCGAACAAATCGCGAAGTAGGCCCTCGACCATCTGCGACCGCGCCGAATTTCCGGTGCAAAGCACAAGAATACTTTTTTTATTCGACATTCGAATTTTCCTCTTTCAGCAGCCAACCGAAAACCAGTAATGCGGCAAAAGCTCCAACAAGTTGGGCGGCGATGAACATCGGCACGCTGGCCGGAGCGATGCCCGCGAATGTATCGGAAAGCGAACGGGCAATCGTAACCGCCGGATTCGCGAACGATGTCGAACTGGTGAACCAATACGCCGCGGTGATGTAACAAGCGACCAATGCGCCGATCAGTTTCGGATGAAATCGCGAACCCAGACGGATAACGGCAATCAGGCCAAACGTCGCGACAACCTCGCCAAGAAATTGTCCCGGCCCGGTCCTGACCTTCGTCGAAATGTTGACGGCCGGAAGGTCGAACATCAGGTTTGCAATAACAACCCCGATTACGGCTCCCGCGATCTGTACTCCGATATAGCCGGCACAGGTTTCCCAATCCATCCGTCGCGAGGCCGTTTCAGTCAATGTCACGGCCGGATTGAAATGAGCGCCAGATATATTACCAAAGCCATATATAAGAAAAACAAGTCCCGCACCGGTCGCTATCGAATTGCCAAGAAGCGCGATCGCCGCGTTGCCATCCGCAAGCCGTTCGCCCATTATTCCGGAACCGACGACAATAGCCAGCAATCCGGCCGTTCCGATGAACTCAGCTACAAGCTTTTGCGACAATTTCATCTCAGTTGCCGCAGCACGAAAACCGTTTACATTTAATGATATCGCAGAATAATTTGCAGCCGATCGAACGAGCCCTGACGTTGCGTAGAATGACCACAAGCGTTGTGACGGACGATACAGCAAGAGCAAGTTTTAGTAGTGTTTTGGTCGAGCGAGTCATATCTGATCTCTATTTCAATGCATTGTATATGTCTTGCCGTATATCTTCAAGGTCTTCGATGCCCACGGAGACTCTCAGTAGTCCGTCAGATATTCCAGCCTTTGCTCTTTCTTCAGGCGAGAGCGTGGCGTGCGTCATAAGGGCGACCGGCTGAATGAGCGTTTCGACACCACCTAGAGAAGTAGCAAATGTGCACACCTTAATACGATTAACGAAGTCTTTTGCCGCGTCTGCGGTGCCGACATCGACTCCGATCATCCCGCCAAAGCCTTTCATTTGTCGTTTGGCGATCTCATGGTTTCGATGTGTTTCGAGTCCGGGGTAGAAAACCTCCGTAACTTTCGGGTGCGAAGATAACATATTTGCTAAAGCAGATGCATTTGAGTTGTGCCGCTCCATTCTCAATGCCAAAGTCTTAATTCCACGCAGCACCAGCCACGCGACTTGCGGGGCGATATTGCCGCCAAAGAATTTGTTCGCTCCATGCCGAGCCTTTTCGACTAGTTCTTCGTTTCCTACAAGGATTCCTGCGGTCAGATCGCTGTGCCCACCGAGATATTTCGTCGCGCTGTGAATTACGGCATCGACGCCGAGATCGAGCGGTCGCTGATTGAAAGGGGTGGCAAATGTATTGTCCACGACTGTTGTGATACCCGCACTTTTCGCAATCGCCGCGACACGTTCTATATCGGTAATGCTGACCTGCGGGTTAGATGGTGTTTCGATCCAGAAAAGTTTTGTTTCGGGCCGGATCGAGGCTGCATAAGATTCGGCGTCTGTCGCATCGACAAAGGTTGTCGTTATCCCGAACTTCTCTTCGATATGCCGCAGAAAATTCGTCGTCGTTGAATACATAGACTCCGGCGCGACGATGTGATCGCCGGAATTTACAACCGTCAAGACCGCTGCCGAGATCGCCGCCATACCGGATGCAAGTGCGAGTGCGGCTTCGCCGTGCTCCAATTCCGCCATCGCCTTTTCGAGAGCGGTCTGTGTCGGGTTGCCGAGTCGGCCGTAAAAATAGCCCGGCTTTTCATAGTTGTGTATCGCGATTCCGTTGTCGGCGTCAGGCAAGGCAAAGACCGACGCCGGATAGATCGGCACCGAAAGGGCGCCGAAATGTGTGTCGCGGTCTTCGCCTGCGTGAACGGTCTGTGTAAAGAAAGAATGTTCGGCCATCGAATCTCCTGTTTAGCAACAAGGTTGAGCTGTCGCGCCTATGGTAGATGCCTTTTGGCCCGGCGTGCAACACGCGGCGGTGGAAAGCTGTGAGTGCTCGACCTTGTCGCCGCAGGCACACGCCTCGCCGGTCGGCTCGGTGTTTTCGAGCACGACGAAAACTTCCCATTCGTTACCATCCGGATCGCGTGCCCAGGTTTTGTCTTGTAGCGCATAACAGCAATCCACTTTCATTTCGTCAACCGTAAGCAGCCCCGATTCGACCCAACGTTCGCGTGTTTTCAAAACGTCATCGGTCGTCGCGACCTGTATGCCGAGGTGCGAAAGAGTTCCGCCTTCTGTGAATGGAACTTCATTCAACACAAAGTTCAGCGGCGGATTCTGGACATCGAACTTTGCGTAACCCATTCGCGGCTTTTCGCTTTCTTCGCCTGCCTGTTCGCGGACAATTGAATGTGTGGTCGTATTACCAGTGATGAACTTCATCGGCTCGATACCAAAGAGTTTCTTATAGAAACCGACACTTTCGCCAACATTCTTGACGTTTAGGGATATATGCGGTTTAAGGGATGTGATTGTGTTTTCTGACATAGTTGTGTGCTCCTTATTGATCTTCATATATGTAACAACATATATGTTAAAGCGAATATATCTCCCGGCCACGAGTTTGTCAACAACAAAATTCAAAACGTGCTATTATTTACATATGAACACAAACGCTTTAGCGAATATGGAAACGCTTTATATGGCATTGGCCGATAAAACGCGGTTGCGCCTGTTGAATCTTATGCGGCGAAACGAAGTGTGTGTTTGTTTCTTTACCGAAATACTCGGCGACAGCCAGCCTAAGATCTCGCGGCATCTTGCCTATTTACGCAACGCCGGTCTCGTCGAGGCTCGCCGCGACGGAAAGTGGATGCATTACGGGATCATCTGGCCCGAGGACGATGGCGAACGCCGAGTGCTGACGGCCGCGCTCGACTGGCTGGGGGAGTTAGAGGACTCACGTGTCGATCTCGAAAAGTACAAGACCGTTTGCTGTACGCCGGAACTGCTGGTTCAGATCGCTCGAACACCAATAGATTTTATTGAACCCGTTCCGGCAATGTATGCCGAACCTGAATATCGACCTATACGACAGAGGCAAGAAGCTCATAACGAACTGGAAGAATTTTTGCTCTGATCTTCGTCCTTAGGATACGGACAATTTCGGCAGCCGTTGTTGCAGCAGTAACCTCGTTTGAGCAAAAAAAGACCGGTCAAGACCATCAGGCCGTTTTCAAAATAGTAATCCTCGCCTTCGACAAATTTTTGCTGCGGCTCTTCCTTACGCTCGTTCATAAACTGTGAGGAATTCCTTATTGCCTTCGGCTCCCAGGATCGGGGATTCGGTCACGCCGACCACATGCAGTCCAATGCTTGTCGCAAACTCGTTAACCTCGCGAACGACTCGCTCGTGCTTCTCCGGTTCACGGACAATGCCGCCCTTCCCGACCTCGCCACGCCCGACTTCGAACTGAGGCTTGATCAAAATAATTATTTTACCTATTTCGGCCAACAGCGGAGGCACGACGGGCAATATCTTTGTTACCGAGATGAATGACACGTCCATCACGGCCAAATCGAACGCTCCATCAAAATCATCCGGCTTCAGTTCGCGTGCGTTCGTATTTTCGCGAACGTCAACACGCGGATCGCTACGCAGTTTCCAATCGAGCTGGTTCGTCCCAACGTCTATCGCCACTACACTTGCTGCGCCGTTTTGGAGCAGACAATCGGTGAAACCACCTGTGGACGAACCGATGTCGAGACATGTGAAGCCACTCACATCGACAGAGAATTCGGCCAAAGCCTTTTCCAATTTCAACCCGCCGCGGCCGACGTATTTTGACTCAGGTGTGTCGCCCTTGATGCGAAGCAACGCCTCTGGGCCAAAAGTTTGCGATGGCTTTTCGACGCGGAGTTCATTGACCATTACAACGCCGGCCATAACCATCGCCTGAGCCTTTGTCCGTGAATCGGCGAGGCCTTGCTCGACCAACAATTTATCGATACGTTCTTTTTTCATTGGAGAAGATTATTCATCGAGCGCCTCGGCGTTGAAGTCTGCAACCTCACCATCTTCGGTTGTGTAAGACATTTGAATCGGTTTGCAGCACACTTCACAGTCTTCGATGTAAGTCTGCTCACCGACCGAGAGGTCCAAAATGAACGAGATCTCTTGCGAGCAATACGGACATGTAAAAAAATGCTCTGTTTCCATTAAGTCATTCTAATCACCCTCGGGTTCGGCGACGGCGTTGGCCGATGCTATTCTACTCAAGTCGAATCTACCAAAATGACAAGCTCAGGGAAAATGTCTGCGTTCGCGAAATACGCGTGCTTCGCTCTCGCGTTTAACGTGCTCGTGATCCTATGGGGAGTTTTTCTTCGTGCATCAAAATCGGGCGACGGCTGCGGCGAGCACTGGTTGACATGTCACGGCGAAGTGATTCCTTCGGCGCCCGAACTCAAAACGATCATTGAATTTTCGCACCGAATGTCGACCGCGATCGACGGCATCGTGATGCTGGTTCTTCTCATTTGGGCGATAAAGATATGGTATTCGGCACGCGACCGACAGGCTCAACAGATTTTGATCGCAGCGGCTGCCTCGATGTTTTTTGTGATAACGGAGGCTGCGGTCGGCGCGGGGCTCGTGCTTACCGGAAACACCGCTGAGGCGATAACAGATGCTCGGCCGTTTTGGGCCATCGGTCACTTAGTAAACACGTTTATACTGCTTGCCTTCCTCACGTTCACAGCCTGGCTTGCTACCGGAAAGCGACGACTTTCTTTTCGGGGCAATGGACGATCAATTGCGTTGATCGCGATTGCGGTTGTCGGGCTTTTGATTGTCGGGATGAGCGGGTCGCTGGCGGCGCTGAGCAATATGCTGTTTCCGTCCGCGTCGATCGCCGAGGGCATTGCAAAAGATTTTTCGGCGGCGTCGAATGCTATTTTACGTTTGAGGCTTAGCCATCCGATCTTGTCTATTTTGGTCGCCGTTTACATTATTTTCGTCAGCGGTTATCTCAAACAGCGTTCGGGCGGCGACGGTGCTGTTGCGAAATGGTCGAACTGGCTTTCGATATTAGTGCTTGTTCAGATCGCGTTTGGTGCCGCAACGCTTCTGACGCTCGGGCCGATCGTTATGCAGTTGGGGCATTTGTTGCTCGCGGATTTGATCTGGATAGTTTTTGTTCTATTCGCTGCGAGCAGCCTGTCGCTCGAAAGCAAAGAACCCGTCTAATTTTCCTTTCGCCACTTTTCACCGGCCTGAACAAGTTCAAGTAGAGAATTTTGAAGTTCGAGCCGTTTCACCTCTAACTCCTCATCGCGTGCATTCGCATTGACATAAATTGGCGGGCCGATGATGAGATTTGCCCTTGTAAAAGGCTTGGGAATTTGCAGCCGGTCCCAGCTTTTTATTGTCCAGAATTTCTCGCACTCGATCACGAACGGCATAAGCGGGTTTCCGGTTTTCTTTGCGAGCACGACCGGTCCGGCTTTGGCCTCATATCGCGGGCCTTTTGGGCCGTCGATCGTAAACGCCATTGCAAAGCCCTGCTTCATCATACGAATCATACCGACCAGGGCCTGAATTCCTCCGCGTGTCGAGGAACCCTTGATAATGCCGAATCCGAGTCGTTGAATACAGCGAGCGGTATATTCGCTGTCAAAGCTGCTTGATGAAAGAACGATGATGCCGCGATCGCGAAAGAAATATGTTCCGGAGATTATACGATCATGCCAGAATGAATATATCGGCAGCTTTCCGGCTTTCTCGATAGCTTCAAAATTTTCCCAGCCCGTTGTCTGAAATCTGATCGTAGAGCCGAGAATTCGAACCAAAACATAGCCGAAAATGCCCGCAACGCGGATCACCAGACGCTGTGAAAAAGTGAACCGGTCAAGCGGCCCGAACTGATATGCGGTTTCAATACTTTTAGTCACGAATAGAAAATAAGTAACAACTTAAGGTATTATTTGCAACAAGATCATATTTCATTTCGTAATTTTATTGTCGATCCGGGGCGTGATGCAAAGACGAATATTGATAGTTGACGACCACGACGATCTGGCTACTTCACTCGATGAGGTTTTTAGCGCAGTCGGCCATTTGGTAAAGATCGTCGAAAAACGCTCCGACGCGCTGGCGGTCGAAAATATCGAATCGTTTGATCTTGTTATCACCGACCTCGACGTCGATTTAACGCAGGCAGTGCCGCCCGCGATAAACCATTCGGTCTGTCTTCCGGAATCCCTTGACGTAAAACCCGATGACCACATAAAGGTGTTCAAGCTGTGTGCCTCGAATTTTCGTCGTGACGAATTCGATGAGAACGAGCTTAAAGATTTTGTTGCGACCATTTTGGACTACAAGATCAGGTACGTTGACAAGTTCGATCTCGTTCAGGACCTGCACGAATATATCGAATTCGAACTGCCGAGCGCGATCTCGGTTATGCACATCGTACTCGATTATTTGATGAAGCGGGTGGAAAAGCAGGGCGTTGTCAGTCCCGAGCAGTCCAATCTTTTCGTCGCTCTCGACGAGGCTTTTGTAAACGCCGTGAAGCACGGCAATAAGTTTGACGCCCACAAGCTCGTTCGTATCAGTGCCGAGGTCTCAAAGAAGGAGGCACGCTTTACAATCGAGGACGAAGGCGAAGGCTTTGACGTAAACTCAATTCCCAACCCGCTCGACCCGGAAAATCTGTTCAAAACTTCAGGCCGCGGCGTTCTGTTTATCTACAACATAATGGACGAGGTAAAATATAACGACCGCGGAAACCGGCTGACAATGGTTAAGAAAAGTGAGAAAGGTGGAACAACGGATTAACGCGGATTTCGCTGATTTATTTTTATCCGTGTAAATCGGTGTGAATCCGTTGTTAAAAAATTTCAATGAAAGTAACGATCGGCCAGATCAATACCACAAACGGCGATATCGACGGCAATGTCGCAAAGATCATCGCGGCTATCGGGAAAGCAAAGGCGGACGGTTCCGACCTTATCGTTTTTCCCGAGGTCGTGACGCACGGCTACACATCGCAGGACTGGTTTCAGGATTCCGACATTATCGAACACTCGCTCGATCCGCTTGAGCGAATTATTCCCGAGACGAAAGGCATCACGGCAATAATCGGAACTATCAGGCCAAACACTGACAACGACGGACGACGGTTATTCAATTCGGCGGCTGTGATTCATGACGGCAAATTGCTTGGATTTACCGATAAAACTCTGTTGCCGGAGTATGACGTTTTTGACGATCCGCGATATTTCGAGCCAAACGACGGAACCGGCAGAAGGCTGTATGAGATCAACGGCGTTCGTATAGGAGTTGTCGTTTGCGAAGATTTTTGGAACGACAAAACATTTTGGCGAGACAGGCTTTATGACACCGACCCGACCGATGACGTGATCGCACAGGGAGCGGAGATTGTCGTTTCGTTGAACGCCTCGCCGTATAACAAGGGCAAGATCCGGCTTCGCTGCGACATGGTCGCTCATCGTGCCAAGGCTAATAAGGTGCCGATAGTTTTCGTCAATCTCGTCGGCGGGAACGACGGGATAATCTTTGACGGAGCGAGTCTGATCGCCGATGAGGAAGGCGACATTATCTTGCAAGCGGCGGCTTTCGAGGAGTTTGTCGAGACAGTTGAGCTTGATGTAAGAAAGCCCGATGCACGCGGAATTTCGGGCGATGAGATCGAATCGATCCGCCGTGCTCTTGTTTTGGGGATTCGCGATTATGCGGCGAAGAACGGTTTCAAACAGGCGGTTCTGGGGCTTTCCGGCGGTATTGATTCGTCGCTTGTTGCCGCGCTCGCGGCCGAGGCGATCGGGCCGGAGAATCTGTTGTGCGTGATGATGCCTTCGCCGTTTTCGTCCGAGGGGAGCATAAAAGATTCGGAAGAGCTTATTCGAAATCTTGGCTGCGAAAGCCGAATTGAGCCGATCTCAGATACATTCGAAGTCCTGCTAAAGCAGATGAAACTCGACAAGCCGACGCGCGGCGGCGATTCGCTCGCGGCCGAAAATATGCAGTCACGCATTCGTGGCGTCATTTTGATGGCGATTTCGAACGCCGAAGGGCGGCTTGTTTTATCGACCGGCAACAAGAGCGAACTTGCCGTCGGCTACTGCACGCTTTATGGCGACACAAACGGCGGTCTTGCCGTGCTCGGCGATGTGTTGAAATCGGAAGTTTGGCAGATCGCCCGGCACATAAACGACCAAGCCGGACGCGAGGTAATCCCGGACAAAATTATCGACAAGAAGCCTTCGGCCGAGCTTGCCCCGAACCAGTTCGACCAGGACAGCCTGCCGCCGTACGAGCTGATGGATCTTGTCCTAAAGATGTACTTCGAACAAAAAGCATCGCCTGCTCAGATCGTCGCCGCCGGAAACAACGAAGAACTTGTCTATGGCATCTTGAATAAGGTCGAACACCCGTCAAACGAATTCAAACGCCGCCAACTGCCGCCGACACTGATAATCTCCAAAAACGCCATCGGCGTCGGCCGGCGTCGGCCAGTAACGCACAAATATCGTAGGATGTTAAGATAGATTAGACGGAATGGATACGAGTAAAAAAGAGAAGCAGGATGCATCTGTTGCCGATCTGAAGCGCCGGAAGAAAATATCGCGCGACTACATTCGTTCGCTCTCGCCGATCGAAAAGATCGAAAAGCTGGTCGCCCTCCAAAATCAGTATTATCAAATGCTCGAAATCCGCCAGCTAAACGGCGGCAACCCGATCCCTGAAAAATGGCGGAAATGGCACAAGGCACGGCGTGAACATACTGAGAACGCTAAACCGGGCTTAACGCCGACCACTGTCTAAATTCAAGTGCTATAATTTCCATCGATGGAACTGATATTTGAGTGGGACAAAAGCAAAGCGAGTTCAAATCTTCGAAGACATGGCGTTAGAGCGGTTTATAAGCATCGGATTTTCAGAAAAGAGTCGCATATTATTATTGGTCGTGCACACTGAAGTTGACGGCACGGCAAATAAGAATCACATAAGAATTATTAGTTCACGGAAAGCGACTAAAGCTGAACAAGAAATATATGAAAAAGGATAAAGATGAGATGCTGGCGGAGTACGATCTCTCCGGTCGGAAAGGTGTTCGCGGCAAGTACGCAAAGTCCTATAAGGCCGGGCACTCGGTCAGAAAACTTGTCAGCGACCAGTATTTCGCTGCTATAGAATCGGACGTTCGTGAATATTTTCCAGATTCGGAAGCAGTTAACTCGGCGTTACGTAAGTTGATTGCAATCATCCCGCGTAATGCATAGTCAAAAAATAGCCAAAGGGAACGCAAATTGGTTTAATCACCAAACCCCAGTCCTGCCGTCTAAATGAGTAAATGATAATCGTGCTTACATTTCTTTACTCATCTGATTTTGCAACCACACTTTCCAGTGAGGTATCTTACCGGCTAAATACGGGGGGACATTTATGAAAAAATGGGTTGTTAGCTTGTTTTTCGGATTGGCGTTCTCCGCAGGGTTGTTTGGGCAGGGAACGAAAGAGAATTTCAGGCTCGATCAGCGGATCGAGTTTGGCGAAGATATTTTTCACGCGATGCCGTTGAACAATGGTACGCAGCTATTACTGATCGGCAAGAACAAACTTCAGTTGTGGGATGTTTCCAACTCCAAGTTGATCCGTGAAGTCTCTCACGAAATAGACGGCTTAGCTCCGCGAGGAATGTTGGCTGGAATTACATGGAGCGTCGGACTTTATATGCCCGTTTCTGTCAGCCCTGACGGTTCCATCCTGCTGGTTATTCAAAAGGGTGATAAGAAGTCCGAAACCGGAGTTGTCTGGGACTTGCGAACCGGCAAACAGGTGGCTGTTTTCGAGAGATCTGCGACACCGACTAGGACTGTGAATTTCAGCAAGGACGGCGGTACTGTTATCACTACTCACGGCGACCTCAAAGATATGGAGATCGCCATTTGGAACCTGGACAAATTCGAATATCGAAGCTCCATTCGGGTACAGGATTTGGCGTGGCATCACCTAACTGGCGATGGAAAATTACTTTTCACGCGTTCGGGCAAAGCTAGAAAATGGCTGTCGTATCTTGTTACGGGATTTGCCGAATCGTCGACGGTTGATGTTTGGGACACCCAAAATGGAACGAAGATACAGTCGTTTTCGGCAAGGAGTTTTCTATTCAGCGGCGATGGCCGCGAACCCACAATCAGCGGTGACGATAAATATTTAGTCGCACGAACGGGGAACAGGATCGTGGTTTGGGAAACAGACGGGAACGGCGCGCCGAAATACGAGATTGCCGACGACTACGCGAAAAAAGAGAGAACGATCAGGAAGATCGAGATCGGAAATGATGCTCGTTATTTTATCAATTTCAATCCGGATGGAGCAGGAATATATGAAATCGAAAACGGAGAACTCCATAAAAGGTTTGGCATCCGGGACGGCTTTCATTCGATAACTCCCGATTATAAATATGCGATGTCCCGATCTCTCGGAAGTGCCAGCATTTACGAAATAGATGCTGATAAGGTCGTCTCGACACTAAACTTCCGAACCGTCCAACCAAGCTCAGAACCTGGCGACAGCGGATATAATACAGAACGGGCGATGTTTAGCTCTGACGGTCGATTTGTAATGCAATATGGGGACAATCGCGTAAAGATTTTCGAGACCAAAACCGGCGAACTGCTGCACACTGGTTTTGACCCCCAAAATGTGAAATACAAGAAGAACCGGGAAATACGCGACAACGGTTTGAACAACAGCATGGCCGACTGGCTTTCTGAGGGAAACTCCTTCTTCGTTCTGGGCAAAGAAAGGAAATCTGTGTTGATATTCGACTTTGTCGGCAACTAGCCGCAAGAATTCTTTCCAGCTCCGTTCAATTCAACATGGCGATGGCCAATTGTTAATTGAACGGAGCTTTTTATGTCGAAATTTGAAACGCCCTTGAAGAATTTGAAGAATTTGAAGATAGCCAGCCCGTGTTCTGCGGATTGGAATGCGATGGCGGGGAATGAACGAAAGCGGTTTTGCGGGGACTGTAAGCTGAATGTTTACAATCTTTCGGGGATGACGAGCTATGACGCCGAGAACCTTTTGCGGAACTCGGAAGGCCGTTTGTGCGTCCGTTATTTTCAGCGACCTGACGGCACTGTTTTGACGGAAGACTGCCCGGTTGGCTGGGCACGGATGAAGCGTCGAGTTTCGATTGCGACGGCATCGGTTTTTGCCGTTTTGTTAACGATAATGAACGGGCTGTTTCTCTTTTCGGTCATCGGCGCATCCGGTCGTAAACAAATAACAAAACGGCTGCCGATACCGTTTTCGTCGCCGACACCAGAAC
The DNA here is from genome assembly GCA_964605905.1 of uncultured Chloracidobacterium sp. Taxonomy (GTDB): domain Bacteria; phylum Acidobacteriota; class Blastocatellia; order Pyrinomonadales; family Pyrinomonadaceae; genus OLB17. The sequence goes on along the minus strand of CAZSEL010000075.1, from coordinate 223 downwards.
CGCTGATGGGCGCGATCGCGATGCCATCGCCGACCCCAAAGCCGTCTCCGACACCGCAGAATCAACCGTTATTAGGCAAGGTGGAAATATCAAAATTAGATAGGTAAGTCCTAATTTTGTAGGATCTTAGTCGCCAACGGCGACAAACATTAAAGCCTGGGGTGAAGCCGGTCGAACCGCTGGCCGGTCGGCGAATCGCATCCGTCACTGAGCGCCGAACCAA
>CAZSEL010000074.1:215-15197 GCA_964605905.1 uncultured Chloracidobacterium sp. | reverse complement strand
CGCGGCAACGAATTTCAGTGTCGGCACATTTCCGGTTTCGGTGGCGGTCGGCGATCTTAACGGCGACGGGCAACAGGACCTCGCTGTTGCCAACCAAACCTCGAACGATGTTTCAATCCTGATCGGCAACGGAGCGGGCGGTTTCGGAGCGGCAACGAATTTCAGCGCCGGCTTAGCTCCGCAATCCGTGGCGTTCGGCGATTTCAACGGCGACGGGCTGCAAGACCTCGCTGTCGCCAACCAAAACTCGAACAATGTTTCAATTCTGATCGGCAACGGGGCTGGCGGTTTCGGAGCGGCGACAAATTTCGGTGCCGGCGCATTTCCGCGTTCGGTAGCGGTCGGTGATTTCAATGGCGACGGGCGACAGGACATCACAACGGCCAATACCGGCTTAGACAATGTCTCGATCTTGCTGCGAACCTGCGCGGTCGATCTGAGCTTGACCGGCGCGCTGCCGAACGGCACCCAAAGCCAGTCTTACAGCCGGACGATCTACGCGAGGGGCGGTGTCGCCCCCTACGCGTTCAATGTTACGGGCTTGCCGCCGGGCTTGAGCTATATCGCCAATCCCGACAACGTGGTCATTTCCGGCACGCCGTCGCAGGGCGGACAGTTCGATGTTTCGGTAACGGTCGCCGACAGCACGCCGTTTTCGGGATTTTCTTTTGACAAGGCATTCGAGCCGCAGGCCGCCAACCAGCTTACCGAAATCTTGCCTTTGCGGATCTTCGCGCCGACTGCCGCATCCGTCAGCGTGTCCGGCCGCGTATTGAACGCGAACGGTTACGCGATCTCGCGTGCAGCGGTTTCCCTGACCGATTTGCAGGGGAACACGCGAACGGCATTCACTACGCCGTTCGGTTACTATCACTTTGACGACGTGCAAGCCGGAGAAACTTATATCCTTTCGGTTTCCGCGAAACGCTATCAGTTCGAGCCGCGGACAATCAGCGTGCTTGAGGAAATATCGGGCCTGGATTTTGTCGCGCTCGAATAGCGTCAGCGTAAAAAAGCGGCTCAAGTAAACAGGCGTGGTCGAATCAACGATCACGCCTGTTCTTAATGTCATGTTAGCTAAAATCCATACGCTTTTTTGTTTGACGCAACGGTGAGCATCGAAACCGCAAGAGAAACGGCATCGACTTGGTCGTCGTGTTTGCCGGATGGGAAGCGGCAGACCTCATCGACGAAATCTTCGATCCACGGGCCGCGGACGAGGAAGACCTTTCCGGCTTCAGCGAGGTTTAGCCACGCCAACGAGCGCGTCAGTTTGTCGTCAACAACACGCACTTCTCGAAGCGGATATCGTCGAACCGATGGCTCGGCTCTTAGGTCTTGAACGAGAGCCTTGCCGTGCATGGCGGCCTCGACGCAATGCTCGGTGCCGCGTTCGTTTATCATCCTGTCTATGATGTAACGCCGCTGGTCGGGATATTCGATCCGCTTTCGAAAACCGTCCGCTATATAAAGATTCCCGGCCCGGTCGTACGCGCATCGAAAACTCGCGGTGTAGTCCGCAGTAGTTTTTATCGAGACAGCCAGATCGTAACCGCGTTTCCATCTCAAATTTGGCGGCGCCTCGTCGATAATATTTTTGAACCACGCTCGCTTAAATGTTCCGCCCAAAGCCGGAACCGGATTCTGCTGATAAGCGACGAGAACGAATACGAACCCAATTTTCGTTTCGTCTTTTCCAGAGCGGCAATGTTGTAACGCGCCGGGCAAAGCGCCTGTCCCGGTTTACGTCCGATGTCGTCTTCTTCCTCGGCGATAGCGGGCAGCTTTATCACTTCCCATTTCTCGCCGCCGTCTTCCTGTTCCTTGAGCAGTCGCCCGGCAAGGTCGTCCTCGTGCCAGCGGGTCTGTATCAATATGATCGACGCGTTCGGCTCCAACCGCGTATAAATATCGTCGTTGAACCAATCCCAAACCTTGTCGCGAAACGTCTCGCTCTCAGCATCCGCCCGATTCCGCACCGGATCGTCAATAACGATCAAACCGCCACCAAACCCCGCAATCCCCGCACCCACACCGACTGACCGTACAACACCACCGCCAGATGTTTCCCACTCCGAAGTAGTATTGAGTAGGCTCGGAAAAACCCCCCCTCCTTGATTAGGAGGGGTGGCCGCGTTTCGCGGACGGGGTGGTAGAACGCCTCGCGGATCATTAAACTCCCCTCCTTGATTAGGAGGGGTGGCCGCGTTTCGCGGACGGGGTGGTAGAGCACTTCGCGGATCTTGAACTATTCTTTTTATCTTTCGCGAAAACTTATTCGCCAGCTTTTGGTTATAGCTACCCAAGATCACATTCAGCTTCGGGTCTTGTAACAATCGCCAAGCCGTATATCGCACCGTCACCATCTCGCTTTTCCCATGACGCGGCGGCATGAAGATCATCAACCGATTGGATTTTCCCGTCGTCAGCCGCGACAAACGCTCATAAACATAACGCTGATATTTCCAGTTCCACTTCCATTCCGGAAACGCCTCTTTCAGCCAAACCTCAAACTGCCCGTCAATCGCCCGCTCGGTTTTCGTTCGCGGCTTTTCGCTCGTCAGCAATTCACGCCAGCCATGCAGTTCCGGCAAACCCTTCACAATTCCGCCCGAACGCCTCCGCGTGTAAAGCATGTTCCGATAAAACGCCCACCCACGCTCCCGCATCTCCCGCACGATCAATTCATGCCGCCCACCGCCATACTTCAAATAAAGCTCCCGCGCATCCTCCAAAAACTTCTCGTCGGGAACCGAGTCTGCAAAGCTCCCCTCCTGGAAAGGAGGGGTGGCAGCCGCTTCGGCTGACGGGGTGGTAGAATCCGCCACCGAGTTCACATAATTATCATCCTGATCTTTCATCACTTTTAGTTTTTAGCTTTTAGTTATCTCGCCTCTCGAACGATCTCTAAATTCCCTCTGTGCTCTCTGTGCCCTCTGTGGTTAAATTCTTGGCGACAGGCATTATTCGATTCATATCCAACACCAAAACACTCCCCTCGATCTTCGGCTCGTTGAACGCCATCATCCGCTCGACCTTTATTCCGTGGTGGCGGCAAAACCGGTTCGCTCTTACTACTCTGTGCCTGCCCCATTTCATCGCGTTCATCGGAAACGCGTTCGGCGTTTTCGGATGCGTCGGCCTTACGCCGATCACATTCCTTTCCTCGTCAAACAACAAGACCGCCGCGTCCGGCCGACCCAACCGGTCAAACGCCGCCGCCCCGATCATAATGTTTCCCTTACGACATATCGTCACATGCAGCCCACCCTTCCTAACCGGCCCCGCCGCAAACTCCTTCCATTTCCTCTCCATAAACTCCCTCCTTCGAATCACGATTTACGAATCACGATTAACGAGATATGTATCATACACGCAACATCATCCCATTTGCAACATTTATTTTAAGAAAAGATGATTTTGTTAGAATTACCGAAAAATATTGTCATCACGAGCACCTTTGAAGTAACATACCTCGCATATTGCTTTGTTCTCCTACTAACAAAATGAAATCACTTCTGCTCACATCACTTCTCGTCTCGTTGTTCTGCCTGATCGCTCCGGTGCAGATATTTGCTTGTGAGTGTGCTGGGAAACCGACAGTTCTCGAAGAGTTCGACTTTTCTAAAGTCGTCGTTGCAGGACGGATCGACTCAATTCATAGGCTACGGGCGAACGAACGTGAACGCGATCTTGAGGCGATCCGTTCAGCCACGTTCGTCATAGACAAAGTTTATAAAGGCAACCTAAAGGTCGGCGACAAGATCGTTCTCGCCCAGGGTGGAGGTGCGGATTGCGCTTTCGAATGGGACGAGAAAAGTATTGGCGGGAAATGGCTTTTCTATCTCGGTGAACCGTCCGAACGATATCACGAGGAGGCTTTGGGCCAAACAATCGAAGGCGCGAAACAACTTATGTACCGCACAAGTTTTTGTGGTCGTTCGACAAATCTTGAATCCGCTGACGACGATCTCGCATATCTGGATAACCTAGAAAAGCTAAAAGGAAAAACGAGGGTGTCAGGTGAACTGTCTTTTTCCTCGGATGATGAAAGATCGGTCGAAGGTATAGAAGTTCGTATCAAGCGAAAAGATTCCCAGTTCAAAACCAAATATCTTAAGGCCGGTTTTTTTGAGATCTACGAGGTCCCGCCGGGAGAATACGTTGTTGAGGTAATGGCCCCGCGTGGCTGGAAAGTCGGGGAACATTGGCGATACACCGCTGACTACGCAAGGCCTGATAACCGCGAAGGACTAGGCAAGAACGAGCGTCGAATCACTATCGACAAGGGAGGTCATGTTGGCTTAGATTTGACCCTTATCCCGGACACAAATGTCAGCGGTAGAGTGCTATCGCCCACTGGAAAGCCAATGGCTAATGTTTGGGTTTCAGCTTTGTCACAAAATTCGAAGGACGATCGAGAAACAGACCGCACCCGCACCGACGAGAAAGGTGTATTCACATTCGAGTTCATGGACCCCGGAACCTATTACCTCGTCGTGAACAACCATGGAAAGATCGATAATGAGCACCCTTTCGGTCGCGTATTTTATCCGGGGGTTTCCGGGCGACCCGATGCCGGTGTGATCTACGTCGAGGCCGGCCGCTATAACACAAGGTTGGATATACAAATTCCGCAAATTAACCGCTTGATAGAAGTCTCCGGCAAGATTGAATTCGCTGATGGCCATCCGGTTGGCGAGGAGTGGATAATTTTCAGGCCGGAAAGTAAGGAAAAATTTGATCCCATCGAGACCCGTTCTGACGCACAAGGACGATTTACATTAAAAATACCCTTTGAAGTCGCAGGCACGCTCACCGGCAGAAGATATTTCGGGAAGGATGACTATGTATGTCCCCAGATCGTCGCCTCCCGCGAAGCTGCGAAATCAGACGAGCTTAAAACCCTGCCGCTGTCCATCACCGGCATCGACCCGCTAACAAACGCGATCCTAAAATTCCCTTTCGATTTCTGCGAGAAAGAGAAGAAATAGTCGTACCGCGAACTCCCGCAGGCGGCGGAGCCGTCTTTCCGACGGAGTCGGCAATTAGCCACGCTCCTTTAGGGCGTGGACAGGTTAGCAAGATAGATTTATAGCCCGCTTTAGCGGGCTTAAATTGTCTGGCTTAAGCCGAAGAAAAGGACGTTAAAACGCCCTTTAAAAAACCTCTCCCGACCACAACCACGTCCTAAAGGACGTGGCTAATCGCCGCTCACGCGGAAAGCAGTTCGCAGCGAACAGCTAGGAAAAATCAATTCACCCAAATATACGGCCCCAGCGATGGTCTTTTCCTTAAGGCGGCGGAGCCGTCTTTCCGACGAAGTCGGCAATTAGCCACGCTCCTTTAGGGCGTGGATAGATTGACGACGAAATCCGAAGGGCGTTTTAACGTCCTTACCAAACGTGCGGCTTTAGCCAGGTTCATTCGAGGCACGTTCGAGGCGATCGTAAATTTTCCCGCTTTTGTGGTGTTCCTTCTGATTCAGAACATAACGAACCACCCACGGTAGATCTTTCGTCCCGAATGTCACAATTCCGTAACCGCGTTGCCATTGAAGTGCCTTCGGTTGTATCTCGTGATTTATATAGTAAGAAGCTGCACCTTTAAGTTTTCCGATCCAGTCCGAAACGTGAATGCTCGGTTCGAGGCTCGTAGCAATGTGAATGTGAGTTTCGGTGCCGCCGACGGCGTGAAGGATCGCTCCGGGCGTTTCGATAATTTTATGTTCTAGAAATTTATACAGCGGCCTTTCGACCCGCTCGTTGATCATTGGCCGATTATCTTTCGTGTGCCAAGTGATGTGGAAATGAGACTCGGAATAAACGCTGTCGGACATATACGGTTTTGAAAGGACGTTAAAACGCCCTAAGAATTTTTACGGATACGATACCACGCCCTAAAGGGACGTGGCTAATTGCCGCGAAACGCGGGAAGACGGCTCCGCCGCCTTAGATTGCGGGCATGACAGGATTGCGGGAATTATCGACATTAAAAAAACGGAAAAAAGACGCGGGGCTGGGTGGAAAAAAACGCGGGGCTGGGCGTGAAAAACGCGGGGCTGGAGCATAAAAACGCGGGGGCTGGCTTGTGGAACGAGCTGTCAGCAACGCGGGCACTGGACAGCTGAACACGGAATCTTCTCTACAAACTGAAAACTGCTCTTAAATCGCCTAAACCTAATAATACCTGTTCAGACTTGACCTGATTAGGCAATTTCGATACTCTATGAGTTCGCTTTCAGGCGAAAATACCTATCAGTGTAGGCAGATATGAGTACTTATTTTCCGAGCGGTAAAGGTTTGGCCGAAGGGCGCAAGTGGTTGGTCGTTGATGCTAAAGGCAAAACGGTCGGCCGTCTGGCGACCGAAGTTGCGCGAATCATCTCCGGCAAAAACAATCCGGCATGGACGCCCTATATGGATATGGGCGACTTTTGCGTTGTGATCAACGCTCGCCACATCAGGTTTACGGGTGCGAAAAACGACCAAAAGCTTTATCGCCGCCACACGCTCTATCCGGGCGGTTTGCGCGAAACGAGCGTTAAGGAAATGCTCGAAAAGAAGCCTGAAAAGATCGTCGAGCTCGCAGTTCGCGGTATGCTGCCGAAAACAAAGCTCGGCAAGGCAATGGCAAAGAAATTAAAGGTTTACGCCGACGGCGAACATCGCCACTCAGCCCAGAAACCAGAGGCGATCGAAATCCAGTCGTAAGTCTGAAGTCAGGAGTCTTGAGTAGGACTTCAGACTCACGACTCACGACTCACGACTAATTTATGGCAGACATTCAATATTACGGCACCGGCCGCAGAAAGACCTCGACAGCTCGTGTTTACCTGCGTCCCGGCTCGGGTGCGATAGTTGTAAATCGCCGCGAGTTTGAAACATATTTCCCCAATCAGGCATTGCAGATGATCATTCGCCAGCCTTTGAGCCTTACCGAAACAGTCGGTAAGTTTGACATTCTGGTGAACGTCGATGGCGGCGGCACTGCCGGTCAGGCCGGTGCGGTCCGTCATGGCATCACGCGTGCGCTGATGGAATACAACGCCGACCTTCGTCCGGCGCTGAAGAAAGCAGGTTTGGTTACACGCGACCCGCGTCAGAAAGAACGTAAAAAATACGGTCAAAAAGGCGCTCGTAAGCGGTTCCAGTTCTCGAAACGTTAATACTGTAAGAGTGACGGCTTCAGCCGTTCCGTTTTTGAACGCCTAAAGGCGTCACTCTTACTTAAATCCATCGCTCGCGGTTCATTGGTTTTTCAAACGATCGCGGCGAGTACATAAACCAATAAGGTCAGGAGAATAAAGTTTTGGCTACAGTTACGATGAAAGAGCTCCTCGAAGCAGGGGTTCATTTTGGTCACCAGGTCCGGCGTTGGAATCCGAAGATGAAGGAATATATCTTCGGCGAACGCAACGGCATATACATTATCGATCTTCAGAAAACGCAGAAACTCTTCCGCGACGCTCTCGGCTACGTGCAGGAATCGCTTGCCGAACGCCCGAATCAGAAAGTTCTCTTCGTGGGAACCAAGCGTCAGGCACAGGACGCCATCAAAGAAGAAGCAGAACGCTGCGGACAATATTACGTTAATAATCGCTGGCTTGGCGGCCTGTTGACCAACTACCAGACAGTCCAAAAATCGATCAAAAAGCTGAAAGACATCGAAACAATGCGTGAAGACGGCCGTTTCGAGATGTTGACCAAAAAGGAACGCCTTCAGCTCGATCGCCTTCACGAAGGTTTGATGAGGAACCTCGCCGGTATAAAGGACATGGGCGGAATGCCCGATATGATGTTTATCATCGATGTCCGTAAAGAAGATATCGCGGTTAAGGAAGCTAATCGTTTGGGAATCCCGATCGTCGCGGTCGTTGATACGAACTGCTCACCTGAGGGCATTGATCTTGTTATCCCCGGTAACGACGACGCTCTGCGTGCAATTCGTCTTTTTGCTTCCCGAATCGCGGATGCGATCATCGAAGGAAAACAGATCGGAACCGAAGGCGGAATTGCGGTCGCGACTGACGAAGCAGCCGAGGTCGAAGAAGAAGCGGATCAGATCGACATAGCAGCGACGCTCGCAAAGGCCGGCATCACCGACCCTGACGAAGAGGACGGCGGAATCGAGATCGAAGAAGAGGAAGAAGCCGTTAGCGCCGAAACCGACGCGGTCGCGGAAGCCGAAACTGCCGACGAACCGGCCGCTGAAAATACGGCTGAAACAACCGAAGCCGCAACGGAAGAAAGCAACGAAGCGACGGCTAGCTAGTTTAATTTTTCAATTCTTTTGAAAGCGTGGCTTTTTTCCGATAACGGTTAATTGGCTACGCTTTTTTACAAAAAAGGTACGACAGACTTCAGTCTGTCGAAATAGTAATCATTATTATAGGACGACAGACTAAAGTCTGTCGTACATGGGATAAGTTATGGCAGAGATAACAGCAAGTGCGGTAAAGGCGTTACGTGAAAAATCGGGCGCTGGTATGATCGATGTAAAGAATGCTCTCGTCGAGGCAAACGGCGATGAGACGGCGGCGATGGATATCCTTCGCAAAAAAGGCATGGCACAGGCCGGTAAAAAGGCCGGACGTGTTACGGCCGAAGGCGCGGTCGGTTCGTACATCCACATGGGCGGAAAGGTCGGCGTGATGGTCGAAGTAAATTGCGAAAGCGATTTCGTTTCACGCGGCGAGGAATTTCAGCAGTTGGTCAAGGACATCGCGATGCACATCGCGGCATCAGACCCGCGTTACACCAATCGCGATGAAGTCCCGGCTGACGTGCTCGACAAAGAACGTGAGATCACCCGCGAACAGCTTAAGAACGATCCGAAAAATTCCGGCAAACCGGAAGATGTTCTTAATAAGATAATCGATGGCCGTCTGAACAAGTTCTACGAAGAGAATGTTTTGGTCGATCAGCCGTTCGTAAAAGATCCATCGAAGACAATTGGCGAACTGGTTGCCGAAAAGATCGCGTCAATCAAGGAAAATATTTCGATCCGTCGCTTCACCCGTTACAAAATGGGCGAAGGCATCGAAAAGAAAGTTGACGATTTTGCCGCCGAAGTAGCGTCGATGGTCGGATAGAAGTCGAGAGTCATCAGTCTTGAGTTGTAAGACGGAAAGCCGTTCGACTCAAGACTTAAGACTCAGGACTCAAGACTTATGCCTCCTGTTTTCAAACGTATTCTCTTAAAGCTATCAGGCGAGGCCCTGATGGGCGGGCAGAACTACGGCATCGACACGGCGGTTGCCGAGTCGGTGGCGCGTGAGATCAAGGCCGTGCATGATCTTGGGGTCGAAGTCGCGATCGTTGTCGGCGGCGGAAACATCTTTCGGGGTGTTTCGAAATCCGCCGGAAATATGGACCGTGCGGCTGCCGATTATATCGGAATGCTGGCGACCGTAATGAACGCGGTTGTTCTGCAAGACGCAATGGAAAAGCTCGATGTTTACACGCGTGTAATGTCGGCGATCGACATTCCGCAGCTTGCCGAGCCATTCATCAGACGGCGGGCCGTTCGTCACCTTGAAAAACAGCGTGTTGTAATATTCGCAGCCGGAACGGGTAATCCTTATTTCACAACAGATTCGGCAGCAGCATTGCGAGCCTGCGAGATCGGGGCCGACGTAATCTTCAAAGCAACAAAAGTTGACGGCATCTACACCGCCGACCCGATGACCGATCCGACCGCGAAACGCTTCCAGACGATCTCGTATCAGGAAGTCCTCGAAAAGCAGTTGAAGGTGATGGACACCTCGGCGATCTCGCTTTGCATGGACAACAATCTGCCGATAATGGTCTTCAACATGACCGAAAACGGAAACATTATTAAGGCCGCGAGCGGTGACCTAACCATCGGTACGCTGGTCTCGCTCGGCGGGACAGCGACTTCTGCATAAAAGTACGACAGGCTTCAGCCTGTCGACCGAAATTGAACAGACTTGAACAGACTAAAGTCTGTTCTACTTTTAAAGGGTGAATTTGAATGAGCGTATCTGACGTTACAAACGAAACGAAACCAAAAATGGAGGCGGTGATCGAGGATTTCAAGCGAAAGCTTGGAAATGTCCGCACGGGCCGCGCGACTGTCGGATTGCTTGACGTAGTAAGCGTCGATTATTACGGCACGCCGACACCGCTTGCTCAGATGGCGTCCGTCGCCGTCCCCGAACCGCAAATGCTGATCGTCCAACCGTGGGACGCAACGCAGCTTGGCGCGATTGAAAAAGCGATCACCGCCGCGAACCTCGGCCTGACGCCGTCGAACGACGGAAAAGTGATCCGTCTGACAGTTCCAGCCCTAAACGAAGAGCGTCGCAAACAATTTGCAAAACAGATCCACGAAATTGCCGAAGAACACCGAGTCGCCGTCCGCAATGTGCGTCATGCCTCAAATGATGCGTTGAAAAAGATGCTTAAGAACAAAACCGTTTCAGAAGACGAAGAACGCGGCGGCCTGGAAGAAGTTCAAAAACACACCAACACATATATCGCTAAGATCGACGAGCTTGCCAAAAACAAGGAAACCGAGATAATGAGCGTTTGACCTATTTAGCTTCTCATCCTGAAAACATTTCAAACATCCTGTCATACTTTTTAGTATCGTGGGAATAATCTGAAATTTTACCTGAACTCACCGCCGCCAAAGCATCTACGCGCGATTTAATGATCGTTCGGAATGCTTTCCATTCGTTTATCAGGCTTGTTTCGTCCGATTTAAGCGGACGGCCCAATCGCTCTGGATGATGGAGATAGAAGATGATGCTGGTGAGTCGGTCAACATCCTGAATATTCTCCTGGATGGCTGCTTCAATTATTATCGGCCAAACTCCAGGGCCGAGCTTGTACGCATCGTAAACCTTAGCAGGCAGCTTCTTTGGATCAAACGCCATACATTAACCTCCGTTAAGTCCTTTCTTCTAATTCCGGAACGTTTGCTAAATGTTCGACGGAAGCGTTTTCTCAGTTTTGCGTGTTATTATTAGCTCGGATAAATTCAATCAGATCGGAATAGAACTTTTTTAACCATGAAGCCTATATTTACTGTGGCCGCCATAACGGTCGTAGCATTATTTTCGTTTTCTGATGCCCTATTCGGACAGCCGTCGGCGACGGAAGTTTCTTTAGAGTCTCCGTCGCGGCTGCGTCAGGTCATCGAAACTTACGAGCAAGACCGCGGAGCGTATGGACGTTTTTATTCGGCGGAAACTTCGCCGGTTCGTCGGGAGCGGTTTCGTCGGATCTATTCTGAGCGGCTTGCGGAACTAGGTCGGATGGATTTTGCGCGGCTTGAACATCAGGAACAGGTCGATTATTTGTTGTTTCAGAATCACCTGCGACGCGAATTGGAAGAGCTTGACCGCACTGCGAAACAGTTTGAGGAGATGCAAACGATCATTCCGTTTGCCAAAACGATCAGTGATCTTGAAGACCAGAGGCGTCGGCTTGAGGCGATTGATTCTGAAAAGACCGCTGCCTTGCTTGATTCACTGACACGGCAGATAGGCGAAACGCAGAAAGGTTTTGAAAGTGGTGTTACGGCAAAACCAAAACGTACGGTCGCAAACCGCGGCGTACGAACCCTCGTTTCCCTGCGGACGACATTGCGAAATTGGTATAACTTTCACAATGCATACGATCCCCAGTTTTCGTGGTGGAACAAAAAGCCTTACGAATCGGTCGATCAAGCTCTGGACAAATACTCAACCTACGTTACCGGCAAGCTTGTCGGAATCGCTGCCGATGACAGGACGACGATCATCGGCGACCCGATCGGGCGTGAGGCTTTGATCAATGAATTGCAGTTCGAGATGATTCCTTATACTCCTGAAGAGCTTGTCGAAATCGCTAACAAAGAATTCGACTGGTGCGTGGCGGAGCTAAAGAAAGCGTCGCGTGAAATGGGCTTTGGCGATGATTATATGAAGGCCATCGAGGCCGTGAAACAAAAATACGTCGAGCCCGGAAAGCAGCCGGCGTTGATCCGCGATTTTGCTCTCGAGGCGATCGATTATGTAAAGAAAAACGATCTCGTTACAGTTCCCAAAGAGGCCGAGGAGACTTGGCGAATGGAAATGATGTCGCCCGAACGCCAGTTGGTCGCGCCGTTCTTTTTGGGCGGCGAAACGATCCTGGTTGCTTACCCGACCGATACGATGACGCACGAGCAAAAGATGATGTCGCTTCGCGGCAACAACCCGCATTTTGCGCGTGCCGTCACGCATCACGAACTCATCCCCGGCCACCATTTACAGCAGTTTATGAACCGACGTTACAGGCCATATCGTGCTCCTTTCCGCACACCGTTTTGGGGCGAAGGCTGGGCGTTGTATTGGGAGTTTATTCTTTGGGATCGAGGTTTTGTAAAAACTCCCGAAGACAAGATCGGCGCGCTTTTCTGGCGTTCGCACCGTGCGGCACGGATCATCTTTTCTCTGAATTTTCATCTCGGTAACTGGACGCCGGAACAATGCGTCGATCTGCTGGTAAACAAGGTGGGGCACGAACGCGAGAACGCGCTTGCCGAAGTCCGCCGTTCCTTTTCCGGCGACTACGGCCCGCTTTATCAGATGGCGTATATGATGGGCGGCCTGCAGTTTTACGCCATGCACCGCGATCTGGTCAAGTCCGGGAAAATGACCGACCGTCAATTTCATGACGCAGTTCTGAAAGAAGGCTCGATCCCGGTCGAAATGGTGCGAGCGATCATTACAAAAGAAAAACTGACGCCCGGCCAAAAGCCGCGTTGGAGATTTTACGACCTGAACAGACGATAATCCTTGACCGGGTAATTGATCAATAACCGATGGCGGGAATTAAACAGGCGTGGTCGTTGCTTCGACCACGCCTGTTTATTTAAGCCCGCTTTTCACTGACGCTATTCGAGGGCAATAAAATCCAGATCCGACATTTCGTCCAGTACGCTGATTGTTTGCTGTTGGAACTGATAGCCTTTTGAGACGGCGGTGAGGATGTAGGTTTCGCCGACCTGTACATCGTCAAAGCGGAAGTATCCGAACATCGAAGTTGTTGCCGTTCGTGAGCTGCCGTTCATGTCGGTCAGTATCACGGTGGTTCGCGGCAGCCCACGGCCCGCAGCGGTCATAACCCGGCCGGAAATGCTGACATTAGCGGCGGTCGGCTCGAATATCGCATAATCTTCTACTTCGCCGTCAATCGCTGCTCCCGTGGGTTGCGGGTCAACCAGGAATGATGCGTCGCGGGTGATGCGGAACCGAAAATAACGAGTCGGCGGCAAAGTTGACGGCAGACCCTGCCAAACGAGTATCGCCACAGCGCTCCCGAGGGTGGTATTCGGGGTGGCGAACGTTCCGTCGTCCACAGCAGGATTGTTTAGCGGAACGCTGCGATCATTGGCGTCAAGGAAATCCCCATCGCCATCGGCGTCGAGCCAGCCGACGAGCTGAGCTGCGGTGCCGCCGGTCTGCGTCGCAATCCTCGTACAGTACTCGTTCGGCTGAGTGGTATAGGTGCCGAACGTCCCGATGCAGGTCTGCCCGCCTGCCGGCAGGTACGGCGCTAACCCGACAGCGCCATCCTCGTCGTCCGATCCGGTTGTATCGTCACCCGTTGCTGCAAGTCCCGATTTCTCGGCGGTGTCCGCATCGACACTGGAGCCTAGGCGCAAATTAAATGCGAGCAGGTCGTGGCTCGCCTCGCCCACGCCGAAGTTGTCGTAGCTCGCCGGAGCGTCGCCGTGATCGGCATTGATCGACATCGTAAAAGCATGTCCGTCGCCCGATGCGGAAGGGGTAACATCAGTCGCAGTTAACCGAAGCTGCGTATATTTTCCCGGAACGAAAATGCTGCCGCAACCGCCGGCATGACTCGTATTCGGGACGGTGTCGCAGCCTGCGGCGGTAGCGTCGAGCGGTGTTGAGTTGACGGCGTTGCCGCTGACTTCAAAGTCGGCATTACCGCTTAAGCGAGTAAGATTTATCGGCGACATTCCCAAATCGAAAAATCGGTAAGTGCCGGAATCGAGATTGATGTAATGAAATCTGATGTTGGCAACGGTTTCGCTAAAGTCGATGACGTAATTGTTGGCGACAGCAGTGGGTGAAGCACATCCTGGAAGCCCGCCGTCACGGTTGATTCCGTTGCTGACAAACTCAAGCGGATCAGGCGGCGTCGGAGTGAAAAAATTAGACGGATAATTCGCAGACGAACCATGAGCCAGTGAAACGACCGGCATTGAGTCGTTGCCGAAGCCCGCGCAGGCAGTGTTGGTTTTAGTGATCGTCCCGGTCGTGCCGTCCGGCAGGGTAAAATTGACCACAAGCGGGTTAGCCGTTGCCGTCCAATCTGTATAGAAGGTTTGAGCGCTGGCGGCTCCTGCCAAAAACGTCAGCAGCACAGCGGCAAAAAAGATATGAAAAGATTTAGAAACGATAGAGACGACGCGTGTGGAATGAGTTTGGGGATTCATCGGACCTCCGTTAGTTGGGGAAGTTAAATTGTATGGGGGCTATTTTTAAGAATGCTGCCGAACGCAAGTTACGGTAAGTGTAACCCTGTGAAGAATTATAGACCTCGAAACAACTATGGTCAATAAAAATCTCTGTGACGGGCAGCCCTGTTCTCGCCGAGCGGAAAAGCTGCGCTTTTCCGGCAAGCTGCTAAAATGGCCTCGCGGCTCCGCCGCCGCTTGTCCGGACAGCGGCGGCGGAGCCGCATTGATTATCTGGGTGCTCCCGGAAAAGCATAGCTTTTCCGCTCGGCGAGGCCTGCTAAAGCAGGGAAGCCAACAAGCCGTTCGGAGACGGCAGTCAGTCATTCAGGGACGCCCGTCAGCCATTCAGGGAAGTTTCTCAGCCATTCAGGGAAGTCCCCCAGTCATTCAGGGACGCCCGCCAGTCATTCAGGGAAGGTTCTCAGTCATTCAGGGAAGTTTCCCAGTCATTCAGGGAAGTTTCCCAGTCATTCAGGGAAGTTTCCCAGTCATTCAGGG
>CAZSEL010000074.1:0-115 GCA_964605905.1 uncultured Chloracidobacterium sp. | reverse complement strand
AAGTCCCCCAGCCATTGGGGAAGGTTTCTCAGTCATTGGGGAAGGTTTCTCAGCCATTGGGGAAGGCCCGCCGGTTGCCAATAAGTATAAATTAACCTTATAATTACGGCGTTAA
>CAZSEL010000073.1:0-15440 GCA_964605905.1 uncultured Chloracidobacterium sp. | reverse complement strand
TCACTCTCCGGCGCCGAAAAGGCTTCGCATACTCTCAGGTGAGCGAAGCCTTTTCTATTGCACTTTCACACTGAGACTATCCAGGGAAAGCGTATTATTTCTATACACTCGAAGTAATGATGAGTCCGGCGAGTCCGTAAGCCTTGTAATACGGCTGGTTAGAGGCGTTGGCACACACCTTGCCCCTATTTTAGTCGTTATAGAAGGAGGCTTTATGTCAAAGGATGTCATTACAGTCGATGGCGAACAGAGGGTCGTCAGGGAAGATACGGCAAAGGCCTATCGAGGTATTAACTGGGCTCTGCTGAGCATCGCCGCGTTCATTCTGATCGCAGCATTTCTCTTTTTCTCGAGCGTGCTGACCGGCATATTTTATGAGCCGAAACCGGCCAACAGCGTCCCAGTAGAACGCGAGGTCGGTCCATAGACCACATATAACTTTGATCTTCACAATTCTCCAAGGGGGAACAAGCGGAAAATTGTGGAGACCTTGTCATGCCGCAATGCGTGACGTTTTGGGCGTTCAGTTGTTTTGAACGCCCGTTTTTGTTAAAACGACTTTGTTCACCCAACTGCGACCTCAGAAGAATTACCTTGCCAAACGTCAGCAACTATTTCATATGAACGCAGCCGCGCTGCGTGGTCGAAAATTATCGCGTTTATTATTAGCTCGTCCGCTGCGGTTCTATCGGCAAATTCTTCGAGTTCCTGTTTTACTTTGGCCGGATCGCCGATCACGGAACCGCCGAGCCGCTCCTCTACCATTGCCTTTTCTGCGGGCGTCCAGATCGCGTCCATATCGTCAACCGCCGGCTGGATCTTGCCCGGCCTGCCGCGTATCAAATTAAGAAATGATTGATGCTGTGATGTAGAAATCCGCTCGGCTTCGTCAACAGTGTCAGCAGCAAAAACATTCACAGCCACCATCGCGTAAGGCTTATCGAGAACGGATGATGGCCTGAAGTTATCCCGATAAAGTTTAAGAGCCGGCAACGTACTCTCCGGTGAAAAATGCGCCGCGAAACTGAACGGCAGCCCCAATTGCCCGGCAAGCTGCGCACTAAAACCGCTCGACCCGAGCAGCCAGATCGGAATATTAGCACCGCCGCCGGGAACGGCCTGCACTTTTTGCCCGACCGTCGGCTCTTTCAGAAAATACTGCAATTCCTGCAAAAGCTCAGGAAATTCGTCACCGTCCAATGAACGTCGAAGAGCGTGAGCCGTAGCGCGGTCGCTGCCAGGAGCACGTCCCAAGCCCAGATCGATCCGCCCGGGAAACATCGCCTCCAGTGTTCCAAACTGTTCCGCTATCATGAGCGGTGCGTGGTTCGCGAGCATTATTCCACCCGATCCGACCCGAATTGTCGCTGTCTCACCGGCGATCCGTGCAATCACGACCGACGTTGCAGCACTCGCGATACCCGGCATGCTATGGTGCTCAGCAACCCAATAGCGATTGTAACCGAGCCGTTCGGCATGTTGCGCCAGCTCGACCGAATTGCGGAACGACTCGGAGGCTGTCCCGCCTTCGACTATCGGTGCCAGATCCAGCACGGAAAATGGAATTTCAGAAAGACTTCGCATACTTATGCCGACGCTGTTAATACCTTTGCGGCTTCCCCGGCGGTCAATTCCTTATTGTAGATCGGCGTATCAGGCTGCTGCGATTTGCCTCCCGCATGCAAAAATCCCGTATCGACCGCAGCAAACCCGATCTCCTCGATCAGTTTCGCCACGGTTTCCTTCGCCTTTGAATCGTCGCCCGCAATAAAGATCGCACGCCTTTTTTCGAGTGGCAGGCTCGTATCGCCCTTAGTTCTCAAATGCTCGGACCAGATCGTATTAAAGCCCTTGACGATCCTTGCACCGGGCAAATGCCGTTGTAACAATTCGCTCGATGTTGTTTTACCTTCGTCCAATTCGATATAATTGCCGTCGCGTTCCGGATAATAGTTGTTCGAATCGATCACGATCTTCCCTTCGAAACCGTTCGGCGGAATTTCCTTGTACTTCCCCAATGGGATCGAAATAAAAACAACGTCGCCGAAATCTATCGCGTTTTCGACGGTTCCCGCGCTTGCGGCGTCGCCCAGCTCGGCAACAAGATCATCCAGCGTTTCCGGCCCACGCGAATTGCTCAATACAACTTCGTGTCCCGCTTCAACAAAAAGTTTTGCGGCATTCGATCCGATATTTCCTGCACCAATAAATCCTATTTTCATGATCTTTTACTCCTTGTTCTCACGCCGACGCAGCTTGTTCGAGCGTCGGGTAATCCGTGTAACCTTTTTCGCCGGAATTTGAATAGAACGTAGGGACGTCCGGCGTATTCAGCCTTACGTTTCGTTTGAACCTTTCCGGCAGATCGGGATTTGCCAGGAAAAGTTTCCCGTAAACGATTGCGTCAACATTATTCTCCGCCAAAGCCTTTTCGCCCGACTCTTTAGTAAATCCGCCGTTAGCGAAATAGACGCCATCGAAAAGCGGACGAAGCTTCGCATGCCAATCGACGGGTTTCTCCGGCGCCTCTTCAAATCCGATATGCAAATATGCCAAATTCTTTTTATTAAGCTCGCTTACAACATATGGGTAAAACTCCTCAGCGTTCGCGTCGTGCATATCATTGAACGGCACAGCCGGCGACAGCTTTACCCCAAACCTCTCAGAACCGATAGCCTCGGAGATCGCATCAACAACTTCAAATAGAAATCTGGCCCGATTGGCGTCGGATCCGCCGTATTCGTCGGTACGCAGATTGGTGTTGGTTCCGAGGAATTGATGCACGAGATAGCCGTTTGCCCCGTGAAGCTCAACTCCGTCGAATCCCGCGTCGATAGCGTTCTTCGCGGCCGCCGCAAAATCCTTGATGGTTTCTTTTACTTCCTCAGTAGTCAACGCACGTGGCTCGACGAACTCTTTCATCCCTTCATCGGTGTAATTCTGTCCCGCGGCTTTTACAGCCGATGGGGCCACCGGCTGCTGGCGATCCGGAAGAAGATCTGGCAGAGCGATGCGACCCGTGTGAAAGATCTGCATAAAGATCCTTCCGTCCTTAGCGTGAACGGCTTCGGCAACCGGCCGCCAGGAATCGATCTGTTCCTCCGTATAAATTCCGGGCGTACGTACATAGCCTTTCGCCATTGGCGAGACGTTAGTCGCCTCGGTTATCAGCAGTCCGCCATCTGCACGCTGCGCATAATAATCCGCAACATATTTCGGCTGAATACCTTCATCGTTCGCACGGCTCCGCGTCATCGGAGCCATCACGATCCTGTTCTTCATTTCTAATTTTCCCGCCTTTAGCACATCAAAAAATGTAGCCATATCCCCTCCCTTGTTCGTTGTTTTTTGTGCCTATTTACGCCCGGGCGTCGGCCGACCGCCCTTCGTTCAATTTATTTTCGATCTCGGCGATCTCGTCTTCCGACAGACGAAATTCTCCGGCCGCAATGATCTGGTCAACCTGTTCCGGGTGCCGGGCCCCAACGATCGCGCCGGTCACCGCAGGTAACCGCAGGGTCCAGGCAATAGCCACCACCCCCGCCGTGACACCGTGCCGTTCACCGACTGTTTCAAAAAATTCCGAGATCTCGAGGTTACGTGTAAGATTCGGCTCCTGAAATTGCGCGTCGCGCGAACGCCAGTCGTTGTCGGGAAGTTCGGCTATATCCTTACGTGTCATTTTTCCGGTCAGCAGCCCGGACTGCATTGGCGAATAGACTATCACTCCGATGTAATTCGCCTCGCAATATGGCAATATCTCGCTTTCAATGTCACGCCGGATCGCTGAATACGGCGGCTGCAAATTTGTGGGCCTCTCTATCGGAACGATTCTTTCGAGCTGTGCGACATCGAAATTTGAAACGCCTATGTGGCGAACCTTGCCTTCCTTTTTTAGATCTACGAGCGTCTGCCAGCCTTCCTCAATATCCGTATCAGGGAGATCAGGTGAAATCCTAGGCCAATGTACCTGATAAAGATCGATAACATCGGTCCCGAGCCGCTGTAAGCTGCCCTCGACCTCGCCTCGGATCGATTCCCGTTTCAAGCTATGTGTAACTTCCCTTTTTTCATTCCAGGCAAAGCTGCATTTTGTAAACACAAATGGCCGCCGCGACGAAGCCAGGTTCTTGAGCGCTCGGCCGATGACCTCTTCGGAATGGCCGAGACCGTAGGTAGCAGCCGTATCGATCCAGTTGATGCCGGAATTTATCGCATGCTCGATCGTCGCGATCGAATCATTATCGTCCTGTGGCCCCCAGCCAAAATCCCAATCGCCGCCGCCGATCGCCCACGCTCCAAAGCCCACAGGCGTTATTTCAAGATCCGAATTTCCTAATTTTCTCTTTTCCATATTTTTACACCATTGATTTGAACACGCCGCCGTCTACACGAAGGGCCGCGCCGTTTATCGATGACGCAAGCGGGCTACAGACAAACGTTACAAAATCGCCGATCTCCTTTGGCGAACTGAAACGCCTTAACAACGAGGTCGGCCGCGCCGTTTCGAAAAACTGTTTCTCTGCCTCTTCTTTCGTTATTCCCTGTTCTTCCGCCATTTGCTCGACAAAAGTACCGGCGCCTTCGGACGCGGTTGGCCCCGGAAGAATGGAATTGACCGTCACATTTGTGCCCGCAGTCGTTTCCGCCATGCCGCGCGAAACCGCAAGTTGGGCTGCCTTCGTCATACCATAATGCACCATCTCAACCGGAATATTTATCCCCGATTCGCTCGAAATAAAAACCACCCGGCCCCAGTTCTTCGCCTTCATTTTTGGCAGATAGTGGCGTCCGAGCCGAACGCCGCTCATCACATTCGCCTGAAACAACCTGAGCCAATCTTCGTCCGAGATCTGTTCGAAATCTTTCAGCTCGAAGATGCCCACGTTGTTGACCAAGATATCGACCTCAGGAATTCCGTCAATGACCTTTTGTGCGCCTTCCGGAGTGGAAAGATCCGCGAAAACGCCTGAAACGCGTGCATTATCAACGCCTGCCTTGACCGTTTGTACCGCGCCTTCCACACGCTCACGGGTTCTTCCATTCAAAACGACATTCGCCCCTTCGGCGACGAGCGATTCGGCTATCGCAAGCCCGATGCCCGCCGTCGATCCGGTGACAAGAGCGGTTTTTCCGATCAGCTTCAAGTTCATTCAGTTTCTCCAATTTACCCGGCCGCTACCGCTCCCGGTTCTGACAACTCACTCCGATACACGCACGACAACCTTTCCGAAATGCGTGCCACTTTCCAGGTATTCATAAGCCGCGCCTGCTTCCTCAAATTCAAATACCTTATCGATCACAGGTTTTAATTTGGTAAATTCGATCGCCCGATAAGCTTCTTCGTAAATCGCTCGGGAGCCGACAAAGATGCCCTGCAGCCTTATCGCTTTCATAAGGACCGGAAAGATGTTGAAGTCAGGAGCGTTTGTCAAAACCCCAATGAGAGCGATGTGTCCGCCCGAACGTACAGCATTTATGGATCTTGTCAGCGTGCCGCTGCCGCCGACCTCAACGACGTGATCGACGCCGATCCTGTTTGTCAGCTCGAAAGCGGCGACATCCCAATCCTCGCGCGTTTTGTAATTAATAACCTCATCAGCCCCAAGTTCCTTGGCCCTTGCGAGCTTTTCATCGCTGCTTGAGGTCGCAATAACCTTTGCACCGAACAGCTTTGCAAACTGGATCGCAAAGATCGACACGCCGCCAGTTCCTTGCGTTAAAACGGTTTCGCCTGCCTTTAGTTTTCCCGAAACGGCGAGAGCGTTCCACGCCGTAACCGCTGCAATCGGCAGCGTCGAGGCCTCTTCAAAAGAGAGGTGTTCCGGACTTCGGACCAGCGTGTTTTCGTCAAATGTCCGGTATTCGGCGAGAACGCCCTGTAGAGAGCCGTCACCATAAGTAACCTTATTTTTTTTTGCCGTTAGGTCGCCCTCGATCCAGCCGGGAGCATAGATATTTGTAACCCTGTCGCCGGTGTTCCACTTCGTCACGTCTTCGCCGATCTCGACGACCTCGCCCGCGGCATCGGCGATCGGCACGGCCGGAAACTTGGCCTTCGGATTATACAAACCGTTCTTGAACAATAGATCGCGGAAGTTCAGCGAGACGGCGTGAATTTTTACAAGGACCTCGTTAGTCTTTGGTTTTGGCGTCTCACGCTCCGCAATTCCGAGATTTTCCAGGCCAAAACTTGTGAACTCGTATGATCTCATTATATTTCCCTCGTTTGGGAGATCATTAAATCAATTCCCGCGAAAATACGCGAAATGCACGAAAAATGAAGACAGGATAATCTTTCGCTCCGTTTCGCGTATTTCGCGGGCAGCCGTGTTATTTCTTTCTAGGAGTTTTCAGGTCCAGCTTAATGACAACATCGTCGCGGATCAGATCGTCGGCCTTTCCAGCATAAACGATCCCGAAATCCTTACGGTTGATCGAAAAATCCGTCTTGACTGTAACGTCGGCATCCGAAACTTTTATAGTCGCCGGGAAGGACACCGATTTGGTGGCGTCTCGCAACGTCAGAAGACCGGTAACCGTGTAGCTATCGGCTCCTTTGGCGGCGTCTGCTGCGATCTTTGTCGATTTGAACGAAGCTTTCGGGAATTTTTCGGCCTCAAAAAAATCTTTGCTTTTCAAATGATCGGTCAAGCCGTCCGCATCGGAAAACACCGAGGTCATATCTATATCGACGGATACGCTGCTTTCTTCGGCCTTTGCGTTAACCAGATCTATCGTTCCGGTGAACTGCTTGAAACCGCCGTCGTGCTTGCCGGTTACTTTCGATCCGGTGAATTCGACCTTCGAATTTTCAGGCGTGATCGCCAAAGCGTCGCCTTTTGTGGTTGCTGTGGTGTTTGTATTTGTGTTCGATACCGGCTGCGTATTAGATACGTTGGTCGAATTTGAAACGGTCGCCCTCGGCTTGTTCGCCGCCGGGTCTTCACACGCGGCCACAAACAGCGAAGCCACGATGATCATCAAAGAAAAATATTTCATATGTTAGTCTCCTCAAAGTTAAGTTAAATCTTACGCGGTCGCCGAACCGATCTTTCTTCCGACCTGGCGGCTTATAAGTTCTGAAAATTCTTTCTGGATCGATTCTATCAACTCTGCACACTCGCTAAAACCCATCGACGCATCAAGATATTTTTTCATTTTGTTTCCCCTGGTATAAAGCGTATGACGCCAGCTTCTTTTCCAAAATTTCGATGTGATCGTTTAGCGGCTGTACCATCGCTCTTACCTCGTTCATCGTGTATCTCGGCGTGATGTGCTGCGGGCAGTTCCAAGCAAACGCATTAAGCTTTAAGATGATCGCCCGTTCTATCTTTGCGTCATAGGATGGGATGTTTAGTTTTTCGACCAGATCGGGGCGCTCCGACGCATCCGATACCTCAACGTCCACAAAGATCTTCAGTCGGCGTCGGTTTGGATAATCCATCAGGAAAAGAGCCGCCTTATTGTTAACCGAAAGATTGCCCATGCTTATATATTGCAAATTTCCGCGAAAATCTGCGTACCCGAGTGTTTTGGTGTCGAGGACGTTGAGAAACCCGACCGGTCCGCCGCGAAACTGAACGTAGGGCTGACCACCTTCGCCAACAGTCGCTAAATAGAATCCGTCTCGCGATTCGATAAAATCAATTTCCGCGTCTCCAAACTCGAAGTTCTGTCCGGCGCTCGATCAAACTTTTGATAGTGCCGCCTGGTTCCGTAATGCTCCTGGGCGGCTTTGACCGAATCAGTAAATGCGATCTCTTGAAACTTGTTTCCCACGATTCTCCTATTGAACTAGCCGCTGAAGCCACATGCTTGCCCTTAAGAAAAACGGATAAAACCTCACGAGCTCCGACGACAGATTCAAAAGAATCGTCGCCGGGCCGCTCGGCTGTGCAATGCACTCAGTGTATGTTTTGCACATATTCCCTCCCTTGCTCGTTAACCTTCCCCTTGCTCGTAAAATCTCTAAGTAACAATTTTGTAACAGTTACTGCTACAATGGGCATCAAAAAAAATTTAAGCGGCCGCTTTGTCCACCATCTCAAAAACATTCTGCAGCGTGTATCCTGACAATTTTTGCTCGATTCCCTTTTCGATCTCTTTCTGCAAATTGCATAAAACTGCTTCGATATTACGGCCGACCGGACAATCCTTGCTCGGCACATTCGGATGCAGCGCAAACACCTCGCCGCAAGATACGGCTTTAAAGACCTCGGACAGCTTTATCTCGTTCGGACAACGTGCGAGCCTTGTTCCTCCGTGAGATCCTGTCTGCGACATCACGAGATTTGCTTGATTCAGTTGCCCAAGAAGCCTGCGGATCACGACCGGATTTGTATTAACGCTCGCCGCGATGCAGTCCGATTTCATATTCTCTTCGCGCGACCCGGCGAGCATCGCCAGGACGTGTACCGCCATCGAAAATTGACTGTTAGCTGCCATCTGTAACGAGTATAGTTACAGAGAGGCCTTTTGTCAACTCAAGGATTTCTTTGTGATCTCTGCGTCTTCGCTTAGTGCTCTTTGTGAGAAAAATCCTTTCTCACGGAGATCACAGAGGGTTTGCACAGAGAACACTGAGTTCAAGATCGACCTTATTTAATAACCCGCGCCAGCTCTTCAATCGATTCATCCGAAACGACCGAAAACGGTTTTACGACGCTTTCTGCATTTAGCAGTGTCGCTGTCAGCGAATCGCAAATAATGAACGACGCCCGCGAAACAGCGTCCTGCCAGCCTTCGTCGCGTGTCGAGCGGATAACGACATTGCCCGGCTCGATCTTGGCGGCGGTCAGCATCACGCGGGCAATGGTCAAAAAGCCGTCCCAGCCTGAAGCGACGGCTATAGTTTCATTATCGGTTGGCCGAGTCTCGGCGGACAGAACCGTCGCCACCGAGCGGCCGCTTAGGAAAATGCACTTGCTGCCGTCGTGCAATAGTGGCTCGATCTTTGGCTTTTCGTCAAAGAAAGCGGTCAGAACAACATCGCCGTCATAACCCGATTCGGCAAACTCCTCGAAACTTACGGTCGCAATATCGGCCTGAACGGCTCGGTCGATCTCATAGATCAAAATATCGCGAAGCTCTTCGTCCGATTCGATCAGCAGTATTTTTTTTAAGCCCGCACCGCCGGTTCGCAGCCTTACCCGAGTCAACAGTTCATCGACGGAAATTCCGCTTTCGCGTGCAGTGGCGAGCAATGCGTCTATCGCGCGGTCAATGCCGTCGCCTGTTGATTTGTCGTTCGTCCTGTCGCAGACAAAATAGCCGCTGCCATGGCGAAATTCGAGCACTCCGTCATCGACCAGATTGTGATACGCCGCCGCGACCGTGTTCGGATGCAGCCCGTAACGCCGCCCGATCTCACGCGTACTCGGCAACCTTTCGCCGGACTTCAGATCGCCGCTCGCCACCGCAAGAGAGACCTGCGTCGTCAATTGTTCGCGAACCGGCACTTCCGAGTTTTTCGAGATCCAGAATTTCATCGATCAATGATAAGAACCCAAAATTACGCCTTAGACTGAGTGATGTGCAAATTCTTAGATTTCCTTTGCGTACTTCGCGTCTTTGCGTGGAAAAAGCAGTTTCACGCAAAGACGCAAAGAACGCAAAGAAAGAATGATTGATAATAAACAGCTGCAATCGTGTGATCCGGTATAAAAAAGCCGGACTTGAACATCAAATCCGGCTTCTCTTAATTTATCGAACTACAAACTATTTCGAAGGTATCTTGATCTCGCGGCCAGAGCCGAGGACTGAGTTTACAAGCAAACCGTTGTATTTAGCGACCTCGGCGGGATCGGCGCCGTGACGTGTAGCAAGTTTCGACACTGTGTCACCGGACTGTGCCTTGACGATCTTCACGTTCGAGGCAACCGGAACACCAGTCGGACGCGAGTACGAGGTTGCCGTGACACGGTTGCCGGGAACCTGATTGACGGGGACAAATACCTTGCCCTTTGGTTCCTTCATTCCGGGATTAGCGGCCATCAGATCGGCGATACTGGCGCCGGTGCGATTTGACACGGTTTGCCAGGTTTCGCCCTGAACCGATCTTGCAAGATTTGTATTGTTGATCTTCGACGCGGGAATGCGTTTAAAAACCGCGACAACCTCATCCGACTTGCCGGCCGGCACATTCACAATGTACGGCTCGGGCGGAGTCATGTTTGTTCGCAGATGCGGATTCAAGTAGCGAATATATTGAACGGTCGTGTCCGCCGACTGCGCGATCAGCGTCAGGTTGGTCGAAGCCGGAACGCGGATACGGTCATACCGAAGCGGAGCCGCCGGACGAACGTGGCCGAAACCGTATTGCGTCGGATTGTTCGCGACCAAAATTGTCGCAAGAATATTCGGCACGTAGTTACGCGTTTCCTTTGGAAGATAAGGATATGCCGCCCAGAAATTTTTCACACCGGCGCGTCGGATCGCTTTATCGACGTTGCCCTCGCCGCAGTTGTAACCGGCCATTGCGAGTTCCCAGTTGCCGTAGCGATTGAACAGGAATTTCAGATAACGGGCCGAGGCTCTAGTCGATTCCTCAAAACTGTTTCGCTCATCGACGTGTGCCGTACGGCGAAGTCCGTAGCGTGCTCCGGTTCCCGGAATAAACTGCCACAACCCCGATGCTGCCGCCCATGACATCGCGGTTGGTTTCCAGGCGCTTTCCACCTGACCGAGCCACGCGACGTTTTCGGGAATTCCCTCTTCGCGGAAAATGCGGCGGGCCATCGACATAAACATTCCCGAACGATACAAGCCGACTTCCATCGTCTTGCGTCCGCGCCCGCGATAGTAATTGATATATTGCTGGATCATCGGATGAACCTGAAAGGAAAACCCGAGCGAATGGTTTGCAACGGCGTA
This sequence comes from uncultured Chloracidobacterium sp., assembly GCA_964605905.1. Lineage (GTDB taxonomy): Bacteria > Acidobacteriota > Blastocatellia > Pyrinomonadales > Pyrinomonadaceae > OLB17. The sequence goes on along the minus strand of CAZSEL010000073.1, from coordinate 4,565 downwards.
CTGAATATTTTGATACTGTGCCTGTGCTTCCGGATTGCCCTCGATCTGCTGTTCGGCTTGCGTCAACTCTACTCGAGCGAGTTCGTCACCAACAGCCGGTGTAAATTCCTGTGAATCAAACCCGGCAAATGTCTCGGCCACGGGTGTCACGGCGCCGGCGGTTGTCGTCGCGGCTTTTGGATCGACCGGTTTCTTATCGGTCTGAACTGTCATCGCGACAACCTTGTCGGCGATCTGAAAATCGGTTTCCGACCACTTCCAGCCGCACGTTGCCGAAAGAGGCTTTAGCTGCGGCGGCTGATTGCCAGCCGGAAATTCGAGCCGGTAAACAGTTTCGATCAATTGCGTATAGCAAGTCTGAAGCTGCTGATTGCCCTGGATATTGAGCGTCGATGACAGAAAAACCTCGACCGCATCGTCAAATTTCTCGCCCGCATCCGTGCGACGCGACTGTGAAAACGCGGTCATGCCGTCACGAAAATGCTTTGACGAATCCTCAAGAACGCGATTGACCTGCGCCTGGGCGCTGACAACCTCCGCCGTCTGAGCGGCCGCCGAAATTGAGAATACTAGAACGATAAATGCAGATAGAGCCAGAAACCTTTGTATAAATTTATTCATTAAAACTTCCGTATTTTCTAAACCCGAGAACTTTCCGTGTCAGGGCGAACAATATAATAAATCCCTGAAAACTACTTAACCTTTAACGCCTATCGTATGCTTACGGTTCCATTAAGGTTAAACATACAATAGACGCACCATCCTTAAAAATAACATACGCCCACTCTAAGGTCAATAAAATGCGTACTATAACAATACGGCGACAACGCCGCCGTCCGGTATTTGATGCCGGAATCGGAAAGGCCGTTTGTAGCTTTTTGTGGTCATTTCGCAATGTTTGTTCAATTGTGAACACGCGCGAATTGAACACGATTGAACAAAAATCGGCGATTTTTGCGATTTTTGTTTCAGTGTGAGCGAGCGCGCCTGAAACAACCTGTAACAAAAATGGGCGTTTTTGCTAAATTTCAGGAACCCAATCGCTATCGCTCCCGGTTCTGACCCGAACTGCTGACAATATCAAGGATCTCTCGCTTGGGAAATCCTCCCAAGCCGGTGGAATTATCTTAATAGATACGATCGCCAAACAATGGCAAATGGCGCGATTTGCGCGATATGAGTGATTTGATAGCGTTTGAAATGATTGGAAAGGTAGCGAAAGAGAATTAGCCGCAGATGAACGCAGATAGACACAGATCAGAATTGGGATCGTTATCTGATGTATCTGAGCGAGAAAATCAAGATACAACGTAATGTCCAAACTTCGTTTTTTGCTGAGGCCGAGTGCTGACGGTATCAGGTTCAAGTTCCGAAAGAAAACCTAGATTCTTTCTGAGTTTCGACAAGCTTTGCAACAACCCCATTCTCGATTTCAAGAATCGGAACGGCCACCTTAGTGAGCCGCACCTGAAAGGTTTTAAAGGTTTCTAAGCGAATCCCATCATTAGGGTTTGATCGGTTAACAGCAACGAATGTCGTTGAAAACTGAGTAGCTTCATCCATCAGTGCCATTGCATTGTTCCACTTCGGTACTAACTCAGGCGAGTCAACTCGCAATCGAAAACCTATCTCCTGAAGCTTACCGGAGAAAATCATTGCGTGTTCACCAATTCTAAACTGGGCGTCTCTCCCTTCAACCGAGCTGAGAGTTAGTAGGGTTATATCTCGTCCGTATTTAGTAATTCCCGAACAGAACTCACGCAACAAATCGTGAAGATCTTCCAGTCGGGCAGCCCGCCAACGACGGACTTCAACGTTTTTCTGATGATGTAGTTCTATCCATTTGGCCAACGAAGTAATGACACCGCCGACGATAACACCAATAAGCGGACCGGCAAACAGAAGAATATCCTTATTTTCCATATATTCGTTTCGTATACCGACACTCAAGTTTTGTTTACAGTGGAATTAACAGTCGCTCGAAAAGACTTCGAAATGTTGGCTAAAACCTCAGGAGCCTGCGGTATGGAGAAAGAAAACTGTAACATCCGTTCACCGCTGATGATCTGATGAGACTCAAAAACCAAAAACGGAAACTCCTCGATAAGGGTGTCAACAATTCCGCTGATCTGATTGAGCGATAAGATCGCCCGTATTGGCAACCCGATATTTGAGCGAGGACTTGAATCATACCTTGGCTGTTGCAACTTGTTCAGCTTTGCATTTTCAGTCTGAGCCCACTCTGAAAGACCTTCAGAATCTGCTCGACACCAATCGCAAAGCAACATTTTACAGCCGTCTACTTCAACCTCCAACAAATCCGAGGTCTGCGAGCATTTAACGCACGCATCTTTCAATTCGCTCATCATTATCAAAGCCTACACCCTTCTGTTTCAGGCGTGCAACACTAGTATTTAAATTCTTATGAACCACGCAGTAAAACGAGCGTGCTATTTGCCCTTCGGAAAGCCGCGTGAACGCGGCTAAAAAAACGGAGAGTAAACACGAAAAGCCCCCTATACCTCGAAAGGCTAGGCGGTTATTCACATAAATTGTCTTACGCTCTATTTGTGGCGGTAGGTGATACGGCCTTTTGTGAGGTCGTAGGGAGAGAGTTCTACGTCAACGCGGTCGCCCATCAGGATGCGGATGCGGTTTCGGCGCATGCGACCCGAGATGGTCGCGAGCACGATGTGCTCGCTGTCGTTGACCTGGACCTTAAAATAAGCGTTCGGCTGTTTGTCGATGACTACCCCGCCGAGGGCAATTAGTTCTTCTTTCATATAGTTCGCGAATTAAAGATTATAACGCGGTTTTGCCTAATCGACAAGCTATTTTCGATGGGGTGTAAGCAGCGCCTGCGTCAGCGGGTGGCGTGATCTCGCCGGCCACACCTTGCCACCCGCTCACGCGGGCGGTACAGACTCAGATCTCACTACTTTCACTTAACGGTGAACTTTATATCGTTTGAGCTTTGCGAAAGCCTGCGGTCGTTGGCGTTAAAGGCTTCGACTTTGCAGGTGTAGGTGCCTGGTTTTAGGGGTTTATCCAATGTGAACGCCGGATCATCGACCCGCTTGTTGATGAAATCGTAAACCGTCTCGGCTCCGGTGGATGAATCGGCGCTGATGCTGAGCTTGTAATAGGCCGCGTCGGGATAGGCGTCCCATTTGACCGCTATGCTGTCGGGCGCGACGGTCGAACCGGCCTTCGGGCTGGCTATCTTGACGTCGTTCTTGAACAGGTTGGTGTCAGGAGCGAAATAGGTCTTGTCGGCCGGGATGTCGTACTTCGCGGCCGAGACAAATCCCGACGTGGCAAAGACGTAGTAAGGCGTGTCAAAGACCTTGACCGTCAGGCCCTCGTACATTCCCGGCGGGACGTTCTTTATCACGTATTCGCCCGCGTCGTCGGTCTTTGCGGTAAAGGTCTCGCCGCCGCAGCCGCCGACGTACTGGCTGAATTTCGAACAAAGTTTGACCTCGACCCCGGCCGCAGGCTTGTCGTTATAAAACGCCTTGCCCTGGACGTTGGCTTTACCGGCTTCGGGCTTTTCCTTCTCAACGCCCGACCCGGACGGAATCGTCCCGTCCTCATTCGGCTTAACAGCGGCCGTGTTCGTTTTGCCATTTGACGCGGCCGTATTCGCCACGGAATTGGCCGCCGGCCCGTCAGCCTTGTTGCAGCCGCCCAGCACAGCCGCCGCAAGCAATAATGTAAATACCGTCAGGGATCGTAAAAACATCAATTATTTTCTCCTAAGTTTTATTCAGCCATGTTCATCCGCGTTTCGGATTGCTTAGGATTGTAAGTGCAACGAGAGAAATTTGCACGTGCGGGAGTCAAGGCAGGTTTTCAAGGTCGTTGATATCTTTCGGGCGACCGCTAGCTTTCTTGTTGATCTTTAAATGCGCGTAGCCGATCGGCCACATCGCGTTCGGGAAACATTCGTCAAAGCCGACTCCGTCAATAAAGGTTATGATCTCAAGCTTGAACGGAGGGACACCCATCCGTACGATGCTTTTCGCTTTCGTAAAGAGTTCGGTTGAAAGTTCGGGTGAGGCGAATCCGAATTGGGCTAGCACGGTTACGAGTTTTTCAGCATTTTCCTGAGTGTTGGTGACCCAGATATCCATATCGCCAGTCGGCCTTGGATATCCGTAGTAGCCGACCGCATATCCGCCGACGAGAAGGTAGTCAACTTCATGTCGCGCTAACAATTTCAAAAACTCTTTGAAGTCGTTTGGCAGTCGGATCGGTGTATCCATAGGCGCTTTGCCGCATCAGTTCGAGGGCTTCGAGTCGTTCGATCGGCGTCCTGCTTTGCCAGTACTTCCGGTCATCCTCATCGGCTTCTTCAAACGAAGAATAGACCCGAATCGCGGTTTTGTCGAGCTTCACGTCGTCCAGGTTCATGGTTCTATTATACCACGGAAGAACATTCGGAGTCGTTCGTTACAAAACAGCTTTCAGTGCCTGGCCGGTGTAGCTTTTGCGGATGCGAACCACTTCTTCGGGTGTGCCGGTCGCGACGATTTTGCCGCCGCCGGAGCCGCCTTCGGGGC
>CAZSEL010000072.1:0-15593 GCA_964605905.1 uncultured Chloracidobacterium sp. | reverse complement strand
GTTCCTCCGGCGAGACTGTCTTGGTGCTTCGCACTCATGGGGACAGGAGTGTCCCCGCTCCGTCCGAACCAATTTGGGAATTCGACGCCGTCGGAAAGATCGAGGAGTTTTTCGTATGGCGGGTCGAATTTTATGTCGAGGAATTTCAGGACCTCTTCGGTGAATTTCTCGACATCGCGGATGGAAAATTCGTAAAGCTCGTCCCAGGTCGAGACGCCGACCTGAAGCATAAATTTCGTTAGCTGAGCGCGTTCGATCACTTCCGGCGTTGGCGTCCAGGCGATGGGCTGATCTTCGAGTAGGTTTGTGTTGTGCATAAGAATTTTTGCCCGCGAATCACGCGAAAAAACGCGAATAAATAAGTCAGTTTGAAAATGAATTTTCTTACATTCGTGCAATTCGTGCAATTCGTGGCAAAATATTCCGAAATGATCGAACAACCTATCGGAATCGAACTGCCGAGGAATCTATTTGCTGGTAAAACTGCGGTCGTCACTGGTGCGTCGCGCGGTGTTGGGCGGGCAACGGCTGTGCGGCTGGCTGAGGGCGGGGCGAATGTTGTTGTGAACTATTTGCAGCAGCATGCCGAGGCGGACGAGACTGTGCGGTTGTGTGTTGAGAAAGGCGTTCAGGCGATCGCTGTGCAGGGCGATGTTTCCAGTTTTTTGGCGGCGACCGAGATAGCGAAGCGGGCGGTCGAGACATTTGGAGGGATCGATCTGCTGGTATTGAATGCCGGAATCTGGGAAGGTGCGCCGATCGAGGAAATGTCGGAAGAGGTTTGGAACAAAGTTTTGAATACAAACCTGAAAGCGGCGTGGGCGATGTCGAAGGCGTGCGTTCCGGCGATGAAGAAACGGCCGTCGGGGGCGATTGTGCTTGTGTCATCGACGGCGGGCCAACGCGGTGAGGCAAATTTTTCTAATTATGCCGCTTCGAAAGGCGGTCAGATAAGTTTTACAAAAGCACTCGCGTCGGAGCTTTGCCCAAAGATCCGCGTAAATTGCGTCGCTCCCGGCTGGATCGAAACTGCAATGGTGCGGCCTGCTTTTGATGACGAGGCTTACCGACAAAGCGTGCTTAAAACGATCCCGTTGAATCGAGTGGCCGCGACCGACGACGTCGCCCTATCCATCTGCTTTCTGCTTTCCGATTGGTCCCGACACATCACCGGCGAGGTCCTAAACATCAACGGCGGCGCTGTTTTGTGCGGGTAAGAATTTTGCACGCGAAATACGCGAAAATATTTAGGAAAAAGTTCGCAGAATACTACGAGTCCCGAGTGGTTCTAGTGCGGCTTTCTTTTTTTAGCTCTTTTTCGCGTGTTTCGCGGGCAATCCTACATTCATCAGCGAAACTTGACAATGCTATAAGAAACGGTTGAATCTCTTAGCAGATTTGAGTGAACAAAACGGTCCAACTGTGATGAAATTTGGCGGCACGTCGGTGGGTGACGTTGCGGCTTTTGAGCGCGTTTTTCATATTGTTTCGACGCAGATGGAAAAACGGCCGGTTGTTGTTGTTTCGGCGATGACCAAGGTTACGGATGCTCTTTTGGCCGCATTTGAGTTGGCAAAAAAAGGCGATTTTGCAGAAGCCTTTACGTCGCTCGAACCGCATTTCGAACGCCATACACAAGTCTCCAAACATTTTATTCCCGACGGCACGGCTAACGCATTCAGCGGTGAACTCGAATACGCACGCGGTGAGCTTTCCGATCTGCTGATGCGTGCTGCACGGCGTTCGCTGCCGCTCGCGATGCTAAAGGACGCGATAGTTTCGTATGGCGAGCAGCTTTCGTCGCGGCTGTTGGCTGAGGTCTTGAAAGCAAAAGGCGTGAACGCGCGGCAGGTCGATTCAAGAAGGCTGATTGTGACCGATGACGAATACGGTGCGGCCCAGCCGATAATGGACGAGACCGAGGAACTTGTTCGGTTGGAGCTAAATTCTTTGATTGCCTCTGTCGAAGTTCCTGTAATGGGCGGTTTTATTGCGGGCAATCGTGCGGGCGAAACCACGACGCTTGGGCGCGGCGGTTCTGATTATTCGGCGGCGATCGTTGCTGCGTCGCTTGGAGCTTCGGAATTGCAAATTTGGACGGACGTTACAGGTGTGATGACCTGCGACCCGCGTATCTGCGGCGAGGCGCGGACGATACCTGTTCTGTCTTACGAAGAAGCGGCCGAGCTCGCCTATTTCGGTGCAAAAGTTTTGCACCCAAAGACGGTCAAACCGGCGGTCGATAACGCGATTCCGGTGCGTGTTTGCAATACGTTCGAGCCGGACGAGATCGGGACGATGGTCTTGGCCGAATCGGGCGAAGCTCCGAACAAGATCAAATCCATCGCCCACAAAAAGAACATCACGATTCTTCGTATCACCTCAGCCCGTATGCTCGGCGCATACGGTTTTATGAGCGCCGTGTTTCAGGTCTTTGACCGCCACCGGACCGTGATCGACGTGATCTCGACATCCGAGGTTTCGGTCGCATTGACCCTAGATAATTCCGAATCGCTCGACAAGGTTGTCGAAGACCTCCGACGGCTCGGCGAAGTCGAGGTCGAACGCGGCTACGCCGTCATCTGCGTCGTCGGCGAAGGCCTGCGTGCCTCGACCGGACTTGCCTCAAAGATATTTTCGACCATCGATGACGTAAACGTCGCCCTCGTTTCACACGGTGCCTCGGCGGTAAATCTGACGTTTGTCGTCAAGGAAGACGAGGCTGCGGATGTGATTAAAAAATTGCACGAGGAATTCTTTTAGCTCACTAATAGGAGAACGTCGCGCTATCGTTCCTTTATGAACCATGAATGGAAAAGAAACACTGCCGGAATTCCATAAGTCACATACGGTAATAGAGCAAATGCCCAGTAGATAAAGTGTTTGGTTTCGTCAGAAAATGGCAAAGAGAATATATTGGGTTCTAACCAAAATGCGGTAACTGGAAATAATACGAGAGGAAAGATCACACTAGCTGCAAAAATAAGGAATGTTCTCAGAACCGGTAGTCCAAAACCTGACCACAATCCAGACGCAAACGCCTCAATAACTAAGGCAAGCAGCGATAAGTAGGCAATGACGGACGAGACGATCAGAAGGATAATAGAAATAACGACTGTAAGTACTAGCGTCAGCATCCTGAACCTAAATTAGCACAACTGTCAGGCTTTCGACGATATTTATCAATCCATTTAAGGAGGTGACTTGTGTTAAAATTGTGTTATGACGGTTATGATTGAAATAAAGCCGGAAATCGAGACATCGGCGGCGAAACAGGCGGAAAAAGACGGCTTGCCGCTTAGCGATTATCTATCTTCTGTTCTGAAAGATGCGGTCGTCAAGCGCGATGAAATCGACAGTTTATCGAAACTCACTTTTCGAGAGATCTTTGATCCCGTGCGCAGACAGATAAAAGAAAGCGGAATTTCCGAAGATGAGCTGACCGAACTGCTTGAAGAAGCACGTGAAGAAGCGTGGCAAGAGAGACAGATCAAAAAATGAGCGCTGAAAAATTGCGTGTTGTTTTTGATTGCATGATCTATTTGCAGGTGGTTTGGAAAATACGTGTTAACTTCATTCGATGCTATTATCAACGAAAAGAGGCTGAAAAAAATGGCTGGAATAACTTTACTGGAAAATGATAAGGCCGTTCGGAATCCTTACGGCATAAAATCTGAAACAAGAAAAGCTGCGCGTGAAAGGCTAGAGCGTTTAATTAAACAGCAGGATGTTCAGGCCTATACATACCAAGATTTTGCAAATTTTCCGGAAGACGAAAAGACACAGGCAGACATTCGAGCGGAAGCGGACGAATTTATGCGTATGCGTGAAGAATGGCGAGCGGAAGATCGAAGACTGGAGAAAAACTGATTAATAATGGTAATTGCTGATACTGACGTTATCTCATACCTCTTGAAAGAAGATTTCCGAGCCCAACTCTACCGTCCTCATCTTGAAGGACTTCCCAAAATCATTTCCTTTATGACCCTGGCCGAATTGCGCCGTTGGGAAATCGAAAATGATTGGGGCGAAAAAAGAAAGCGAAAGACAAGAGAATTTCTTTCGATTTTGGTGTGATTTATCCAGACGAAAATCTCTGCGAAATTTGGGCGGTAATAATGAGCGATTCACGAAAGAAAGGTAAGCCGATTGGAATGGCGGATGCGTGGATTGCAGCCGTGGCGGTTATGTTTGACATACCGCTGGTAACCCATAATCGAAAACACTTTGAAGATGTCGAGGTTCTGAAAATTATTTCGGAAACCGCGTCCTAATGAATCCATTTGAACTCACAAAATCGTTAATGAAGATTCCGTCCGTTTCCGGTGAAGAGGAAGCGGTCGGGTTTTGGCTGCGGGATTATTTGGAGTCGCTTGGGTGGATTGTTGAACTTCAAAAAGTCTCTGACAATCAGAATAATGTCATCGCATATTTGAACGAAAGCCCGCGCGTTTGGCTTTCGACGCATATGGATACGGTGCCGCCGTTTATTGCTCCGACTGAGGATGATGAAAAAATTTACGGGCGTGGTGCTTGTGATGCGAAGGGGATAATTGCGGCGCAGATTACCGCAGTGGAGGAGTTGAGGAGTGAAGGAGTAGAGGATATCGGACTTCTTTACACCGTTGAAGAAGAACGTGCCTCAACCGGTGCAAAGGCCGCGAATCTGCATCCGCTGGCGGCGAAATGCGAGTACATGATAAACGGCGAGCCGACGGATAACGATCTTGCGATCGGGTCAAAAGGTTCGTTCCGACTGATGATAAAAACTAGCGGCAAGGCGGCGCATTCGGCTTATCCTGAGGAAGGCGATTCGGCCATTTTGACGCTGCTCGATGTTCTGGATGATATTCGGCAGACCAAGTTTCCGCATGACGATTTCTTTGGCGAGACGACAGTAAATATCGGCACGCTCGACGGCGGGCTTGCATTAAACATCATCCCGCCAAAAGCCGAGGCCGGGCTGCTTATTCGATTAACTACAAAGCGGGAACCAATAGAAACTGCGTTGCAAAATATCGTCCGCGGCCGGGCCGAGATCGAAGTGTTATCTTGCAGCGAACCTGTAAAACTTCACCCAGTCGATGGCTTCACCCAAAAGGTCGTCCGGTTTACAACCGACATTCCGCACCTGCCAAACTGGGGAAAGCCGCTGCTGCTCGGTCCCGGCTCGATCCTGGTCGCACATACGAAAGATGAATTTGTTCTCAAGAAAGATCTGGAAACCGCTTCCGGCCTATATTGTGATCTGGTCAAAAAGCTGCTCCTGGCCTGAATGGATTCTCCTTTCTATCAGTCTTTTTTTGTCGATTAAAATTCAATAACGGTAATTAACGCCGATATTCCAAGCTTGCCTTCCGGGTCAACATCAACAGAAAGTTTTACGGGCATCTTTATTTGTGTTCCCGGGATATTTACATCCGCCGATAACTCGGCTTTAAGTTTGGCGTGCAATTCGGTTTGCTGTCGCTCGGCAGTTTTTTTACTGAACTCGATAGAGCCTGCTGTTTTTGCGGCAATCTCTACGTTTCTGAACCCGGCTATTCTTTTCGCAATTTCTGCTTTCATTAAAGTGATCTCGGCCCCAACCTCTTTCAATCTGCCGTCGTCGGTGAAAACGCATTTCAGGGTCGGTTGAATTATTTTCGTAAACGGGTCTCCTTCGTATTTCACCCCAACTTCCACTTCGACTTTTCTGTCTTTAGGATCAACCCCTATTTCCGCCTCGGCATCAAGCCATTTTTCCCTTTGAGCCGAAGGTTCTTTAGGGGCGGAAGGACTAACAGCCGGCGGGTATGGCGGCAGAATAAAAGTGCTTTTTCCGTCCCGGATCGAGAGATCGATGGCTCCGGCCCTGTTGCTTGAAAATGCTATCCCGCCAACATAGACCTGGGGGTCAGGCACTCCCATCTGCTGCAAAGCACCTAGCACATAACTGATGCGTTGACGCATGGATTCACGCTCGTCTTTTTGTTTGGCATTGTTATATGGAAATTCATTTATATATGCGTAAATATTTATTTCCGATGTAGGATTGTTAGTCCACTCCATTCGCAGAGTGCGAACAAGCCGAACCAATTTGTAGGATTGCGAGGCATTTGGCTCTCCGAAATCAATAGTTTCGGACCTCGATGAAGTTACCATAGTCATATTTTTACTCTCCCTGATGCATATTTCCGGAAACTATTTTTTCGGGTAAAAGTCGGCTCTTGGATATTTAGAGGCATAGAGCGTTGTATCTCCCCACTGAAACATAAAATCGCCTATTCCGTCAGATAGTCCCTGCAAATCCCAGGCAATCATTTGGTTTGAATAGGTACTCGTAGGAGCTTTGCCGAATTTATGGACAAGTTCTTTTGACGAATACTCTTTAATTAGGGAATCAATGAACTTTATCGCGCCGTCATAGGTCAATACGGCGATGAGTCCGGCAATGGCACCGATCAAATAAGCTCTGCTTGACACGTAGCGGCAATGCAAATAGTGACTGGCGATGGCAAGGGCGTTATCGGCGTTGCCGTCGTCCCTAAGCTCGTAAAGATATGTGCAGGCATTTAAGTTTAGGTCGCTCGCATTATAGCCGCCGTTGTATTTGTCCAACGCTTTTTGCGCCCAATTGTGAACCTCGCTGTGACTGAAAGCCATTTATAAACTCCTATCTAAATCTCGATTCTTGTCCAGTGAATCTCTGGCGAATGCCCGACTTGACGAGCAGAGCGGCCAATCACGGACAATATTCGTCTTCACCTAATTAACGCGACGAATCGGGGAAAGTAGTCTCAAAATTAAATCCGGCAGCGTAACCGTAATTTCCTGTTCACACAGGTAGTGGGTCAGTTTGAGCCTCGACGGAGTTCAATGGAACCTCTGTGTTCTTTGTGAACTCTTTGTGACCTCTGTGAGAAAGATTTTTTTCTCACAGAGGTCACAGAGTTGCGGACACAAAGTTCACAAAGTAAATCCAAGCTGACCCACTACCCAATTTTGAGAATTTTCACCAATTGCCAAAAATTTGAGCTAGACTGTTAGCCGTGCGTGGAGGTCAGCCTGCCGCCGAAAGCGGTTGCCGCAACAAACGATCTACTTTCTATTCGCCTGTTCAAATACACAGAAGCGAAAATTTACAAGAAACGAAGAGCGGTTGGGAACTAATGTCGTAAACATTTCCGTTTGCCGTCAATGGCCTGCCGCAGGTTACATCGCGAAAAAAATCGAATCGCATTCCTCCGGTGACTAATACAGTAGTCTCGGTCGTTGGTGTAGGTGAATATGAACACCAGAAGTTGCCGGCATCCACGTGACGGAACCATGTTCCCTCAAGCGCAGGCAAAGCTATACCGTTTTTTGAATTCGAAATTACTTTCCATAACTGTTTGCCCTCATCATCGCGTATTATGTCCATGCTGAACGATTTACCTTTATCGTCAAGCAGTGAAACGCTGCAAAAAATACTATCCATAAGCTCTATCCTCTTTCTTTCAGACGTGTGTTTTGCATAAACCACTGTTTTGAAAAAGGCAATTTATGCAAAACCCAACGTCGGAAAGGCTATTGCATTCTTGATAAACCCGTCTCAATAAATTTTGCACCGGCGTCATTAAAAGCTTTGCTCAATGCTTTGTTGAAAACCTGACCGGCGGCGTTTTCGAACTGAACGCCCATCACGACCAGGTCTGTTCCGCTCAGTTGTTCTTTCAACCAATTTGGCCGCGGTCCCGGGAATGGCCAACGCAGTTTCCACATAGTGCCGCACCAATCGTCAACGAAATGCCCGACAAGGCCGCCGACTATTATTATTCCGGCTTCTTCGCCGTTTGGACGCAGCATATCGGCAAGTTCCTGACGAGCAGCGGCGTCGTTTATAACCTCGCCGGCAAGCGCGGCCGCGAACAAAATTCCCGGCGGAAGCGGCTGCGGATTAAGGGCGACCAACGAAAGCGGCCCTCCGCCGATGACATCCCAGACCGCCGGATTCCGCTCGGCGATGATCCGCCGTAAAAGAGACCAGCTTGGTTTCGGCGGATTCTCATAATAGTAGTCGTCGAATGGGTACAATCCCGTCAGGTGTTTACCGGAACCGAGCGGTTCCAGTGCGTATGCTGTCCTTTTTATTGCAGTGCGAATCACCGGATCCCACGACCCCGGCGGCTGCGGATCGTCCGGGTTTGGATATCCGCCGAACAGATCGCGTACGAATGAGACAAGTGTCTGCCGTGGAATGCTGCTCGATTCCAATTTTGTTTTTGCTGTTTCCATTTTTGTAACTCCTTGAATTCTGACTTGTCCTGATTGCTAAGCGGCTAAGGTAAAATGGTGTCAGAACAACCGTCCTTAACCGGTCGAGAGCATTCTCTCTTTCGTGACTGCTTTCGCAGCAGACACTTATAGTAACGATGGGTTTTGATCCCAATTAAGCTCGATGCCTGATCACTACAAGAAGTTCGGATAAGGCGGCGTTACATGCGCGGTGAACAAAACGCTGACGGCTCGCCATTTTTCAGATTCACCCCGCGAATCGCGGTCGAGTGTTTTTGAGCCTATTATTGACATTCTGTCGAACGGAATTCCTTCGCTACCTAGAAACTCCGCGACAGATGCGGCTCTACCTATGGCGAGATCATGATTGAATTTACGGTTGCCCGTATTGCTGTGAGCGCCGATAACAAGGATCTCTTTGTTATTTTCCATGCTTGCTTCCAGCAGAGGTTTTCCAAGCCATGTGTAGCCGACAACATGGCCGTGCTTGACGACGGCCGATGCAACGTCGAAATTGTAGAAGCGGATGATCCCCATTGTTCCGCCGGGCGGAAAGTATTCCTTTTCCCACGGAGCTAAGGCCGAATCCCAATATGACCAGAAGTCATAGTCCACTTTTCCTTCTCCGGTAGCTTTTACCCAATTATTCTTTATTGCCATAGCTGCACCTTTCTCGTTATTGCCATAATTTTCACTCCATCATTCTTTCTCCACTATCAACGCGACGAATCGGCAAAATTAATCTCAAAATAATCCGGGGGAACACATTTCCCTTTTAACCCGCGATGTTCAACGCAATAAAGATAGCCCGAAAGCTGGAGCGGAGTCTTTGAATTTAACTTTAGTTTTTTCTTCAATTTAAACTTTGAGGTAACTGCCGACAGACTTCCGCCGCTCGTTTTACATCTGCTGAAACTAAATTGACGTAAGGTTACGGTAACGGCTCCGCGACGAAATCGAGATCGGTGATCTCGTCGGCAACTGAAACTAATATCGTCGGCTGATTGAATGTAAAGCGTTTGGTCGAGATGCTGACGACGTAGGTGGATCCCGCCGTGACGCCCTCAAAACTGTAATATCCAAAGCTGCTTGAAAGGGCGGTCCGCGTCGAACCGTCTTGCGACATAATGGTTAAAACGGCGTTTGGAATGCCGAGGCCGCCAGCGGTTCTAACCTGACCGCTAACGCTGACCTGTGCGGCTGTTGGCCCAAGCGGCGTGAAATTCCAAAAACCGGATGTTACGGCAAATGTCGATCCACGGATTGCCCTTCCCGCAACGGGCTGACCGATCGTGCCGTCGAGCGAAAATGTTCCGGCCGCCGCATTCTGGCCGCCTCCGCCCGCGATCACCGATTGAGTGATCGTAAAATCTCCGCCGCTTTGGGCGTGAATATTTACCGCGAAGAAAATTAAAAATACGATAAAGATCAATAATTTATTTTTCATAGTTTTTCTCCTCAGGGGATTTCTTCGATTTCGATAAGATATGGCTCGGTGTCGCGGAAACAGGTAAAACTGCCGCCTAAAATAGCTGTGTGATTGTAGGTCGTCGTCAATGTATGCGTTCCGGCGGCAACGCCGTCGGCATATCCGACAGGAGCGAAGGCGGTAGTCAGGAAAAACAAGCCGTTTTCGCCGGAACTGGCAAAACTCATTCTCAGCGCGGTCGGACTGCTGACAAGAACGCCGTCGATTCTCACCGAAACGAATAACGTAAAACTGTTCGGGCCAAATGCACTTGCCGTGTCTTTGAAAGTGATTCGCAAACGGCTGGCATCCGAAGATTTGGTGAACGTCGCCGAGCGAATCGCCGTCGTCGTGTTTGCGCAGTTGAAACTACTGCTTGCCGTTACTCCCGAAAAGGTTTGAATCTGGCGTGAGGCGGACGATAAATTTATCCAGGCCGTGCCGTTGGAAACCATCAAACTGCCCGTCGTTGTATTGAAATAAATTCGTCCGGCGTTGGTCGCCGAAGCGGGAGCAGGTTCGACAGCCGAATTTTCCAGACGCGGCGCGATAATTTGCCCATCGCCCGACAAAGTTACCTGCGGCAGCGTATTAACTTTTCCGGTGAAAACATTATTCGCGTCGAGCCTGACAATGTTTGGCGAAAGCCGCGCATCGTTGACCGTTCCCGAAAGCAATTGGTCGGCATTCAGATTTGTTAAAGCCGCAGCGTCGCCGTTGGTTTGCAAATAAGTATTCGCGGCCATACCGCCAAGATTAAGCGCGTTTGCCGACGTAATCGAATAAGGAGCACTCGTTAATTTCTGACGCGGAGTTAAAACGGTGAACGGATCGCCCTCATTTCGCTTGACGGCAATTTCCAAAAATCGGTCCGTGCCGTCAAAGGCGGCGGAGCCAAAATCGAGCGGGACGGTAAAAACACCTTGCGTTACCGCAACCGATGGACTTGTAATCGTTGTGCCGATCTGGTTTCCGGCTGTTAGCTCATCGTAAAGCTCAAACCGCATTTGGTAATTTGCCTGCGGCGTTCCTGTGTCCGTCAATTTACCCTGATAAGTAAATGCCGTCGTTTGGGCAAAAGCGATCGGGGTACTCAAAAAAAACAGAACTAACCAGATTGTTATAAGGTGAGTTTTCTTAATTTTCATATTCAAGTTTCTCCATCTTGTTGTTCATAATCGTCATCCTTGCTAATACACGAGTAGCGTGAACCTTCCATCTTTTTTGTTTTCCGAAATGGCTGAGTAGAAGGTGACAACTGTGAGGGTCGTATTGTTTTGGCTATTGAAACTGAAGTTTGCACCGAAATTAATAGAGCTTCCACCAATAAAAATAGGAGCCCCTAGTTGTGCGGTGACAGAAACGAAACGATCAGAAACCTGAAATCCGAGGCCGACATCATAGGATCCGTCGGAATTTCGAGTGACCGTGAATCCGCAAGTTCCGGTTGACGCACCTGTTATACCGTTATAGCAGCGAAGAATACTCGGGTTTAATTGAATGCCGTCAACGTATAACATCGCCTTGGGCATACCGCTTTTATCGCGGTCTTGCACGGCGTTTCCGGCAACATCCAACTTAGCCCGCGGATTGGTTGTGCCAATGCCGACATTACCTGCCGTGCTAACGCTTAACCCATTTGTCGAAGACGGCGGCCCGCCCGGCAGACCCGCAACCAGTTTAATTGTCGAGCCGTCGAAACGGATGTCGGCACGACCGCCGTTGAAGGCTGTCGACATCCCGGATTCGGAATTTGGCGAGGCGAATGTGATCACGGCCCCGCTTGCTGTTGTTATGCGGGAATTTCCGCTGACATCGAATTTGTATCCGGAATTTGGAGTCGTGCCGACGCCGAGACTGTCGCCGACGACACCAACGCCGGAGATGTTGAAATTCCCGGACTGCGGAGTGGTCGTGTTATTTACAAAAGCATTTCCGGCTCCGATAGTTGTGACATATTCACTCGCGTCGATGCCGCCGAGTTTGTTTGCGTCGAGCGCGAGATCGGCTTGTCCGGCATTCAGTGCTCGTGCCGAATACGGCGTGGAACGAATTTGCTGGCGCGGATTGAGAACGGTAAACGGATCGCCCTCGTTTCGCCGTATGGCAATCTCTAAGAACCGGTCAGTACCATCGAAAGCCGCACCGCCGAAATCGAGTTGGACGGTGAATGCACCCTGAGTTACAGATACCGACGGATTTGTCATTGTCGGGCCGACCTGGTTTCCGTCCATCAGTGCATCGTAAAGTTCAAACCGCATTTGGTAATTTGCCTGCGGTGTCCCTGTGTCGGAAAGCTTGCCTTGATATGTGAATGTTGTCGTCTGAGCGAAAGCTGAGATTGCAGTTGCAGATGCAAAAATCAAGCTGACGAAAGTGTTTTGTAAAATTGATTTTCTATTCATAGTTTTCCGGTATCGCTGCCTAACAATTAAGACATTGGTTCAAATATCAGGGATATTGTTTCAACTGAGTTGTCCGAGCTAAATGAGGCAATTGAAATATTGGTCATTTCCAATATCACGACATTATTTTTCGATTCCTGAGTTATTAGCCCGTTGCTAAATCTTTTACCGCTCACAGCGGCTTCTATCAATTTGCTGGTGTCTTCGTTGTATTTTTTCGTGACACTTACATCGCCAATCGTCTTTCCGCTGTTTTTGAATTTTCCCGCGTGCTGGTTTGGTATCCTGTAACTTCTCACCGCTGACAAAATGTCGATCTCGCCCTGGTGCCACGGATTGCCTGACTCGCCCTCTATTCCTTCTAACCACAAAAAACTGCTCATATGTTTCTCCTTTTTTACGGACATGTAACAACCGTCAAAATCATGCCGCCTGCGTTGTCGATTGAGAATAGTCTGCAAGTAAAACCATCCGGCGATCTCAAGATGATTCCCTGGCCCGGTGTCCCGACAAAAATGCTGCCGCCGGTTACATCGAGTTTTGCCTTCGGTGCGGTCGTACCGATGCCGACGCTTGCGTTGTTCCCTAAAATCACAGAATTGCTTTGTGTCGAGCTTGTGTTGGCGCCGATTGAGGTGGAGTTGGTCAAATTGGCAAAGCCGATTGCCGAACCCGCGTTGTTGCCGATTGCCGTGTTGTCGCTGCCCGTCGTGTTGATCTCTCCGGCGAGCGAGCCAACGAAGACGTTGCCCGTGCCGCTGGTGTTGAAACCCGCTCGAAAGCCGAAGAAGGAGTTGATGCCGCCGCTGTTGCTGTTAAATCCGGCTGCCGAGCCGAAAAATGAATTATTGCCGCCCGAAGTATTTGAGCCGCCCGCGCCGCTGCCGAAAAAGGCGTTGTTGCTGCCGCCGTTCGATGTATTGATTCCGCTGCCGACACCAAAGAAGGAATTGTTTGCGCCGTCTGTATTGGCAAAACCGGAATTTCGACCGAAAAAGGCATTGCCGGTTCCGCTCGTATTATTAAAACCGCTCGCTGCGCCGAAAAATGAATTACTGCTACCCGTCGTCGTTTTTTCGCCGGAATGTGCGCCGAAAAACGAATTGAATCCGCCTTGTGTTCCGTTGCCGGTGAACGCACCGAAGAAAGAGTTTCCGCCTGAGTTACCATTTGCGAGCCTGCCTGATTGGTAGCCCACGAAAGTATTGTCGTCGGAAGATCCGGCGTTATCTCCCGCGTTGTTGCCGACAAAAGTATTTTGCCCGCCGCCCGCACCGGTTCCCGTATTGAGGCCGACACGAAGAACACCCCCGATCGAGTTGAGAATCGAAATGTCGCCACTCCGATAATCATTCGAGTCAAAAAAGTTCGCCCTTCCGGCTCCGTCAATGTTAAAGTTTGCCGCGGTCTGCAACGCCGTTTGATTCAATATTCCGCCGCCGCCCGTCGAGGCAATTGTCAGCGTGTTGCCCAATGGCGTAATCATGATGTTCGCCCCTGCGGCGAGCGTGACATTATTAGTTAATCCGTTGAGACTGGTGACTGCCGAACCACCGCCCGCAGTTGTTTGAATCGTGCCGTCAGGAAATTTAACGCCGCCCGCAGTCGTCTCGATCAAACCAACGACCGTGAGCTTCGAGTTAGGCGACGATGTGCCAACGCCGACGTTGGCGTTGTTGCCCAGGATTAAAGCATTGCTTTGCGAGACAACGGCGTTTGCTCCGATGGCGGTGGCATTGGTGAGATTATCCGCGCTGACTGCGTTGCTGCCGATAAGGGTGTTGTGGCTCCCCGTTATCACGGTGAGCCCTGAAAGATAACCGACAAAGGTATTATCCGTCCCTGTAGAAAGGCCGCTGCCGGCCAAGTCGCCGAAGAAGGAATTGAAGTTACCGATTGTATTATTTCTTCCGGCACTGCCGCCGAAGAAGGCATTGCCACGACCGGTCGTATTACTGAGTCCAACCTTGTTTCCAAAAAAGGAGTTGCAGCATCCGGTGGTGGTATTCAGTCCGGCATCGATTCCGAAGAAGGCGTTACGGTCGCCTGTTGTATTGTTAAGACCGGCTAAAGTCCCGAAAAACGAATTATCGCTCGCCGTGCTGTTGCGTCCGGCGTCACGTCCGAAGAAGCTGTTGTTGCTGCCGGTTACATTTCCGCCGCCGGTACCCGTGCCGACGAAAGTGTTGTTCGTGCCGGTAGTGTTTAGTTCGCCCGCGCCCGCGCCGAAAAAGGCGTTGTTACTGGCATTATTGTTGAAACCGGCGGCACGTCCAAAGATGGAATTAAAGCTGCCGGTCGTGTTGAGCAAACCGACTTGACTTCCGTAGAAAGAGTTGGCAACGCCCGCCGTATTGGAAGCACCTGAACTCGCCCCGGAAAAGACATTCTCTCTACCTGTCGTGTTTTGCTGTCCCGCTCCTGCGCCGAAAAATGCATTGGCATCGCCCGTCGTGTTTGCATTTCCAGTGAACGAGCCGAAGAAGGAGTTGCTTCCGCCGACCGTGTTGGCAAAACCGGAGCCGCTGCCGAAAAACGAATTGCCGCTGGCCGTGCTGTTTGAGCCGCCCGAAAAACTGCCGAAGAACGAGTTGAAGCCGCCACTTGTATTTGCGATACCGGCGAGGCTGCCGACGAAGGTGTTTGAGCCACCGGTGTTGTTTGCTCCGGCAGATTGGCCTAGATAAGTATTGAATCCAGCGGAATTCGGGTTGCCTGCGCCGGTTCCCAAAGACAAACTGCCATTGTTTCCACTGCCGATCGATAACACGCGATTGCCGCCGAGATTGTATTGCGTTTGAGCGTTGACCGTAGTGAGCGAGAGCGAGCCGTTTACCGTCAAGCCGCCCGCGACCGAAACATTTCCGCCAGCATCCTGCTGTACAAAGCGTGTCGAATCCACGCCGCCAAGCTGCTCGGCGTTAGTAGCATTCAGCGATTTGATTGAATAAGGGGCGGAACTTATAGGCTGACGCGGGACCAGCGTTGTGAACGCTCCGCCTCCGGCAGGACGGACGGAAATTTCCAAACTGCGGTCAGCCCCCGGAAACGCTCCCGCTCCGAAATCGAGCGTTGTATTAAAAACACCGCTCACCACGGAAACATTCAGCCGCTGCTGTCCGGCGATGATCGCTCCGCCCGTGTCGTACAGGCGAAATTCGAAATCGTAATTCGCCGTCGGCGGCATTCCGGCATCGGTCAGGCGGCCTTGATAATTGAAAGTCGATGACTGTGCGAGGGCTGTTGCCGTCAACGCGGCAACTGCGACAATTAAAAAAATGCCTTGTAGAAATATTTTTGACATAGATTTATCGGGACAGCCGATGGCTCTGGTAGGATTGGCGGAATCTAACCCTTGAAGTCATCTCTAGCCAGCGAAATGAATAGTTCGGCCGCAAGTTCCGGTGCAGAGCTGAATATGAGCGGATGATTTTGAAGATTGCCGTGGTGCTCGCTGCCGTCGC
>CAZSEL010000071.1:0-15953 GCA_964605905.1 uncultured Chloracidobacterium sp. | reverse complement strand
AAACCTTCGAATGGTATCTCGACCTCCGCCGCTATGGCAGCGTCCCCCACGCCGGCTTCGGCATGGGCATCGAACGAACTGTAGCCTGGATGTCCGGCATCGAACACGTCCGTGAAACTATTCCCTTCCCGAGAATGTTGTATCGACTGCGTCCGTAAAAATTATTTCCAAAGCACACAAAAAAAGAGCGGTTCGGCCGCTCCTTTTTTTGCCAGAATTTAATTTGTTTTCTACGGGGTTGTGGAAATTGCGTCCACGTCGGAGTATTGTCCGACGGGTTGATTTCCCTGCAGGTATCTTGAGCGGACTTGCACATATCTTGGCAGGCCCTGCGGGTTTTCGGGTATGGTCAATTCGGCGGGCGATTTAGGATATTTGCCGTAATTATCCCAAGTGCCGCTGTTGTCCAACTGCACTTCGACGTCGAGGCCGTCCATCTGGCCGCGTGAGAATTTCACGATGACCTTGTTGCCCGGTTCGGCGATTATCGAAGGTTCCGGTTTCACTTCCGTCGGAACTATCGGGTCTGGCTTGGACGGTATGATGCCCAGCAGAGCGCCTGTTTCGGGCGTGTAGTTCGGCGCGACACGGATGCGTCTTACCAGGTCGTCCAACCTTTCGAATACGCCGGTGTCGGGCGGCGGATCGGCGGGCGAACCGGCAAACTGTGCGGGCCAATTAGGCGTAACCTGGCCGATGTTGCCCTCGGTTATCACCTTGCGAAATTGCCGCGCGGCTGCGATAACGGCGTCCATCTGGTTCGCCGCGTTGCGCAGGAACTGCATCAGGTTATTGTCGGCCTGCACCGCAGTTACTTCGGCGGGCGAAAAGCCCAATATCGTCGCGATGATCGCAAACTGGACTGTAAAATTAGCGTACCAATCGGCTCTCGCACCTATCGAGGTGGGGAACCATGCTGGATTCGGAATCATATCTTTATTTCTCCTTATCGTCTTAATTTAGATTTCTTAAAACGCGGCGGATACCGTCGGGTAGGTTTCTGTGCAGATGGAAAATGAAAAAGCCCTAACGTGCGGCAAGACCTGTGTGGCTGGCCTCTCTTTTTGAATGGGGAAAACTCTGGCGTGAAACGGCGGTTAAACTTTGCGGACCGTGCGGCCCAAATTAACCAAAGGTCGGGGCTTTCCTTATCGGCGGCCTCAAGCTCCTTTTACGCTCTCAGCCAATCCATGTTCTTCAGAGTTTATTCTGGCGATCAACTCCAAACAACCTCCGTCTCCCAAGAAACGAACCCGCCGGCACCCCGCCACGAGTAAAATAATGTTAATAGAATGTTAGCAGAAAATGCAAGAACTTTTTTTTATCCGTTTGCAGAAAAGTTTCATCAGCGTGCGGAGCACGCGGAAATAACTTTAGCTACACATGGAGCAGAGCGGAATGTGTAGGACTGTAACGAAAAAAAGATCGAGCGTGTGAAACACGCGTGACAGCCGTGTCGCATGTTTCACATGCTCAATTATTTCTTGCGGCCTGTTCTACACGTTCCGGCCAAAGGCCTACACATGTAGCTAAAGTTATGGTCGTGTGCTCCGCACACTGTTTGCGGAAAAGTTCTACTTTTCCGGTACGTGCCGCCGATGTACGCGGATCGGATCGTCCGACTAGACCTTGCGGCAGTAGCAATATACGAAGTCCTGCATAGTTCCGAACGGAGTTTGGTGGGTTTCGCCGATGCTTTTGATCAATTCGAAAGAATTTCCAAACTCATCGTGCATAGTGTCGGGGCTGTAGCGGACAACGTCCAGTCCGCTGCATTTTTGCGGGCCTTCGAGGCCGAACGACGCGACGATAATATGTCCACCGACCTTTAATGAACACATTACTAGGTCAATATATTTTCTACGATCCGCTTCATCGGTCAAAAAATGGAAAACGGCGCGGTCGTGCCACAGATCATAGCGATCGGCGGGAAGGTTTGCATGGGTAATATCGGCGACATGCCAATTAACTTCTGCGGCCTTGTGCTCAAGCCGCTCTTGGCTGTCCGAGATCGCTTTGCCTGAGATATCAAGCACTGCAACATCGATAAACCCGCGTTCGAGCAGGTCGTCAACAAGCGTGGAATTGCCGCCGCCGATGTCAATGATCGCCGCATCTTTGCCGACACCGGTTCCTTCGATCATCTGAAGCGATGTTTCAAGGTGCTCGCGAAACCAACTGACCTCGTCATGGCCCTTTGTTGTATAAACATTCTCCCAATGTGCTTTCTTGTCCATAATGTTCCCCCAAGATCCGTTGCGGAGATGGTACACCAGATGAATGAGAAATGAGAAATTATCGTCTGAACGAGGGTTTTGGCGGCTCACGCCGCTCTATTTGCGGAAAAGTTCTACTTTTCCGATAATGCCTAAAACTCAATCGCGGCTATGCCGCCGATCGGAGGCATGGCCTCAAGGAATATTAGAACCAATGCGGTGAATCAGAGATTCACCGCAAATAGATGGGCACAGCCCAAAGAGAGAATAGCCGCAAGAGTTGGTGGGCGGCCGATAAGAGATCTTTGCGATAATTAGTTTAGCGAGCATCGCGACCCTGCATTTATATTTTTTTAATTGCAGTTCGGACTCGAAGGCCGTTTTTCCGGAAGAATGCGGTTATTGCTTTCCAACAGAACTCGTTTGCGGGTAAGATGTTACGCAGAAATGACATAGGAGGCATTATGAGAATCCTTTTTTTATTGATGATCTTCGCTTTTGCGTCGTTGACGGCTGTCGCTGAGACCATGCCGAAGCTCACGTTTTCTGCGGAGTCGCCGCAATTCGATCAGGCGACCGCTGAGTATCGTGAGGTGTGGCGATCAGAGGGCAAAAAAATGATCGTGGCGATGGAGAAGGTCGCTGGAATTAAGTTCAAGGATAAAGAGATATCTGTGATCGTTTTTGAAGGTGTCAGTTGGTCCGGCTTTGGAGATAAGCCGATGAAACTTAGAGCGAGTTATCCCGCCAACACAAAAAAGGCGACGCTGATCCACGAACTCGGCCATCGTCTAATAGTCGATGTCGGGATTCCAAAAGCGCGGTCGGACCTCGACGAACACAAGGTGCTTTTTCTATACCTGTACGACGTCTGGGAAAAACTCTATGGTAAAGAATTTGCCGATGCCGAGGTCGCGGTCGAGAAAAAACGAACCGAATACTACTCAAAAACGTGGGATTGGGCTTTAGCACAAACCAAAAAGGAGCGCGCCGCGCTGTTCAAAGAATTGAAAGACCACACCGCGACTGTAAAACCGCAATAATTTGTCTGCTGCAAGCGATCACACGGATTATACACCGCCGTGTTAGAAACTAATATTCTCGTGTAAGTAGCTAAGTTGACAATGTTGGAAACTAACATCGCCGTGTTAGCAAATAATATTGCCTTATAAGATTCTAAGAAAGGAATGTAAGAAAATAATATTCGCGTGTAAGATTGTAATATTGCCGTGTGAGAAAATAATATTGACGTTATGAGTAAATATTTTGCTAGAATAAGTTGGAAATCGGATGCGCCGATTCTCGTGAAACCAAAAAAATAACAACTTAGGAGGGAACTATGAAATTAGACCGTAGTGGACTTTTGTCGAATATCGGTGCGCTTGTTTTGATCGCTCTCGCGATCACCGCCTCAGCACATGCACAAGGCCCGGTGAACATAAAGTTTTTAGATTCCAGTCAGGTAGAAATACCGGCACCGGCAGAACGGAATGCTCCGAGCCCCTCAGTATATGTGGAAGCTCAGCCAACCACTATGGCCCTCATTACAAAAGTTGTTATCTACCGTAATGATGTTCCCTATGCGACCTTAACCGCGTCGCCCTACCGCGTTCAACAGCTGGAACTCGGACAAGAAACCTATAACTACTACGCAAGGGTCCATTATTCGGGCGGAGCCGTTATCGACTCAGACGAAATAAAGCTGACGGTCTATTCGCCGGTCATTTACAGGATGGGCGCGCCCGTCGGGCCGTATAATCCGCCCGGGCCCGGCGTCGATACCGATCACACCCAGCACATTCAGAGTGCAGTGAACTACATAAGCGATCCCGATGGCGATCCGGATACTGACGACGGCGGCGGAACGCTCTACTTTCCCTGCACAACTCCTGTCGGCGGAGGCTTAAGTCGATACAATATTAGAGATAAGATCGTAATTCCCAGTAACGTAACGCTGCAGGGCGAATCGTCGCAATATGGCTTCAACTGTCAAATAGTGTGGCGCGACGTAAGATGGACTCCACCCAATTACAGCCCTCCCGATTCCGCAAGAAACTGTACCGATAACTCTACACATACTCCCGAACCCGGCGGATTGACCGGTGAACCCATGTTCCAAATACTCGGCGACACCACAAGAGTGAGAATGAAAGACATGTGGCTCCAGTCGCTCAGTTCAGGCCCCCATTGCTGGGCCCGAAACGACTGGCCAAGGATCGCGACCGAAGATACGACCGCTATAGAGTTCTCGGCCAGCAATGATAATGACATTTCGGACGTCATAATCGAAAATGTTTCTTTTTCGAACTTTACCCACGGTATTCTTGCAGTTTCAACTGGTGACGGAGAGATCTACGACATTAAGATAAGGAGCGTCACCCCATTTGCGAATCACCGTCAGCTCGTCGTTGATGCTGCATATGCATACAAATGGGACATACAAAACTTTAATATACTGTCAATGGCCCCCGTACAAAACGGGGTCGATATTATCAATGCCGGTAAACCACCTTCATATACCGGTGACGGTAAGCTGAAGTTTCTCCAGCTTAACTGTCAGGGGGCTCGCCCCGAAGGGAGCGAGTATTGTATGAAGATTGAGAAGCACGGAGGCCTTCTTGTAAGACAATTGCACACCGAAGGAGTTGATCACGCCCTAATTGTCGAAGATATCAGCAAGGAACCGAATCCAAGAGCAAATACAGATCCCATTTTCCTCGAAAATAGTGTCGCGACCGGCAAATTCTATGACGCGAGTATGAATCTGATTCTTATCGGAAACAGTGTTGCTGCTGCGCCCGAAACCGCAGCCGATAATCTCGACGAGGGACGTTTACGGTTTTACGATGCCGGGATCAAATCAACGGTCGTAGATTGTGGTGACCTGCACTTGGACGGTACCGATACACATTTTGGCGAAAACCCGATCATTCCGGATGATGATGTCACCTTGGAAGATCTTCGTATGGTGTTCACTCATAGCGAAAGAAACCGGAGCAGCTTCTTTGCAATGCAACCTAACAGGTATTACGGCAAATCACATTTAAACTGCCCTGCCGGAGTTCCCAATATAAGCGATATTAATACCGTCGGCGGAGATACTTTTGACAATGGAGTGCTTCCAACCGAACCAAACTTCCCTTATCGCACCGAAGCAACCCTCAATGCAAGTCTCTGCCCTAACGCAGCCGCTTGTGCGTCGGCTCTGAGAATATTATTGGGGCAGTCCGGAACGATCTACATCGACGGAAACCTTCAGGTCAATAGCACAATCCCAATCCCAACGGGCCGACAGATCGTCGGGAGCCCAGGATCAAAACTGACGCTGGTCGCACCGGGCTCAAATTTATTTGAAATAGTGATGGCTCCGCCCGACAGGGTCTCTGCGATCTCTATAAGAGATCTCGAACTGGAAACGGCCCAACCGGATTCCACCGGAATTTCCATTATTAGCGGCATATGTTCCCGATTGCCGAATGGCGAAATCGATCCTGACGATCGGGATTGTGTGTCCGCTGGTGCATCATCTGACATGAAGTTTAGCGGACTTAAGATCAAAGGTTTTACGACTGGTGTTTACGCTGGTTTTCGCATAAACCACGCACCTATTCTAATTCCTATGATCGACGGAATTAGTTGGAAGCACATAGAGTTTGTTGATAACCAAACAGCGGCTCAAACTCACTCAGGAAACGCCTCGAACTGGAATATGATGAAACTCGATTTCCGGTCAAACTCCATCGGTGCTAAAGGATGGTTTCACACAACCGGCGGACATAACTCAATGCAGAACATTAGGTGCCAAGGCTCTTCCAGTGCCGATATGGAAGACTGTGTAAGGCTGCGCTTGGTAAGCACCTATCATCTTAGCGAGATCAAACGAACGCAAAACGTGGTTAACAATCTAACTTTTGCGGAAAGCCACTACGTTACTCTAGAGGGTATCTATCGGGCGCGGCAGTCAATGGGTACTGTCATCGTAAGAAACAGCGATTTCACCTCTTCGGTTAAAGATAAAGCCCGTATGAATATTACCGGCCGGTCGTTTATCACAAGCATGAACAATCGTTACGGGTATTTTAGGGTTCAGCCCGCCTCACCCGATGACGATGTGAGCAGAGTTACCTCGTGCGGCGATAGTTTCACTGCTGATCCGGCATTTGACGGACTCGCAGAAACCCACCAGAACCTTTACTTCGGCTTCGAGACAAAGAGTTTGGTGTTCTGCGGCAACCGTGCGATGCCGTGGGAAGACGCATTTAACTTCGGCGGACAAGATGCTGACATTCCTTTGGTCGGAAACTTTTACGGGGATGTTGCTGAAGACTATGTCGTCTATCGAGACGGTACACCGACCGATATTCAAAGTCGTTTCCTGATCCGAAGATCGAACGGTACTGAGGAAAGAAGCATCGACTGGGGGGTGGACGGTGATCAACCGTTGATTGGAAAACTATTTCCCGATACACGTTCGCAGATAGTGATTTACAGGCCCTCGGCTGGAACTTGGTGGATCAATGACCCCAATACGTCGCAGCAGTTTGGCGTGCCTTGGGGAGTGAACTGCAGCATTCCGGTTGATTGCGACATTCCGTTTATTGGTAACTTTATCAATGAATCAAATGGAACGACGGTGCTTGGTAATCTGGACGAGATCGCCCTCTATCGCCCCTCAACCGGAGCCTTTTACGTTATAAATGTTCGATCGGGCGCCAACACATATGCTCTCGGGGATGTAACCTACGGAACACAGATCCAAGTCGGCGATTTTCTGGGTCTTGGATATGATCAAATAGCACAATTCAATTCCAGCAACGGCAATTGGCGTATTGTGGATGCTCGATATCCGTTAAATCCGCCAGTTATCATTAACTTTGGCGAGGCAGGTGACGTTCCGGTGGCCGGACGATATCTATCGACGCCCGTGGGAAATCCTTGTACGC
Organism: uncultured Chloracidobacterium sp.; assembly: GCA_964605905.1. Taxonomy (GTDB): domain Bacteria; phylum Acidobacteriota; class Blastocatellia; order Pyrinomonadales; family Pyrinomonadaceae; genus OLB17. The sequence continues at coordinate 8,794 of CAZSEL010000071.1, read as the reverse complement.
AGTTGGGCGTCTGGAGGCCATCGGTCGAGAAGTTCTTTGTTAAAGACACACAGGTAAATCATTGTCTAAAACCGGAACAAGATCTATCCTGGGGTTCTAACAATGACTTCAGCAACCCTATAATATCGAATCAGATTTATCCGGATGATATTCCGCTGACTATAAGCACAGCGGATGGTTCTCGTAGGCGGCCTGTCACATATAGGCCGACAAAAGGAGCTTTTGAGTTCAGCACTCAGAAGGGTTTGTGGTGGGTGCATGATCCGTTTTTGGAATAAAGATCAGCGTGCTAACGCAGTTCCATTATGAGGTAAATAGGAAAGGAAGTTTACGCTTCCTTTCCTACAAGGTATCTAGAAAAGTTACAGGCCGTGAGCGTTTCCGTATTTTCAGATAGAATTCGCAAAGAACGCTAGATTCACTAACGACACAGATGCCGAGCCTGAGAGACCAGCTCGAAACTACCTATGGCTTACCATAAAGCAACGATTGCGTGGAAGAACGACGCGCCGGATTTGTTTGTTAAGAACAGATATTCTCGCGGGCACACGTGGGAGTTTGATGAGGGCGTGACGGTTGCGGCGTCGTCTTCGCCGCATGCTGTTAGGCTGCCGTTTTCGGTTGAAGCGGCGGTCGATCCGGAAGAGGCGCTGGTTGCGGCGGCTTCGTCGTGTCATATGCTGACTTTTTTGTGGCTCGCGGGAAGCGATGGCTTTCGGATAGATTCTTATACGGACACCGCAGTCGGCGAAATGACCGCGGACGAAAGCGGTTCGCAGTGGATCAGCCTGATTACGCTCGACCCGCAAATAGAATGGGCCGGCGAGAAACTGCCAACCGCCATCGAGATCGCCGAGTTGCACCACAATGCCCATAAACAATGCTACATCGCGAATTCGATCAAGGCTGAGGTAGTGGTGAAGTAAATCTGACATCGCGAACGGGGTAATTTCTTTTCGCGGCTTAGCCGCCAAGTTGTGCGGCGAAGCTTGCTTCGCCGTTTGGCGTAAAATGTGCTGCGGCTTGCCGCCGTTTATGACTGATCGCGGGCAAGCCCGCAGTTATCTGACTGCTTACGGAAAAGTAAACTTTTCCGCACAACATGGCAGCAAGCTGCGTTAGAAGGTCATGCTGTTTGTTTTGTTCGGGCTTCTGTCTGGAATCGTCTGTATGCTAATCTTCCGTAGCAGTTTCCATAATCCAAATTAGAAATGAGGCTTATGTTCACAAAAACATTGCGTTACTTTTCGGTGACGGCGGCGGCCGTTATTTTTCTCACAGCGGGAATTTCCGCGCAGCGGCTGGTAAGTAATGTGTCGAACGGGACATTGCGGGCGAATGCGGTCGGTGAGCGAGTAACTAAAGTCTTTGGCAGTGATCTCCCGGCGAACTCGCCGGATATTGAGCTGAAGAAAATCGTTTACACGACGATCGACGTAAAAGGCCGGTCGGTAAATGTTTCCGGGTTGGTCGCGTGGCCGTCGGGCGGGGCTCCGAACGGGTTGGTCGTGTTCTGTCACGGAACAATTCAGGACCGGCGCAGTTCTCCGTCGCGATGGAAAGGAAAAGCTGACGGCAGCGAAGCTGAAACCGCGGCCTATGCGTTCGCGACCGGCGGTTATGCGGTTGTGATGCCGGACTATTTAGGGCTGGGCGACCACATGGCGGCCCATCCTTATCCGATGAACGTAACGAACGCTCGTTCGGCGCGCGATTCGATCGTCCCGGCGCGGATGCTGGCGATGCAGACGGGTTACAAGATCGGCCCGAAATTGTACGTCACTGGCTATTCCGAAGGCGGCGGCATCGCGATGGCTTTGCTCAAGGACCTGGAATCAATTGGCGGCTCCGGTTTCAACGTGGAAAAGGCCGCTCCGGCCAGCGGGCCGTATGACATGAACGACTCGACGCTCAAATTTCTGTTACAGGACGGGACCGATCAGATCGGTATGGGAATTCGACTGTATTTGCTGTCGTATTCGACGTACTATTTCCGCAAGGAACACAATATTCCGATCCGAAACTATTTCAAACAGGCGATGGCTGATTCGATCTGGATGAATTACAACACAACTGTCACCGATGAAAATCTTATAAAGCGGCTCGGACTTACCGCAGTGCTGATGCGTCCGAAAAATTCGCTCAAAAATCTGCTCACGCCGGAATTTGTTCAACGACTCGAGAGGATAGATACCTCGGATCCGCTCATTGCCGAACTCGCGAAGCAGAATGTTTACGATTGGTCACCACGCACGCCGATGCTGCTCATCAACCTCGAAGGCGACACGGTCGTCGATCAGAAAAATACGCAGAAAACTTTCCAAACAATGCGTGCACGAGGAATAGGACGCGACCAATTGCGAAGATTTATCATCCCCGCCGGCACGCTCACGCACCTGACCGCCGTCCCGGCCGCAATGAGCGCCGCCCGAAAGTTCTTCGACCAAGGATTCTCCGGCGTCCGCGACGCGCAGTAGAGTGTGTGTCAGTAGCCCGACCGTAAGGAAGGGCCTGCTCGATACCGGAAATGCCCTTACTTACGTGCGGGCTACTGACACTACTTCTTCTTAGCCACTTCGGTGCCGAATTTCTTGGTACTTTGACCGCCCCATTTGCCTTCGAGGGTTCCGTCGGGTTTAACTTCGTAGGAAACAAAACCGCATTGCTGGCCGCCGATGCCGATGCTTGCGGTGTCGCCTTGACGGATACCAAAACCTTTTGCGACCGCGCCTGTGTTCCATTCAAAAGCGTAACCGTCACCGTCTTTTTTGACGCCGAGCGATCCCTTATAGTCACCGCCGCCGGAATTTGTGCCGGAAACATCGTATTTACCGGCGAGATCGGTTCCGCTGGTGCGTTTCGCAGTCTCTGTTTCGGCCTCATTTACGCCCCAATAGCCGGCTTTTCCGTCAAGATCGCCATTCGCGGCAATACTGTATAGAACCACGCCGCAGCCTTTGCCGTCCGCACCTTCCGTAAAGGCAACCGCGACCGTGTTTCCGGTCTGAACGCCGACACCATCGTAGGTCCGCGCTCCGCTCGCCCAGGAAAACTGGTAAACGTCGTCGCGTTTTGTCACCGTCAGGTCGCCGCCGTAGTTCCCCGCTCCGTCAACATTCGAACCAGTGACGGTGTAGCCGCCCGCGATGTCTTTGTTTTGTGCGGGCTTGGTGGAATTATCCGCAGTCGATGACGAATTAGTTGTCGTGGACGCGTTATTTGTTGGCGTGTCCGTCGCGGAGCCGCCACAGGCCAGCCCGAACATTGCCAAAAGGCAAACGGAAGTTACAAACGAGACGAGGTTGTTAGAATTTTTCACAGATTTCTCCTGATATTATATTGCGAATCGAATCCAGCCGAAATATTAGTTTACTTTTAGGGATAAATCCATTTCGCGTGTCAGAATATGCGACGGCGATCCCAAGTCAGTACCGCCTGCGTTAGCGGGTGGCGTGATCTCACCACGAGATGTTCTCGATTTCATCAAGGTTTCTCGGTTTTGGCAAGCCTGCCACCTGCTTACGCAGGCGGTACTGACATGAATGGCGGCTCGCCACCTGCTTACGCAGGCGGTACTGACCTGAGCGTGAGGACTGCGACCTCGGGTGGAACCATAAATCTGAAAGGCATTATGCTTGTGCCGACGCCGGTTGTGACGAACATATCTTTTCCGTGCTCGCGAACATGACCGGCGGCGTATTTTTGTCCGAACGACGACGGGACCATCGGACGTCCCAAGACCGGAAGCCAAACTTGTCCTCCGTGGGAGTGTCCGGCGATCATCAGACGAAAATCATTGCCGGGATTTTTGTGATAGTTGATGACTTGAAAAATATCCGGGCTGTGTTCAAGGACAATGAGGTCGCCGCGTCGCCCGTCCGCGGCGAGAAGTTTTTTAATATCGCTGTCGTACGTGTACCAAGAGTTAAGCTGCATGTGATCTTTTAACCCAAGCAGCCGCAGCGTGCGTCCGTTATGCTCAAACGACGCGATCTCGTTTCGAAGAACGCGAATGTATTGCGATTGAAGCGCATCTGCAACCCGCTGGCTGCCATAAAAACCGTCATGATTACCCAGCACGGCAAAAACGCCGTATTTTGCACGCAGCGGACGCAGCAATTCCGCAATCTGTTCGATCTCCATCGGCGAATCGTTGCCCAATCCACCGTGCGCAACATAGTCGCCAAGAATCACAACCGCATCGGCATTCTGCGCGTTCACAGTTTCAACCAAATGCCGGATATTATTTTCTGAACCACCGTTCGATCCGCCGTGAATATCGGAAACCGCAACGATCCGTAGACCGTCGAATGCCGCATCCAAGCCTTTGATCCCGATCTCAGTTTCGTTAACAACCAGACGATTGGGCTCAATAAAATACGCGTAGAATAGGAACACCACAGACAGGAAGGCCGCAACCGCTGACATGAGACCAATTTTCTTAATCCGCTGATTCATTCTTTAAATTGCCATTAGCTTTAGCTAGTGGACATGATACAAGCGAGTTGTTTGGGCTTTAGCCCAAATATTGTTTTGCTAAAGCAATAAGGATTTGGCTGTATTCTCATTCGGCTAAAGCCGGTTCAAGCAAATTGCCTGTCCACTAGCTAAAGCTAGTGGCAATTTAAATATGTGGAACCAGATTAGGGGAAATACTCGATCCACCTTTCGTCAACGAGTTTAGAAATGTCGTCGCGGACCGCGACTTCTTTCGGGTACCACGGTTTCATTCTCGCGTCGATAACGATCGGGGCTTCGTAGCCGATATGATTGTTTTTGACAATGATGTCTTTGGCAAAAATGTCTGTCGCCGGGTTGAAACGTGTCCATGTCGCCCAAAGAAATTTCTCCGTCGAATCGGCATACGCGATGTCGTCATGAATAACGACGACCTGCCATTCGTCAAACGCTTTTGATTTGGCGATACGCTCTGCGAGATCTTTGTCATTGTCGTAGGCCGTTCCTTTTACGACGAGACAGCCGCCGCAGAAAGGCTTGGCTGCGTTTACTCCGATGGGCAATTCGCCGCGAAACTCCCGTGCGAGTTCCCTTTTCGCTTCGCCCGTTCCCATTAATATCGCCTTGCTGCCGTGATTGATCTTGCCGCTCGCGTAATCGAGCGTGTCGAACGCGGTCTGACTGAAGATAAACAGATCACGATGCCATTCGACACGCGCAAGAATGTGCTCGAACAGCGATTTGAAATCGCGTAGGTCTTGCGGCAGATCGGTTAGTAAAAGAAATTTGGTTAGAGTTAGCTGTCCTTCGCCCAGAATACGGAAACCGGCGGACAATGCTTCGCGGCCATACCGTTCCTTTACGACCGCGGCGGCAAGCGAATGAAAACCGGTCTCGCCATAGCTCCACAGATCGCGTACCGCAGGCATCACAAGCGGAAAAAGTGGTGACAAAAGCTCTTGCAAATAATCGCCGATGAAGAAATCTTCCTGCCGCGGCTTGCCGACAACGGTTGCGGGATAGATCGCGTCCTTGCGATGAAAGACCGCGTCAGCATGAAACACAGGGTAATCGTGCGCCAGCGAATAATATCCGTAATGGTCGCCAAACGGGCCTTCAGGTTGACGCTCGTGCGGCGGAACGTGGCCGCAGATAGCAAACTCGGATTCGGCGATCAGACGATGATGTCCGTTGATCGGATTGTCGGCCATCCCGATCTTTGAATCCGCAAGCAGCGACGCGAGCATCAGCTCCGGAACATTCTCCGGCAGCGGGGCGATCGCCGAAAGTATCATCGCGGGCGATCCGCCGAGGAAAACTGTCACCGGCAAAGACTGATTTTGCCGTTCAGCCTCAAAGTAATGAAAACCGCCGCCCTTGCCGATCTGCCAGTGCATTCCGGTAGTCGTTTTGTCGTACCGCTGCATCCGGTAAATGCCCAGATTATGCTTGCCGGTCACAGGGCTTTCGGTGTAAACAAGCGGCAGCGTAATAAAATGCCTGCCGTCCTCGTGCCACAGTTGCAGCAGCGGCAGTTTTTCGAGATCGACTTCCGATTGTCGCACTTCAAGAACCGGCGCATTTCGAACTTTTTTTGTGCCGAGTTTCAACGCCGTCATCGCCATATCGCGATAGCCCCAAAGCTTTCCGGGCTTTGGCGGCAAGAGAACCTCGACCATCTCGACGGCACGTTTTACAAAGTCCTGCGGGCGTTTGCCGAACGCGAGTTCAATGCGTTTTATAGTTCCAAATAGATTGGTGACAACAGGAAACGCCGAGCCCTTTATGTTTGTAAACAACAAAGCCTTGCCCTGGGCTTCGATCACGCGGCGATGTATCTCGGCGATCTCAAGAAAGGCATCGACCTCGGCCGCAACCTCGACGATCTCGTTCTCCCGTCGGAGCGTTTCGATGAAAGAGCGGAGATTTTTGTGCATAGGAAAATTAACCGCCAAATACGCTTAATACGCTAAATAATAAGTCGATTAAAACAGCTTTCGCGTATTTAGCGTATTTCGCGGTTAAACATAATCGTAAAAACCCTTTCCGCTTTTGCGGCCGAGCCAGCCGGCATCGACGTATTTTTTTAACAGCGGACACGGGCGATATTTCGGGTCGCCGATGCCTTCGTGCATGACGTTTAGGATTGCAAGACAGACATCCAAACCGATGAAATCCGCTAGCGTCAGCGGGCCCATTGGGTGATTCATCCCAAGCTTCATTATCTCGTCAATCGCTTCTTTTGTCGCAACACCTTCGTGCAGCGCGAAAACAGCCTCGTTTATCATCGGCATCAAGACACGGTTTGAGACGAAGCCCGGATAGTCGTTGCACTCGACCGGCACTTTGCCGAGCGTTTCAGAAATCGCTTTTACTTTTGCATACGTTTCATCCGAAGTTGCCATTCCCCGAATAACCTCGACCAATTTCATCAACGGAACCGGATTAAAAAAGTGCATTCCGATAACTTTGTCCGGCCGTTTTGTCGTCGCCGCAATTTTTGTGATCGAGATAGAGGAAGTATTCGATGAAAGAATCGCTTCGGGTGAACAGATCGTGTCCAGCTGTTCGAATATCTTCTTTTTAACTTCGAAGTTTTCCGTTGCGGCTTCCACAACCAACGCGCAGTCTTTCAAATCTGCAAGATCGGTCGTTGTTTTGATCTGTCCGAGAACCTCCGATTTCTGTTCCTCGGTCATCGTTTCTTTCTTGACGAACCGATCAAGGCTCTTGCCAATGTTTACCAACCCTCGTTCAACGAACTCAGCTTTCACGTCGCACATAACGACCTGAAAACCCGCGTTCGCAGCCGTTTGGGCAATGCCGTTGCCCATAGTTCCCGCACCGATAACTCCAATGATCTCGCTCATTTAATAATGTTCCTTAATGAAAAATATTTTGTTATACGAATATTAGAGAATAGCGAAATATACGCGCCAAAACAAAACGGGCGACCGGTTTGATTCCAGTCGCCCGTCTATTCAATTTTGATCTAATTTCACTGCCACCTATGAGGACCTGGATCGTGCGGCTGTGTCGGCTGATTCACCGGATAATATTGAGGATTCGGCGGGAAAGCATAATTCGGAGCGAAATCGCGGCCTTCGAGAAATGCCTTACCGGTATCCGACTGCGAAAACCAGACCTGATAAACGCCCAACGCCGTTCCGAAAGGCAAAAGCAGAATCCCTCCGCACAAAAAGCTGAGAAAATTTAGGATCGCGGTTATGACCAAACGCTTTTGTGTTGGCGGCGTGTCGCTCCGCAACTGTCGTCCGAGTTGGATATTTGCGATCATTGAACCGAGGCCAAACGCCATCAGAAACGCAAAAACTAAAACCAGGATTCCAATAACAATAAATCCATACAGATCAGAGTTCTTTTGCGTCAGAAAGCCATAAATGCCCATGCCTCCGAACAAAACTATATAAAGCAGGAAAAGCAAAACGATCACGGCCTGAATTCCTGCATAAACCCACGAGAAAATGCTTAATAAATTGGCGTGTTCTTTTGGCCTCATATTTCCCCTCTAAGCAAGAACGGGCACGGCGTTAAAATTTGCCGTCCCGTCCTGAAAGAATATCACGAAATCGCTTTTGGTTTAGTCTCTTTCTACCGCCATCGCAACCGAATTGCCACCGCCGAGACACAAACCCGCGACGCCGCGTTTTGCACCACGTCGCTTCATTTCATAAAGCAGCGTGGTAAGCACACGACCACCGGAGTTTCCAATAGCGTGGCCGAGAGCGACCGCTCCACCATTTACGTTGACTAGATCGGGATTTATTCCAAGCTCCTTCATCACGCCCAATGCCTGAACCGAGAACGCTTCGTTCAATTCAAAAAGCTCAACATCCTCGAGCGACCAGCCGGCCTTTGCAACTGCCCGGCGAACGCCTTCGACCGGCGCGAGCATAATAAGTTTCGGCTCGATGCCTGAAACGGCATACGAGACAATGCGGCCAAGCGGTTCGACACCGAGTTCTTTGGCCTTTTCGCTCGACGTGACGACAAGGGCAGACGCGCCGTCGTTCACGCCCGGAGCATTTCCGGCGGTAACAGTTCCGCCGTCTTTCTTAAATGACGGTTTAAGTTTTCCGAGCGTCTCGACCGTCGTTTCAGGCCGAACAGGTTCGTCGAAGTCCAAGACAATTGAATCGCCTTTTTTCTGCGGAATCTCGACCGGAATTATCTCATCCTTAAAGCGGCCTGCGGCTTGAGCTTCCGCAGCTTTTCGATGCGAGTTAAACGCATAATCGTCCTGTGTCTCGCGGGTTATCTGATGCATGTCGGCAACGATTTCACCCGTGTTGCCCATGTGCCAATTCTCGAACGG
>CAZSEL010000070.1:0-16571 GCA_964605905.1 uncultured Chloracidobacterium sp. | reverse complement strand
GAGAGTTTCGAGCCGGTCGAACGCCTGCCAAAGATCGTCGCCGTACGCGACCGCACCGTGGTTCGCCATCAAGAGAGCGTTGTGATGGGCAACAAACGGCTTCATCGACTCGGTCAGTTCGTCGGTCGAGGGCGTTCCGTAATCGGTCAGCGGCACACAGCCGAGCGTGAGAATAACCTCGGACAAGATCGGTTTGTCGATCGCAAGGCCCGCGACCGCGAATGCCGTCCCGTGCGGCGGATGCGCGTGACATACTGCTTTTATATCAGGCCGCATCTTGTAGATCAGCAAGTGCATCGCAAGCTCCGACGAAGCCTTTTTGTCCGTCAAAGGCTTGCCGTCCATGTCGGTCAACGCAAGACAATCCTCGGTCATCCGTCCCTTGCAAGTCATCGTCGGCGTCGCCAGCACCGTGTTCTCGTCGAGCCGGATGCTCACATTCCCGTCCGACGCGACCACATAGCTCCGCTCATAAAGCAGCTTGCCAATCTCGCAGATCAATTTTCTCGCGGCTTGTTCGTTCATAAAAAGTACGACGGGCTGTTAGCCCGTCGACAGGCTAACAGCCTGTCGTACAAATAAGAAACCACAGATTAACACAACTAGATTGTCGCGTTAACCTGTGGCTTTTGATTCTGCCTAAACTATTTAACGGTTACGGTCTTCATCTTCATCTCTTTGACTCGTGGCGGCGGAACGGCGTTATTAAAATCGGGTTTGATTAAGATACCATCGCCGTCGCCCTCACCATATCCGATTCCGTTAGAGAATTCGCTCATCTCCTCAATTTGCCTCTTCAATTCAAGATTGTCGCGGCGGAGTTCCTCGTTCTCGGCTTTCAGTCGATTAAATTTACCGAATTTATGCGAGCGGTTTTTGTTAAAGCCCTCGAATCTTGGAGCCGAAAGTGAAACAAAAAAGCTTGCGATGAAAAGCCCGGCGACGAAGGTTAGGAAAAATGGGATTACCCGTTTGATGATTCCGATGAACTGCATACTACTCACCTCTTGTATATTTTCAATAATAACTTACGCCGGTTTTTCGCTTTCAGTTTCAGTTCCGGGCCGCCGCTTAGGAAAAAGGAGAGACTTTCGAGCGAGATTGTCAGATCGACCGTTTTTACCTTTACATCGCCCGACGCTTTGAGCGGAACCGGAGCCAGGTTCATCACCGCTTTTATGCCGGCTTTAACTACCTTGTCGAGCACTGCCTGAGCGTGCCCGGCGGGAACGGCGATGACCGCTACGTCTATATTATCTTTTTTTACGACAGACGAAAAGTTTTTTATGTCGAAAATCTCCACGCCGTTAACTTTTTTCCCGATCTTCTTCGCGTCCGAGTCAAAAAGTGCCGCGACGGTGAAATTTGTCCGCTTAATTCCATAATAATCCGCAAGAGCCGTTCCCATTCGCCCCGCACCGATAATGCAAACACGATGGCTTTTGTCGAGCCCGAGTATTTTCGTCAGGTCGTCCCGCAGCGTATCGACATAATACCCGACGCCGCGAACTCCAAATTCCCCAAAGTAGGCCAAATCTTTCCTGATCTGCGCAGAATTCAGATGAAATTTCTTGGCAAGCGTTTCGGAGGAGACGGTTTTCTGCCCGTTAGCGGCGAGATCGTTCAGGCAGCGCAGATAAACGCTCAGGCGGTTGGTCGTCAGTTCCGAGATCTTTTCTGCCTTCATCAAATTTCTACTAAATCAGAACGGATGCGAATGTGCAAGCGAACGTTTCGACTGGAAAAAACATTAACCGCAGATGGACGCAGATAAACGCAGTTTGGATACCTTTCGTTGTTAAAATAAAAATCTGCGTCTATCCGCGTTAATCTGCGGCAAATATTCCTAACTTCCCTTTTTCACTTTTCCACCTTTTTCCGTTATCTTTCAATTCGAAACCATGATCGCATTTCTTTCCGGAAAACTTATTGAGAAGACGGCCAACGCGGTAATTATCGAGACGAACGGGGTCGGGTACGAGGTAATCATCCCGCTTTCGACGTTTTACGAGCTTGGCGAGGTCGGCAGCGAGGTGCAATTGAAGATTTTCACCTATGTTCGCGAGGATGCGTTGCAGCTTTTCGGGTTCAAGACGGCTCGCGAACGCGAATTGTACCTAAAACTGATCTCGGTTCAGGGCGTGGGGGCAAAATCGGGCATCACGATGCTCTCCGGGATGAGCGCGGACGAGATTATCGCGGCAATTCGGACCGATAATCTCGCAAAACTGACCGCGATTCCCGGCGTTGGGAAAAAAACTGCGGAGCGGCTTGTCATCGAATTAAGGGATAAAGTCGCTGAGCTGGCTGCGGGAGTTTCGGCGGACGTTTCGACGGCCGCCGGGGCCGCGATCGGCGGCGAAGCGGTCTTCGACGACGCGCTTTCGGCCCTGATTAACCTCGGTTACAAGAAGGACGCCGCCGAAAAGGCCCTCCAACAGGCGATGAAAGACGGCACCGAACTAAATGTCCAGAAACTACTCCGCGCGGCGCTCCAAAGACTTGCGAAATAGTAAGAGTGCCGCCTGGCACAAGCCCCGTTCCACGGTTGAAGCCGCCACTCTTACCGCGAAGCAATTTATTAGGTTGCGCGAACGATTTATTTGGTTGCTGGCATAATGTTTTACGGCAATTTCGCTCGGATTTGCCGAATAAAAGCCGGGCCAGCCGGATAATCTGGTCACAGCGAAGACCGGTCGTTTTATCGCACGGTGATGAGTACAATCGTTTGAAGTCGAGGTTACTGCAAAGGATAAAGAAAAAAGCGGGGTGGCCCGCTTTTTTCCTTGGTTCTATTCAAATAATTCACAGCCTTAAACCGGCGGCATGAAGCCGAGGTTTGAGGTTGGGAAGTTTCCGATGTTTGGAAAGACCTCGTCCATTTGGCCTTCGGGGAGGCCGTACCAGCGGGCCAGGGTTGCGGCGTATTGTTCGACGGATGTTGTCGGTATCCAGCGTCCGCGTGCGCTCGCTCCGGGATTGTTCGTGTCGTCCGGGCCGCCGTTTACGAGCGTCGGGAAAGGGGTTCCGTTTGGCGTGTCCATTCCGTAAAAATCGCCGCCGGTGACGGCTCCGCCGATGACCATCATATGATTAGCCCAGGCGTGGTCGCTGCCGACGTTTGCACCGGTCGATGCGGGGTTAAAGGTGCGGTTGAAATCCGAAAGGGTAAAGGTCGTGACATCGTTTGAAACGCCCTGAACTACAAGCTCGTCGTAGAACGCACGGACTGCCTGGCCGAACTGGCCGAGCAGCGTTACGTGCTGATTAAGCTGACCGCTGTGCGTGTCAAAGCCTCCGATCTGGACGTAAAAGATCTGGCGGTTGATGTTCAGGTCAAGCCGCTTTTTGATCAGTCGAGCGACCTGTTTCAATTGTTGTCCGATACCGCTGGTAGGAAACGTCACCGTCACTTCCTGAGAAGTCTGTAGTGCCGCGTTGGCGTCCATCGCCAGCTCTGTAACATTGCTGGCAGCTTCGACGTAGTTATTGTCGAGATCGATGGCGCGAAGATTGTTGAATGCAGTTTTGCGTGCGATCGATGCAGCGGTGGTGTTAAATCCCACTGGGTTCAGCACGTTTGCCAACGATGTGTTTGCGTTATTGATCGCCATCGGCAAGGTCACGGTCCCGGCGGTGAAAAGCTGAGCTCCCGAGATCGACGTGATCATCGGAACCAGTCCGGCCGGGTTTTGGCCCGCGGTCAGGCGATCGGCAATACGCCCGCCCCAGCCGGTGAAAGCCGCCGTATTCGAAATGCTGGTCTGGCTCTGGTTCACCTGGTCGGAGTGTGAAAAGAGCTGATATGGTTTTTGCACGGAGCCGTTTTGATACTGGGCCTTGGTCATCGGAGCGACGAGCGTGCCGCAGTTTGTAACCATTGCAAGCTTGCCCAAGCCCCACAACTCATGGATGCCGTTATTAGTCGCACCAACTCCGAGAGCGGGATGCAAACCGTAGGACAGATTGCCCATCGCCGGTACCGAGATCGGCAGCAGTGTCGCTTGAGCAAGCGCCAAGCCCTGGGCCTGGCGTGCGGCGGCATAGGCCGCGTAGTTGCTTATGGTGGCGTCGTTGTGGTTGGGGATAATGACGTTATTGCCGTCATTGCCGCCCGACCAGTAAACAAGCACCAGCGCCTTGTAATTGGCTCCGCCGTCAGTGGCCGAGTCTTCCATTTTTTGAGCGAGCGCGGACATCATCCCAAGGTGCTGAACCTGCGTCGCAAGAGCAGCCATGCTCAATGCACAGCCCGATTTTTTTAGAAATTCGCGTCTTGATTCATTCATGGTTCTTTACCTCTGTACCTGGAATTGCGATGAGCTCGCGACTAAGTAAACTGCCGCCTGTGAACGGGCGAGCGGATTGTTTGCCGCCACTGCCGTGAACGCCGGAAGGATCGTCGAACGCATCTGCGGCGACATTGTATTGTGCAGCATCCGCTGATTAAGGGCGTCGAGCACCAGATTGCCGGTCGGGTCGGCTGTTGCCAGAGCCTGGAGGTCAGTTATGTCGATTTTGGTTCCGGCCGGATTATTTTCACCCGTGGCGATTTGGCCGAACGTGATGGTGTTGACCACATTTGCACGGCCGACCGCGGTCCCGGTGGTCAGAATGCCAAACTCAGGACCGAGCAGAGACGTTCCGGGAACGACAAAATCCGGAGGATAATAGTTAAAAACCGTCGGCGAATTGAACGGGTTTTGGCCGATGCCGTTAGTGTAGTTGGTGACAACACCGTCGCTCGGGCCGGTGAGAGCAGCGTTTTTAACATTCAACGCGCGCAGAATATTGGTGGCAAAGCTGACTGGTTCACGCAGCTTGCCGAAATTCGGGTCGGTCTTTACGTCGCCGCGTGCTTCGGGGTCGAGCAATATCGTACGGATAACCGCTTTCAGATCGCCGCGAACACCCGCACCGTTGTTATTGAATACGCCCGCGACACGGCTGACATACGCCGGCGACGGGTCGCTCGTCACCATCTGCTGGATAAGCAGCTTGCTAACAAACGGGCCGACATTGGGGTGATAAAAGATATTGTCGAGAGCAAGGTCGAGCTCGACGTTGCCGTTCAGATTTGCCGCAATGTTCTGATTGACCGCGTTCGGATAAGCCAACAGGGTTTTTGTCGTTACATTGTGGTTAGCCTGATTAAGGATCATCGGGTCCTTGTAATTCAAAATGCTCGGAGCCGAATTTGGACACCCGGTGGTGCAAAAAGTCCAGCCGGTGAAAACCTCTGTGAAATTATCGACCGTCGTCTGATCGTAGGTCGGGATCGGATTGCCAAGTCCATCGGTCTGAACCGTTCCATCCTGATTGAGCATAAAAAGCCCGACCGTGAAAAGCTGCAATATTTCGCGCGGATAATTTTCGTTCGGATTATTCTTCGTACTCCGAATCATATCCAGATAATTGCCCATTCCGGGGTTGAGCGTTATATCCTTCATCAGGTTGCGATAGTTGCCAAACGAGTGCTCGGAGAGCAGTTTGTGATACGCGATCATCCAACTGGATTGCTGCGTTACTCCGCCCGATCCCGATATCACCCAGATCTGCGATAGTGACCAAGCGGTTTTGTGTCTAAGCTGCGATTCGCCGTACAACGCGTCCGTGAAAAACCATTTCTGGACAGGATACATTGAGTAATGATCCCTGATACAGGCGTTGTACACAGGAGTTCTTGGTTCCGGTGCCGGGCCGCAACCGAGTGTTGCGTCCTGGGCGTTAGTTGATTTAAGCGGAATATCGGGATACGGATTACCTGCGGACGGATACGGCTGTTCAAACTGTTCGGCGAGATATGACCGGACGCCTATTCTGCGGATACGCTGGTCGAGCGCCTGTGTCGGGCCGAATCCGGCCTGTTCCAAAAATCTCATACGGTCGCCTGACCAGCGATATGCGACATATTCCGATGTCGGGCCCTCGTCTCCGCCGGTGAAAACCGGTTTTGATTCGGGGTCGTCCTTTATCTTTCCGCCGGTATTTCCATAACCGAGCCGTAGTCGGTCGCTCTCCATACCGCGCCACGATAGTCCGATAAGGATATCGCCACGCAAGATCGGCTGACGCCACAGACCGAGATCGTCTTTCAGACGGACGGTCAGAGCATAAATGCCCTCGTGGCCCTTTGTCTCGACAGGATTGATATCGATTACCGGAAAGCGGTAATTGCGTCCGTTTGCATCGGTCACATTGACACGAAAAGCCTTCGCGCCTTCGCCGTTCATCAGGGCGAAGTTCGTTGCAAAAACGATGATGTCCGTTCCCGGCTCAAATGCATCGGAGCCGATATCAGTCGGATCGGCGGGTTCAAAACGCGGAACCTGCATTGCAAGCACGCGTTTCGCGTTCTTTTGCATTAAAAGTACTGGGGCCGGGGAATTGGGGTCCGGATCGCCTTGAGCAATTGCCGGAACCGCGAGTATCATTGCCGCGATCAGCAACAGCGAAGAGTGCCAGAGTGTACTTGGCCTATTCTTGACCATAGTCTTTCCTCCTGTTTTTACAACGTGTTCTAGTTCAATCTAAAAAAGAATGCCAATTTTGACCTAACGACCGGTGAGACAAGGACGTCGTTAAAATTTGTTTACTCGACAAATTTAAATGATTACGACAAAAATTTCAAGTTAATTTTTTTCCCCGCATTTCCTGTCTGATCTGTGGTTCGGTCAGATATAAGACGTGACTTCGGGTTGATTGGTCGAAAAATGTGTAAGGATTTGTAAAGTAATGGTTCGGGTCTTAGAATCTGGCCTATGCCGAAAGAGTTTGTTGTCGAAACACCCGCAAATTTCAGCTTTTTTCACACCATTCACAGCCACGGCTGGAGCGATCTGAGGCCGTTTGAGTTGGACGAGGCGAACGATATTCTCAAATATGTTTTCGTTGACGGCGGAAAAACGGTCGAGGCAACAGCAAGCGAATCGGTGAACGGGATGAATATAAATCTTTCCCGGTCGGTTAAAAACACGACGAAGATCGCAAACGCCATTCGGCATATTTTCCGGCTTGACGACGATCTCGGTGATTTCTATGGTCGCCTTGACGTTAAGTCCGGCCTGCTTTGGGCCGCCGAGGCAAAGGCCGGAAGGATGCTGCGCTCGCCGACGGTTTGGGAAGATCTGGTCAAAACAATGTGCACAACCAATTGTTCGTGGGGGCTGACCAAGAATATGGTCGGCAATTTGGTGCAGAACCTCGGTGAAAACGGGACGGTGTTTCCTACCGTCGAAGCGATGGCCTCGGTCGATGAAAAGTTTTATCGCGAAAAGATCAAAGCGGGTTATCGCTCGCCGTATTTTGATGAGCTTGCTAAGGCGGCAGCTGAAGGCTCAGTCGATCCCGAGTCGTGGCTTGCCTCGGACTTGCCGACTCCGGAACTGAAGAAACAGATCAAAAGTGTAAAAGGCATCGGCGATTACGCGGCGGAAAATCTATTAAAGCTGCTTGGACGCTATGACGGCCTGGCTCTCGATTCGTGGCTGCGTGCCCAATTTTATAAAAAGCACAATCGCGGAAAGACGTGTCCCGATAAAAAAATAATCAAGCACTATTCGAAATATTCCGAATGGCAAGGACTCGCTATTTGGTGCGATATGACAAAAGAATGGTTTGACAACCGAACAGACGGTTCGAGCGAAAACAAATAAGACGAATTCCGCAAACCTTTTTTGCCTAACAACTTACCGAAAACGATAAGCATTTTTTCCAGACTTTCGCGGTAATGGGAGCGTCAAAGAATCCTACCCGGGAAAGTTTACAGGCCGGGCATTTTATCAAACGGCATCATTTAGTTACCCATTTCAAACGAAGGAGAACAAAAGGATGAAAAAAATGTTGATCAAAGGTTTTGTGGGGCTGTCGGTTGTTATTGCAATTATGATTATGGCTGATATGGCGTCAGCCCAACGAGTTCGCCGTGAAAGCCGCGGTCGGGGCATGACAAAGGCTCAGGTAAAAGCGGTGATAAACCGTGTCGAAGATCGCGTCGATAATTTTGTGAAAAATTATGACAAGGCTCTCGACCGCAGTCGGCTGGATGGGTCGAGCCGCGAAAACTGGCTGATGAATCGAGCACGCGATTTGGAACGCGCGACCGATGAATTGGCACGTGAATTCGACCGGCGCGACGCTTGGGCGGAAAACAAAGCTGAAACACGTCAGTGCCTGAACATCGCGAGCGACATCGACCGGAATATGAAGAATTACAGATTTGGCACGGCGACCGAGGCGAACTGGGGTCGTGTCCGCTATGAATTAAACACGCTCGCAGACATCTATAATCTGCCGAAGGTTGGAGCTGCGGCGTACAGGTAAAGGTTTTCAAAATTTCGTCGAACTTAACGCGAGGCAGATGGAACTTTATCTGCCTCGCTATAATTTTTGTAGTAAACTTATGCTCGATAACATGCGTAAGTAATTAGAGATGATCGAAGCCGGCAAAATTCTTCAGCAGCGATACAAGATCGACAAACAGATCGGCGTGGGCGGAATGGGCGCGGTCTATGTGGCGACCGACGAACGGTTTGGCAGCACGGTCGCGATCAAGCAGACGCTTTGCATGGACGATAATTACCGCAAGGCGATCGAGCGCGAAGCGCGGCTCCTAAACAGTCTGAAACACACCGCTTTGCCGCGCGTCAGCGACCATTTCCTTGAGGATGACGGGCAATTTCTGGTGATGGAATTTATTCCGGGCGAGGACCTTTCGGGTATTTTGGAAGAAACCGGCAAGGCATTCGAGCCGGAGCAGGTGATGATCTGGGCAGATCAGTTACTTGACGCTCTGGATTTTCTGCACAATCAGAAAGATCCGGTAATCCACCGCGACATAAAACCGCAAAATCTGAAGATCACGGCGAAAGGTCAGATCATTCTGCTCGATTTCGGCCTGGCGAAGGGGAATCCGACCGATTCGAACAACAAGACCGCCGCGAAAAGCATTTTCGGATATTCGCGCAATTACGCTTCGCTCGAACAGATACAGGGCACGGGCACCGACCCGCGTAGCGATCTTTATTCGCTCGCCGCGACGTTGTATCACCTTGCGACTGCAACGGCTCCCGAAGACGCCCTGACGCGGGCGATGTCGGTTCTCAGCCAAAAACCCGACCCGCTTATTCCTGCTCATCTGGTAAATGACGCGATACCAAAAGGCTTTTCGGCGATACTGCAAAACGCGATGGACCTGAACGCCGATCTCCGGCCGGCTTCGGCGGTGGAAATGCGTGAAATGATCCACGATCACGAAAGATACGCAATGCTGGCGGCGGAATTTGTTCCGAGGACAGCCATTACCGACGAAGCGGTATTCTCGCAAAAGACGAAACTGATGCCTGAGGCGACGGTCCACGGCGAGAATCGGCCGACCGAGGTGAAAACTGAAATAATGCCGGGAAACCGTTCGCAGGTTACAGCGATGCGAATATCACCAGCGGCGGAAAATACCGCATCGGCGGGTTCGACGAGACGATTTGCGTTTGCGATCGGCGGATTGGGAAGCCTGTTGGTTGTGGGCGCGGTTGCCGGAGCGGTCTATCTTTACGATCCGGCGAATTTCGATGCAGAGAGCTCGTTTCCAAACGACGCTGTTCCGGCTCCCGTCGCTGAGATGCCGGTGAGCAATGTCTCGGTCACACATTCTGCAAATGGCGCGAATGCGGCTATTACCGAAACTATGCCGACGGAAAAGAAAACCGTTGTGGCAGCGTCCGAGCCGAGAAAAGAACCGAGCATTGCCGAGCAAAAGGCCGCAGCCGAGGTTTCGCCGAACCGCCGCGAGATCGACACCGAAGACGGAAAGATCATCATCGACGGCGAAAACATCTACATGGGCGACACTAAGATCGTCGGTAATAAGGTTATGACGCCGGACGGCGTTTATGAATTGAAGGAACCGCCGATACCGCCGCGCGCGATGCGAATGGAAAAGAATTTTCCCGCCAATATGCAGCATTTAACGCCGGAACAGCGACGGCACCTGATACGCACATTCCGGCGTTTTAACAGCAATGTAAAGGTCCGGCCTCCGCGAATGCCTAACCAGTAGGCTGCTTTGCGAACTCCAGGCTATTCTCTTTAGTCAGCAGCTCGACAGGAAAATCGTTTTCTACGAACTGCAGATGCAGAAGGCTTTTGCCATCGGCCCGGAATTGTTTGTTGCACACAACCGCGAGCCCTGAGAAATCGAATTTCTCACTGATAAACTTTACACGGTCGCCAACGCCTACTTCGAGTCCCGTAAACACGGCGGCGCCGCGTTTGCTGATGTTTTCGGTCTTGGTCCATTCGCCGCCGATCGAGTCGCGTTTGCCATCGACAAGCGCGAGGTAAAGCTCAACAGCCGTCCAATATCTTAGGTGGCGACGCACCTTGAATGAGCTTTTGGCGTCTTCGATCTTCCAAAGCCCGTCGTCGTCCATTCCGCGAATGCGATAACTTTGTTCGGCGTTTTGGTTGTAACTTTCTGGCGGCTTTTTACCGATAAAGGCGACGCCGACGTGAAAACCCTCTCGGCCGCCGTCGTTTAGCGGCTGGCAAAACTGGACCAAACCCCAAACGCGGTATAGCTCCTTGTCGAGATCGTAACAACGCAGGTGCTCCGGCATTGCAAGCATCAATGAGATAAGCGTGCCGACCTTGCACTCGCGTTCGATATGAAATGCCATTCCGCCGGCCGTGAAACTCATCACGTCAGCGACCTCTTTCCACTGCTTGTTATCTGCGTCTTTTGATTTTACGACGGCGAGCAGTTCAGACGACTCGATTTCAGCCTTCTGTTTTTCCACTTCGGTTACTACAGACATTAATTCCTCCGAAAATACAGGTCCTTGTGCTTTTATTCCCCGATTCCTTCAAGTGGGAAAAAGTGATCGACGAATTCGATGTGTAATCTAACTATTCCGTCCGGGCCGCAGTGCTTGCCGCGAACGATCGAGATTATCGATATATCGTGGCGTTCGCTTTTTACACGCAGGAACGATCCGGGTTCAACGTCGAACGACGTAAAAACGCTCGCGCCGCCGAGGCTTATGTTTTCCGTAACGCTTATTTCGCTGGCGGCGACGTCGCCGTTTTCATCAAGCAGTTCGAGAACGAGCGATTCCGGTATTGAAAATCGCGTGTGACGGCGAAGATAGGCGGGCGTGTCGCTTTCATCCATTTCAGTCGAAGCATCTACGATCTGCCACAGCCCGCCGTCTTCGCGGTCCGACAGGTCATAGAGCTTTGCAGGGTTTTCGTTATAACTTGCGGGCGGAGCCTTGCCGATAAATGCTACGCCGATCGCATACGATGCCGCACCGGGATTGTTTCCGATCTGCATGCAACGCCGGACGATGCCCCAAACACGGTACTGCGGCTCAAGATAGTCGTAACAGCGCAGCTGGCGCGGCATCGGCACGCTCATTACGACAAGACGGCCGCGTTTTACGGGCCTGTTTAGGTTAAATCCGGCGCCGAAAGCCGAAATATCCTCAAGCCGTGTCACTTCGTTCCAGGTGAACTTATGATCAACCTTTACCTCGATTCTTGCAGGCAGTGACAGCTCATACCGTTGGATGCGCCGGCTTTCTTTTTCAATTACAGTTGAAGACATTATTAGTCGTAAATCCGAATAAGGATCAGGAATGAATGTTGAACTTGAGAGGCGTAAAGCAGCGATTTAGCCGGGTCTCGAGCTGAGGTTAGACAAGTTGCTAAACAGGCTCTCCGCCTGTAAAATAAGGATAGCACTAAGCTGACAGAAATTCCAACTTTTTTTTCAACTGCTCGTTTCGCGCATCCTCGCCGACAAGACAGTTAAAACACCGGATTACAAAGAGTTTTTGAATGGATTCATTAATTGAACGCAATCAGATAAATATCGAAGACGAGATGCGCCGGTCGTATCTCGACTACGCAATGTCGGTCATCATCGGCCGAGCCTTGCCGGACGTACGCGACGGGCTGAAACCCGTCCATCGACGCATCCTTTTCGGGATGTATGAGCAGGGCAATGTCGCCGGCAAAGCGTACCGCAAATCGGCACGTGCCGTGGGCGATGTGATGGGTAAATATCACCCGCACGGCGATTCGGCTATCTACGACTCCATTGTTCGAATGGCCCAGGATTTTTCGATGCGGTACACGCTCGTCGACGGCCAGGGAAATTTTGGTTCGATCGACGGCGACAATCCCGCCGCAATGCGCTATACCGAAGTTCGCCTTGCGAGGATCACCAACGAGGTGCTGGACGACATCTCGAAAGAAACGGTCGATTTTCAGCCGAACTACGATGAATCGCTTTCCGAGCCAAAGGTATTGCCGACGAAAATACCGCTTCTGCTTGTGAACGGTTCCGAAGGCATCGCCGTCGGAATGGCGACGAAGATACCGCCGCACAATCTGACCGAAATACTTGATGCGACGATCGCACTTATCAAGAATCCGGCTATCACGATCGACGAGCTTATCAAGATAGTTCCCGGCCCCGATTTTCCGACCGCCGGATTTATCTACGGACGCGAAGAAATTCGTCGTGCCTATGAAACCGGCCGCGGCATTATTCAAATGCGTGCCCGTGCTGTCGTCGATGAGATCGGACGCGGCGAACGAACACGCAACGCTGTCGTTATCACCGAAATTCCTTATCAGGTCAACAAGGCAAGGCTGATCGAAAAGATCGCCGAGCTTGTACAGGAAAAACGGCTCGATGGCATCTCGGAGATACGTGATGAATCGAACCGAGAAGGAATGCGTATCGTCGTCGAACTCAAACGCGACGCGATCCCGCAGGTCGTTCTCAACAAACTTTACAAGCTGACCGCAATGCAGTCGTCGTTTGGCATTATCAGCATCGCGATCGTTGACGGTCAGCCGAAAGTGCTGACGCTCAAGGAAATGCTTGAGGCGTTTGTCGAGTTTCGCCGCGAAGTCGTCCGCCGCCGCACCGAGTTTGAACTACGCAAGGCCCAGGCACGCGCACATATTTTAGAAGGCTTGAACAAGGCCATCGACGCACTCGATTACATCATTCCGCTGATCCGAACTTCACGTTCGGTGGATGAGGCCAGATCGTGGCTGACCGCAAATCTATCGACTGCTGACGAGATCGCAACATGGCGCGGTGTTACCGGCGATAAATCGAAGGCACAGTTTGTAAAAGAACTCGATAAGGTAATTTCGAGTCTCGAGTTTTCTGAAATTCAGGCACAGGCGATACTCGACCTGCAGCTTCGCCGCCTTTCGGCGCTCGAACGCCAAAAGATTCTCGACGAATACGAGCAGATCATCAAACATATCGCCGAGCTCGAAAATATTCTGCAAAACGAAAACGTACTGCGTGAGGTCATCACAGATGAACTGATCGAGGTTCGGCGCCTGTTTGGTGACGGCCGTCGTACGGTCATCGTCGATGCCGGTGTCGAGCTCAGCATCGAGGATCTGATACCGGACGAAGAAGTTGCGATCACCGTTACCAACGCCGGTTATATCAAGCGAACGCCGATCTCGACCTACACAAGGCAAGGCCGCGGCGGCAAGGGCCGTTTGGGCGCAAAGGCAAAGGATGAAGATTTTGTCGAGCATTTGTTCGTCGCTTCGACACATGCCTATCTGATGATCTTCACCGACGACGGCCAGGTCTATAAGATGAAGGTCCACGAAATTCCCGAGGCCGATCCGTCGGCTCGCGGCAAGGCCGTGGTCAACCTGATTCAGCTTTCCCTTGAACGCAAGCTGGTTGCGGTAATGCCTGTTCGGGATTTCTCGGAAGAGATTTACCTGACGATGGTCACGAAGAACGGCGTTATTAAAAAGACGTCGTTGTCCGATTATCAGAACATTCGCGTGACTGGCATTAACGCCATCAACATTGATGAAGGCGACATTCTGCTTGACGTTATCCGAACGGATGGCAAGAAACAGATCTTCATCGCAACGCACGACGGAATGGCCGTGAAATTTAATGAGTCCGATGTCCGCCCGATGGGCCGCGTCGCTCGCGGAGTTCGCGGCGTCAACTTACGGAAAGGCGACTTCGTTGTTTCTGTTTGTGCTGTCTCACCCGAGGGCGTTGAAAAGATCTTGTCGGTTTCGGCAAACGGATTCGGCAAACAAACACAGGTCGGCAGCTATCGCCTGACCAAACGCGGCGGCATCGGCGTTATCAATATGAAAACGACCGAAAAGACCGGAAAGGTCGTCGCGGCGTTCCCGGTCGAGGACGACAGCGAGATAATGATAATCACCCAGCAGGCAAAACTGATCCGGCTCGGCGTGGACAAGATCCGCGAAACCGGACGTTCAGCCCAGGGCGTTATGCTGATCCGCTGTGGTGACGACGATTGTGTAACAAGCGCTTCGCTGCTCGCTTCCGAGGGCGAAGAGGAAAGTGAATAGATAGTCTTCGGCGTTGGGCTGATACGCTTCGTTTTGACAAACGAAAGGCCTGACGCCGAATATCTGTTTTCAGCGTAGCTGTCGTCGGACGGCTTCACCTGCTTATCTCAAAACTTTCAAGGAGCCTCGGCAAATGCATCGCCTAAAGCTGGCAATCATCTTTGTCTTCCTTTTCTTTGGAGGACTGGTCGTTTTTCAGCAGCGAGCGGCGGTTCGCGTTAGCGGCCGCGAACTCGCAGGCTCTCTCTCCGCTCCGGCAAACGTCAATGCAACTGACTCGGTATATGCCACCAAAGTCGGCATCTATTGGGAAACGGTCCGCAATGCAGTTCTTTACCGCATTTATAGAAATACAACAGACAATTCGGGATCAGCAGTCGATGTCGGCACGACCGCGGCAAACTATTTCTTCGACAGTTCGGCAACCGCCAACCTGCAATATTTCTATTGGGTGCGTGCAGAAAATTCGCAAAGCAACAGCGAGATGAGCGATTCCGACGCTGGCCGTCGGGCCGTCGGGAACAACAGTCCCGGAGCGCCGTTTCCGCCGTTGCAGCCACCGCCCGTTCCTACGGGAAATCCGATCACCGCGACGAAAGCTTACCTAGGCAAAGCCCTTTTTTGGGAGGAACAGGTTTCATCCACAAAAACCGTCGCCTGCGGAACGTGCCACCGGCCGGCCGAGGGCGGCTCAGACCCGCGAACGAATGAGAACACGCGAAACCCGGGTTTTGACAACACATTCGGCACTTTGGACGACGTATTCGGCTCGCCGGGCGTACCGCAAAACAGCGCTGACGGAACATATTCGCCCGTTCAGTTTTTTGAGATGAGCCTACAGATAACCGGCCGTAAAGCTCCGTCATATTTGAATGCGGGCTACACCACCGACGGTTTATTCTGGGACGGACGCGCACGCGATCAGTTTCGCGATCCGCTTACCAATAATATTTTACTGAGCAGCTTTGGCGGTCTCGAAAGCCAGTCGGTCGTGCCTCCGCTCGCGGCCAATGAGATGGGACACGTTGGCCGCGATTGGACAGGAGTTGTGACAAGGCTTCAGCCAGCAACGCCGCTCGCTCTCGCGTCAGCCATTCCATCCGGCCTATCGAACTGGATCGGTGGCCGAAATTATCCTGAGCTTTTTGAAGAAGCATTCGGAACACCTGAAATAACTCCGTCCCGCATCGCAATGGCGATCGCGACACACGAACGAACGCTTTTTACCGACCAAACGCCGCTTGATCTATGGTCGGCGGAAATCGAACCGCTGACCGCTCAGGAAGAGACCGGACGGCAGTTGTTCGTAAATCAAAACTGTACGTTCTGTCACGGCGGCGCCCTGCTCAGTAATTTCTCATATCAGAATGTCGGCGTTCGCCCGACAACCGAGGATCGCGGACGCGGTGCGATAACAGAAATACCTGATGACAATGGCCGGTTCAAGACGCCGAACTTAAGAAATCTTGAGCTGCGCGGCCCGTTTATGCATAACGGTCGGCTCGCGACCATCGAGGACGTTGTCGAGTTCTATAATCGCGGTGGCGATTTCAATGCACCTAACGTCGATCCCAGAGTTCGTCCACTTAATCTCACTGTCGATCAAAGGGCCGCCTTGGTCGCATTCCTCAAGCGCCCGCTCACCGATCAGCGAGTCGGGAACGAACTGCCGCCGTTCGACCGGCCGCAGCTTTATACGGAATCGAAATACGTCCCGACAACCACGGGAACCGGACGTGCAGGCACGGGCGACATCGTTCCTAATGCGATTGCTATCGAGCCGCCGCTGTTAGGAAATCCGAGTTTTGCAATAGCGGTTTCAAATGCTCTCGCAGGCCAGCAGGCAGTCTTGGTCGTCGATTCGTCCGATCCCGGCGTGGGTTCGAGCATACCTGCGAACGGCTCCTTTGCCCGTGCCGTGACGACTCTTTCAGGCAGCGGAAGCAGCGGCTATGGAACAGCGGTTCTCTCGATTCCTGACGATCCATTGCTGTCCGGCAGGACATTTTACGGTCGTTGGTATGTCAATGACCCAACAGCCGCGAATGGTTTTTCAGTGTCGAAATTGATCCGGTTCACGATCTTTGGCGGTTCAGCCGAGGCCGTCTCCGCACCGTTTGATTTTGACGGGGATGGTCGGACTGATGTATCGATCTTTCGGTCTGGGGCTGGGGAGTGGTGGTGGT
>CAZSEL010000069.1:0-16990 GCA_964605905.1 uncultured Chloracidobacterium sp. | reverse complement strand
CCCGAAACCGTCTCGACCGATTACGACACGTCGGACCGGCTCTATTTCGAGCCGCTGACGTTCGAGGATGTGATGAACATCGTCGAGGTCGAAAAGCCCGACGGTGTGATCGTCCAGTTTGGCGGACAGACGCCGCTGAATTTGGCGGACAGATTGCACGCCGCGGGTGTTCCGATCATCGGCACTTCGCCGGATTCGATCGATCTTGCCGAAGACCGAAAACGCTTTTCTGCACTGCTTCAGGAATTGAACATTCCGCAACCGCCTAACGGCACGGCTGTTTCGCCGGAAGAAGCAAAAGTAATTGCGAACGAGATCGGTTATCCGGTCGTCGTTCGTCCAAGCTTTGTGCTTGGCGGACGTGCGATGGCGATAGTTTATGATGAGCAATCGTTGGATGAATATATGCGAACGGCCGTCGATGCCTCGCCGGAAAAGCCGATATTGATCGATAAGTTTTTGGAGCGAGCAGGCGAGATCGACGTTGATGCGTTGGCTGACGAGACGGCGGTCGTTATCGCGGGAATTCAGGAGCACATCGAGGAAGCGGGAATTCATTCGGGCGATTCCTCGTCAGTTTTGCCTACTCAAAGGATCGCTCCGGAATTGCTTGAAACGATCCAGCATTATACTGTGCTGCTTGCGAAAGCCTTGAAAGTAAAGGGCTTGATGAATATTCAGTACGCGATCCAAAGTGAGCGCGTTTATGTGATCGAGGTCAATCCGCGTGCGTCGCGAACTGTGCCGTTTGTCGCAAAGGCGACCGGAGTTCCGATCGCAAAGATTGCATCGCTGGTGATGGCCGGAGATAAAACTCTTGCCGAATTCAATCTGCCGGACGTTCTGCCCGTGCCAAAGATCTTCGTAAAATCGCCTGTTTTCCCGTTCAAGAAATTTGCCGGTGTCGATCCGATCCTTGGACCGGAGATGCATTCGACCGGCGAAGTGATGGGTGTCGGTGCGAGCTTTGGCGAGGCTTACGGAAAAGCAATGGAAGGGGCGGGATTGAAACTACCGCTCAAGGGCAAGGCGTTTATCTCCGTAACAAACGCCGACAAAGGCCAGGCCGTAATTCTCGCACGTCGCCTGAACAAACTCGGCTTCGATCTGGTCGCGACATACGGCACGGCAAAACGCTTGGCGGAAGTTGGTCTCGAATGCGAATCCGTCTTTAAAGTAAACGAAGGCCGCCCCAACATCGCCGACCTCATCCGCCAGGGCGACATCGCCCTCATAATCAATACACCGCTCGGCAAAACGTCCCACTACGACGAAAAAGCCATCCGCAAAGCCGCCCTCCAATTCAACGTCCCGTGCGTAACGACAATAACCGGAGCCGAGGCGTTGGTGGAAGCGATCGGAACAAAATTGTCCGAAGTTAAAGTAACCGTGCGGAGCTTACAAGAAATTCATTCGCTCAAATCTCTCGAAGCGGAATCTACCAATTGAGTATGATCAATATGCGTAGAGAGCATAGCTATGAAGAAGAAAAAGCTAAAGGAGATTCCTAAATTCAAGACGGAAGACGAAGAACGGGAGTTTTGGGCCACCCACGACTCGACCGATTATTTCGATTGGGCCAAGGCTGAGCGTTTTATTTTTCCAAATCTCAAACCAACTACTCGTACGATCTCCCTACGTTTGCTGAATTCAATGCTTGACGGTTTGAAGGTCGCGGCAAACAAGCGGGATGTTCCTTACCAGTCATTGATAAAAAATATTTCTCAAGGAACGATTGGACGAGGAATTAAAGGTTTCTTAAAGCCTGGTCAGACTATCCCGAAATACAATTTGGCCGAATTTTATTTGCCTCGTCGGTTCCAGACAATCGATCTTTGATTTTGGGAGCGATCGTGGAGCCTGGGTATGTTTTGAGAAACAACTCGAATTCTTTAGTTGCTGAACGTGAGTCCTCACAAGCGCATGTGCCGACCGTTAAATCTTCGACAACATAGCCGAGTTCTTCGTCGGTGATCTGAATGTATGATGTCGGGAAATTTTCTTTGAATGAATTCAGCCGTCCGTAAAGTTCAGTTAATTTACCTGTGCCGAAACGCGTACAGCCGGAATAATCGGTTTGGGGTAACGTATAAGCGGACCACACACCATCGGGGCGAAGTGTATTCCGGAGTTCAAAAAAAGCAATGTCAGCAGGCAGTCCTCGTTTTTTTGCCAAGCGTAGAAAGAATTCATTATCCGGTTTTACGAAAATGATCTCGTCGCGGTTTACGAGGAAACCGCGCATGTGCTTTTCGAATGATTTGAAATCCTTTTCGCTGAGTTCTTCGACCTCTCGCAGACGCTCGGAAAATTGGTTTTGAAAATCAACCAGCGGTTCGAGCGAAGTGCGGCCAGTTTCGGCCTCGATTTTTTTCAAAAGGACTTGGTACTTGATTGCCAACTGAAGAACTGAATCGGTCGGCGTGACAGTAGTTTCGATTGTCGCGGACGCACTTGGAAACTGCATACAAGCAATGATTGAAACAACGGCTAGAATAACCAAAGAACGCATATTTTCTCCTCGCTAAAGAAGTATTTTAAATCCTTCCTGTTCAAAATGGCGGTCGTGGGTGAGGATTTCCTTAATACCGAGTTCGCGGCAGGCGTTCATTGAGATGCAGTCGGTCAGGCTGTAGCCTTGTCGAGACGTGATTCGTAGAGTTCCAATCCTCTAAGAAAAACAGCTTGGGTCTGTTCGATAATGCGAAAGCTAGGTTCTTCAAGGGTGTCACGAACGAGAGTCGACGCCTTAAGCCTTATCGATTCATCGAACCTGGCGAAGTAATTTAGCACTTCGATAAGGACTGAGTCCGTTGTAACAAAATTTAGACCGATTACGGTTTTTAGAACTTCAACGGCAGAATCATGCCATTGATCGTTTGCCTGAAAGATCGCGACAAAGTACAGGGTGTCGACAAAGACATGGTTCATCTCTTTGGACTTCCGTAAATGTAATGGTCGTGCTGCTCCGAACCATCGACAGGCATTTGCTCCCAAACTTCATCAGGAATTTCTTTGCTATGGGCGAGAATTCGATCCCAAATCGAAACAGGCCTACCTTCCTCGGCAAGTTTTTCGATTTGTTCCAGAATTGCTCTTTGCTTACTTTCCGGCAAGACACTTACTTTATTGAAGATTTCTTGTGCTACGTCTGTCTGCATATCACTCCCCTTACAGAATATCCTAACATGATTCGGGCGAACGGGAACGGGATTCTTGACCAAACCCGCAGTTTACAATAAGTTAAACATTAAGTTTTTCTTGATCCAAGTTTTTCTATAGACAAAATGAATGAATCGCAAGACCGTGAGATCATTGGCGGGCATTTGCTGGTGATTGGCGGGGCAGAGGACAAATATAACGAGCGGCGGATATTGAAGAAGTTTTTGAGCCTTGCGGGCGGCGAAAAGGCTGAGGTTCTGATCGTGCCGGTCGCGTCGGATTATCCTGAGTTTGCGGCGGATGTTTATACGCAGGCGTTCAGGAACCTGGGTGTGGCAAATCCGCGTGTGCTGCGGGCGACATCGCGGCAGGAAGTTTTCCAAGCAAACCCAGTGGAACTGCTTGAGGGCGTGACCGGTGTTTTTATCACGGGCGGCGACCAGATGCGGCTTGTGTCGATGCTCGGCGGAACCGAGTTCGCGTCAAAGCTGCGGCAGAAGGTCAGGGAAACGTCGCTGGTTTTGGCCGGCACGAGCGCCGGTGCGGCGGGTATGAGCACGTCGATGATCGTCCGCGGCGAATCGACATCGCACCCGCACAAGGGAGCGGTGAAGCTTTCACCAGGCCTCGGGTTTCTCAAAAACATCATCATCGATCAGCACTTCACCGAGCGCGGCCGCATCAGCCGTTTGATCACTTCGGTGTCATACAATCCTTATAATCTTGGAATCGGCATCGACGAAAATACGGCGATAATTTTGGATGGCAAAGGCGTTCTTGAGGTTTTCGGTGCGGGTTCGGTAACTATCGTCGATGGTTCAAAGATCACCTATAACGAGATCGCCGAGGTCCCGGAACACGACTCGTTCAGCGTCTGCGGTGTGCAGTTGCACATCCTGCGTGACGGCCTGATCTATCAATATCTCGAACGCCACCCGCTCCAACCGCCGCAGGAATTCCTGCTGCCGGATTTGGGGTGAAAATTTACGATTTGCGATTTTCAATTTGCGATCTTTTGAAACTCCACATATTTTCCTATGACTGAGAAAGACCTTCTTCGTCGTACAAAAGAATTTGCACTGCGGATAATAAAGCTAGTTAATGCTTTACCAAACAACCCGGCAGGGCGAGCAATAGGCGGACAATTAATCCGTTCCGGCACCTCCGTATCGGCAAATTATCGGGCAGCTTGTCGAGGTCGTTCAAAGGCCGAGTTTATTGCCAAATTGGGTATCGTCGAGGAAGAAGCCGACGAAAGTGCTCTTTGGCTTGAACTCATCATAGAAGCGGAACTTATGGACGAGCGTTTAGTGTCCGATCTGCTACGTGAAGCACGGGAAATTACGGCCATAATGTCGTCGTCGAAGATTACGGCAAGAAAGTCGAAGTAAAATCGCAAATCGCAAATTGAAAATCGCAAATCACCTTATGGAAATTCTCGAAATACGCACACTTCGCGGGCCGAACTATTGGAGCGGCTATTGGAAAAAGCTGATCATAATGCGGCTCGATATCGGCGATTATGAGGACAAGCCGTCCGACAAGATCGAGAGTTTTTACGGCCGGATGAACGACGTTTTGCCGAACTTGCTCAAGCATGGCTGCAGCTATGGCGAAGAGGGCGGCTTCCTGCGGCGTGTTCAAGAGGGAACATGGGCGGGCCACATTATCGAGCATTTTGCGCTTGAGCTGCAGACTCAGGCCGGAATGGACACCGGTTATGGCAGGACTCGCGAGACTGAGGAACGCGGAGTTTATAACGTCGTTTTCAGTTATCACGAAGAGGAGGTTGGCCGCTTTGCCGCACGAACGGCTGTCAGGCTCTTTCTCGATCTTACCGAGGGGAAAGCGATCGATGAGATCAAGACGGATATTGCGGAAGACATCCAGAAAATGCGCGAGATCCGCGAAGATGTCCGCTTTGGGCCATCGACGGGTTCGCTTGTCGATGAGGCGGTTCATCGCGATATTCCGTACATTCGGCTCAACGACCAGTCGCTCGTCCAACTCGGCTACGGCGTGCATCAAAAACGTATTCAGGCAACGACGACGGCAAATACGAATATGATCGCGGTCGATATCGCCGCCAATAAGCATGCGACAAAAACGCTGCTAGGAGATATGGGTGTTCCGGTTCCGAAAGGCTACCGTATTCGCGACGAAGAAGAACTCGAAGACACGCTCGAACGTGTCGGGTTTCCGGTGGTTATCAAACCGCTCGACGGCAACCACGGAAAAGGAGCGACGGTCGGGATCAATTCGTTGGAAGATGCGCGCGTTGCGTGGGAAAAGGCGAAGGAATATTCGCGTTGGATCATTGTCGAGCAACAGATCGTCGGTTCGGACTTCCGTGCGTTGGTTGTCAATAACCGTCTGATCGCGGTCGCTGAACGTGTTCCCGCAAATGTCGTCGGCGACGGCGAAAAAACGATTCAGGCATTGATAGATGAAACCAACGCCGACCCGCGTCGTGGTTATGGCCATGAAAATGTGCTGACCCAGATCGACATAGATAATCAGACATTGCGATGCGTTCGAAAAGCCGGTTACGACCTCGAAAGTATTTTGCCGAAAGACGAGCAGCTTTTTCTCAAAACGACGGCTAACATTTCGACCGGCGGAACTGCGATAGATGTAACCGATCAGGTTCACCCGAAAAACGTATTTTTGTTTGAGCGAATTGCTCGCATCATTGGTCTGGACGTTGCCGGTGTCGATGTCATCGCAACGAATGTCAGTGAACCGCTGCGCGAAAGCGGCGGCGGCATTATTGAGGTCAACGCGGCTCCCGGTTTCCGCATGCATCTTTCTCCGAGCGAGGGCATCGGCCGCAATGTCGCCGAACATGTTCTCGATATGCTTTTCCCAGCCGGTACTCCGTCACGAATACCGATCTTTTCGATAACGGGAACGAACGGCAAGACAACAACAACTCGCTTGATCGCTCACGTCCTGCGAAACTCCGGCCGCACTGTCGGGTTTACGACGACGGACGGAACTTATATCGGCAACGAGCAGATCGTTTCGGGTGACAACACCGGCCCCGTTTCGGCCCAGCTTGTCTTAAAAGATCCGACGGTCGATGTTGCAGTGCTTGAAACGGCACGCGGCGGAATTATTCGTTCGGGATTGGGGTTCGACCACGCCGATATTGGAGTTGTTTTGAATGTCGCTTCCGATCATCTGGGCTTGAAAGACGTGAACACGCTCGAAGATCTCGCCCGTGTAAAATCGGTCGTACCGCGAGCTGTTTCGAAAAAGGGCTTTGCCGTATTGAATGCCGAGGACGAGCTTGTTTACAAAATGAAAGAGCTTGTTGACGGCACGGTCGTTTGCTTTTCGATGGACGAAGATCACCCGAATATAAAACGTCGGGCGGAACGCGGTCGCATTTCGTGCGTTTTCGAGAATGGCTACGTCACGATCCTGAAGGGCAAGTGGAAGGTGCGGATCGAAAAGGTCGTAAACATTCCGCTGACTTACGGTGGACGCGCCGAGTTTATGATCCAGAACGTGCTTGCCGCGACGCTCGCGTGTTTTGTTCACGGCGTTTCGATCGAAGACATTCGCGTCGGCCTGACGACGTTCAACGCGGGAACCGCTCAGACGCCTGGACGCCTCAACTTCATCGAGGTCGGCAGCGTAACGGTGTTGATGGACTATGCACACAATCCGGCCGGCCTGCGTGGGCTGACGAGCTTTGTAACGAAAATGCCGTACAAGTACCGAACCATTCTACTGAATGTGGCCGGCGACAGGCGCGATGACGACATTCGCGAATTCGGCAAGATCGCCGCCGATGCGTTCGACCGGATCGTTATCCGCAGGGGACACTATCTCCGCGGGCGTACCGAAGAAAACATCTACGGGCTGCTCCAGGAAGGCATCGCCCAAAGCGAGAACACGCCGCAGATCAGGATCATCGCCGACAGCCGCGACGCAATGCTCCACGCCATCAAAAACGGCCGCAAAGGCGAGCTGGTCGTAACACTGGCCGACCGCGTGCCCGAGGATATTGCATTCTTGCAGGATATCAGGGATAAGCTGATTGAGGTTGAGCAGAAAGCAGAAACTGCGTGAGCGATCAGAAAAAAACTCCCCTCCTTACGAAGGAGGGGTGGCGGCGTTTCGCCGACGGGGTGGTTCTCTTTCTCACGTTTGAGTGTCATAATTTCTTAAACAAATGCCGTATAAACGCAGCCGCACAGACATAAACAATCTGCCAAAGCTGAAAACCTTCAGAACAAAACTACGCAGCCACATGACGCCAGCCGAGGCGTCGTTTTGGAACTCGTTAAAAACTCTAACCTCGACGGACGGAAATTTCGCCGACAACACAGCGTCGGGCCGTACATTTTGGATTTTTATTGTCCGTCCGAAAGGCTTGCAGTTGAACTTGACGGCGAAGTCCACTACAACGATCTCGCCGCCGTCTATGATGCCGAACGAAAACTCTTTCTCAATTATTTCGGGATAAAAGTGCTTAGGTTTGAAAATCGGTTTGTGTTTGACGAGCGTGAATGGCTCGCAGAGTTCATAAAGAGCAAGTTCGGTTGGCGGGAAAGGCTTGAACCCGTGAGAGAAAGAACCACCCCGTCATCCGAAGCGGATGCCACCCCTCCTTCGTAAGGAGGGGAGCTTTTTGGAGCCACCTGCTTACGCAGGCGGTACTGACCTTTCAACCATCATTATTCCGATGATCGTTTTTGCGTCTTCGATCTCGCCGGTGCGGATCATTTCAAGCAGTTCTGAGAAAGAGTGCCTTTCGACGGTTAATATCTCGTCGGCTTCGAGTTTTTGCCCGACATCGGTTAGGTCAGTGGCTAAAAAGACGTGCATTTTTTCGGTGACGAAGCCGGGTGAGATAAAGAATTCGGTCAATTTCTCTATCTTGCCCGCGGTGACGCCGATCTCTTCTTCAAGCTCGCGGATCGCGCCGGTCAACGGGTCTTCACCGACCTCAAGCGTCCCGGCCGCAAGCTCAAGCAATTCCTTCCCCGCCGCATGCCGATACTGCCGCACAAGCGCGACCGTCCCATCCGCAAACACAGGTACGATTACGCAGCTACCCTTATGCACAACGATCTCACGCGCATACTCAATATCGCCCTCGCGAATCTCATCAACGCGAACGTCGAAAACTTTGCCGGTGTAGATTGTTTTGGAAGAAAGAGTTTCCATTAACACCCTGCCGTACCGAAACTTGCAGCTAATCCGACAATGGTGTCAGGGGTCGCGTATGTCGATAAATGAAGTTCCGTGCCAACGGATCCCTTCTCGTTAAAATCGTCGAAGTACAGGTCAAGTTTGCCATCAGTGTCGAGGTCACCGGCCCAAAGAAGGCTGCCGATAATGTCCCTATCGTCCGACGGTACGTGGTACTTTTGGACTATCACTTGGCTAACGCCGTTATGTTCAAACACTAAAACGGCTACTTTTGTGCCGCCCTTCGTGACTCCACGCGAGGTTCGGAGAATGTATTTGTTGTCATTCAGGAAAAACTCGCGTCGGTAACCATCTGATAACTCCTCGTTCTGGGATTCGCTGTTTTCGGAATCTTCCCTCTGGAAAAGTGTCGTTACCGGTCCTGGTTGAAGCCCACGAATATTTCTTAGTGCGATTATCGGTTTACCGGAGACATTGAAGGAGAGTTTTGCGTCTGGATCGTCGCCAGGCCAACTCACAGTTTTTTGTTTCTTTACCGAGGCCATCGAGCGTTGAAGGGAAAAAGTAGTTTCCTTTTTAACTAACACGAGCCAGGACTCACCATTTTTCGCGACCACTTCATCTTGCCTATAGATACCATCATCAAATATCTCGATGAGTCTTTCTTCGGGTATTTTCACAACAGGTTCATCTGGAAATAGTTCATCGAAAGTTGGAAGGTCGCGGAACTCCGGAAGGAAATCGTCCTGAGCGGCAACGATCTCGCTGAGCTCGGGTCGTTCAGGAGAGGGTTCGACAGGCGGCGAATTAAACAGGAAAAAAGGAGCGGCCGCTGTGCCGATAGCGAGTGAGGCGAAGAATGCGACCGATCCGATCGTCCAGCGTTTCATAATGTTAGTTCAATTAACAGCACCCACTTGTTGAAAAGAGAGCGACCTTTTTGACCAGTTTACCTTTTTCGGCCTGGGACGAAAGCAATATAAACGCTTCGTTTGTAGTTTCATGAGTAAACAGGGAAAGATAAAAATCGGGTTTATTGTCCCGGTCAAGATCGCCGACCCAATATAAAGTTCCGACGCTTCCCAACCAATTCTTTTCTCCGTATTCACCTTCTCCACGAGTCCAAAAAGTGTCTAATAGCTGTCTTTTGCCGTCACCTTCCAGGATTAAGGCCAGAATTGGCTCGCTGCGTATGTTTTTGGCTTTGATTACCTTCAATTCGTAAACTTTTCCTGCCAATTCGTATGTTTGGCTGAAATTCTTGTCGAGAAAGGTTGGTCTCTCTTCGGATTCAGAAGCTTCGTTATCGAAATTTGAACCTGAGACACCTTGAAAAAATGTTTTGACACGCCCTGGACGAATTCCTGAGTTTTTCATGAGGAAGACAGGTTTGGGACCTGCCGCAACTCCTACACTCTTACCTGTTAACTTGCCTTTTTGTTCGGACGATTTGCCGTGCAGCAGTTCATCGGGCACCAATTTAATTTTTACCGTAGCTGGCTTTAACAAATAGGTTTCGCCGTTCCTAAAAAGGCCCAGCCATTTCTCACCATTTTTTACATGGATTTGATCGGCGTGGAACGCAGACCCCGTTCTCAATAAACGACAACTAAAGCTGCCCGACTCACCAATATCATCATCGAAAATTTCAAGATTGTCTTGACTGATCTCTCCCTCTGTCTCCTCGATTTGTGAGATCCGTTCCGTTATCGAGATTTCTTGCGATTCAGGCGGTGGTTGGTGGGTTTGCAACTCAAGCATCGTCGGCCAAACAAGAACGATACCGATGGCGAGAGTGGCGAAGAATGCGATTGATCCGATTGCCCAGCGTTTCATATATTTCAGATCAAAACCGCTCTATACGATTCAAACAACCTGAATCTTAACATGCACAAATGCTTCCGTTAATGTGGGAAACCACAGCGGTATGCGTTGGGAGCCTCAATTCGGTGTAGAATATGAGAAGGGCTTTCTTTTCGGAATAAGTGATAGGTGATAAGTGAGAAGTGATAGGTTAGGAGCAGTTATCAGTTTTCACTTATCAGTTATCACTTATTTCGGAAGGGTTCTTCGGTCTGAATAAATGAAAAAGTTTCGGATAGGTTTGGGGGTTAGCGGCGGGATCGCTGCTTATAAGGCGGTTGAGGTTATGCGGCTGCTGCAGAGGTCGGGGTGCGAGGTTTCGGTGGCGATGACGCGGCATGCGACGGAGTTTGTTAAGCCGTTGACGTTTCGGGCATTGACTGACAAGCATGTGATCGTGGACGATTACGACCTGGCGAATCCCGACCCGATCGCGCATATCAATTTTTCGCAAGAGATCGATCTGCTGCTGGTCGTTCCAGCGACGGCGAATATCATTGCGAAGTTTGCCAACGGCGTCGCGGACGAC
The DNA here is from genome assembly GCA_964605905.1 of uncultured Chloracidobacterium sp. GTDB lineage: Bacteria > Acidobacteriota > Blastocatellia > Pyrinomonadales > Pyrinomonadaceae > OLB17. Next base: position 6,270 of record CAZSEL010000069.1, on the reverse strand, counting down.
TTTCTTTCTTCGACCTATCTCGCATCGACCGCGCCTGTGATGATCGCTCCGGCGATGAACACGACGATGTGGGAACAACCGGCGACGCAGCGGAACATCGAGCAATTAAAAAAAGACGGCGTACATTTTGTCGAGCCTGTTGCGGGCGAATTGGCGTGTAAGACGGTCGGGACTGGGAAGCTTGAGGATGTTGAGAATATCGTTTCGCAGGCGTTGGAGCTACTGCGGAGTGCGGAGTGCGGAGTGCGGAATGAAGAATCTAAAAGTCCGCAGTCCGCAGTCCGCAGTCCACAGTCGCAAGATTTGATCGGAGAGAAAATCTTGCTGACGGTCGGCGGGACGCGCGAGGCGATTGATCCGGTGCGGTTTATTTCTAATCATTCGTCGGGGAAAATGGGCTTTGCGGTGGCTGAGGCGGCGGCGGCGAGAGGTGCTGAGGTGACGGTCGTTGTAGGTGTGACGACGGTTGATCCGCCGGAGAATGTGAAGGTCGTTAAAGGCGTTTCGGCGAGACAGATGTTTGACGCCGTTATTGCGGAGCTTGGCAATGCGACAGTTTTTATTGGCGCGGCGGCGGTTGCCGATTACGCACCGGCTTCGACGGCTGATGCAAAGATCAAAAAGGACGGCCGCGATTCGCTGACGCTTGAATTAAAAAAGACACCGGATATTCTTTCCGAAGTTTCAAAACGCCGAAAGAACGGCCAGCTTGTCATCGGTTTTGCCGCTGAAACCAACGACGTTGTCACCTACGCAAAGATAAAGATGGGCAAGAAAGGATTAGATATGGTTGTGGCTAACGACATAACTAAAGACGGTGCGGGATTCAACACCGATACAAACATTGCCACTATTCTCACCAAGGCCGGAGGCGAGATCGCTTTGCCGCTAATGTCAAAACGGGAACTGGCTGATAAGATTCTTGATGAAGTATTAAAGCTAAGGTCTGCCTAAGTAGCGTTCGTGGAGAAAGAAATTTATCCACGAAGCACACGAAACAGATCAAAAGAAAAGAAGAAAGAAAAGAAAAAAGATTGGCCGAAATATCTGAAATAATTGCCGATGTTCGCGAACAAGTCCTGTATATGCAGGAGCTTGGGGTTGATGTGTTGTCTGTCGAAATGGGCGAAAAGCGGGATTCTTTTCTAACAGTTAGTAGTTCTAAATTGAAAGTTGATAGTTCGGGGGCGGATGTTTCTCTTGCAAAAGCGGCTGTTCCGAAACCCGAGATGCCGGTAAAACAGCGGACGTCCAGATTGTCTTCGCTGCCTTCGCTCGCCAATCGAGCCGCGATTCGACCAGACGTGAAGGTAGTTTCGGAAGAAGCGTCTGTTGAAGAGTTTCCGATCGTAGAAGAGATTATGCAACATGTTTCCAGCCCGGTTGTCGAGGAAATTTCTACAGACACAATCGAATCGATCCGAGCTGAGATCGGCGACTGCACGCGGTGTCCGCTGCATGCACAGGGAAAAACACAGATCGTGCACACGACGGGAAATTTTGAGGCCGATCTGATGTTTGTCGGCGAGGCTCCGGGTGCGGACGAGGACGAGCAGGGATTGCCTTTCGTCGGGCGTGCGGGGAAATTGCTGACGGATATAATTAAAGCGATGGGTTTTGAGCGCGAGGTCGTTTGCATCGGCAATATCAATCGCTGTCGTCCGCCGGATAATCGAAAGCCTGAGCCGATCGAGACTGCGGCCTGTCGGCCGTTCCTGTTGCGCGAGATCGCGGTGGTTAAGCCGAAGGTCATCGTTGTTTTGGGCGCGACCGCCGCACACAATCTGTTGCAAGTAAAAACTCCGATCACAAAAATGCGTGGCGAGTTTCACGATTATTTTGGCGTCAAGGTCATGCCGACATTTCATCCTGCCTATTTGCTCCGCGATCCGCACAAAAAAAAGGACGTTTGGGAAGACATGAAAAAGGTCCGCGATTATCTGACCGGTTCCGCGAAATAATTCCAATGACAAATAACGACGCTGACGATCTGGTCGTGCTGGTGGACGACGACGACCGCGTTGTCGGCACGGCCGGGAAACGTGAAACGCATCACGCGGACACGCCGCTACATCGCGGGTTTTCAGTTTTTTTGTTTAATCGTCAGGGTGAGTTTTTGATGCAGCAGCGGGCGCTCACGAAAAAAACGTGGCCCGGCGTTTGGTCAAACTCGTGCTGCGGCCATCCGATGTTGGATGAAACCGTTAAAGCGGCGGCGGCGCGCAGGATCGAATACGAATTGGGAATGACCGGCATCGATCTCAAAATTGCTCTGCCTGATTTTCGGTATCGAGCCGAAAAAGACGGCGTGGTTGAAAACGAATTGTGTCCCGTGCTGATCGGCGTTACGGATAAAGAACCGGTTCCGAATCCTTCTGAGGTCGAGCGGATCAAATGGGTAGATTGGGATAGTTTTGTAACCTCGCTAGACGATCCTCAAAACGGCATTTCGCCGTGGGCGGTTCAGGAGGTTCGGCTGCTGATCGAGGCTGAGTCATTTAAACAAATGCTAGTGGAGATTGCGTGAGACATTGGTTCGCGGCTGTGCGATAATCTTGAAAAAGCCCCTTTTTTTGGAGTCCACTTATGAAAAAACTGATCTCATTCGCTCTGGTTGCCCTGACGATCTTTCCGGGCGCATTTGCTGCAATCGCGCAAAAGGTAAGCGGCCCTGAGCTAAAGCAGCTTCAGGGACCGCAAAATCCGCGGCTTGGATTTATCATCCATGGCGGAGCCGGCGTGATCCGCAAAGGGTCGCTGACGTCGGAGCGTGAAAAGGAGTATCGCGACAAACTCGAGGAAGCTCTGCTTGCCGGTTACAAGGCCTTGCAAGCCGGAAAGACGAGCCTTGACGCGGTTGAGATCGCGATACGAATGCTCGAAGATTCGCCGCTGTTCAACGCCGGAAAAGGCGCGGTTTTTACCAATGACGGCAAGAACGAGCTGGATGCCTCGATAATGGATGGGAAAACGCTCGCTGCCGGTGCGGTCGCCGGGCTGCATCGCGTCAAGAATCCGATCACTCTGGCTCGTGCCGTGATGGAAAAGAGCGAGCACGTAATGATGATCGGCGATGGTGCCGAAAAATTTGCCGCCGAACAAAAGATCGAACTTGTCGATCCGAAATATTTCTGGACGCAGCCGCGTTGGGACGCGCTGCAAAGAATCCTCAAAGAGGAAGAAAGTAAAAAGGAAAAAGTAAAAAGTCAAAACGCAAAACCGTCCGATGCCGAGAAATCCGCAATCCGCAATCCGCAATCCGCAATCGAAGAGCCGTATAACAAATTTGGAACCGTCGGCGCGGTCGCTCTTGATAAAAAAGGAAATCTTGCAGCCGGAACTTCGACCGGCGGAATGACGAACAAGAAATATGGCCGTGTCGGTGACGCTCCGATAATCGGGGCAGGAACCTATGCCAATAACGAATCGTGTGCAGTTTCGGCGACAGGTTGGGGCGAGTTTTTTATTCGCCTTAGTGTGGCTCGCGACATTTGCTCGATAATGGAATATCGTGCTTTGCCGATACAGAATGCGGCCGACATCGTAATTAAGCAAAAGCTGCAAAAACTCGGCGGCGACGGCGGGATAATCGGTATGGACAAATTCGGCAATATGGGCATTTCGTTCAATTCCGAAGGGATGTACCGCGCGTACATCAACGTCGATGGCAAGCCTGTAGTCGAAATTTATAAAGACTAGTTAAACCGCGAAATACGCTAAATACACGAAAGTTTTATAAACTCTTTTTTCGCGTTTTTAGCGTATTTCGCGGTTAATTGTTTTATGCTTACAGCGGAGATCATCGCCATCGGTTCTGAGTTGCTTACGCCGCAGAAGACTGATACTAACAGCCTTTGGCTGACCGAAAAGCTGAATGACATCGGCGTCGAGGTGATGCTGAAAACTGTTGTCGGCGATGATGAGTTGCGGCTTGAGGAAGTCATCCGCGATGCTCTCAAACGATCCGATATTGTGATAACGACAGGTGGGCTGGGGCCGACTGAGGACGATGTTTCGCGGCAGGTCTCTGCCCGTGCTGTAGATCGCGAACTTGTCTATCATGACGAGATCGAGCAGCATTTACGCGAGCGTTTTAAGGCGTGGGGACGCGAAATGCCCGAGATAAACAAGCGGCAGGCGTACGTGATCAACGGATCGGAGATTCTTCCAAATCCGAACGGCTCAGCGGTCGGAATGCTGATTGAATTGGGCGAAAAGATGCTCGCTGTTTTGCCCGGCCCGCCGCGTGAGATGAAGCCGATGTTCGCCGAGTATGTCTTGCCAAAGATAAAGGAACGTTCGGGAGATGTGCTTGTCCGCCGCCGCGTGATAAAGGTTTCGGGATTGGGCGAATCGGCCGTGGATGAAGCGACCGCTCCGATCTACAAAGCGTATCCTGATGTGCAGACATCGATCCTGTTCAACAACAGCGAGGTCGAGATCCATTTACTGGCAAAGTCGGCAAATGCCGCCGAAGCGGAAGACAAACTTGCCGAGATCGCCGACCGTATCGCGGAAAAACTTGGAAAGGCCGTTTTCTCGACCAACGGCGAATTGATGGAACAGGTCGTCGGGCGGTTATTGATCGAGCGGGGCGAAACGCTCTCGGTCGCCGAAAGCTGCACGGGCGGTTTGATCGGAATGCGGCTGACGGAAATTCCGGGCTCATCCGCTTATTTTCGGGAAGCGGCGGTCACGTATTCAAATGAGGCAAAGATCGCGCGTTTGGGCATACGGGAAGAAACGATCGCAAATTTCGGCGCGGTCAGTGTCGAAACCGCCGAGGCAATGGCCGCCGGGATGCGTGAAACCGCCAAGACCGATCATGCGATCTCGGTAACGGGAATTGCCGGGCCGGACGGCGGAAGCGAAGACAAACCGGTCGGGACCGTCTGCATCGGATATTCAGGAATGCACGGAACAAAATCTATCAGGATGGTTTTGCCCGGCGACCGTTATCTTGTCCGCTGGCGTTCGAGCCAGGCCGCTCTTGATTTTCTTCGGCGGCAATTGTTGAAAAACGAACAAAATGTTTGAAAAGCTGTTCAAAATTATCAGGGAATTGGGCCGTCTGACTCCGATGGCGTTGGTGATGCTGTTCCTGCCGATTCTGGGCAGTTTTGCATTGATATTTTTTCTACAGCCCGTTGGCGGATGGCTGCGTGATAATTGGGAGATCGGAACGTTTGTTTATTTTGCTGCGACCGTCATTCTTTGCGGGCTGTCGCTGATACCGACGAACGTCATCGGGCTGGTCGGCGGCTGGTCGTTTGGGTTTCCGTTGGGACTGGCGGTGCTGATGGCGGCGATCGTCGGCGCTGCGGTACTTTCTTTTTTGATTCACAAACGCATCAGCGGCAGAAAGCTGCCGGATGTTGTCTCGAAGCACATAAAAACCGAAGCGATCTATAGGGCGCTCCTGCGGGAAGATTATTGGCGGACGACATTTATTATTTTTCTGCTCAGGGTTTCGGTGATAATGCCGTTTGCGTTTACAAATTTTCTGCTGGCGTCGGCTCGTGTTCCTTTGGGAGCGTATATTCTCGGCACATTTGCCGGAATGCTCCCGCGTTCGGCGGCGATGGTCTTTGCGGGTGCCGGCCTTTCGGCGTTAGATCCGCAAAACTCGCGCGATCTGGTCGCTTTGACCGTCGGAATCGTCGCAACTTTTGCATCGATTATAGTTATTGCCCGGTTTAGCCGCAAAGCATTGCTCAGGATCGCTGACGAGGAAAACAGGATCGAAACTGCCATAGATGCAAGCGCTTGAGGTAAAATTTGTCCGATCTATCCAAATAACGCTAAAAATGGCTTGCATTTGTGGGCTTATCAGCCGAAAATTCAGATAGGTTTGCGCTTTTATGGAATTTCCTCAATTTTCATGCAACTTTGTTGCGTTATTGCCGTGGAACTCAAACGGAACCGAAAAATTCTTCCAACACTCAAAAATTATGAAACGCTCAGTTTACCTTCGCTATACGCTCACGATCTTTGTTTTATTGGCATTGGCATCGCCAACGGCGGTTCTCGCGATGGGTGACGGCAAGAAATATTTCAAGATCGGGATGAAGCACGAGGCTGCGGAAGAATGGGACAAGGCCGTCGAGGCCTTTACTATCTCGGTTACCGAAGACCCGAAAAACCCGGAATACCGGCTGCATCTGCGGCGGGCGCTTTTTAATGCTTCGCAGATGTACATGAAGCTCGGCCGCAGTTTTGCCGAGGCTAAGGATTACGAGTCCGCCTATATGCACTTCCGCAAGGCGTATG
>CAZSEL010000068.1:0-17239 GCA_964605905.1 uncultured Chloracidobacterium sp. | reverse complement strand
TTTTAACCATTTCCAGAGCGCCGCTGTCACCGGTTCGTTTCCAATAACGGAGCAGAAATTCGAGCGACATTGCCGGCGGAAATTTCGGTGCCCCGCCAAACCCGCCGTTACGCGCATCGAACGATTTGATAAAACTCTGATATGCAGTTTCCATCAAAGCGTGATCGACGCCGCCCGACGCAAATTCCGTGACCGACATTCGCCGCAGCTCGCCGAGAATATCGTTTGCCGAATGCAGCAGTTCATCGCGGCGCTGATCCCACGCTTCGGCGATGCTTGTCAACAACTGCGGCCACGACGGCATGTTATATCGCGGCGAAGGCGGAAAATATGTCCCGCCAAAAAAAGGCAGCTTGTCCGGAGTAATAAACACATTCATCGGCCAGCCGCCGCGTCCCGTGGTCAACTGCACGAAGCTCATGTATATCTGATCGACATCCGGCCGCTCTTCCATATCGACCTTGATATTGATGAATGACGCGTTCTGTATCGCCGCAACCGCTTCGTCCTCAAACGATTCGTGCTCCATCACATGACACCAGTGACACGCCGAATACCCGATGCTGACCAGCAAAGGCTTGTCCTCAGCCCTCGCCCGCTCAAAAGCCTCGTCGCCCCACGGATACCATTCCACCGGATTATGCGCGTGCTGCAGCAAGTAAGGCGATGTCTCGCCGATCAGCTTGTTCGTATATTTCTTTGGACTTTGCATAAAATCATTCTTTCAGCCGAACGACTGGAGCGCAAGCATCCTTTTGGAAACCAAACTATTAACTTTCAACTTCAAACTATCAACTGTTAGAAAAATGTCTTAATAACAGTTAATAGTTTGAAGTTGTCAGTTGATAGTTAAAGAAGCGATCTGTTGTAGAATTGCATGATGACCGTCGTTTTCACACGCACACATCAAAAAGGTTACAGCGTTACGGTGGACGGCCCCGAAATTGACACGGCAACAATGAACCCGGCCCCGGGTTACGACGCTCGGCTTCCTCACGATGCGGCTCATTTCATAGTCGAAAATGAGCTTGGCATTCTTGGCGGAGTTTTCGGTCAATTGGCTTCTGGCGGCACCGCAAATACTTTCTATTCTCAAGAGGCAAAGAAGCCGCGAAAGGCAAAACAACGCGGGGCCGAAATGGCGAAAGCGAATAAAAAAGATGCCCTCTTTTCCGAGCACGCCGTCTATGCGGCACAATCGCGCTGGGAAAAGCACGATATCATCCCAGACACAAAGATCGCTTCGGCGGACATCGCAGGCATCTGTGAAAAGTTTGAAGAGTTCGCAAATGAATGGTCCAATCTTACCGTCGGCGGCTCAATTACGCTTGAATGGAAACATTCCGGTAACGCCGCCAAACGTCGACGTTGAACTAACGGAGTAATTGGGCTATATTTGTCGTATCTTTTATGACCCCGCGTTGCATCGCAAAACTTCGACCTGCCGACAAACGCGCCGATCTTTTCGGCGGCGACTAATTTCTCCAAGCGAACGGTCGTTGACCGTTCATAACCATACGTTCGCGGTCGAAGACCGCTGCTTAATAAAAATGGAGAAATTTATGACACCGACAACCGAACTTCAGAAACCGATTATTAAAACCGCTCTTCCCGGGCCAAAATCTCAGGAGATCATCAACGCAGATGCTCAATACGTAACGCCGAGCTATCCGCGGCCGGATTACAAACTGGTCGCCGACCACGCCTCAGGCGTTTGGATCACAGACCCGGACGGCAACGTTTTTCTCGATTGCAACGCAGGCGTCGCGGTCTGTTCGACAGGACACTGCCATCCTGAGATAGTTGCTGCCTTGCAAAAGCAGGTCAGCGAACTGATACATCTTTGCGGAACCGATTTTTATTACCGTCATATGCCCGAGCTTGGCAAAAAGCTCGACGAGATCGTGCCGATCGACGGCCCAACCAAAACCCACTTCGCCAACAGCGGAGCCGAGGCGATCGAAACTGCTTTAAAACTCGCGATGTACCACACGCGGCGGCAGAAGTTCGTCTCGTTTTACGGCTCGTTTCACGGCAGAACGCTCGGCGCACTTTCGCTAACAAGCTCAAAGAAAGCACAGCGGCTCGGCTTTATGCGGCAAGCTCTGGACGTTGTTCACATTCCTTATCCAAATAAATTCAGGCACTTTGTCACCGATCAGCCAACTGACGAGGCAACTATCACAAAAGACGTAATCAACTGGCTTGAAAAGCGCGTGTTCCAGACGACGACGCCGCCCGAAGAGGTCGCCGGCATCGTTCTTGAGGTTGTCCAGGGTGAAGGCGGTTACATTCCCGCTCCAAAAGCGTTTGTAAAAGAATTGCGAAGAATTTGCGATGAGCACGGCATCATGCTGATCGTCGATGAAGTGCAGTCCGGCATGGGCCGCACCGGTAAGATGTTCGCGCTCGACCACCACGAAGGCGTCAAGGCCGACATCGTCTGTATGGCAAAAGGCCTCGGCTCGGGCATGCCGATCGGAGTCTGCACCGCCAAAGCCGACATCATGGATTGGCACAAAGGCGCACACGCATCAACCTTCGGTGGCAACCCAGTCGCGCTAACCGCAGCCCTAAAAACCATCGAACTGCTTCAGGGCGGTTTGGTCGATAATTCCCGCGAAGTCGGCGCCTATCTCGAAGCCGGTTTGAATAAATTAAAAGATAAATACGACTGCATCGGCGACGTTCGAGGTTTAGGAATGATGCTCGGTGTCGAATTCGTCCAGGGCTCGCGCGTCTCGGGAGACGCGAATGCGAGCGAAAATCCGCAATCCGCAATCCGCAATCCGCATTCACCTGACCCCGAACTCCGCGACCGCATCGAAATGGCTTGTTTCCAAAAGGGCCTGATAATCCTCGGCTGCGGAAGCAACTCGATCCGCTGGTCGCCGCCGCTTATCCTAAGCAAAGAAAACGTCGATGTCGCTCTCGAAATTTTCGATCAGGCAATCGCCGAATCGATCTAGAAAAACTAAAGACTATCAAAAGGGGTGAAGGATACTATATTCTTCGCCCTTTTTTTCTTGACGGTCGCCGTTCGGTAGCCTACCATTAATTCTTCATCCGTCCGTTCTCAAAATATATGAAGCATTACTATCGATCACTGAGTTTGTTCGCCCTGTTATTGATTACGTTCACAAATGTTTGGGCACAGTCTGAAAGCGGCCCGAACCGAAAGGCACTTACGGCCGTGACCGAAGGTAAATTTCGTGAAGCGATTCAAATTTTGGACGGAGACGTACGAAAGGAAAAGAATCTTTTCGAAAGTTACAAATTTAGAGCACAGGTCAAACGGATGATCGGCGACTTCACTGGTGCTCTCGCCGACCTGGACGCGGCGATCGGGATCAGAGCTGACGATGGGTCGCTGTACGAGCAGCGTGCCGAGATCGGCATGTTTGGTCGGCGCGGAATGGATCAAACGCTCGCTGACCTGAATCTCGCGATTGCGAACGGTATAAATAACGCAAGAATATACGTTTCAAGGGGAACGATACGCTCCAATTCCGGCGATCTAAGTGGAGCGTTAAAGGATTATCAAACTGCTATCGAAATGCGACCCGGCTACGCCCAGGCATATGTCGGCCTTTCATCGACCTATCGTCGATTGAACGACGAACCGAAAGCCATAGAAACCCTTGAACGTTTTCTTGCGGAGATCGAAAACTCGAACGATGCTCCGAAACCCGTCCAGGGAAAAGTAACAGCCGGCAATTCAGTTATAATTCCCGAATTGTCCGACGGTAAAACGATTGTTGGTCAATCTGTGATTATATCTGGAAGTTCGGTATCTAGCGGGTCACGTTCCCCGGAAGATTTGCAGAAAAGCACAGACCACATGGAACAGTCTAAGAATACAAGTTTGGCTTATTTCAATCTCGCGGACATGTATGAACGAAAGAGCGACTATCAGAAAGCTCTTGAAACGGTAAATAGGGGAATGGTACTCGACACAACCGATCCCTATGGCTTTTTAGTTCGAGGCAAGATCAAGGCAAACCTTGGCGATCTCGATTCCGCTTTGAAAGATCTCGACCGAGCGGTCGAAATATCGCACGGTATCCCTCACGTATACGTGGAACGGGGGCTGGCGTACGTCATGCTCGGCCGCGAACAGGAAGCCCAAGCGGATTTCGATCGTTTCCTTAAAATCATTCCCGGCGCGAAAGCCGGACTTGAAAAACGAATCGAAATCGCCCGAAGCAAGAGGGCTCAATAACTTTGCAATAGTTACGGATCGAGACGGTTTTTGCAATCAGTTACGGCAACCGTGTTTCTACTTGTCTGACGCTCATAACCTTTCCGGGAAATGTCCCAAATCCTTCAAGTTCGATCTCGTCCTTGCCGGTGTCGTCATTCTTGCCCAGACGAATCTTTGCGGCTCCTATGAATGTTCCTTTGCCGTCTTTCTTTCCGGGTTCGAAGAATATCTCGATCACTCCGAACGGATAATCCACAGAGCGCGTGCCAGCACGTAACTCACCAAAGCTCATCCACCGCTCAAATACGACCAGCAGCTTTGTTTTGTCACCGTCTTCCCGCTCGAACGCGGCTACGACAGTCGGGCCGAGCCTTCCGCCGAACTGCACTTTTCCGAGGTCGTTCTTTCTGATCTCGTCGGCTAGTTTCTGTTGGCCGCCCTTGGCTTTCAGTATCTCGTGGTATCGCGCGGATTCGGCGTCAGACGTCCTTCCTGAAAGGGTCAGGTCAAACGTCGTCGTAACCGTACGGGTGTTGGTTCCGCTTCCGTAAATCAAAGCAGTACCCTGAAACCGGTCGAACCGCTGGGCATTCGCCGTCACGACCCCAAAACCCGCAACAAACAATATCAACGCACCAAATATATTTTTCTTCATATTTACCTCGAACGTTTCGATGTTTCATTTTTGCAGAATGTTTGCTTTTTTATATTTTAGTATTGACTTAATTAAGCGATTACTTTATTATAAAAAACATGGACAGTTTTACTGCACTAGCCGAGCCCACACGGCGCAACATTATGGAAATGCTTGCGGCGAACGGAAATCTTTCTGCCACAGACATTTACAGTAAATTTAAGGCAAGCCCGCCGGCGATCTCACAGCACCTAAAAGTACTCAGAGAAGCAAATCTCGTCCGGGTCGAAAAGCGGGCGCAGAAACGTATCTATTACATAAACCCCGAACCTATGAAAGAACTTGAAAACTGGATAAAGCGATTCACGCAGGATTGGCAGAAGCGTCACGACGTTCTTGAAAACCTGCTGAAAAAACAGATGGCAAACGACAAGGATAAATAGGAATTAAAACCGCAAAACACGCGAAACACACTAAATTTTTTTTTCGTCTTTAGCGTATTTCGCGGTTATCAAACAAGGAGAAAACACTATGGCAAACAAAACTATCGTTACAGCAGAACCCAACAAACAGGATTTATTCATAATCCGTGAATTCGACGCACCGCGCGAACTCGTGTTTAAGGCTCACATTGATCCGGAACTTTACGTTCAGTGGGTCGGCCCGAAAGACCTTGAGATGTCGGTACAAAAACTCGACGCGTTCGATGGCGGCACTTTTGAATTCACGCACAAACGCGACGCTCATCGCTATCGATTTTTCGGTTCCTATCACGAGGTTCTCGCACCCGAACGCATCGTTGGCACGTTCGAATTCGACAGCCTGCCTGAACGCGGCCACGTCATCATGGGGAAAACAACATTCGAGGAATTGCCCGATAATCGCTGCCGCCTGACGCATCAATCCGTCTTTTTCTCTGTCAGCGACCGCGACGGAATGGTTCAATCCGGCATGGAACGCGGCGTCGCCGAAGGCTACGAGAAACTTGACGATCTGCTCGCAAAGCAATCAGCGTCAGCAAATGCGTGATCAAAATGGAAGAGAAAAGACTGGAAATTAGCAGAAGCCGCGGTCGTCTATCTATATTGGCGGCACGGGTGTCGATCGCGGCGGTGATCACCTATCACGTCTTACTTTTCACCCTTATTTTCCTAAGGCCGGATCTCGATCCTTCATGGCATACGATCAGCGAATGGGTGATAGGGCCGTATGGCTGGCTGATGGTCCTGGCATTTATTACCTCGGCGGTCAGCTACGGCTCATTGTTCGTTGCGATCAGGCAGGAAGTCAGAGGGTTGTCAGGCAAGATAGGCGCCGGAATACTATTTATCTGCGCGATCGGCACATTCGGCGTCGGCGTGTTTGTGACCGACCCGATGCCGCTGCGTCCGCCGTTTTCGATCACGGGAATAATACACACGATCTCCGGGATGCTCGCAATGCTGCTATTGCCGTTTGCGGCTTTGCTTATTAATCGCAGCATTGCCTTAAAGAATGAGAAATTTACAGCCGCTCGACGGATATTATTAGTAACCTCCGGCCTGCCACTTCTGGCGTTGATCGGTTTCATTGCGCACCTCGCCGTTTTCGTTATGCCGCTCGGTCCCGAAGCATACGGACCGGGCGTTCATATCGGCTGGCCGCCGCGAATTCTTTTCCTTGTATATGGGATTTGGGTAATAACAGTGGCTTGGCAGTTGAAAAAACGGAAAAGTGCTATATAAGTCGGTTGACAGCGCGAACGAGGAGGAACAACGCTCCCTGACAACCATGAACTGATCTTTTGCATTAGCCCTTCGCTTTTTTGATCTCTTCGATCATTACGGGAACGGCTTCAAAGAGGTCACCGACGATACCGTAGTCGGCGATGTCGAAGATCGGTGCTTCGCTGTCCTTATTGACCGCGACAATAGTTCCGGCATTCTTCATACCGACGATGTGCTGGATCGCGCCCGAGATGCCGAGAGCGATATAAACCTTCGGAGCAACAGTTTGCCCCGACGAACCGATTTGACGGTCGATCGGCAGCCATTCGCTGTCGCAGATCGGGCGCGAGGCAGCAAGGTCGGCACCGAGAGCGTCAGCAAGCTGTTGAGCTAAAGCTATATTTTCCTGTGACTTAATGCCGCGTCCGACGGCAACGATGATCTCCGACTTTGTAAGATCGACCGAAGCCTTAGCTTCCTGAAACGGCTCCTCAGGCGTCATGCGAATCTCGCCGATATTGACGTCCATCGTTTCGACCGGTGTACTTCCCTTTGTCGCAGCATCGCCGCGAAAAGCACCGGACTGGAATGTTATGAAGTACGGAGCTTCACCACCAATGCTCACATCAGCATCAAGCTTGCCGAGAAATATACGTCTGGTGAGTGTGAGTTTATTGTTTTCAGCTTTGTACCTGATACAGTCGCCAACAAGTTCCCTTCCCAGCCGGGCCGCAACCTTCGGAGCAAAATCGCGCACCTGATAGGTGTGTGACATCACGACGTACTGCGGATTAGTCGCTTTGCTCACCTGTTCCCAAGCATCGGCATAACCGTCCGGTGTGTAGGTGCCGAGTTTATCGCTCTTTGCAACGATCACTTTCTCAAGATCATAACCGGCGATCTCCTGTGCGAGCGAGCAATCCTTGTCGCACGGCAAAACAGCCGCGACCTTAAGCCCGAGATCTTTGCCGATACTCTGAGCAGCCGTGATCGCCTCAAGAGAGGTTTTGTTCAAGACGCAATTTTTATGTTCGATGAATACGAGAATCATTTCTCTTGTCTTTAAATTGCCACTAGCTTTAGCTAGTGGATAATGTAGCCAATCAGTCGGCTTTAGCCGAAAGGAGAATAAGAATATTTGGCTAAAGCCGGAATATTTGCATAACCACTAGCTAAAGCTAGTGGCAATTTATGAAATCAAAGAACCCTTACTTCAGATTTCAACTTCTCAACTAACTCGACCGCACCAGCCTTTGCATCGCCGTTTCCGAGCATCTGCGTCTGCTTGGTCTTAAGCGGCATGTAAACTTTTTGAATTGTCTGACCGTTAGCAAATGCTTCGATCACGGGCGTAACGTCTTTGATCTCTTTTTTCTTCGCGGCCATTATGCCCTTGAGCGAGGCATAACGTATTTGCGAAATGCCCGATTGGATCGTCAGCAGCGAGGGCAGCTTATACGTAAACCATTGATACCAACCGCTTTCGAGCTCGCGTTTTACACGCAGCGTGTCGCCGAGTGACCCGCGATCAACCTCAATGATTAGCGTCGCGTGCGGTATGCCGAGTAATTCTGCAAGCACAACGCCTGTCTGGCCATAACTGGCGTCATCAGACTGCAAACCGGTAAAAACCAGGTCGGCATTTTCTTCGCGGATGGCATCAGCAATCGCCTTTGCGATCTGATACGGCGAAAGTTTGTTCGCGTTATCGACCACAATATGTATCGCCCTGTCAGCACCGCGTGCAAGTGCGTCTTTGATAACCGTCTTCGCCGATTGCGGCCCAAGCGAGCAGACGACAACCTCACCTTCGCCTTTGGCCTCTTTCACCCGAAGTGCTTCTTCGAGCGCATAGCCGTCCGACTCGTTCGTCTGCTGGGCAACGTCGGTCTCGTTGATCCATTTCTCATCAGGCCCGATACGCAGAACAGCGTCCTTGTTCGCAACCTGTTTCATTAAAACTATGATCTTCATATCTTAAAAACAGAATACCACAAAATGAATGAGTATTCATTCACTCAATAAAAACTACTTACCAGATAATTTTTTAACTATCGATTTGGCCAGATTTTCGTTGATTTCAGTGTGGCGTGGAACTGGCTGGGATTGCTTGGTTACTTCGTTGGTGTACCCAATCGTGTTTACCGCCGTGTCGCGACAAGAACCCATAGCCTCAAGCCTTTTGATCAGATCCCGACGTTTCACTATGCGACAACGAGTTCTTCCACATGCCGGACGAAAGGCACCTGGGCCGATTCAAGTTCGGCAAGCAAATCCTTCAAATTCTCGATCAATTCCGTTTTTGAAAATCCCTGAGTCTCGTAGTCGGGATATTCGTTAAGATGACCGAGGAAAAACTCGCCGTCTTGCCAATATGTATATTCAAGCGTTCGCATCTGAACTATTCCTCAAACCGCTTAAAGATCAACGATGCATTCGTTCCGCCGAAACCAAAGCTGTTCGACAGCGCGTATTCGACCTCGGCATCGCGAGCCTGGTTCGGAATGTAGTCAAGATCGCAGTCGGGATCGGGAAATTCGTAGTTTATCGTCGGCGGCAGTTTGTTTTCGTGCATTGCCAGAACCGAAAATACTGCCTCGATTCCACCTGCTGCTCCGAGAGCGTGACCGGTCATTGACTTGGTCGAACTGACAGCCAGACCATTTTTCGCGTGATCGCCGAAAACTTTCTTGATCGCGAGCGTTTCAAATTTGTCGTTGTACGGCGTCGATGTTCCGTGAGCGTTGACGTAGCCGATCTGTTCGGGCGAAATTCCGGCGTCCTTGATCGCACGTTCCATAACTCGGATGGCACCAGAACCGGTTTCGTCCGGCATCGTCACATGAAACGCATCGCCGCTCATTCCGTAACCGACGATTTCGGCAAGGATATTTGCTCCGCGTGCTTTGGCAAATTCGAGCTCCTCAAGGATCAAAATGCCCGAGCCTTCGCCGATCACAAAACCGTCGCGTTCGGCGTCGAACGGCCGCGACGCTCGTTTTGGATCGTCATTCCTGGTAGAAAGAGCACGCATCGCGGCAAAACCCGCAACCGACATCGGCGTGATCGCGCTTTCGGCGCCGCCGCAGATCATTGCATCCGCATCGCCGCGTTCGATCAATCTAAAGCTGTCGCCAATTGCATGAGCACCGGCAGAACAAGCTGTCGCGGTCGCCGAATTCGGCCCCTTAGCACCATGCCGGATCGAGACGTTTCCGGACGCCAGATTAACGATCGCCGAAACGATAAAGAACGGTGAAACGCGGTCAGGCCCTGAGTTCAACAGCTTTTCATGCTCGCGTTCGATCGCCCAGAAATCCCCGATGCCGGAACTAATATAAGTTCCGACCATCTCGGCGTTCGATTCGTCAATGACAAGCCCGCTGTGCTTCATTGCCTCGTCCGAGGCAGCGAGTGCGAAATGCGTAAAAGCTCCCATCCGCCGGGCTTCCTTTTTATCAAGGAAACTAAGCGGATCGAAATCCTTCACCTCGCAGGCAAATTTGACCGAAAACTTTTCTGTATCGAACTTCTTGATGTAATCAGCGCCGTTGGCACCAGCCATCAGACCGTTCCAAGTCGTTGGAACGTCATTGCCGATCGGCGTGACTAAACCTAGTCCGGTTACTACTACTCGACGTTTCATATTCGTGAATCGTAAATCGAAATCGTGAATCGGAACAGTCAACTATTGACGATCCCGATTCACGAATTGCGAAGACTACGCTTTATGCTGTTCTACGTATGCGTAGGCGTCGCGGACGGCCTGGATCTTTTCGGCGTCCTCGTCTGGAATTTCGATGTCGAATTCTTCTTCGAATCGCATAACCAATTCCACCAGGTCGAGCGAATCGGCTCCGAGGTCTTCAATGAAGCGGGCGTTTTCTGTAACTTCTGCCTCATCGACACCCAATTCATCTACGATGATCTGTTTGATCTTATCCTGAACTTCTGACATATATGTTCTCCTTTATAGCGTGTCTTTAGTATTTCTTAAACTTTCCGTATCGGCAACATTCAAACTCCGAACATCGCGATTAATTTGCTTAACCAAACCTGACAAAACTTTTCCGGGCCCGACTTCGACGAAAGTTTCGACTCCCCGACCGATCAAAAACTCAACCGACTGCAGCCACCGAACCGGCGAGGAAACCTGCCTCGTAAGCAGATTAGCTACGTTCATGGGATCGGGATTGATCTCGGCGTTTACATTGTTAACGACCGGAAAAGCAAAATCCCGCCATTCAATTTCGTCGAGATCGGCCGCGAGCCGTTCCTGAGCCGGCATCATCAACGCACAGTGGAACGGAGCAGAAACATTTAATTTGATTGCCCGTTTCGCACCGCGTTCTTTCAGTAATTCACACGCACGATCAACCGCATCCGCGTCGCCAGCAATAACTACCTGTGTCGGCGAATTAATATTTGCCGGACTGCAAACCTGCCCCTCGGCAGCACCGGCACAAGCCGCTTCAACTGTCGCCAGATCAGCTCCGAGAATCGCCGCCATCGCACCGACGCCAACCGGAACGGCTTTCTGCATATACGTTCCGCGTTTGCGGACCGTTCGGACCGCGTCGGCAAAATCCAGAACGCCTGAGGCAACCAAAGCCGAATATTCGCCCAGACTATGACCTGCGGCGAAATCCGGTTGCTCAAAACCTTCCGATTCCATCGCCCGAAAGGCCGCGACCGATGCAGTCAAGATCGCCGGCTGCGTATTCGCCGTCAGTTGCAGATCTTCCTCGTTCCCCGAAAAACACATCTCGGAAAGCGAGAATCCTAACGCATCGTCGGCCTGCTCAAATACCTTGCGTGCGGCAGCAAAATTGTCAAATAAATCCTTTCCCATGCCAACGGATTGACTTCCTTGACCAGGGAAAATGTATGCAATGTTCGACATAAACGTACTGCGGGCTGTTAGCCCGCAGCAACGACAGGCTAACAGCCTGTCGTACATCCGCAATCTAAAATTTTAAGACTGTGCCGCCCCACGTCACGCCGCCGCCGAATGCTGTTAACAAAACCGTGCTTCCTTCTTTTATACGGCCGGACTGGATGCATTCGTCCATCGCGATCGGTATCGACGCCGACGACGTGTTTCCGTGTTCGGCGATATTGGAATACACCTTTTCTTCTGGCACGCCAAGACGCGAAGCTACAGCGTCGGTTATCCGCTGGTTCGCCTGATGCGGAATAACTATATCGACATCGTCAACCGTCAGTCCGGCCTTTGCGAGCATCTCAGCAGAAATGTCAGCCATCGAGCGCACCGCAACCTTGAAAAGCTCATTGCCTTTCATTTTAAAGAAATGCTGGCCTTCGTCGATAGTTTTGTGCGATGTGCCGAGTTTTGTACCGCCACCAGGAGCGTAGAGCTGCTCCTCGTAACGGCCGTCGGATTTGATCTTTGTGGCGAGAATCCCCTTGCCTTCACCGACCGGCCCAAGCACGGCTGCTCCGGCTCCATCTCCGAAGATCACGCAAGTTCCGCGGTCGGTGTAATCGACGTATTTTGTGAGAACCTCGGCTCCGATGACCAGAGCGTATTTGATCTGGCCGGTGCGGATCATCGACTCGACCATCGTAACGCCGTACAGGAAACCCGAGCACGCCGCAAACACGTCCATACCGGCCGCGTTGACCGCGCCGATCTGGGCCTGGATCAACGCACCGGTCGAAGGCATTATCTGATCAGGCGTGGTTGTCGCGCAGACGATGATGTCGATGTCTTCCGGTTTCAACCCCGCTCGTTCGATCGCCTGTTTAGCGGCAGCCGAGCCGAATTGGGACGTATATTCGTTATCAGCCGCCTTATGGCGCTGTTTGATACCGGTCCGAGATGTGATCCACTCATCGGACGTTTCGACGATCTTTTCCAGGTCGGCATTCGTTAAAATACCTTCCGGGTAAGCGTGTCCCATCCCGATGATGCCCGCGTTTTGTAGTGTCATTGAACGCAATTAGAACTCAAAAATATCCAATCTTCAAAGGCTATTCGGTGTCTTTTACATCAATGATCTGGCGGCCTTTATACATGCCCGTTTTTGAATCGATGCGGTGCGGCACCTTTGCTTCACCCGAATCTTTGTCCAGATAAAACTGTGGTGTCGTCAGCGCATCATGTGCGCGGCGTTGGCGCGTGCGTGAATGTGAATGTCGTCGTTTAGGATTTGGCATAGTATTAATTTCACATTTCAAATTTCAAATTCCAAATTAGTCAATCAATCTGGAATTTGAAATATGGAATTATTTCAAATTTCGTAGAGCCGCCCAGCGTGGGTCGATCTCAGTTTCGTTACAATTACAATCTATCAAATTAAGGTTGCCGCCGCATTTGACGCACAAACCTTTACAATCTTCGCTACAAAAGAACTGCTGCGGAATCTCGAGCAATATCTGCTCGCGGACGATCGCTTTCAGATCCAAAGATTCACCGTCAAACGCATCGACATTAAGATCTTCGGCGGTCAATTCCCTCTCGCTATCAGCCGAAAACTGTTCGACCGGTACAAACTCAAGATCAACGTCAATATCAAGCGGCGTTTTTATCGGTTCCAAACAGCGGTCACAGTCGAGTTCGATCAAGCCTTTGATCTGTCCGGTAACCGACGTTGCTGCCGCGGCTTTCGTGATCGTGGCGTGAAACGCCACATCGTCCGCGATCCGCTGATTGCCTATTTCGAGATCAATCTCATCCGCCGGAATCAGCACGTCGTACGTCGATTCGCGGCCAAAGCTGTTTAGATCGACTATCATTTTCAACCGTCTGTAACAGTCTCTTCTCCGAACGAAAAGACAAACTTTGTATTATAGCGGTTGGTAGTAGATAGTCAACCAGTGCCGGGCGTGCTCAATGCCCTAAACTAGATGTAATAAATCAGTTCAGCCACGAATGCACGAATAGAAACGGAGCCTCAATAGGCGAAAACATTCGTGCATTCGTGGCAAATTTCTTAGCGCAAGAGATTAGGCCACCGCAGCCTTGCGAATCATTCATATAACACCACTTCCGATAGCATCGTCCAGGCTGTCAAATCCTTTTTTCTTTAGGATTTCAGCAAGCCCTTCGTTCACTGTCAGGGCAAACGACGGCCCACCGTAAATAAAACCCGTGTAAGCCTGCAGCAGCGATGCTCCGGACGCTATCTTTTCAAACGCATCTTCCGCCGTAAATATGCCGCCGACACCGATGATCGGCAGTTTCCCTTTTGAATATCGGTAAATTGTCGAGATCACCTCATTCGATCTTTTCGCCAGCGGTTTTCCGCTGAGTCCGCCCGCTCCGAAATTCGCAGGATTTTTTGTTTTCAATGAATCGCGCGAGATCGTCGTATTCGTCGCAATGATCCCCGCAATCTCGTGCCGCTGACAAATATCGACAGCAGCCTCGATCTCATTCTCAGACAAGTCGGGAGCGATTTTTACAACAAGCGGGAGTGCTACTAATTCCTTATTTCTGTTCTGCAAGGCTCGCAACAGTTCGTCCAGATTCTCCGACTTTTGCAGTTCCCTAAGATTCGGCGTATTCGGCGACGAGATATTTATTGCGATGTAGTCGGCAACGGGATGAACAAGATCGAAACTTTTCAGGTAGTTCTCTACCGCTTCTTCGTTAGGCACCAATTTGTTCTTGCCAATGTTCACGCCGACGATGCACTTTCGGTTGATGGCGGCGATTCGTTTGGCGACCTTCTTCGCTCCTTGATTATTAAAACCAAGCCTGTTTATCAAGGCTTTATCATCGGGCAGGCGAAACATTCGCGGCTTTTCATTTCCCGTTTGCGGCTCGAATGTAACTGTGCCGACCTCGACAAAGCCGAAACCCAGCGACGCGAGTTGGTTTACGGCGATGCCGTTTTTATCGAAACCGGCAGCAATCCCAAGCGGATTATCGAATTTCAAACCAAAACGCTCGGTCGAAAGTGCCGGAAAGTCATTTCGCTGGGCAAATGGCCGAGCCAATCCTTTCGCGAGAGCTTTAATCCCAATCTCATGCGCCGTCTCGGCATCCATCCGGAAAAGCACAGGCCTGACAAGTTTTTCCCAAAGAAACGACATAGTGCGAAAACATCAATGTTAGTTTATCCGTCCTGCTTTCAGAAACTTCGCGCCGGTATCTTTGATGTTTCACGCTATGTTTGCTACGATTTGTGGGCGAATGGCGGACGAGTTAACATTGGTCGAAAAATCCAGGATCATGGACAGTTCCCGCATGAAGCGGGCGATCTCGCGGCTTGCCTCGGAGATTGTCGAAGACAATCAGGGCGCAAAAAACCTTTATATTGTAGGGATAAGACGGCGTGGAGTGCCGCTTGCCGAACGTATTGTTGACAAGATCGCCCAGCTCGAAGGCGAGACTCCGCTTTACGGAATTATCGACATCACACTCTATCGCGACGACCTGTCGACCGTCGGTGCGAACCCGATCGTCAACCGAACCGAGCTTGATACCGACATTGACGACAACGTGATCGTCCTTGTAGATGACGTGCTTTACACCGGCAGAACGATCCGAGCTGCGATGGACCAATTAATGGATTTCGGCCGGCCGCGCAAGGTTCAACTCGCAGTTTTGATCGACCGCGGCCGCGAACACCGCGAACTGCCGATCCAAGCCGATTTCGTCGGCAAAACAGTTCCGACCAAACAATCCGAGATCATCAAAGTGATGCTCAAGGAATATGACGATATAGAAGCCGTCGGCATTTTCGAAAGACCTTAGTACGACAGACTTGAGTCTGTCGTTTTTTTTTGTAAGAACGACTTAATGCAGAAGCCCGCACGTAAGTAAGGGCGAAACCTCAACTCGCTTGATACGCCCTTACTTACGTGCGGGCTTCTGCAAATGAGCGAACTTTCGCAAAAGATGGAAAAGCCATTTCGAAGACGAGATCTACTTGGAATCCGCGGCCTATCGGCTGAGGAGATAAAAGGCATTCTCGACACCGCTGAGAATTTTCGCGAGATCAATTCGCGTGAGATAAAAAAGGTGCCGACGCTGCGCGGCAAGACTGTCATCAATCTTTTCTTTGAGAACTCGACACGAACCCGAACCTCATTTGAACTCGCCGCAAAACGCCTTTCGGCAGACGCCGTCAACATCAGCGTTTCTTCATCGAGCGTCAGCAAAGGTGAAACGCTCGTCGATACTGCGCTTAATCTCGATGCAATGGATCCGGATTGTATCGTCGTCCGACACGGTTCGGCTGGTGTCCCGCATCAGTTAGCCAAAGTAAGCAGAGCCGCGATCATCAACGCCGGCGACGGTTCGAATGAACATCCGACACAGGCGCTACTCGACGCGATGACCATCCGTGAGCATAAGAAAAAGATCAAGGGGCTCGAAGTCGCCATCGTCGGTGACATTCTCCACAGCCGCGTCGCCCGTTCGAATATACACTTACTCACAAAACTCGGCGCAACTGTCCGCGTCGCCGGCCCGGGCACGCTCGTACCAAAGGATTTCGAACATTTGATCGATGTAGGTGGCGTTCAACCGACTAACAATCCGCAATCCGCAATCCGCAATCCGCAATTAGAGGTTTGTCCGCACGTCGAAGACGCCATCGCCGGGGCCGACGTAGTGATGATTCTTCGCATCCAGCGCGAACGCCAGGATTCGGCCTATTTCCCGACCTTACGCGAATACGCGATACACTACGGCCTGACAAACGAACGGCTGAACCTCGCCAAAAAAGACGCCATCGTCCTCCATCCCGGCCCCATGAATCGCGGCATCGAGATCGCGTCCGAAGTAGCAGACAGCTCGCGTTCGTTGATTTTGGATCAGGTAAAATACGGCGTCGCCGTTCGCATGGCCGTTCTGTATCTGGCTACGGGCGGAAACATGGACAGCAAATAATATTGACAAATAATTATTTATAATTATCATCAAATATGAGATTTGAATGGGATGACCGAAAAGCGAGGGAAAATTTCAGGAAACACAATGTCACGTTTGACGAAGGCCAAACGGTTTTCCTCGACCCTTTTGCTCTGGATGAGTTGGATTCCGAACATTCAACGATCACCGAGACAAGATTTATTCGCCTCGGATTAGTTTTTCCAGATATTTTATTAGTCGTTTACACAGTTAGAGATGAAGACACAAACACGTACCGCATCATATCGACCCGCAAAGCAGACCGGACGGAAGAAAGATTCTATTGGGCAGAAAGACAAAAAGATGAAAGATCGTAAAGCCATTCTTGAAGTCACCGAAGAAGATTACGACAGAATGAAAACTCAGGGCATCAATGGCGAAACGCTTCTCAAGCCGGGTAAGCACGTCTTTCGTCGGGTTTCGCCTGATAGCGTTGCGACGCTCGCGGATTTGCACCCATCAAACACTAAAGTTCAGATAACAATGAAAGTCGATCTGGATATTCTGAACCATTTCAAAGCTCGATCCTCAACTCTCAATGCCGCTCCGTATCAAACGCAAATCAACGCTGAACTTCGTGCGATAATGGAACGCGACCTTGAGCTTGAAAAAACGGTGATCAACTCCACGGCAGAAAAGCTGCTCGAAGACGACGGTTTTCTAAAAGCACTTTCGGACAAGCTAAAAGAAAAGGAATTACAGATTTCTTAAACGAACTAAAAATGGTTCGTTTGATGATCGATCGTAAAAAAACGAGGCCGTCTGAAAACGAGAATTTCGGGCGGTCTTTTTTTGTTTTGTGAAGAAAG
>CAZSEL010000067.1:0-17347 GCA_964605905.1 uncultured Chloracidobacterium sp. | reverse complement strand
CCGAGAAAAGTTTACTCCTATTCTTACGACTTTTCAAATGTGACATGACACTAGGCTTTAATGTCTGTCGCCGTTGGCGACCAAGGCATCTTGCGAAATATTGAACCAAACGGGTTACGATGTCGTAGAATAGCGCTGACGATGGCTAAAAAGTTTGATACAAACCCGCTTGATCCGGATTTTCCGGAAAAGGCACGAGTTGCTGCGAATACGGACCCGGCGGTCGCGGATTATACCGCGCCGCAGCGTTCGCCGTATAAAACAGCCGAGTTTCCGCAGATGCCGGGCAGTATCACCGAAGAAGAGACACAGCGGTTCAACGAGGCTCAGTTCAATGCCTACGCCTTTCAGGGCGGACAGGTTCCGGCGGCGTATCAAGCTCCGGCTCCCGGTTTCGCCGATATGAATCGTGCCGGAGACCGCAAGGTCGCAAAGGCGGGTCTGCCCGAAAAATGGCTGATCGGCTTGCCCTATCTGCCGTTTTGGATCGGGTTTGTTGCTGGCTTTATTCTTCTGCTAGTAATACCAAAGGAAGAAAACAAAGTGCGTTTTCATGCTGCACAGGGCTTCGCCGCCCAGTTGGCTATCGCGGTCATCAGTGCAGTTTTGGCATTTGTCGGTGACGTGACCGATTCTAACTTTGGCGGATTTATCTTCGGTGCCGTTTCAACTGTCATGATGATCGTTTTCGCGATCAAGGCGTGGAAAGGAAAACCGGTTCATATCGAGCCCATCGACGATCTGACCAACTGGCTCGAGGAAAAGATCGGCCCGGTCAAAACTTAATCTGCTTATGTTCTGTCCAAACTGCGGAAAAAATGTAAACGCCAAGCTCAAATACTGCAACGACTGCGGTGAGCGTTTGTCCAAGGCGACCGAGATCGACAAAGACGGCATGCCGGGCAAAATGCTCGACAACATCCTGACGACGCTTTTTCTGGTCGTGATGTTTGGGCTTGGGATTTTGGTCGGTCTTGTCGCGGTGCTTTTGGGCAATAACGTCGAGCCTAGGTTTGTGATGCTTATCGCGATCGCTTACCTGGCTGCGGTATTTGGTATCTGCTATACATTATTGTCACAGGTACCAAAGCTGATCGATGCAAAACTTAAATCGAGGGCGGAATCGCACGAATATGCCGCGCCGCCGCAACTCGAACCTCTCACGACCGCACAGCTTGCGGAATATCGACAGCCCGCCAGCGTGATAGAAAACACCACCCGCACGCTTGATAAAGTGCCTGTTGACCGCGGCTAGAAACTCTCTGCTTCGATCAATTCACGCCTGTCGCGTCGGACTTTCATCAGAGCGGTTATTGCCAAATAAATCGAGAGCAAGATTAGTACAAGCGAGGCGATGCCGTTGACCAGCTTAAAATCGAAACCGGTCGATTCGCTGAAATTACCGATAACCATCATCGTCAATGCCCACAGCGTTATCACTAGAACAAAGATCATCGGCACGAGCGTGAATGCAATTCGTTTTCGTGCCTGATAGAGCCAAACGGTTATCGAGAGCAGCGTCAGCGCGGCGAGCAGTTGGTTGGACGCACCGAACAGCGTCCAGAAATCGAGCCATGATCCGGGCTTTGAGAAAAAGATCAGCACGAACGGAATCGCAACCGTGCCGACCGTTCCGACGATCGCTCCAAAGCGGCTAGTCAGGCCGAACAACTCCTGGACGATGTAACGGCCGAGCCGCATTGAAACATCAAGCGTGTCGAAAATGAACGTCGAAAACGCCATCGCTCCGAACGTGACGGCAAAGGGCAGATTGTCGCGGCCGATGACGATGGTCATAAATTCGCCGAGCCCGTTGCCGTAGATCTTGCCCGCTGCGAAAGCTTTTCCGTCCGGGCCGTAGATCATTTCGTTCGAGGCGGTCATGACGATCACGACCGCGATGAACGCGACAAAACCTTCGGCAAGCATCGCGCCGTAACCGATCGGGTGGACGTGCGATTCCTTATCGACCTGTTTCGATGTCGTACCCGAACAGACCAGCCCGTGAAAGCCGGAACACGCTCCGCAGGCGATTGTGACGAACAGAAACGGAAATAACATTCCGGTCATTCCGCCGACATCCCACGATTTGAACGACGGCTGTTGTATCGCGTAACCGCCAAAGAAAACGCCGATCACGCCGATCGCAAGCGCGGTATAAAGCACGAATCCGCCGAGATAACCCCGCGGCTGCAGCAGCAGCCAAACAGGCACGAGCGAAGCGGCGATGCAATAGATCAAAATAATGATCGACCACGTCAGATGACCAAACGCCAGCACGTTCGAGATGTGTGTTGCGAGATAAGCAAGAGCAAACACGGCCGGTACAAAGATGATTGTCGAAAGCCACAGCGGCGGTTTCAGGTAGCGTTCGACAAGTCCGAGCGTGATCGAAAGCAGCAGGTACATCACGCTTGCGATCGCGACTGCTCCGCCGGGATTAAATCGTGTTTCGCCCGCGAGAGCTTCGTCGCCGGAGACAAAAGTTCCGGCAGTGATGTCGGTAAACGCGACGATGATATAGATCAGCGCGATAAAGATAAACGCCATCATCGCTCGGCCCGCACCAATGCCGAGTTTGTCTTTTGTTATCTCAGCAATGGATTGGGCATCGTGGCGGACGGACGAAGCAAGTGCGGCAAAATCATGCACCGCACCGACCAAGACGACGCCTAATGCGATCCAAAGCAGCGATGGCAGCCAGCCGAACGTGATGCACGCAATGATCGGCCCGGCTATCGGGCCCGCGGCGGCTATTGCTGAGAAATGCTGGCCAAATAGATAGAAAGGCCGTGTCGGGACGAAATCTTCGCCGTCCTCAAGCGCGTTGGCGGGCGTCTCACGCGAGTCGTCGAGCTTAAATTGTTTCGCGACCCAACGGCCATAGCCGAAATAACCGATGACCAACCACGCGAGGAAAAGAACGGCAAGAAGTGTCAGCATATTTTTACGTACCGTCGAACCGAATGGGGCGAAGTAAATTTACGACACTTTTACCTAAACGAGCAAACAGAAACCATTGCATTGGTTTAGAATTTGGCTAACAGCTATTAGCCAATAGCTATTAGCCGGAAACTGAATCTCATTCGCGTGATTCGTAGTAATATTGTTGTCATGGAAAAGTCGTTACAGGAAACTTACTCGCCCGAAGGGATTTGTTTTGGCTGCGGGCCGAGGAATGAGAAGGGATTGCAGATTCGCAGCTTTGCCGAGGGCGACGAATACGTTGCGGAGTGGCGTGCCGAGCCGCATCATCAGGCGTTTCCGGGCGTATTGAACGGCGGGATAATCGGGGCATTGCTTGATTGCCATTCGAACTGGGCTGCCGCGCATTATTTGATGAAAAAAGCGGGTACGGACACGGCTCCGTGCACCGTGACTGCCGATTTTCACGTAAAACTGCTGCGTCCGACGCCGGTTGACGGCCCGATCACGCTCAAGGCACGCGTTGTCGAATCCACCGAAGACCGAGCAACCGTCGAAGCCGAGCTGATCGCAAACGGAAAGGTCTGCGACACCTGTCGCGGCACCTTCGTCGCCGTAAAAGAAGGCCATCCGGCGTATCACCGCTGGTAGATGTTTTTCCTGCGAATTACGCTAATTGGCGCGAATAAGTAATCGGCGAACTATTCGTGAAGATTCGCGTTATTCGCGGGCAAGAATATTTTGCGGAGTTGAGCGTCAAACTCCGCATTTAACCCCAGTTTCTCGATCCACGCATTCTGCTCCTGCATCAGCCGGGGCAAATGAACAACATCGGAGAGGGCGTAATCGACTAGTTCGGGTGTCCAGATGCCGTCCCATTTGCGGGTGAACTTGGCACGCTGGGTTTTGTCGAGATCGACGGCGAAATAGCGGTAGAGCGTTTCGGCAAGCGAGGCGGATTGGTTCGCTCCGCGCGTCAAAACTTTCTCGGCGATCATCGTGTCGAAGATATTGCGGACCGTATGACCGTCGGCGGTGAGGAATTCGAGATCGAATTTGGCGTTGTGAAAGATCTTTATAATGCGTTCATCGGCGAGAATGTCGGCGAACCGGCCCATTGCGATGCCTTCGCTCAGGGGAACGAGCACATTATATTCGCCGTCGGAGAACTGGATAGAAAAGAGCTTGCCTACTCTGGAATTAAACCCGGAGGTTTCAGTGTCGCAGCCGAGAACAGCGGCCTTTGACAAGCGTTCGCAGGCTTGATCGATCTCGTCGGATGTGCGGGTGATGAACACTTCCATAAAGTCAGTACCGCCTGCGTCAGCAGGTGGCTTCCTCTGGTATTCTCACGCAAAGCCGCTAAGGACGCAAAGAAGAGTTTGCAGGAGTTGTAGAGTTACGGAGTTTGAGCCTTGCGGAGTATTATGATTCAGTAATCATATGTCCACGATCATTAACGAAACCGAAGCACGCGTTCTTGGCAGCCTTGTTGAAAAGCAACTGACGACGCCGGAATATTATCCGCTGACTCTGAATGCGTTGACGGCGGCGTGTAATCAAAAATCGAACCGTGAGCCTGTGATGTCGCTCGGCGAGACCGAGATACTTGCGGCGATCGATAGTTTGCGTGATAAAAACCTGGTCTATCTGTTTTACGGCAGCACGAGCCGGACGGTGAAATACAAGCACATGCTGCCGAACGTGTTCGAGCTGGATTCGGCGGGCGTTGCGGTCATCGCGTTGCTGCTGCTTCGCGGGCCGCAGACTGTCGGTGAGTTGCGAGGGCGTTCGGACAGGCTGCATGAATTTTCTGGACTTGATGAGGTTCAGCAGACGCTCGATGATCTCAGCCGACGAAACGAACCGCTGGTTTTGAAACTAGAAAGACAACCTGGCCAAAAAGAAGCCCGCTATGCGCATTTGCTGTCAGGCGAGATCGATCAATCAGCGATTTTCGTCGAATCAGCGACTCCGCGTTCCGGTGGTTCTGCATCGAACGAACGGATAGAGAAGCTGGAAAATGAAGTTGAGTCTTTGCGTTCCGAACTGGAACAATTCAAGCAGGAATTTGCGAAATTCAGAAAGCAGTTCGAGTAACGATCAGTGGCCTTTCAGGTGTTTGTTGAGCATTGTTTCGAGCTCAAGCATATTCACCGGCTTGTAGAGAACGCCCGAACAACCGGCCTTGTCGGCCTGTTCCTGAACATTGCGGAAAGCGGTGACCGCGACTATCGGGATCTGGTCGAGGTGTTCGAGTTCTTTTATCAGAGTCGCAGCAGAAAAGCCGTCTAGCAGCGGCAGGCCGATGTCCATCAGAATAAGATCGGGGAGAAATTCCTCGGCTTTTGCAATGGCTTCGTAAGCACCGGCGGCCTCGATGACGTTGTGCCCCTGTTTTTCGATCATCAGGCGCATCATCGCCCGCGCGTCCTCGAAATCTTCGACTAATAAAACTGTCTTTTGCATTTTCCCTTGTTCGCGTTAAAACGTATTAGATGATTCTAAGACGCGCAAAGGTTGAATGCAAAAACAGGTTAAAAATGGAGTCGAGATTGAATGGTCAATTGTTTGTCGGTCGTCAAGCCAACGCCATCTGTTACGGACACTGTAAATGTCCACGAGCCTTTTAGCCTGGCCCGTCCGCTTAGTGTTCCGCTCGTAGAGCTTAAGTAAATTCCCGGCGGCAGCGTTCCGCTTTTGATCGCGAATGTCATCAGTCCGGTTCCACCTGAGACGCTCAATTGTTGATCGTAGCGACGCATTCTCAATGCGACGGGCAGCGATGGGTTGGTGATAACGGGCGGCAGTGTTGCCACGGAAAACTCATAGGCACCGAGATCAAATTGTCCAACTACGGGCCGGGCAATGCTTGTTTGGTGACGGACGTAATGACGAACGACGTTGTGGTCAGGCAGTACGTCTGTGTGAAGCGAGGTTCCCGTGTCACGGGCATGTGCATCGGCGAGCAGCGTGAAATCTTGCGTTGCGGCATTTGTGAAGCCCGGTAATGTTCCCGTTACCATCGTGGCGCCGCCGGTGACACTGCCGGTAAATCCACCGCCTTCGTGTGAATTACGCCAGCCCGTTTTTGCCCAGTTATTGGCGATAACTAGCGTGCCTGCTTCGGCGAGCATCGCGAGATTAGTGCCGACGGCGGTGTTGAAAAAGATGTTGTTTCGCGCATCTGCATGCTCATCATTGGTCGAAAGCCGCATAACGACCGACGTGCCTGTGCGGGTCGAATAAAGCGTGTTGTTGTAATAGTAGAGTTTGCCCTTGCGATAGTTTTCGGTCGCGCCGCTGTCGCCGCCGTAGTGGACCGATTGATTATTGCCGCCGTCGGGTTTGATCAAAATGTTTCCGTAAACAAAAGTTTTTCGGTATTCCGGAGCGTTTCGTATGTGAACACTATCCTCGCCGTCAACCATATCGATGTTGCGGTTGCCGCCTTCGATCCAGTTGTAACGAACGACCAAACCTGCCGAGCGGTCCTTTAGATTTACGCCGGACGCACCCGATCGCAGTGAGCCAAAGCGATTGTATTGAAAGATGATACCAATTGCCGCCGTATAATTATTGTGCTGCAAAATGCTGCCCACGATGCCGTTGCCGTGAATGTAATTTCCCTCGACCAGAATGTTACGGGAAACGTCGTCGTCCGACGAGGCGACAAAAAAACCGTTCGCACCGTCGGTAATAATGTTGTTTCGCACAATGATGTTCTCGCCTTTCTCGACGTAAATCGGTGACGCCGCTGAGGTGTAATTCTGCACCGCACCGCTGCGGTTGGTGAACTGATAGTTTGGGTGCGCGCCGCGTATTTCAAGATTTTCTATGATAATGTGTCGCGGCATCGTGTCCGCAGGAACGCTCGCACCGCCGATCTTTATCACGCCGCGTTGTTCGCTCCAGAAATTGAGATTTGTTGGTGTTGTCGCTCCGTTTCCGTCGATCACGGGCAGTTCACCGTTCGGGCCGGGAACGCCGCTGACGGTTATCGGAAGCTCGGCGGTGCCCTGTCGGCAGATCACCCATTTTTCTTTATACGCTGTCGGCTTCCAGTGAATCAGCACGGTGTCGCCGGGCTGCAGCGTCGCCCACGGGACTTCGGCGATGGTGTCCATCGGCGTTCCCGGTCTCACCTCGTAAACCGCAGCCTCAGTGGTAATTATGCCAAGTAGAAGGACGTGAAAAACAAAAAGCAGTTTTTTCATACGGGTGTTGTTTAGGTGGGCAATTGGAAAGCGTAAAATAAAGCTCAGGGCTTTAAACGAGAGAAAGTCTTTTAAAATGCTAACACGTCCGCAGCACGCGTGTCTATATGTTTTTTAGGAAGGACAACAGCCTGTAAACCATTGCAGAACATAGACTTTCACGCTTGAACCTGACGCCTCGCCGCTTTAGCAAATCAACGAATCGTCTGGAATTAGGCTCTGTCAGGTTGCTTATGGCCCTAGATCTTCGTTGTAAGTGAGCACCAGCAGTTTATCTTTGTACATGGCCTGATAGAACCGCCGGCCAAGCTGCGGATTTAGGTTTTGCACTATCGAATGTTGTGCAAGAGCAGCCCGCTTGTCTTTGGTAAGAACGTATAAAGAGCCCAACAAGACCTGCGACACTTCGTTTGTGGGATCTAAGTCCACTGCTTCACGCATCTCGGCAATGGCGTTGCGATACTGTTTCCGCATTGCATATGCGTATCCGAGGTTGACGCGGGCTCGTGCATTTTTCGGGTCTAAGTCTCTTGCCTGTTCGAGTATCTCCACCGCAGTTTTAAATTTTTTAAGATCAATATAAACCGTGCCAAGGTTATATGTAACGGTAGGGTCACCCGGTTTTAATCGAAGCGCGGCCTGAAACGAGCCAATCGCCTTTTCGTACTGCTTTAGCTCCCTCAGTACTATGCCTGCGTGGTTATATGAAGCATAGTGATCGGGTCGAAGCTCCGAGGCCTTTTGAAAGGCCGCGAGAGCTTTGTCAAATCTTTCCAAATGGAAATGCACCATTCCCAGATTGAACCAGGCGTTCGCATTACCGGGAAGCAAAGCCGTCGATCTGTTTAGAGATTCTATCGCTTCTTCATATTTCCCGGCGTTGTAGAGATCGACGCCTGCGTCATTGTAGATAACGGCTTGTCGCTGTGTGCCCTCCTGAGCGTGCATTGAAACAACCGACGCGAAAACCACTACACAAACTTTCCACAAAAAGACTTTCATAACCTCTCCTTTTCTGCGAAATTTGGGTTTTTGAGACGAACTTATCCCGGCCGGAAACCCGTAGAGGCGTTTCCGGACATTAAGTTCTTTTTATTGCTTCTTAAGAGCTGTGTTTATCGGCGCCTATTTGACCCAAACGCCAATCTTTTTCTGGACTATTTTCTCGACCGTAATATTCGGGTCGTCAGCTCTGGCCTGACGGACGAACGCGGCATCGACCTTGAAGATACGGAGCTTAACGACCTCTTCGGCGGTCAGGCCGCTCAGGCCTTCGTTCTTGAGTTCGCTCAGATATTCCGGCGTGACCTTAAAGATGCTGTATTTGACCAGATGCTCAAAGTTGTCTGCGCCAAAGCCCATGTCCTTGATGCCACGGACAAACTCGGCGTCGATCTTGAAAATACGGGCCTTTACCAGGTCTTCCATTGTCAGGTTAGGAAAACCCGTCGCGGCCATTTCAGACATAAACTTGCCGTCGATCTTAAAGATCGCGGCTTTGAATAGATCGCCGACATCAAGATTTGGAAAATTCGCCGATCGCAGATCATCGGCGAGCGCGGTTGTTACGTTTAAGGTCGCGGCCATGAAAAGCCGC
Source organism: uncultured Chloracidobacterium sp. (assembly GCA_964605905.1). Classification (GTDB taxonomy): domain Bacteria; phylum Acidobacteriota; class Blastocatellia; order Pyrinomonadales; family Pyrinomonadaceae; genus OLB17. The sequence continues at coordinate 8,608 of CAZSEL010000067.1, read as the reverse complement.
TCTTCCGGGCTGTTGTCGCGGTCGGAATCCTGTTTTTCAAAATCGAACCCTCGGTTACGCATTCCGTCAACAAACGCTCTGTTAGGCACAAAACGAAACGTGCCACTGCCCTTGCCGTCGGTGAATGATCCCTCGCAGGCTATCGTTCCTGCCTCACGAACAAGGCTAAAACTGACCCGGCCGTTTTGAGCCTGTTCTCTTGATAAGCCCTGCAGATCCGAAAACAAATAGCTCGAACCGTGCTGATTTTTCCCGCCGCGATCTGTTTTTCTCTCGAACGAAATGTGGATCTTGTCGGTCGATTTTTCCTTTGTGCTTGCCTTCCATTCGCCGGTAACCTCCGACTGGGCGACGATAACCCAGGAACCGAATATGAAAATGATTAACGCGAACGCAACGCCGCGCACGAGATCTTTGGTCAAACTCTTCATGAAATCCTCCGCAAATTATTTCTGTTAGACAATTGCCTTACATGAAGAGAACACCGCGCAAAGGAAAACTGTGACAGCCAATTAAAAATTCGGATCAAGATTTTTGAGGGCAAAAAAAACCGCCCCTCGTTGAAAAAGGGCGGTTCGGAGAAATGTATCTGAAAATCAGTTGCCGAGGGCTTTTATGTTTTCCAGAATATCCACCACGCCCGCACGTTTTGCGTGGGTTTCAGGAGCGGAGTCAAGATAAAGTTTCCCTAATCGCTTTGCTTCGGCGATCATCGCTTTGTCCGGAGGGCTTGCTGAAACGCCAATGGTTCCCATAGTGAGCACAGCACCTCCGAGCACGTCAAGGTCTTTCGGGTTAACTTCGAGGGCCTTTTTGAAGGCCATCGCGGATACATCCAGATCTCCACTCATAGCTCGTTCGCCGAACTTGGCTAATGTTGCGGCTTTAGCGGCAGTGTCGGTCTCGGTTTCGATGTAGCCAGCGAGGGCTTTAGTCGCGTCAGTACCTTCGGGGACCGGAATACTGGTTTCGTACATCTCACCAAGCGTAATTACATAATTGGAATATATGTTCTTTTTAGCCGATGCCATAACGGCCTTCGACGTGCTTTCCGCCGGTGCTTTGGCAATGACCTCCAACCCACGATTATAAGACGCGATGGCCAGAGCGTAATCAGGTGTTGCTTTTTCTCTGGCAGCTGTCTTTGCCGCAGCGTCGCCCTTTTGTGCCGCAGCGATGCCATCTCGCGCCCTGCCTTTTAAAGCGACGGCCTTTGCATTAAGGAAAACGGGGGCTGAACCCTCGAAATCCGGGGATGCGTTGATCGCTGCGTCAAACATCGCTATCGCCTCGTCATACTTTTTCGCGTTTAGGGCAGGAATTCCTTTGTCTATAGCTATCTGATTAAGTTTGGTCGCATTTTCGATTCGGGCATTACCGGAGAGGACCTCCTGAGCCTTTTTGGTTTGTTCAGCATACTTCTTTCGGTCCTCGGCGGACAGCTTTTCAATAACCCCCTTGAGTTGATCTTCGGTGACAGTTTCACCGGCACCCGGGCCTACAATTGCGAGATAATTCTGTGTTCCGGGATTGATTTCAGGGTAGTAGTTTGGAGCCGCTCCCGGGCCGCTGACCGATAATAGGTACTTAAAGCCGGCCTCGACATTGGCAAAACTAAACTTACCGTCGGCCCCACTTGTTACGGTTTGTCCCTTTCCTTTGATGTCTTCACGATACAGATCGACCTTTGCGCCGGCCAATGGCGCTCGGGCTCCGTCTTTTTCAAGTTCGACAACGCCGCTTATCGCTTGGGCCTCGGCGGCCGTAACTGAAAAAAGGGAAACAGTGACCAGAAACAGGGCACTCAAGAATGATTTGCGATACATAGGGTCCTCCGATGAACTAACGAACACAAGCGGCGTTTCGATGCCGTCGAGTGCCTATAGGTTTGTTTAAATTAGCTATATTCTACAACAGTTGCGTTCAAAGTGTTAAGCACTTTGGACAAATATACTGGGGATTGAAGACTTTATATTGTGATGAAAGGTACAATCGTTAACTACAGATGACAACACGAATATTCAATTTTAGTTCCGGGCCGGCGACGATGCCTTTGCGTGTTTTGGAGCGGGCGTGTGAGCAAATGCTTTCGCTGAACGGGTCAGGAATGAGCGTGATGGAGATGAGCCATCGCTCCGATATTTTCGGGGAAATTCTATCCGGTGCGGAAGCGAAATTACGAACGCTGCTTGGTATTCCGGGCAACTACCGCATTTTGTTTATGCAGGGTGGAGCTTCGCTGCAATTTACGCTTGTTCCGATGAGCCTGCTCCCAAAGGGCAGTTTTGCCGAATATGTAACAACCGGTGCGTGGGGCGAAAAAGCGATTGCTGAAGCAAAAAAACTCGGTGATGCGCGTTTGCGGTTCACAACGAAAGACGACGGTTATCGCTCGATCCCGAAACAGGACGAACTTGTCTTCGATCCAGATGCCGATTATGTTCACTATTGCTCGAACGAGACGATCCACGGCGTGGAATTTGACTACGATCTCGACGCGGGCGGCGTGCCTATTATCTGCGACGCGTCGTCGAACATACTTTCCAAACCGATCGATATTGAAAAATACGCACTTGTTTATGCCGGCGCGCAAAAAAATCTCGGACCGAGCGGCGTGACGATTGTGATCATTCGTGACGATATGCTCGAACGCGTTCCACCGGGATTGCCTACGATGCTCGACTATCGTGCATTTGCAAACAACAGTTCGATGCCGAACACGCCAAACACCTGGGGCATTTATCTTATCGGGCTCGTCTGCGATTGGCTGATCGAGCAAGGCGGCGTGGAAGCAATAGCCGAAGTCAACGTACGAAAAGCCAAAAAGCTTTATGATGCAATTGATTCGAGCGACGGTTTTTACACCGGACATGCGGCGCGCGACGCCAGATCTCGGATGAATGTGACATTTCGACTGCCCGATGAAACACTCGAAAAACAATTTTGCACCGAAGCCGAAACTCTTGGCCTCAACGGCCTTGCAGGACACAGATCGGTCGGCGGTATAAGAGCGTCGATATACAATGCCTTCCCTAAAGAAGGCGTCAAGCAATTGGTTGAGTTTATGAAGGATTTTGCGGAAAGGAACTTTTAGATTTTAAAAACAATATAAAGCCTTTTCCTTAATAGCGTATAACTGAAAGTGGATAGTGAATAACAATTAAAAATTGAAAACTCTGCGTCGAGATAACCGATTTCAAATTATCGCCAAAATTTCCAAAAGCGTTGTCTCTTCGGTTTCAGAAACGGTTCGGAGATCCAGGGCAACTTTATCGTCAAAGATTCGGGCGATTACCGGCGGAGTCGATTTACGCAGGATTTCTTCCAATTCGTTAGCTGATAATTTTCTGTGCGTTACGGCCAAGAGCATCGTGTCTGGCTGTGCCATCGGAGCGGAACCGCCGCCGACAACCGAATTTCCGTCAATAATTTCAAAGGCTAAATTGACATTTACGTGAAGACCCGCCGCAAATCGCCGAGTCCGTTCATCGAGTTCGGCTTTAGTCATCGACAACATCCGCAGCACAGGGATTTCCTGCAAAGCCGTTCCTCGGGAATAAGCGCTGAGTGTTACTTCGAGCGCCGCGTATGTGAGTTTGTCCGAACGCAAGGCACGGTACATCGGGTGCTTTCGGATTTTCCCGATCAAATCATCGCGTCCGACGATCAGCCCCGATTGAGGCCCGCCGAGCAGTTTGTCGCCGCTGAATGTAACGATATCTGCTCCGTCCGAGATCGAACGGCTTATCAACGGCTCGTCGCCCAACCCGTATTCCGACAGATCGATCAGCGCACCGGAACCGGCATCCTCGTAAAAAATTAGATTATGCCGGTGAGCTAAATCGGCAAGCTCGGCGTTTGACGGCGTTGCGGTAAATCCGGTGATCTTGTAATTCGACGGATGAACGCGAAGGATAACGCCGGTATTTTCGCCGATCGCTTTTTCATAATCGGCAAGCTTTGTTCGGTTTGTTGTACCGACTTCGCGTAGAACCCCACCGGATCGTTCGAGAACGTCCGGAACGCGAAAATCTCCGCCGATTTCCACAAGTTCACCGCGAGAGATAATGACTTCTTTGCCCTCGGCAAACACAGTCAAAACAAGCAGCGCAGCCGCGGCGCAATTGTTTACGATGACCGCGGCTTCGGCACCGGTTAGTTCACACAAAAGATCTTCCGCATAACCGCCGCGTCGCCCGCGTTTGCCGGTTTCGAGATCGTATTCGACCGACGAATAACCGGCGGCGGATACTATTGCCTGCCTGGCTGCATCCGACAACGGCGCCCGGCCAAGATTTGTATGCACAATTACACCGGTCGCGTTTATGACAGGAACTTGCCGCTGGGAAAGATCGAGCTTTACTTCATCGATCAGCATTTGCTCGGCCCGAATAAGCAAACGAGTTTTGTCTGAAACAAGATCGTCCGTTTTTCCAATCATCAATTCGCTTCGAAGTTTTTCTATCGCGTGCCGCGCCATCTCTGCGAGTTTGGCATTGCCTAAATCCCCGCCGACACTTTGACCGCTCGCCGAATTCATCAGTTCATTCACCGATGGCAGCATCCTTAGCTCATTGGTTTTGGCCGAAGCGGCGTTATTGCCCATACACGCATTCTAACCCGCGTGCAAGAAAAAAGTGTGGAAAAAACGGGGAAAATCTGCTTTACTAAAAAGTGCCTTCCGATTCGTTTCGACCGACTGAAAAAACTCACCATGGCCAGACCAGAAAATAATCTATATCGTCAAACGCCTTCGCGCCTGGAACAGACCGCTGCGCTCGATCAGGAAATAAAGCGTATCGAGGACACGATACGAAAGCTCAAAATAGAGTTCGATATATACTTCAGCGGAGCGGTCAAACGCCCGCCGCTTGAGGCTCGGGCGCGACTGGAGTCGGCAATAAAGCGCATCAGCGACAACCGAACGCTCACTTTTGCTCAGCGTTACCAGTTAACCACATTGATCTCGCGATTCACTTCATATCGGGAATTATGGCGTAGAACATTAAAAGCCCGGGGCGACGATCTGATCTGAACCAGGTTTGCTAAAGCAAAAAGGCGAACCGAAATATCGGATCGCCTTTTCAAATTTACACCCGGTTAACGCTGCGAGGAGAGAAAACCGGTCAAAGTCAATTAATCCGCAACCCTCATTACATTCTCGGCCTGCGGCCCCTTGGGACCGTTCGTGACCTCAAACTCCACTTCCTGACCCTGGATCAGGGTCTTGTAACCGTCGCCGGATATCGCGCTGTAATGAACAAAAATATCCTGTTCGCCGGGCTGTTCGATAAAACCATATCCCTTTGCGTTGTTAAACCATTTGACCAGACCTAAAGTTTTAGACATACCTCGAAAATCCTCCAAACCAACAAAAAGTTGACCGTCTCTCCCAATAAATTCAGTTACTGAAACAACCGAAAAATCGAAACGCTTTACGGCCGGATGTGACGACTGCCAAACACGTCAAACCAAGGTTCTGAGGGACTGGTTGTTACAAGCATTAGTCCTTGAAACACAAGATTTTACGAGTTGAATTAGCGTGTTTTTTCGATTGACGAAAGTGAATTTACTTATATTTTCGGCTTCTGTCAAGACCAATTTTGGAAATAAGGCGATTTTGGTCGAAAATTGACTTAAATGTGTTGATAAACGATGATTATCGACACCGATCCCAAAAAAGATGTCAAACGAATACGGAAAGGGAGCACCGCTCTCATACAACAAATATCTAAAGGTTCGCGACCTGATCCAACTGCAGGAAACGCTCTCGGAACCGGCCAGCCATGATGAACTCTTGTTCATTATCATCCATCAGACGTACGAACTGTGGTTCAAACAGATACTCCACGAGCTTGACGCCTCGATCGCCTGGATCGACGAAGGCCGAATGTTTCGCGCAAATCACAGCCTGCGCTCTATAGTTTCGATCGAACGCATTCTGGTTACACAGATCCACGTACTGGAATCGATGGCGCCGATCGGTTTTCTCGAATTTCGCGACAAGCTGAATCCGGCCAGCGGATTTCAGTCAATGCAGTTTCGCGAACTGGAATTTGCATCAGGTGCAAAAGACGAAAAGATTCTCAATTCTTTCAAAACAGACGAATTTGCGTTTGCACGGCTGACCGAACGGTTTAATTCGCCGTCGCTGGGTGATGCTTTCTGGGGTCTGGTTGGACGCAGCGGGCTCAAAGCCGAAACTAACGATGAACGCATTGCCGCTACGGTCGAGATACTGACACACCCCGAAAAATACGCCGAGCTTTACAATATGCAGGATATCCTGATCGAGCACGACGAGCTTATAATCGCCTGGCGATACAACCATATTCAAATGGTCGAACGAATGCTCGGAATGAAACGCGGCACCGGCGGCAGCGAAGGCGTCGGTTATCTGACAACTACGCTTACCAAGAAATTTTTCCCGGAGCTGTGGGAAGCACGGACACACTTAAAGGTCGCCGAAACGGAATAGCAATATGAAAAAACTTGTTGCTTTATATATCGCGATAGTCGCGTCCGCTTTTACCATTAACGCCCAATCCTCCGAACAGGTGCGCATCACGATTCTGCACCTGAACGACACTTATCAATTCACGCCTGTCGATGGCGGAAAACGCGGCGGTTTGGCCCGCGTGATGACGATAAGGAAAAATGCGCTCAAGGAAAACCCGAATACGTTGATGACGCTCGGCGGCGACACGCTTTCGCCATCGGTCGAAACGCGGACCTATCGTGGGAAGCAGATGATCGACGCGTGGAACATGGTCGGGCTGGATTATGCGGTGCTCGGCAATCACGAGTTCGACATCAAGACCGAAGAACTGCTCCAGCGAATGAAAGAATCGGAATTTACATGGCTAGGGGCAAATGTTATCGACACAAAGACAAATAAGATATTTGACGAAACGCCTCCATTTGTTATTCGATTTATCGGCGGCGTAAAGATCGGGATAGTCGGATTTTTGCTTCCCGAAACCAAAGAGACATCTTCGATGGAAGATCATTTGAAGGTCACCGATTTTTGCGAAACCGCAAAAGACCTTGTGCCAAAAATGCGGCTGGCGGGAGCCAATGTTGTGATCGGGCTGACGCACCTGTTTATGGCGCAGGACAAAAAATTGGCCGGATGCGCCGACTTTGACCTGATACTCGGCGGGCACGAGCACACGCTGCTGCAGTCGTCCGCTAACGGCACGCCGATCTTCAAAATGTGGGCGGACGCACGCGAAGTCGGGAAGTTCGATCTGTTCATCGACAAGGCAACCGGAAAGGTCCGAAGCATGGACTGGCAAGTCATTCCGGTAACCGATCAAATTCCCGACGCGCCAGAATTCGCACCGGTCGTTGCCAAATACAAAACCCTGCTCGATCAGCTTGAGGTTCGCGTTGGAGCGACCAGTGTTCCGCTCGATGCGCTCTCGAAATCGGTAAGAACGAAAGAAACCGACATCGGGAATTTTATCGCGGATGCGTATCGGAATGCCGTAAATGCCGACATTGGCTTTGTAAACGGTGGCTCGATCCGCGCCGATCTGAGCTACATTCCCGGACCGCTGACAAAACGCGACGTGCTTTCGATGCTGCCGTTCAATAACCCGATAGTGAAGATCGAGATCACCGGTAAGACACTTTTGGAAGTGCTCGAACACGGCGTCGCCCGCAGCCGAGAAGACAGCGAGCCGGGCCGCTTTCCGCAGATAAGTGGAATGAAGTTCACATTCGACACAAATAAGCTACCGGGCCAGCGCATTACCGAAGCGTCAGTCGGCGGCAAGCCAATTGACGAAAACAAAACATACACTCTTGCGACGTCCGATTTCCTGGTCTCACGCGGCGGGGATGGCTACACGATGTTCAAGGACGCGAAAGTTTTGATCGCAGCCGATCAGGCACCCAAAGATTCCGATGTGTTCGAGAAAGCCATAAAAGAATCGCCGAACTCAACGATCTCGCCGCGAGTTGAAGGCAGGATAACGCGGCTGAACTAGTGTTGCAACAATGTGAATATGGAGCATTATTTTATTTAGGAAATTGCGGAAACTCAAACTTCTGATTTGCGAATTTTTAAATTGCCTCCAGCTTTAGCTGGAGGTTGGCTGGCAAAAAGAAGTAAGGCTTTAGCCAAAATATAAGAAAAGGAAATTCCGACTGGCTTTAGCCGAAAAAGCGAGCGATGTGAAAAAGATCGGGAGATTGCTAAAGCCATAAGGACAATCTTTCTTTACAAATTTGGCTAAAGCCGGCCAGTTTGCTGACAACCGACCTCCAGCTAAAGCTGGAGGCAATTTAAAAAGCAGCCAATCATATTTAGCACCTCAATTATGTTGTTGCAACACTAGTATTAGTAAGGACTTCTGCATCTCTTAAGGTTACTTCGTGGGCTTCTGCCTGGATGTGTCATTTTCATACACGCATATCGGGCCAAAATGGGTTCAAAACAACAAAAAACCGCCTCGATCTCTCGAAGCGGTTTTGTTTTCTAGATCAAGCAAAAACTACGGAACATTTACCGTAACGGTCCTACGTCCAAAGCGGCGAGCGTCTGCACAGCTTGCCATCCAGATGTCGATACGTTTTCCTTTGATCTTGCCGCCGGTGTCGG
>CAZSEL010000066.1:0-18110 GCA_964605905.1 uncultured Chloracidobacterium sp. | reverse complement strand
TTGAACGAATCAGCCGCGCCGGTCGTCGCGTCCAGTCGGGCGATAAAGTTGCGCGACTGCCCGCCAATGCCGGTGAAATTGCCGCCTGCAAGAATCTTTCCGTCCGACTGCACCACGATTGAATGGACAATATGATTCGCGTTCGGGTTGAACGAATCAGCCGCGCCGGTCGTCGCGTCCAGTCGGGCGATAAAGTTGCGCGGTTGTCCGCCGATGGTGGTGAAATTGCCGCCCGCTAGAATCTTCCCGTCCGGCTGCACCGCGATTGAAAAGACGGTAAAGTTCGCGTTTGGGTCGAACGAATCAGCCGCGCCGGTCGTTGCGTCCAGACGGGCTATGCGGTTGCGCGTCTGCCCGCCGATGGTGGTGAATGGGCCGCCCGCCAGAATCTTCCCGTCCGACTGCACCGCGATTGACAGGACATCAAGGTTCGCGTTTGGGTTGAAAGCGGCGTCGAGAGTGCCGTCAGGATTCAAACGCGCAATGTTGCTCCGGGGCACGCCTAAAACGCTGGAAAACAGGCCGCCGATAATGATCTTTCCATCCGGCTGAATGGCGGTGGCGGAAACGTAACTGCCAACCGCGCTGAGATCGAGCGTCCGGTCAAGCCTGCCGTCGCGCTCGAGCCGCACTATGCGGTTGCGCGTCAGGCCGCCGACGGTGTTGAAATCGCCGCCCACCAGAATTTTGCCGTCCTGCTGCACCGCGACTGACCAGACAAAGCTGTTCGCATTCGGGTCAAAAGAATCGGCAAGTCCGGTTGCCGCATCGAGACGGGCTATGCGATTGCGTGGCTGTCCGCCGATGCTGGTGAAATCACCGCCTGCCAGAACCTTGCCGTCCGCCTGCACCGTGATTGTAACGACGACGCTCGCGTTTGGGTTTGGATTGAACGAGTCAGCCAGTCCCGTTGCCGCATCGAGCCGTGCTATGCGATTGCGCGGCTGTCCGCCAATGCTGGTGAAATTGCCGCTTACCAGAACACGGCCGTCCGCCTGCATCGCGACTGAAAAGACAGTATTGTTCGCGTTCGGGTTGAACGAGTCAGCCACTCCCGTTGTTGCATCGAGCCGTACTATGCTATTGCGCGGTTGTCCGCCCACGTTGATGAACGCTCCGCCCGCCACAATTTTCCCGTCCGACTGCACCACGATTGAATGGACAATACCGGTCACGTTCGGGTTGAACGAGTCGGCCAGTCCCGTTACCGGATCGAGCCGTGCTATGCGATTGCGCAGCTGTCCACCGAGGGTGGAGAAAAAACCACCCACTAGAATCTTCCCGTCCGCCTGCACCGCTAATGTAGAGACTTGGGCGTCCGCGTTCGGGTCGAACGAGTCAGCCAGCCCCGTTGTTGCATCGAGCCGGGCTATGCGAATGCGCGGCTGTCCGCCGATGTTGGAGAAATCGCCGCCTACGAGAATCTTCCCGTCCGCCTGCACGGCAATTGAACGGACAGTACTGTTTGCGTTCGGGTTAAAGGCGGTGTCGAGCGTGCCGTCCGGGTTGAAACGGGCAATCCAGTTGCGCGTAACCGCCGGGCCGCCGTTCGGAGCAACGCTCCTAAAATCGCCGCCAATGATGATCCTGCCGTCAGGTTGGACAACGACGACCCGAACTGTGTTATCCGCGTTCGGGTCAAACCAGTCAAGCGCCGATTGCGCAAAACCGGAAATTGCCACCGCCGTCAAAACGACCAGTGTTAAAAAGAATCTGGTAAGAAGGGTTTGAAGAGAATTAGAGACGACGCGTGTATTAAGAGTTTGAGATTTCATCGAACCTCCGTTGGTTGGGTCGGTTAATTTTTTCGGGGGCTGTTTAGGGGAAATGCCGGGTTACATGCTAACCGTAATTTATAAACAATTATGCGAGTGCGAAAAGCTGATGTCAATAAAATTTATGTTATGGCGCTCAAGCCAAATAGAATCCCGAATGCCCTGATATGTTCCGGCACGTTCGCGGGGCGAAAAATACAGACACTTGTCGATATTCTGGCAAGCATCTGTACAGGATCGGTGAGATGTGGGAGGTGGGAGAATCCTAATTAGCTTTTAAGGAGTCTGCCGTGGTTACGCCTGTTGTCGGGTTATGAGGTCGATCAACCTCGAGTCACGGCAGTCTAATTTGTTTGTTCAGGAGTAACTATAGCGGAACAAACGGCTTATGTCAACAAAAATGTTTAACAGGATAAACGCCGTGAAACCACTTCGCCCCGTAAAGCAGTAGGCGGTTGGCAGTAGGCAGTTGAGCAGGTCAGTGCGTCAGCAGGTGGCGGGTTGCTAATGGCGGCCATGCCACCCGCTCACGCGGGCGGTACTGACTTGCTCACGCGGTTTTTAGTTTATATCCCAGGGGTTAGAAGACACGTCCGGTTGGGGTGAGCGGCGCGGCAACGGCAAACGAGGCAAACGGGGACTCGGCAGTAACAGTTCCGGTAGAGTCGCTCCGGGCGGGACGAGCCAGAATTGCACCGCGCTCTGGCTGCTGTCCATACCCCGGACAATCGTAAGCCGGCTGTTATCGAATTTGCGCCATTTGATGTGGGTTCTTACAATTCGCTCGATAGTGGCGCGTTGCCGTTCGGTTTTCGGGAAAATAACGACATGGCCCTGATTGTCGGGGTTGTTGTTCAGTTCGACGAAAAACCCGTCGAGCTTCATCTTTACATAACCCTGCGTCGAGAAATCGAATTCGTCGATGTTCTCGGCCAAGGGCCATTGATCAAACTTGAGCGTGCCGGAAACAAGCACGGGCTGAGGATAGACATCTGAAATCTCCACCCTTGCGGTCAGGGCTTCGGCAGTTTCGTCGGTTTGAACCTGAATCGTCGGCGTGCCCTGGCCTTCGACGATCTCGCCGCCCGTGACCGACCATTTGATCGGATATGCCGAAAGCGAACGGTTCAGCAGACTCGCCTTGGCGACGACCGTGACCTCGATCGTGTCACTGGCCGTGACCGGATCCGTTGGAAATTGAATGGTAAAATCCGCCTGCCCGCTGACCTGGGCATTTGAGCAGAAAAGTACGATCACGATCGGGATTAGAAATCTTGGGTGTTTCATTTTGTGAGTTCTCGGGTAACGCCAAAATTATCAGAAGCAGGGATAAAGAGCAATGAAAAAAGCGTGATCGAGATGTTCGACCACGCCCGCTATGCTTTTCTACCTTTTTATACCCTTAATAGATTGTAAAGGTGTAGTCACGGATCGTAACTGAGTCCACAGCCTTGCCATCTTTCATCGCGGGAGTGAACTTTGTTCGTTTGAGCGCATTGACGGCGCTTTCGGTTAGTCCGAAAGGCTGATTCTTAAACGGAAAAACAAAACCGATGGTTCCGTCCGCTTTGATCTCGAACGCAATTTTCACAACACCTGATATTCGAGCCTGCCGAGCTTCCTCGGTATAGCGAGCGAAAACCGATTTGTTTGGATGTGCAAGTGAGTCGAGATCGCCCTTTTCAGCATTCTTGGTTGGTTTTATCTGCAAAAACGCTTCTTTAGCCAGTTTTTCTTTCCCCGTCTTTACATAGCAGGCTCCGAGGTAGAAAAGAGCTATATTGTCCTCTTTGTCGGCTTCCAGTGCTTTGGTCAAAATCGGGATTGCTTTTTCACATTGTTGCTGGCGGTAAAGTTCAACTGCCTCATCGCGCTCATTTTGAGCAATGGCAGAGAAGGCCATTGCCAAAACAAATACCAGAACTATAGTTAATTTCATAGCCATACATTCCTCTCCTGATCTAAGCTCCGGCGCCGTGGCATTTTTTGAATTTTTTGCCTGATCCACAATAGCACGGGTCGTTGGGTTTCATCTTGGGCGTGTCGCGGACGTAGGGTGTGTGTCGCGCGGCTTCGGCACCGGCTGCCTCGGCGGTTGACATCGCGCCGGTGAACGCCATTCCGGCGGCCTGTTTGCGGGCACGCTGCTGGGCGAGCCGTTCGAGCCGTTCGCGCTCTTCCTGTTCGTCGCGGTTGACGACTTCGAGATGGAACAGGGCTTTGGTCGTGTTCGTGTCGATGCGGTCGAGCATGTCCTGGAACATGTCGAACGATTGCTTTTTATATTCGACCAGCGGATCTTTCTGGCCGTAACCGACGAGACCGATGCCTTGTTTGACCTGATCGATCGACGCGAGATGGTCCTTCCATTGCGAGTCGATGATGTTGAGCATGATGTAACGCTCATAGGCACGCAGGCTTTCTTCGCCGGCGATCTTTTCTTTCGCAACGTAGCTCGCCGAGGCCTTTTTCCAGATGGCCGCGGCAATGTCGTCGGGCTTCATTGTGTGAAAATTAACATTAGCATCGCGAGCCGGATCGACGGCGTAGATGCTCTCGATCTCGGCGGCGTATGTGTTGACGTCCCACTTGTCCGGCTCGACCGTCGCGCTCAACATGCTGTGCGTCAGGTCGTCGAGCAGGTCTTTTGCAACGCCCGTTTCGCCGAGCAGATAGTCGCGGTGTTCCGGTTCGAACATTAACTGACGACGCAGCCCGTAGATCGTCTCGCGTTGTTTGTTCATCACGTCGTCGTATTTCAGAACATGTTTACGCGTTTCAAAGTTGCGGCCTTCGACGGCTTTCTGGGCACGCTCGATCTGTTTGGAAACAGTGCGGCTTTCGATCGCCACGCCTTTTTCCATCCCAAGCCATTCCATCATCGAACGGACCTTGTCACCCGCGAAAATACGCATCAGATCGTCTTCGAGTGACAACACAAAACGCGACGATCCCGGATCGCCCTGTCGTCCCGCACGTCCGCGAAGCTGGTTGTCAATACGCCGTGATTCGTGTCGCTCGGTACCTAGAATATGCAGTCCGCCGGCGGCGACGACCTCTTTATGTTCCTCGGCGACAACGGCCTTCGCCTTTTTAAGCTGTTCCTCTAGCTGCTCGGGGGTTGCCTCTTCGGGATTGATCTCCATCCGCTTGAGGTAGTCCTCAGCAAGCGTGTCCGGATTGCCGCCCAGTAAAATATCAGTACCGCGACCGGCCATGTTTGTCGCGATCGTGACCGCGCCTTTCCGTCCGGCTTGGGCGATGATCTCTGCTTCGCGTTCGTGATATTTTGCGTTCAAGACATTGTGCGGAATGTTTTGCTTTTTTAACCGATCGGCGATCAGCTCGGAATTTTCGACTGACACCGTACCGACCAGAACAGGCCGTCCGCTGGCGTGCAGATCCTTGATCTCATCGACGACCGCGTCCCATTTTTCAGGCAGCGTGCGGTAGATCATGTCCGAATTGTCTTTTCGGATCATTGTCTGATTGGTCGGGATCGTCACAACGTCGATGTTGTACGTCGTGCCGAATTCTTCCGCTTCGGTCTCCGCCGTTCCGGTCATGCCCGAGAGTTTCTCGTACATTCGGAAAAAATTCTGGAGCGTGATGGTCGCAAGCGTCTGATTTTCCTTCTCGATCTTGACGCCTTCTTTTGCCTCGACGGCCTGATGCAAACCATCAGACCAGCGGCGACCCGCCATCAAGCGGCCGGTGAAATCGTCAACGATGATGACTTCGCCATCCTGCACGACGTAATGATGATCGGCCTTATAAAGCGTGTGAGCTTTCAACGCCTGTTCGACGCAATGGAGCAGGTCCATGTTTGCCGGGTCGTAAAGGTTATCGACGCCGAGCAATTTCTCGGCCTTTGTCACACCGTATTCCGTCAGCACGGACGAGTGATTTTTTTCGTCGAGCAGATAGTCGCCGGTCGTGACCTTTGTTTCTTCGTCTTTATGGCCGCGTTCTAGGCGCGGAATTATCTCGTTGGCCGAGAAATATTTATCGGTCGCCTCATCGGTCGCGCCGGAGATGATGAGCGGCGTTCGGGCTTCGTCGATCAGGATCGAATCAACTTCGTCGATGATCGCGAAATAGTGATCACGTTGAACCAATGATTCAACGTCGAACTTCATATTGTCGCGAAGATAGTCAAAGCCGAATTCGTTGTTTGTTCCGTACGTGATGTCCGCGGCGTATGCGTCTTTACGCTCGGCGTCGTCCATGTCGTTTTGGATGCAGCCGACACGCAGACCGAGGAACTGATGGATCTTGCCCATCCATTCCGCGTCGCGCGAGGCGAGGTAGTCGTTGACGGTCACGACGTTAACGCCGCGCCCGGTCAGGCCGTTTAGATAGGACGGCAAGGTTGCGACGAGCGTTTTACCTTCACCGGTTCGCATCTCGGCGATGCGGCCCTGATGGAGAGCGATGCCGCCGATCATCTGCACGTCGAAATGCCGCATTCCCGTCACGCGGCGTGATGCTTCGCGAACGGTAGCGAAGGCCTCGGGCAAAATGTCGTGCAAAATGTCCTGCTCGGCCTTGCGGCGTTCGACCTTGCCGTCGATGCCCTCGAGATGTTTGACGATCATCTCTTTGAACTTCGGCGTCTGCGCCTTTAGCTCGTCGTCCGAAAGCTTTTCGATCGTTGGCTCCCAATCGTTGATCTGGGCGACCGCCGGTTTAACTTTTTTAAGAAAGATATCGCTCGATGAGCCGAATATCTTCTTAACCATTTTATCTGCAAAACTATTGACTGCCATGATTTCCTCTATGTAAGAGTTACGTCCGTGTCAGGTGCTTTTGGGCTTTGCCGCTAATAGAGCGGCAAAGCCGCAAAAGTGGTCGAGCTAATATCACTACCGACTCTCAAACACCCATCGAACAAACTCTTGAGATTGCCCGAATGCACTAAACAGCGCAACTCTTGAACTAAATATTAGTGATTGATTATGGCGAGAAATGAAAAGGATATATGTCCCGCTCGCCGCTACTTTGCGTCTTTGGCGAGTAGCGTTTCTAGGCCGGCACGGGGAAGGCGGGTAACTATGAAAACCTGATCGTCGCGGGACCTTACTTGCGTCGCATCAAAGATCGCATCGCGATTTAAATCTTTATGTTGTTCCTTGAAAAGCTGAACCGCCCGATCTAAATGGCCGAGAAAGCGGCTGGCGTAGTTCGCCGACCTTTTCTTGACCGCAACCTCGACAGAAAGCTCGTTTTGGTCAAAGCGGACGACAAATCTGGAATCGGCCGCTTCGTCGTTTCCGAACCGAGTGCTCGGCAGACAATCGGCGAGCGAATAACCGTCGTTTAACAGCTTTCCAAAGCGTTCGAGCAGCGGCCGAATATTCGTGTTCGCCGAATCGAAACTCCTGGCTGTATAGCTTCCAACTTTGTTACCTGCAACACACGGAAGAAGCGTGTCCTGAGAAACCTCGAATCTGTCGCTGGTGTGATCGAACGAACCGCGTCGGCCCAACTGCTGTAAGCCGCCGAGGAAGAAATTTACATCCTCGAAATAGACCTTTATAGAAAGGGCAAGGCTCGCTGGATCGGGATCTTTATCAAGATCATCCTTGACCTCGATCTCGTCCTTTAACACAAAACTCTTAGTCGTCGCGGCATCCTGAGCCAAAACACAAGGCGTTCCACCGACAAGCAGCAGGCCAAGATACACGCCAAGTGTGGTCAGGAAAAGGATCGAGTTTTGGTTCTTTTTGTGGCTCAATTTATTAACTAAACGCGGCTTTTATCTCTTCTTTTAAATTGCCTCCAGCTTTAGCTGGAGGTTGTCTTTATCTGCTCACCGGCTTTAGCCGAATTTCAAATGATTGGCATTTTCCTTATGGCTTTAGCACGACCCATTATTTTTCCACATTCCAAGACTTTTTGGCTAAAGCCCATCGGATTTCTTTTCTTCTTATTATTTGGCTAAAGCCGTTTTCCTGTTGCCCGATCCTCCACCTAAAGGTGGAGGCAATTTAAAAAGCCTCGATCTGCGATCTTATTTTACGGCCGTGTTATCGCCAGGACGCACCACAGCATTTCCGTTTGGTTTTTTTTCTTTTGATTTTATTTCGGCCAATTTTCGCTGGATCATTTCCTGAACGATTGGCTTGTCCATCTCAACATTCAAGATAAGAGTATTTCCGTCAGCGGAGGTCTTTGCGGCCTCAAGGAACACGAGCGCGTCACCTTGGGCAGTCGCCTTGCCGATGGAGATATAACCATTTAGGCCGCTCGCGGCTGTTCTTGCGGCATTCTCAGACGGTTGGCTGCCCCGAACGGTTGCGATGAATTTTTCGCCTACTTGTTCAACAGTTATTGTTACGTCCTTTACCTTAAAGCGGTCGAGATAACCAAACCAGCCTGCGTCACCAACGCTTACGATCCATTCCTGCGCCAATTTTTCCATGACCGGGTCATTCGGGACGTTTGGATCGATCGGAACAGGTTTTGGGTTTTTCAAGATAACAGTCTTGCCGTCCTTGCCTAGACCGAGAGATCCGGCAACTGTGGCTTTAAATGATTTAGTAAGATCAATGGCGCCGCTGCCGATCTTTTTCACGGTTTCATCGGCCTGTTCCCGAAGCGGAGCTTTATTAAGAAACACGCCAAGTTTATCGGCTTTAGCACCGTCAGCGGATTCATCGGGCGTCGGCGTTGGCTCGATCTTAGCTATGCCACCGTTATCGTCGATCTTTCCCTTTCCGTTTTTACCTTTTGCGTCGCCGTTTCCGACGGTCGGGTTTTCACCGCCGTCGTCTTTTTCGTCGCTCCACGGGTTGTCAACCTTTCCTTTAACTGGCCTCCGGTTGGGTTTAGGCAATATTTGCGCCGGGAGCCTGTTGCCTGCGGTCGGGTTCTGAATTCCCGGAGCGTACTCAGACCCTGACGTGCTAAGTCCTGTCAGCGGGTCAATGACCTCGGGTTCCGGCTGGAAATATCCCGGAGGATATTCGAACATCGGCTCGTTGCGGTCCATGCTGATGAATGTGATCTCGGCGTCGCCAAGGTCGGTTTTCTCGTATGCAACATCCACATATTCGCGCTCGGTGCCGAAAAGAACTGTGCCGACGTAAGCCATATCCAAAACCTGGCAGATGCGTCCGACGAACGGGCTGTCGCAGCCGCGCATTGTCATCACGTTGGTCTGTGCGACGCCGGTAAAAAACAGCAGATTTGCGAGAGCCGCAACGCCGATTATCTTGTAAATACGCGGCGAAAACTCCCAGGGCTTGATCTCGTATTTATGAAACAGATCGCCTTCCTGCGTTGGTGCGGCGGGCGTTTCCTGATTGTATAATTCCTGGTCGAACATATAATTGAACCTGTAATAAAAACCAGCGTCGTTGTATAAATTAGGCCAAAATACGTGCCATTCGGTTTAGACGCACTACACCGCCGATTCGTTGCGGTGCAAAACTTGATTCTAACATTTTCCGGCGAGGCCTGAAAAGGTAAAGATTCACGCTCCGTAACTGTCGCGTTTCTGCCCGAAATGAAATATCATCGGCGTTAGATGCCGCGACCCCGCAAAGACAACAGACGCGACCGACGACGACCATCCGACAGCGCACGGCGCCATAGGTCAGAACGTAATAATGAACGCGATTTTGCATACGAAAGTTCCGATAGAAAGGCCGAATCCGGCCAGACTCTGTCACAGATGAAGTCTGTCGAGCAGCTTTTGTCGGGAATCGGTGTTCCCGCACCACAGCCGTTCAAACCGGATGATTTTCAGATCGAGGCGCTCGACGCAATCGAAACCGACGACGTATTGGTAACTGCTCCGACCGGCAGCGGGAAAACGTGGATCGCACGTGAGGAAATTCGTCGATTGCTGGAACAGGGTAAACGGGCGTGGTACACAACGCCGCTGAAAGCTCTGACGAATTCAAAATATGCCGAGTTTTCGGCTGCATTCGGTTCCGAGAACGTCGGCATTCTGACCGGCGACCGAAAAGAAAATGCCGACGCTCCTTTGATAGTTGGCACCACTGAAATTTTCAGAAATCAGCTTTTCGACGCGCTTCGTCAGGGCGAGCAGGTGCGGACCGATCTGGTCATATTGGATGAGGCCCACTATCTGTCGGACGACGAACGCGGCCATGTTTGGGAAGAGGCGATCATCCTAACGCCGCCGCGAATAAGAATGCTGCTGCTTTCGGCGACCGTCGGGCGTGCCGAGGAATTTGCCGGCTGGATCGAATCGGTTCGCGGAACCCGCGTTCACGTAATAAACCGCGCCGGAACGCGGCCGGTTGAACTCCGTGCGGCATATCTTTCGAGTGGTTTGCAGCTTTTTCCGCTGTTGGATGATGCAGGTAAATTCAATCAAGATCTTGATCGTTTTGCGGTAAGGCGTGATCCGGGTTTTCGGCGACGAAGGTAAGTTCAGGATTTAAGCCACGAATGCACGAATCAGGTGTTAATTCGTGCATTCGTGGCTAATTTCATTTATTCAGAATCGCGACCAAGGCATTCAAATCGCTTTGCGGAATGCTGAGGTCGAGGCCGACGTCGGCACCTATTTTAGATAATTTTGCGCTATTGATAAGCCGTGCATAAAGCTGTTGGTCGGGGCGTTTTGAGCCGCCAAGCAGCATTCCGCCGACTGCTTTCAGGCCGTCGAGTGTTTCAAAAAGAGTTTGAGCGTCGGCGTTTTTCCCGGTTCGAGCAGTTACATTCATTAACGCCGAGCCATTGATCGTGTCCATGCTGCCGAAAACATAGCGGATGGAATCGAGGCTCTTGCCAAGATTGTCGTCATCGAGCGGCAGAAACGCGCCCAATCCGGTCGGCATCTTAGCCGCCATGTTAACAACGGCGAGCTCTTTCCGGTTGAGCAGTTCGACAAGGTCGGAACCGACGCGGGTTTTGGCCTCGATGGTTTCGCGGACGCGTTCGGGTTTGCCGAAGGCGATCGTGTTCGGGCTAATTGCCGAGACGGCGACTTCGCTCATTGTGCCGTGGAATTTATCGACCCATTTTGCAACTTTCGGGTCTGTGTTCGCAGGTTTGTTCGCGTCGGCAATTTCTTTTGCCCGGAAAATGTAAATGACCTTGTCGCCGATACGCTCTTCGCGATATTTACCGTTTGCGGCGGTTTTTGCGGCGGCGATCAGCTTGTCGGTATCGACATTGCCACGGGCGATAACGACGGGTTCAAAGTCGTCCTGCTTGCCACCCGCAGGTTTCAGGACGATGCCGGCCGCGACGTATTCAAAGCTTCGTACATCAATGCCGGTTTTTTGCTTCATCTCATCAATTTTGGCGATCACATCGGCGAGCATTCCTTTGTTACCCGACAGGATCGCTGGCAACGCCTCATTGAAAAATCTCTGAACGTGCAGCGTCACTACGCCGTCCGACGCCGGAAGCATCGCAACCAACTGGTTGGTCTGCAGCCTTTGCTTGCGTTTGGCGGTGCCGTCGGCGAATGCCGGAGCGGAAAAATGGAGAGCGAGTGCGACGAATGCTAAACCAGCGAAGATCCTGAATTTCATTGAAAAAACCTCAATTCGATCAAATAAGGCCGACAACCTAAGATAACAGATGATAAAGCACCGCGAAACAGTTTGCCGGAAATTACGAGAAACTAATAATTAAGACGCATCTGGCTCTGCTGTGGTTCGATCTTTTCATCGGAGTCTTAATTATCACAGATCTTTTGAACGCGGATTAAGCGGATGCGGCGGATTTCCGCGGATCGATCAATTTACGCATAGTAACCTTTGAATTTAATCCGTCTTTATCCGCTCGATCCGTTTTATCCGCGTTCTATTCCTTTTCTCGCTCAAGTAGAAATGCCAGAGCAATCTTGCCGCGACCGAGCGGAACGGTTTCCATCTTTCGGCGATAACGAGAAATTCGTCCGAGCCGGGTTTTGGCTCGCCCGAAAGTTTGTGCCATGCGGAATGCAGAGCGATGTCGCCTTTCGGCATTACGTCCGGCCTTAATAAAGCCATCAGCAGGTAAATATCGCTCGTCCATTCGCCGATGCCTTTGAGTTTTATCAGTTCGGTTTTAACCTCGGCGTCGGGCAAATGAAAGAGGGAATCGAGATCGATATGTTTTTCGAGAATCGCTTCCGATAAATTCCGAGCGTAAGCCGTTTTCTGTCGGCTGAATCCGATGGTTTTTAGTTCTGCATCATTCAAAGAAAGGACCGTCTCCGGCGTGATATTGCCAAGATTTGCGGTCAGCTTATCGAAACAAGCCTTAGCCGAGGCGAGCGAAACCTGCTGTTCGAGAATAATTTGCAGCAGCGTTGCGAAACCCGGTTCGCGGTCCCAAAGCGGCGGCGAACCGTAGAGTTTGAACACGCGCGACATTTGTTCATCGCCCTGGACAAGCTCGCGGCAGGCTGATCTTAGGCTTCGTGTTGTGAGCGGTTTGGACATAATCTCTGTGGGCTGTTACATTTTTGCTCGAATAAGTTTACCAATCAGATGGAAAAGGTTCGAAAGGCAGCGGCATTATATTTTTTGGCTCAAGGGCTGGGCGTTATTGCGTGGTGGATATTGTTGATCGCGTGGCCTGAGTCGCGTCTGATGTTTGTGCTGGAGCCAAATCGCGAGACCTCGCTATTGGCGTTTTGGCTGCCTGATCTGTTGTTGATCGGGCCGTTTTCGTTTATTGCGGCTTTATTTATTTTTTCGCGCCGGAAATATTCGGAGCACGTGGTGTGGCTGGTGACTGGAGCCGTAACCTACGCGACGCTCTACACGTTCGCGATGGTAATGATGACCGATCGCGGCTGGCTTGGTGTTGTGATGATGGTGCCGGCGATGCTCTGGTCGGGCGTGTTTGCAATGGCGCTAACCGTCGGCGGCGATATGTTTCGTTCGGCAAAGCCGACATCGACGAACTATGTTTTGATAAAAACATTTACACAGATCGTCGTTGTCTGGTCGCTGATACTGGTTGTTTTTCCTTATCTGATTACCATCGTCGAAGACAAACTGGGAATTCCGAGGCTCGAATTCGCATACCAGCGGCCGCTTGCTGTCGTGTTGTTTATCGCGATCAGCTGCGTCGGCGTTTGGGCGGCAACCACGATGTCGCGTATCGGCAAGGGAACTCCGCTGCCGCTCGATCATGCGACGGCTCTGGTTGTTCGCGGGCCGTATTCATACGTCCGCAACCCGATGGCAGTGTCCGGCGTCGGACAGGGCCTTGCGGTCGCCTTGTTTTTGGGATCGCCGCTTGTTGCTCTGTATGCCCTGATGGGTTCGCTGATCTGGCAACTGATCTTCAGGCCGCTTGAGGAAGACGATCTGGCGCTGCGATTCGGCGACCCATACGGCGAATACTGCACCGCAATAAAATGCTGGGTGCCGAATGCAAAGCCGTTCAAGTCACTGCCGCCTGTCAAGTCAGTACCGCCTGCGTGAGCAGGTGGCGAGACTGGGAAATGCAGAAGCCCGCGCGTTAGCGAGGGCGATACAATCAACTTGAGCGTATCGCCCTTGCTAACACGCGGGCTTCTGCACTGTACGCTCTGCAATTACCAGATCGACGGCACTGATGCTTCGTCTATCTCGATCGATCTTCCGTCAGGAAGAATGTGAATTATCCGCTCAACTCCCTTTGCCCTTAGCATTGGTGAGAGCATGCCGATGCGGTGACAATTTGCACGCGGTATTTTGTGCTGCGAGAGCGGGTGCGACTCGGAACACATCAGCACCGTCGGCACCTCAGAGGCGATCTCGACAATGCGGCCTATTCCCCACGCAAGGTCCTCGGGTTTCGGTTTCATCCTGCCGCCGGTCTCGGGCAAATGCTCATAGCCGATGCCGTTCTCACTCAGCAATTCGCGCAGCACCATCCCATTAAACTGCGGCCACCGCGACCGCGCCACGCTCCGCACATCGCAAACAAACTCGATCTCGAACATCCTCAAAAGCTCAAGAAAATAAGCAAACGGATGCCGCCCATGGCCGATGGTGTGGATTCTAGTCATTGGAAACAAAATCGGCGAAAATGGATAAATGGAAAAGGAGCTAGACAATAATAACGCCCCAGTTGACAAAAAACTATTCCAAGAATCTCTGCAAACTTATCTGCTTCAAGGAGCAGACCAGATTAGACAGGGAATGAACCGATCTCATAAAAGTTTTCAACAAATGAGCAGAGTTTTCAACGGGCGCGGTCGTGAGCACTTTATCTATGAAGTCTTGAATGAGGTTGAACAGATCGCAATGACGTTGATGCGTCTTAACGACTCATTAAGCGAATTTCCGGGAGTGCCATCAGACGACGTGGGAAAGCGAATTTATCGAAATTCATTAGTCCTTACCCAGCGAGAGCTTTCCCTTCATACTCGGCGCTCAAACGAACTCCTCGTTCATTTAATTAATTTTTCGACGGCTAACAGTGATGAGTATTACGACCACTATCTTCTTTACCAGGAGCTTTTTCAGAGGAAGAAGAAAAAGAACGACCACAAAACTTATTATGGATGTGAAAATCAAAACAATAAGACCGCGATAGAGGCTATTAAACAATACATTACATTTGGTGAATCGAAAGTGGACCTTCAGAAGTGTTGGTACCTAAAAGGGGGAATTCCCAAACCTAATGGCCTCGCCGAATTAGAAACCTTTGCAAATTGCTTCAAGAAGGCGCTAAAAAAAGCTTCAGTCTCCGAACGAGTGGCCCTTGGGTTTTCATATAGCCAAGCCTATGGAGAACCTAGCCAGTCTATCCATCTTGGTATTGGTCAGATTAAATCGCCAATTTCGTTTGAGGTTTTACAAACTACTACCGACCTCCTGTTTAACGTCGGTATGCTTTGCTTAATCCGATGTCACAAATTGCTGGGCTTGAAAAGGAGAAAAGGTATCGTTCCGAATTTCGCGAAAACATACAAAGAGCAGAGTAAACAACGTCGAGAAGTATACAAAAACTATGTGAAACCGGAAATAAAAAAAGGGGATTTTGTGAATGTCGATGATTCGTTGTTTGAGGTGGTAGGTGTTGCCACAGGGGAATTCGGTTACAGATCTTTCAAACTTAAATATTTAACAGAACCTCATATACCAGAAATTACGGTTGAATGGTATCCGGCGTTCAACGTGAGACGGGTCGAAGATGGAACGAGAATGAGAGACGGCATTATCGAGCTTCTTACGATAGGCGGCAAGAAGCCTATCATTGATCCGAGGTTTGTGCGGCGAGCAATGAGGGATACCGTTAAAAAGTTATGGATAGAGTATGTCGAAGCTGTAAGAAAACGATAACGGTCCGTATGATTGATTGCTTCAAACGGCTAATATCATTCGGGTGCCGAACGGCCGCCTACTCGCTTCTTTGGCGTGGAGATTTGAGAGACAGAAAGCCTATTTGATCACATCATCAGGATGGATCGGCGGAATGTCAGGGGCCGATGAGAGGTACTTTTCAAAGGCATCGCGCGAACCTAGCTTCGCTTCGCTTTCGAAAAAATCATCGAGCATAGCATCGAGTTTTTCCGAAGTTGCGCTCGCAATAAACTGTTCGAGCGAGAAACCGCCGGACACGGCCAACTCTTCTACCTTTTTGAGAATTGAATTCGGTATGTCGACAGTAACAGCACTCATAGCTCACCTATTATATCTAAAAACTCTGCGGGCGAGATCGTTTCGATCCCGAACAATTCACATCCGACGAAATCCCTCTGATTGAACGTAATAATATACGTACAACCCGCATTTTATCGCCAATTCTAACACAAAGTCGTCGTCAGGATCGCGCAGAGTTGGGCGCCAATTGAAGTTAATTCGCTGTCGATGACAATACGACAAGAATTTTCGGATAAAACCAATAACTTCTTTTTCCGTTCTGTTTCCAGCCGCAACATTTTCCGGACGCATGAGCACAGCCATGTACTCAAGATATAATGCCGGTGAAATTACCGGCGTAAATCTTGGGTCCGGGAGCAGCGACACCAGCTTATTGGAGGCTCCGCGAAGGGAACGTCCGGCGGCAACCAGCACATTTGTGTCGAAAACAACTCTCATCAAGGTTTGGAAACTATATCAAAAACCTTCGTAGTTTCCGACTAGTTGGCCGTCGAGGGTGACGGTGTATTTTTGCGGGCGGAAGCCGGCGAGGAGGAGCGGGCGGGTGTGGACGATGTGGATGAGGTGTTTATGGACAGTGCCGACTTCGACATCGAATTCTTTGGTTAGCTTTAGGCTGAAATGTGCCGAGGGGTTTAGAGCGCTCTTTATTACATAAACCTGTCCGTTGGCGGTGCAGGTGAAATGTCCAGTGAACCAGTCGCGTTCGATGACGATGTCGATGCGTTCGGGTTGGTTGATGGTGAATGCGATTCTCATTGTGTCGGCTCCATCGCGGGTTATCTTAGGACGGCAAATCCGTATTGGCTTTGCGGATGGCGTCGATACTGGTCGGATCTTCGAGAGCCGTGAGATCGCCGGGATCTTCTCCGAGATAGGCTGATCTAATTACTCTCCGCATTACTTTTGCGTTGCGGGTTTTTGGGAGAGCGGAGACGAAATGAATCTTTGACGGAGCGAGCGGCTTGCCCATGTCTTTGGCGACGAGGGCCCGAAGCTCCGCTTCTAATGATGAATTATGAATTATGAATGATGAATTTTCGGAAGCAATGGATTCATCATTCATCATTCTGCCTTCATCATTGAGCACTGCAAAAGCTACCATCGCGGTGCCTTTTACTTCGTCGGGGACGCCGATTACGGCGGCTTCGACCACGTCAGGATGCGAGACGAGAATGCTTTCGACCTCGGCGGGGCCGACTCGTTTGCCGGCGACTTTTAGGGTGTCGTCGCTGCGGCCGAGGATGAACCAGTGGCCGTCTTTGTCACGCATCGCGAAATCGCCGTGGACCCAGATGTCTTTGAAACGCCGCCAATACGTGTCGAGGTAGCGCGTTCGTTCCTGCCAGAAGCCGCGTGCCATTCCGATCCATGGCTGACGGATCACGAGTTCGCCGACGTTGCCGGGTTCGACAGAGTTACCGTCTTCGTCAAGGATATCGACGTCCATTCCCGGGCACGGGGCAGGGAACGAACACGGCTTTATCGGCAGCAGCGGATTGCCCATTAGAATACCGCCCGCGATCTCTGTCCCGCCGGAGTAGTTGATTATAGGAAGTTTGCTGTTTCCGACCTTTTCAAACAGCCACCACCACGGCGCCGGATTCCAAGGCTCGCCTGTGGATGCGAAGATGCGGAGTGATGAAAGGTCGTGGCGTTCGAACGGCGCCCTCTTTGCGTCTTCGCGACTTTGCGGGAGATCTTCTTGTGCGGAGGTGGAGAGAACCACCCCGTCAGCCGATGCGGCTGCCACCCCTCCTTCGTAAGGAGGGGAGTTTGAAGCGTCCTCGGTTGCCGCGAGTGAGCGAATAAGTGTCGGCGAAATTCCCAGCACCTCGACCTTGTGCTTGGCGCAAAATTCCCACATGCGGTCGGGTGTCGGGTAATCAGGAGCACCGTCGTAGATGCAGATCGTCGCGCCGTTTATCAGCGCGCCGTAGATCAGCCACGGCCCCATCATCCAGCCGATGTCGGTGTACCACGAGATCCGCGTGCCCCTGCCCACATCCGTCCCAAACGCCATATCCTGCGCCGCCTTGATCGGAAAACTCGCGTGCGTGTGCGCGATACCTTTCGGCTTGCCGGTCGTGCCGGAGGTGTAGAGGATTATGAGCGGGTCTTCGGCGGAAGTCAGTTCTAGGGGCGGAGATTTAGGATTTTCGCCGAAAGTAATCAGGTCGTCGAATTCGATAAACCGCTCGTCGTCAACACGGTCCGGCAAATAATCTATTGAATCGGCCGCGTTTGCGACGAAAATTTTTTTGATCGAAGGGCAATGAGAAACTGCCTCTTTCGCAACATCGAACGCGTTGAACAATTTCCCGCGTCGTGAAAATCCGTCGCAAGTAAACAATCCTTTAGCGCCCACTGCATTCAAACGACTTGCGATTGCTTCGACCCCATAACCGGAAAAAACGGGAACAGCTATCGCTCCGACTCGATTGATCGCTAGCAAGGCAATGACTGTTTCGACACTCATCGGCAAATGAATTCCGATTGCATCGCCTCGTGAAAATCCAAGGGCCCTCAGCCCTCTGGCAGCATATTCGACTTCGCGTAACAAAATCCAGTAGCTTGTTGAGGTCGTTCTTCCATCTTCACCTTCCCAAATCACCGCCGGCTGGTCTTTCATCTCGTCCGTCTGCCAGCGGTCGAGGCACATTTCGGTGATGTTGAGTCCGGCTGTCGGAGCGGGGACACTCTTGTCCCCATCGCCGGTTCCTCCGGCGAGACTGTCTTCGTGCTTCGCACTCATGGG
>CAZSEL010000065.1:0-19007 GCA_964605905.1 uncultured Chloracidobacterium sp. | reverse complement strand
TTCGGGAATAGCAAATGGCGCGATTTGCGCGATATGTGAAGAATGCGCGATTTGATAGGGTTTGTGAGAAATGGAATGATTGGACGATTGGAAAGGTCGGCCTCTCAAACTGAGGATGTCCGAAAAGTCGAAATCAGAATTTTAACTGCTCCCTAGGAGCTAAATGTTTGTAGAAGCAAATACAGAAAATTAACAAGCCCCGTTAGGGGGCGACACTTGCCAGAAGCGAATCAATAGCATGCCGCTCCTACGGAGCTTTACGATTATTTGAACCGGTTCTACAAACATTCCGCTCCTCTGGAGCTAAAACCGAAGACCTTTTCAGATATCCTCAGCTCTCCTGTCGATAGATTTACCAAAAAAAGCAAACTTTGAAACTAAATCAACAAAAAGGAGCGAGAGCATCGTGTCCCGAAAACTTGACCATCTCAATATTCGCAACATTAACAACATGAAAAAACACTTGTTACCTCGTTAGGGTTTGTGATATTTTATATCTACGCTTCGTTCGGAGCGCGTCTCGAAACCATTCCGACCGTTTCACCAACGCATTATTTGCGAAATTTTCTCTTCAGTCGAGTATAAACGATGGCCCACTCGCCTTTTATTCTACAAGAACAGCAGTTCCAAAAGATCAAGACAGTTCTCGCCCGGCTATGCGTCGAGTGTGCCGCACGCGTTGTGTTTCTGGTTGACCGCGACGGCCAGACTATCGCGTTTCACGGCGACATAGGCGACATGGACACGACCAGTTTTTCGTCGCTCGCCGCCGGAAACGTTGCCGCAACCAGCAGCATGGCAAAACTGATCGGTGAGGACGCATTCCCAGCCGTCGTACACGAGGGCGAGCGCGAAAGCATATTTATCAGCGTTATCGGCCGCAGTTTGTTGGTAGTGGTTTTCGACGAAAGATCAACCGTCGGGCTTGTCAAACTCCGCACAAAACGGGCAACCTATGAGGTGGCATCGATCCTGGACGAAGCAACGAAACTGACCGCAGCATTCAGCATGAGCACATCGGTATTTGCCGAGATAACCGACGAGGACATCGACAGTCTGTTTAATTAGTGGACAGTAGTCAGTGGTCGGTGGACAGAAATTTCTTTATATAATCGCTGACTGACCCTGACCACTGAGCACTGACCACTTAAGATTATGACCTTTATCAATTACGCATCACGCGAAATTAACTGCAAGATCGTTTATTACGGCCCGGGTTTGTGCGGCAAAACGACGAATCTACAGCATATCTACGATTCGACCGCGCCCCAGGCAAAGGGAAAATTGATCAGTTTGGCAACCGAGACCGACCGGACCTTGTTTTTCGATTTTATGCCGCTCGAACTCGGCACGGTCCGTGGTTTTAAGACGCGCTTTCATCTATACACCGTTCCCGGACAGGTTTACTACGACGCTTCGCGAAAGCTGATCCTGAAAGGCGTTGACGGGGTTGTGTTCGTTGCCGACAGCCAGGAAGAGCGGATGGACGCAAACATCGAATCGCTCTATAACCTCGAAGAAAATCTGCAAACACAAGGCTACGACCTGAACCAACTGCCTTAT
This sequence comes from uncultured Chloracidobacterium sp., assembly GCA_964605905.1. GTDB lineage: Bacteria > Acidobacteriota > Blastocatellia > Pyrinomonadales > Pyrinomonadaceae > OLB17. The sequence goes on along the minus strand of CAZSEL010000065.1, from coordinate 17,444 downwards.
GTCCTGCAGCTAAATAAACGCGACCTGCCAAACGTTATCCCAATGGACGATATTACGCACGAACTGCGTAAAAAGGACGAACCTGTTTTCGAAGCCGTCGCAACTGACGGAACCGGGGTTTTCGATACGCTCAAAGCGGTAGCGAAACAAGTTCTGACAGAACTAAGAAAAAGTTAGCCAATCATATTATTTCAATAAAAAAGGCCGCCGGATCGCATTGATCCCGGCGGTTTGTTTCTTTCCCATTGTTCGATAACAGAAATAAAAAAGCCGAACCATAAATAGTCCGGCTTTTTCTAGAAAATGGCGGAGCCGACGGGACTCGAACCCGCGACCTCCAACGTGACAGGCTGGCGTTCTAACCAACTGAACTACGACTCCGCAAACTACAGTCGTGAGTCTTGAGACAAGAGTCTGGAGCAGGAAATCCGGCTCAAGATTTGCGACTCACGACTCACGACTATTCCTGGTGGGCACGAAGGGACTCGAACCCCTAACTTCCTCCTTGTAAGGGAGGCTGTCTACCAATTGACGTACGTGCCCAAAAAATTTTTAACACGAAAACCGACCGTACGCAGGTCCCACCTAAATCTTTCAAAGAACGCTCCCGGCAACCTGAGAGCGAACTGAAATCCTACGAAATTAAGCGCTCCGATGTCAAGTTTGACCCTAAAGGCTGGGTGCAAGGATGCTCAAAACTATCCGTTATCCACCTGTTAACTTTACACTAACAGGAAAAAATAAATTGCCACCTGTAATCTAATAACTACGATTGAGCAAATAACGGGCGATGCCAGAAAACGGGACTGAGTCAATGGACAGGCTTTCAATTATGGCCTCGGCCTCAGAGCAGGTTCGCTCGGCCAGCATTTTTGTTTCGACCGGGCCAAAGACCGACGGATATGTTGCCTTTTGGGCATCAACATCTTTGCCGACCGTTTTACCGAGACGTTCTGTTGTCGAGGTAATGTCCAGCAAATCGTCAACGATCTGAAATAACAGGCCGATCTTCTCACCATACTCTGTGACGGCAGAGACCTCGGCGTCAGATGATCCAGCTATCAGCGCACCGGACGTTGCTGAGAATGCGACCAGGGCACCGGTTTTGTTGCGGTGTATTTCCTCCAATTCAGCGGGTGAAATGCTCTTGCCTTCCGCCTCAAGATCGAGATGTTGGCCCACAACCATGCACGCGGCCGCACGGCCGAGACCGGAAACAAGCGCGTTTCTGACGCTATCGCTGAGCCGGTTGTCTTCGGCGATCGTTTGAAACGCCAAAGCCTGTAGCGCGTCACCGGCGAGTATCGCGGTCGCCACGCCAAATTTCTTGTGGCAGGTTTCGCGTCCACGGCGAAGGTCGTCGTTATCCATTGAGGGCAGGTCGTCGTGGATCAATGAATATGTATGGATCATCTCAATCGCCGCGCCGCAGCGTACCAGCAATGCGCCATCGCCGCCAAACGCTCGTCCCACCGCAAGCACAAGAGCGGGCCGAAACCGCTTGCCGCCGCCAAATAAGCTCCACCGGATCGCATCGCGGAGCGAACTTGGCCCTTTACCCGTTTCAGGTATCAGCCAATCGAGTTCTGCGTTTACAGGCCCGGCGGATTCTTCCAAAAAAACTTCGATCTCTGTCATTCAAATTTGAATTATCGGTTATCGAACCGCCTTTTTCAATTGACTGCAATTTTGCTACTTTTGTTTGTTTAGTTAAGATTTCAAATATCGTATGCCCGTTTCATCGGAAGAATTCAGAATCGCCCTTTCACGTTTCGCAAGCGGCGTAACCGTCGTGACGACCAAAGACGCCGCAGGCAAGCTCCACGGCCTGACCGTTTCGGCGTTTTGTTCCGTTTCGCTCGACCCGCCGCTTGTACTGGTTTGCATTGAGAAAGCTGCGGGAAGCCACTATGCTTTTTTGGAATCCGGGCTTTTTGCGGCGAATATACTAGATATTACGCAGCAGGATATTTCGGAGCGTTTTGCTTCACAGCTAGTAAATAGATTCAGTGGTCTCGATTTCAGTCTTTCTGAGCATGGCCTGCCGATGCTCGCCGGTTGTCTGGCAAATCTCGAATGCAAGATCGTGCACTCTTACGACGGCGGCGACCACACGGTTTACATCGGCGAGGTTTTGAACTCGGAAACTCAGGACGGCGATCCGCTGCTCTATTTTCGTTCGGATTATCGCTCGCTTGCCGAATAAATAATAAGATGAAAACCTTTGTGATCTTGATTTCGCTTGTGTTTGGGATTTCAGGGTATGGCCAGGCCGTTCGTACCCAAAATTGGTACAAGGGAAACACCCACACTCACACGCTGAACAGCGATGGCGATTCGACACCGGATGACGTGGTGAAATGGTACCGACAGAACGGCTATAATTTCTTGTTCATTACCGACCACGAGTACATAACGAATGTCGTTCCGCTAAATGAATTGCTCGGCAAGAAAGATGCTTTTCTCGTCATCAGCGCACAGGAAGTTACCGACCGTTTCAACGGCAAGCCCTACCACATGAACGGTCTCGGGCTTACAAAAGTTGTAACGCCAAATCGTCTGCCGGGCGCAGTTGAAACTCTGCAAAAGAACATCGACGATGTTCGCGCCGCCGGCGGTGTGCCGCAACTCAATCATCCAAACTTCGGTTGGGCATTGATGGCCGCAGACATCAAAAAATTAAAAAACGTCCGGCTGATGGAAATCTACAACGGCCATCCGCTTGTAAATAATCTCGGCGGCGGAGGCTCGCCTTCGGTCGAGCAAATTTGGGACGAAATATTATCGAGCGGACAGATAATTTACGGAATCGCAGACGACGATTCGCACTATTTTAAACGTATCGGCGACAAGGCCGCCCCGACGCCCGGCCACGGATGGGTTTACGTCCGTGCCGCCGAACTCACGGCTGCGGCAATACTTGCATCGCTCGACCGCGGAGATTTCTACGCTTCGACCGGAGTCGAACTTGAGGATTATTCGGCTGATGCATTCGGTATTTCGATCAAGATCAAAGAACAACGTGGCTCCAAATACACAGTTCAATTCATCGGCAGCGGTGGCCGCGTTTTAAAAGAAACTTTCGAAAATCCCGCCGTTTACAAGATCGTTGGAAACGAAGGCTACGTCCGGGCAAAGATCATCGAATCAAACGGGAAACTCGCGTGGACACAGCCCGTGTTTATAAAGCAAAAGTAGTAGGATTACTGTTCCACAACTCAAATCGGCCACCTTATTAGGAATCGCATGAAAGAAGAGATCGTAATCGAACAGATGGACATCTCAGAGAAGGGAAAAGTTCTCGCCTTTCTCAAAAACGCATACGCCGACAATCCTCGACACAGTGATCCGGTTTATTGGGACTGGCATTTTGCCGACTCACCGCATATCGAGCCTGACAAACTCCCGATCTGGTTGGCAAAAAGCGGTGACCGAATCGCAGGCCAGTTGGCCACGCTTCCGGTCGAGCTAAACATTCAGGGGCGGCAAGTTCGGGCCCTATGGGTTCTCGATTGGATCGTTGACCCTGATTTTCGTCGTCGGGGCATCGGCAAAAAGCTGGCAATGGCTGCCGAAAATTTTTCGCCTTATCTGCTCGGAGTAAATACGGATCAACAGCACGCACCCGCATTACTAAAAGGACTGGGCTGGGTGGTCGTTTCCAATATCCCGCGTTTTCATAAAATTCTTTTTCCCGGTGAGAGTTTGCCGGAACTTTCGCGGTTCGGTCCGTTACGCAAGATAGCTAACTTAGCCTTTGCACCGTTCCGGCGCACATCTGGAAGCAGCGAAGGAGAATTGCGTATTTTAGACAGATTTGACCGCTCATTCGACGATCTGTGGGCTCGATCAAAACACCAATGGGATTGTTCGACATCCAGAAATTCAACCGTACTTTTCTGGCAATTTCGTCAGCAGCCGGGAAAGCAGTTTGAAATCCTTGGCTATTTTGAAAAACAAGAATTGCTCGGATATGCAGTTCTGTTTTTTAGAAAAAAGAATGCAAATGGCGCGATCACCAAGGCTGCAATCAGCGACATTTGTTACAGTCCGGCGGAAGCACAAAAAACCGTAGATGCCCTTATAAATGGCTCATTAAAACTTGCTATCGAGCGAAAAGCTGGAGGACTGGTTACCGATGCGATTGACCCGTTGCTTCAAAGCCGTCTGCGTCATTTTGGATTCTGGAAAATAAACAGCCCTCTGCAACTAATGGCCAAAGCTCCCGAGCAACGGGAAATCGTCTATGATGTAAATAATTGGTTTTTAACCAGAGGCGATTCGGATATAAGTATTTTTGAGCATTCGAATTTATGAAAATACCTGTGCTTATTTATCACAAGATCGATCTGCCGACACCGGACGTGAAAATCCGCGGTGCCTTTACTTCTCCGCGAAAATTCGAAAAGCAGATCTCATATCTGAAAAGAAAGGGCTTTTCATTTTATTTTGCGTCAGAGCTGATCGAATATTTTAACGATAACGGCAAATTTCCTGACAAAAGCCTTGCCCTGACTTTTGACGACGGCTGGAAGGATAATTTTCAGAATGCTTTTCCCATATTAAAAAAATACGGTGTTAAAGCAACGATCTTTCTCGTCCCATCATGCATCGGCCGGACAACTGACGAAGTTACGGCCGATGGAGAAGGCGAACGCGAGCATCTTTCAAAGGAAAATATTTTGGAAATGTCACAGAATGACATCGAGTTTGGCTCACACAGCATGAATCACAAGTTGTTTAATCAAATCACAACTGCTGAAATCAAAAATGAAGTTACAGAATCAAAAGCGGCTATTGAAAACCTTCTTGAAAAACCCTGTCAGGTTTTTGCATATCCCGCCGGTTTCTATAATGAGCCAGCCAAAGAAGAAATAAAAAAAGCAGGTTATAAGGCTGCCTTTACAACGGTTTACGGTGATGATATGTCGCCTGATATTTATGCGCTAAACCGTGTGGAAATTCTGCGGCGTGATGGATTCCCTTTTCAATTCTCCAAAAAAATCAGAAGTATTTTCTCTGCTAAGAATTTTCAATAATTGTCTCAAGATCGGTTTTATTCAGTTGATAGGTTTCGTTGCAAAACCCGCAATTGATCACTGCACCGTTGTCCTCGGTTAGCATCGAACGCACTTCGTCCACTCCAAGCGCCGCGATCATCGAGATAGCTTTTTCGGGTGAGCAGGTGCATTTAAACGACACCTCACGTTCTTCAAGAATCTCGTAATCGATAATTCCGAGCGCTAGTTTTACGAGATCTTCTGGCGTTGCTCCTTCCTCGATCACCGATGTCACCTGCGGTGCGTGACGGATCGTGTCCTCTATCATCGTGATGATATGTTCATTCGCACCGGGCATCATCTGCACCATCACGCCTCCTGCGGCTGCAACAAACGGCTTGGTGTTTTTAAGCAAAACGCCTAGCAGAACTGCCGAAGGAAGCTGCTCGGACTTGGCAAGGTAATAGGCAAAATCCTCAGCGATCTCACCCGATACTATCGGCACCGAACCCACATAAGGCTCGGGGCGAAAACCGATCTCGAATCCAGCTTCGCGGATCACGTAAAACGTCCCTTCGCCGATGATGCCGCTTACGTCGAATTTTCCGTTCGTCTTTGCCGGAATTTCTGCAACCGGATTCTTGACGTAGCCGCGGACTGTTCCGTGTTTCGTGGCTTCGGCGACAATACTTTTAAGCGGTCCCATGCATTCGATGCGGGCCGTCAGCCGGTCGAAATCTTTCAATGTTGCTCCGAGCAAAAGCGTTCCGGTCAACATCCGCCCAAGCGCGGCCGAGACCGTGGGCGAAGTCTCGTGACGACGAATCGCCTCGGCTGTTATATCTGTTGTAACGGCGGCAAGAACACGAATCGTCCCATCCGCCGCTGTACCGTGAATAAGTTTGTCCATCGCTTTAAGTTTCGGGAATGCATCCGCAGAAAGTCAAACCGCCGAGAAAATGTCAGGTCGTTTCTGTCTGTCCGTAAATTAAGAGATCACATTAGGTTTTGCCCGCAGATGTTGCAGTTAGGGAACTTAAAAACGCAACAGGTAGTGTAGATTTTTCTTGACACAGCTATATTTTGGGTTTACGATTGAAATACTTAGGTCGCGCTCCCTGGAGGAACAAGTGTTCAAACCAGACCCGAAAACCCCTAAATCAGATTCCGCATCGGACGGCAGAATGTTAAAATAGAGTTAAGCAAACATTACTGTCTTCGCGGTAAAGCGAGAGGAAATTATGAGCACAGTTCTCGAACCTGTCATGGGCAACCCAGCCCCGAAAAACAACGGAAACGGCACCGGAACGGCGACGCAGCGTGAGATAAAACCGCTTGGGCTGAACGCACAAAAGGTCGTCGCGAAACGGTATGCGATGAAGGACGAGTATGGCGAAGCGATCGAGACATGGAATGATATTGTCCGCCGCGTGGTCGGGCATGTGTCTCGTGCCGAGACCGATCAGCAAAAACGATCCGACTTTTATAACGAGATGACAGCGGTAATGCTCAATCGCGAATTCATCCCGAACACACCTTGCTTGGTAAACGCTGGTAAGCCGAAAGGCCAGCTTGCAGCGTGCTTTGTCCTGAATGTTCCCGACTCGATCGAAGGGATAATGGAACACGCTCAGAACGTTGCGATCATTCACCAAACGGGCGGCGGGACCGGAATGACATACGAATTTCTGCGACCGGCCGGCTCGATGGTCAACTCGACACGCGGCGTCGCAAGCGGCCCGGTTTCTTTCATGAACATCGTCAATCAAACGACCGAGGTCGTAAAGCAGGGTGGCGTTCGGCGAGGTGCGAATATGGGAATCTTAAGCGTTTCGCACCCGGACATTCTGCGATTTATTCACGCCAAGAACGACCAGACAAGCCTGACGAATTTCAATATTTCGGTGACTGTTACCGATCTGTTTATGGACGCCGTGGACAGCGGTGTCTGGTTCCAAACCGAGTTTAATGGCGAGCCGTGGCAGCAGTCGATTTTCGACGTGGCGACCGGCGAGGACTATGTTGTTTACCGCAAACCGGACGGAACGACTGCGACCTTTGCCGATAAACTGGCGTTTGAAACGGCCGATCTCACCGACTGCCTGATCGAACCGCCGCCGATGCCCGGAATGGTTTACGCACCGGACATCTGGAACCGCATTATTGCGTCGGCCCATAAATACGCTGAGCCCGGGATAATCTTTATCGACGAGGTTAACCGCAATAATCACATGATGGCCTCGATGGGGCCGATCCTGGCGTGTAACCCGTGCGGCGAACAGATGCTGCATTTTAATAACTCGTGCAATCTTGGCTCGATCGATGTGGCAAAATTCTTCTCGCAGGACACCGAATTGGAATGGGAACGACTCGCGAGAGTCACACACCTTTGTACACAATTTCTCGATAACGTGGTCGATGCCGGCCATTTCCCTTTGCCGGAGATTGACGATGTTGTGAAACGAACGCGGCCGGTCGGGCTCGGGATAATGGGTTTTGCCGATCTGTGTCTGAAATTAGGCGTCACATACGGCTCCGACGAATCCCTGGAGCTGATGGAAAAAGTGATGGGTTTTATCCGCCGCGAATCGTGGACGGCGTCATTAAAACTCGGCGCTGAAAAAGGCGTGTTTCCCGAATTCGAAGCAAACCGCGATGCATACGCCAAGTTCATCTACGACGAGATCGGGTTACCGCGTGAAATGCCGCTCACGCCGCGAAATTATGAGGTGACAACTATCGCTCCGACGGGAACTATCTCGCTTGTCGCCGAAACCTCGTCCGGCATCGAGCCGAATTTCTCTTGGGCATACGTCCGGCAGGACACGCTTGGCACGCGGACCTATGTCCACACGCCGGCTGCCGAGGCTCTTGGAATAGATGTGGATCAGACAGATGAAGAATCCATAAAGACCGCTGCAGAATATGTCGTCGAACACGAAGCCGATCTGCCGCCGCATTTCATTTCGGCGATGGAGATCAATTCACTTCAACACGTAAAGGTTCTCGCCGCCGCGCAGAAACACGTCGATAATTCGATTTCAAAAACCTGCAACGGCGCGAAAGACGACACGCTCGAATCGGTTGATGAGCTTTATCACCTCGCCCGCAAACTCGGCTGCAAGGCCGTCAGCTATTACCGCGACGGCAGCCGGGAAGGGCAGGTGTTGAACGCAATGAAATCCACTGGAACGCCGGCTTCCAGCCGGCAAGTGTCGTCAGCTATCGGCATCAATAAAACAGAAGCCGAATCGCCGGCTGGAAGCCGGCGTTCCGACGGCCGTGTAGAACGTCCTCGTGAATTACAGGGTTCGACGTGGCGGATTCCTTTTGAGAATCAGAATCTTTATGTGACGGTTAATCACGACGGCGAGCGTATTCTTGAAATATTTGTCGCCGGCCCGATCAGCGCGGGTGTAGGGTTGCTTGCGTCGAAAATGCTTCGGGGCGGTTTTGAGGTCAAAGAGGTCGCTCGCAGCCTGAATAAAGTTACAGGAACACACGCCGTTTGGTTTAACGAACGCCTACTTACTTCGCCCGAACAGGCGGTTGCGGAATGTCTTTTGTTGATTGATCGACGGCTGAAAAATCTTCCCGTCTCCGAACGACAGATCGGAAAAAGTGCCGCAATCGCCGCCGAAACATACGGCGAAATGGCAACGCTTATCGGCGAATGCCCGGAATGCCGCGGCCAACTCGAACACGCCTCCGGATGCGACTTTTGCCGCGACTGCGGTTACTCAAAGTGTAAATAACATGGACAAAAAAAGACCGGGTGCGTTATACATCCGGCCTTTTCTTGTCGAGATCTTCTAGCATCTACGGAATATATGAAGACGGCACGGGGCGGTCGCCGTTAACTCCAAAGCCGACAATATTCAATCCGCCACTTGACCGGTTGATGTACCATGTCGCCTGTGACGGGCGGAAAACGGTAATGTCAGTCTTCCCATCACCATCGTAATCACCCGGAGCTGGAATGTCGCCATTTGTTCCGAAAGGCAGTGCGAAAAAGCTAAAATCTTCGCTTCGCGAGATGTACCAAAAGCCGTTGGACGGGCGCCAAAACGCGACATCGGTGCGGCCGTCGCCGGTGTAATCGGCGGCAACCGGTTTATCGGTTGCAAGACCGAATTGCAGTGCGATCAAACCGGCGGTCGAACGGTTGATCCACCATTCGGCAGCGCCGTCATTCTGTCTGAAAACTGCGAGATCGGCCCTGCCGTCGTTGTCATAGTCGCCAACCTGCGGAATGTCCTGTGGCGATCCAAAGCCCTCAAAACGCGTACCGCCAGAAGACTGTGCGATATACCAAGTACCTGTTGACGGGCGGTAAACCGTTGTATCGGCCTTGCCGTCGCCATCGAAATCGCCCGGAGCGGGAATGTCGCCATTTGCACCGAACGGATAGCCATAGTAAGTGAAATCCTCACTGCGGAGCACTAACCACTGGCCCGTCGCCGGCCGCCACACAGCCACATCCGTTTTGCCGTCACCGGTGTAATCGGCGGGGACGACTTTGTCGGTTCCGGCCCCGAATTGAACCGCTCTACCTTGATTGTCAGAGCTGCGGTGCCACCACCATTCACCCGAGTCCGGCCTAAAGATCGAAATGTCCGTTTTCAGGTCGCCGTCGAAATCGACAAACGCCGGTTTCGGAGCAGCCACGCCAAAAACGGTAAAGCTGAAAAGCCGCGAAACTGAAAAACCGTTTGCCGCCGAAGGATCAGGCACGTACCAGCGTCCGTGAAATGTTTGTCCGACGAGCGCCGGATTGTTCGGGATCGCAAGGCTAACGGAACCATGTCCGGTGCCGCTAAGCGAGACGGTCTGGTAAGCAAATCCACCCGATGCCGGAATTGACGCTCCTACGCCCGGATCTGCCGAACCGATAACCAGCCTCGCATTCGCTCCGCCAAGCCCGGCTGACACGGCAACGGTAAAACTTGGATTGCCGACCAGCGGCGGTTCGAGCGCAATTGGGTTTGGCGTGACACCGCCGTTACCGGCGCGGCCTGTACCACTGATTACCGGCACACGGTTCGATTCGGTATAAAGCTGCGGCTTGTCAAACGGCGGCAGTTCCGCCTGGACACGCGGATCGGTCAACGGCCGTTTCATAAAGGCGACCAGATCTGCCATTTCCTGCGGCGTGAGGCCGAGCGGGCGGATAAAGCCGCGATTGATATTTGGCGCGTCGTGATCGCCGCCGCGATTGTAAAACTCGACAACCTCTTCGAGCGTCGCAAAACGCCCGTTGTGCATATACGGCCCGTGAAGTTCCACATTTCTCAAAGTGGTTGTTCTAAATTCACCATCGTTTATCGGGTCATTAGTGATCGCTCCGCGTCCGCGATCTTCGGCAGGCGGACGAACGCCGATGTTATGAAAAGAATTATCCGACAGCGTCGGTCCCGAGTGGCATTGGCTGCAATTATTTCCGATGAAAATGTCCGCGCCGTTTATCTCGCTTTGCGTCATACCGGCGGGCAATCCGGCCGCCCATCGGTCGAGCGGAGCACGGTCGGTGATGATCTGGCGTTCGTGCGTAGCGATCGCCATTGCAATGCGTGTCGGTGTTACTTCGGGTGTCCCAAAGGCCTCTTCAAAAAGCTGCTCGTAAGAGCGTCCGCCGATCCAAGTGTTCAAAGAACTTGGGATATTACCGGCCAATGCCAGCGGCTTAACACCAGCTATCTTTTGCGCGACTTGCGGCCAGTTCCGACCGACATGTCCCATTTCACCGTCTGAGAGCGGCGGCCCGAGGACCTGGCTTTCGAGGCTGCCGCCGTCTGGAATCAGCACCGCATTCGTGATCGGATCGCGAAATTCATTCCTGGCTCGGCCATCCCAAAACAACCCCGCCGTCGGATATCCCGCGTTCAAATAGGACGGAGCCTTTCGGCCGGTAACCTGCGGTCGATATGCGAAATATGGAGCCTCAGAGTAAGTGCCGTCAAGGTTGTTTCGCGGAACCCCGGGCGAACCGGTGACGTCGTCAGCGGTGTTTATGATGTTGTCGAATCCGGGATTCGTGGATCGCATATCGCCAACGATGGTACGCGGGTCCGACCCGCCCTCGTTCGGACGATGACAGGTTCCGCACGCCATTGTGTTTGTCGATGAAAGCTGTTCATCCCAAAACAGAGCTTTTCCGAGAGCCGCCTTTGCCGCCGTGATCTGATTTTCGACCGGTACCGATGGTGGCTCCTGTGCTGTCCACGGGCCCGGCGATTCGCCCAACACGCCTCGCGTTCCCTGATCCGAACTGCTCATCGGGCTGTTGCCGCCGCCATTTTCGGCCCGGACCCAGTAAAAATATGTCTGTCCCGGCGTTGCATCCATGTCCAGAAACTGGTTTGACGAGCTCGAACCCGCCTCCGTCGCGGTTCCGGCATTATTCACTGTATTGCGGAATATTCTGTAGGTTGTTGCTCCGCGAATCGTGTCCCACATCACACCGACTTTATTGGCGTAATCGCTGTCGGACGCCAAAACGCCGGTCGGCGCTGACGGAACCGTGCCCGCCGGGCTGCCGATCACCCGCGTTGCGGAACGATCAGAATAAAGAAATACCGTCGCGGATACGGCAAAAACCGCAATAATCAAAACCTTGACCTTGTGCATTGATCGGAAACTCCTGAATTGTGGATCGTTTACAAAAAGAGCCAAACGAATGAGGTAACGATTGGCTGTTTAAAATGACTATGCATAATAACATTTCGGATGTTCGATCTCAAATTATCAATGTCAGTTCGTCCATCTCGCCTCATTCGGGCCAACCGTGCTTTCCCGATAAAAGCAATCTGACGTAAAATCCAATCTATGAAAAACGCCTTTCGTTTTCGCCGTTTAATATCGCCAGTCGGCCTCATCTTTATTTTCGCTTTCTCAAGCGTTTTGGCTCAGACGCCAGCCACGACACCGGCCGCGCCGACGCTATCGGAATTGCAAACGCGGATACAGCAGCGGCTCGCCGATCCTGTGGTTCGTCGCGGAATGGTCGGTGTAAAGGTAGTTTCCCTAAACTCCGGCAAAGTCATATTCGAGCAAAACTCCGAGAAATATTTTATGCCTGCTTCGAATATGAAGAACTTCACTGTTGCGACCGCAATTGAAAAACTGACGCCAGACTATCGCTTTGTTACCCGCGTTTTTGCCAATGAAAAACCCGATGCTTCCGGCACGATCAAAGGCGACCTGATAGTTCGCGGCAGCGGCGATGTATCTATCTCATATTCGTTCAACGACGACGATAGATTCAAGGGCATCGACCGTCTGGTTGACGCGATAATTCAAGCGGGCGTCAAGCGGATCGATGGCGGGATTATCGGTGACGACACGTATTTCAAAGGCTCTGCGATACCGGGCGGTTGGGAGTGGGACGACCTGCAATGGTATTACGGCGCCGAGGTCTCGGCTTTGGCCGTAAATGACAACGCAATTTCATTGAGCGTCGTGCCTGGTCCGATCGGCTATCAGTGCGCGGCACGCGTCACGCCTTTCAATCTTGTCGTCCGCGTCCAAAACCGCTGCATGACAACCGCCGCCGGAACGCCCCGTACGCTAAAGATCGAAAGAAAGTTAGGCGAAAACATGATCGAGATCAGCGGCAACCTGCCGGTCGGTAACGCCGGTTTCAGCAATAATGTCACGGTCTCACGCCCGGCAGAATTATTTGCGTCGATGTTAAAACAACGGCTTGTCGAAAAAGGCATCACGGTTAACGGGCAAGGACGTGCGATCGCAGACGGTGTTTCATCGACAGTCATTCCGTCGGTCGAGATCGCAAAGATCGAATCACCGCCGCTAGCTCTGATCGCCGCCAAGACTATGAAGCCGAGCCAGAATATGTACACCGAAACGCTGTTATGGACAATAGGGGAAAATGCTCGGGCCCGAACTACCTACCCGAACGTCAACGGAATTATTGGCGGCACGGGAACCAGCTCCGAAATGGGTATTGGTGAGGTTAAGGGATTTCTAACCAGTATCGGAGTTGCGCCCGACAGCGTATTGCAATACGACGGCAGCGGGCTGTCACGGCATAATCTGATAACTCCGTCGGCGGTCGTTCAGCTTTACACTTATATGGGGAAGCAGAGCAAGTATTCCCAAGCGTGGCGCGACAGCCTGACCATCGCCGGTGTTGACGGCACGCTCCGCACCCGTTTCAGAGGTACTCGCGGCGAAGCAAATGTTCGAGGCAAGACCGGCACCATCGATCAGGTGTCCGCACTATCCGGCTACGTCACAACCGCCAGCGGCGAACAGCTAGTATTCTCAATGCTGGTAAACGGCGTCGCCCAAAACAGCACCCGCGTCGGCCTGATCGACGAGATCGTCCTGATGCTCGCAAATTTCAATGGCAAACTTGAGCAGTAAGGGGGAGTGGGACCAGGCCGCAAAGCCAGCCACCCCTCCTAAACAAGGAGGGAGTTTTTGAGAAGAAATGAATGCTCGAAATTCTCAATCACATCAAACAGGACATAACCAAACTTGACCGTCGTGTGATATTTGCGCTCGTTTACACCGCATTAGGATTGACCTGTATCTATTATATGAAGGACCAAACGGCGGTCGCGGCGTTTCTTTCGGGGACTGTTTTGGAAGATTTCGGGAACTTTATCGCGAATTCCCCGGACAATAACTTGCCCGGACTGGCCTGGTGGGTTTTTATTGTCACTATTTTCTATATTTTCATACCGGTTTTGATAATCAAATTCGTCTGGCGGGCTGATTTGAAAGATTTCGGGCTGAGATTCGGCGTCGAAACCGGTTTTTGGAAGATTTTTGCGGTCGGCACGGCGGTGATGCTGTCGCTGATTTACATCGCGTCGCTGACCGAAGGCTTTGCGGCGAAGTATCCGTTTCTGCATATTTACAACGGCGAACCTTATCTCGGCACGACGCTTGTCGCGTGGGAACTGATATACTTTTTACAGTTCGTCGGGCTGGAGTTTTTCTTTCGCGGATTCCTTGTGCACAGTCTAAAACCGTCGCTGGGATTGTATTCGATATTCGTAATGACCGTTCCGTACTGCATGATCCATTTCAGCAAGCCTTTGCCCGAAACTTTCTCCGCAATCGCCGCCGGAATCTTCCTCGGCTGGCTAAGTTACCGGAACAAATCCATCTGGCTCGGCCTGATTTTGCATTTAACGGTCGCTCTTTCAATGGATCTGTTCGCCCTGCACGCCAAAGGGCTGCTGTTTTAGATATTTATCGATCCTTTGCGTTCTTAGCGGCTTTGCGTGAAAATCCTTTTCTGTCTCACGCCAAGCCGCAAAGCCCGCAAAGTTAGGAATTTCAAGATGAAAATAGTTACCGTTGTTCCCGCCTCGTGCGGCGAACAACCTTTTTTAAGTTCTACCGATCCTTTTGCATCCATCGCGCCTCCTTTGCGTTCTTAACGGCTTTGCGTGAGAATTCTTTTCTGTCTCACGCAAAGTCGCAAAGCCCGCAAAGTTTAAGAAATTTAAGTGAAAACCACCGCCGTGATAGACATTCGTGACGAAGACCTCTCGCCCGAGGAAACTAAATTCGAGGCGACGCTCCGCCCGGCCCAGCTGGCGGAATATATCGGCCAGAAAAAGGTCAAGGATAACCTCCGCGTGTTCATGAAAGCCGCGTTAAAACGCCGCGAGGCCCTCGATCACATACTTTTGACAGGCCCGCCGGGAGTCGGCAAGACAACGCTGTCCAACATCGTCGCCAACGAAATGGGCGCGTCCCTGAAATCCACCGCCGGCCCGATCATCGAAAAGGCCGGCGACCTCGCGGCGATTTTAACGAACCTTGAAGAGGGCGATGTGCTGTTCATCGACGAAATTCACCGCCTGAATCCCGCGATCGAAGAGATCCTTTACCCCGCGATGGAGGATTACAACCTCGATATTATGATCGGCCAAGGAACCGCGGCCCGCTCGATCAAGCTCGAACTGCCGAAATTTACCCTCGTCGGAGCCACAACCCGGCCCGGCATGATCACCGCACCTCTCCGCGGTCGTTTTGGGATAATTTTCCACCTCGATTTCTACGGCGTGGACGAACTACAGCAAATTGTGGAACGCTCGGCGAAGATTTTAGAGGTCGAGATCGACGCGACAGGCTCCCACGAGATCGCTAGACGCTCACGCGGAACGCCGCGTATCGCAAATCGTTTATTAAGGCGCGTCCGCGATTATGCAGAGGTCGATCACGACGGGAAAATTACCGAACACGTCGCAAATGACGCCCTAAATCGGATGGAGGTCGATACATACGGGCTCGACGAAATGGATCGCAAGCTGCTGATGACCATAATCGAGAAATTCGACGGCGGCCCCGTCGGTCTGGGAACAATTTGCGCTTCCCTGCACGAGGAAAAAGACTCCGTCGAAGAAATTATCGAACCGTATCTGCTCCAAATCGGCTTCCTAAACCGAACTCCCCGAGGCCGCATGGCAACCCGCCTCGCCTACGAACACTTCGGCCTCGATCTTCCAACCAAAACCGTTGCACCGACTCTGTTCGAATAAAGCGAAACAGTTCCTAGATTTACTTTGCGTCCTTAGCGTCTTTGCGTGAAGGAAAAAAGAATTCTCACGCAAAGACGCTAAGGACGCAAAGAAAGCGTTTGGTTCTCTTATTGTTGATTCATTCATGACTGACTACTGCCAACCGCCTACTGTTTTGCCCTTGCCGCCCGATTTGGCGATAATGGGCATATGACGAAATATTTTCTTTGCCTCGCAGCCCTCGTCGTTTTTCTTTCAATCCCGACTTATTCACAGAATAAATTCGAGGGCTACAACGTTGTTGTCAGCGTTCCGAGGGATCACCAGACTGCCATGTGCGCCGTTAGGTATGTTGCGCCGACAACCACGATTTCAATCGCCGATATCGACCGCTCGACGCCGTTGAACATAAAATCATGCGGAGATTCCGGCACAAGCCTCGTCCAAAGCAGTGCGGCGGGCGCAACGTTTCGAGCGAACGCCGTTACATTCAAATGGTGTTTTGAGGGCGAAGATAAAAGCTACAAGATCACTTTTCAGGGCGACCAGTATTCCGGGCCGATCACTTACAATTGGCCTGCCGAACCCGATCCGCGGAACGCCGGTTTCTACAACATCCGCGATTTCGGCGCGGTCGGCGACGGCAAGGCCGACGACACTATCGCCATCAAAAGCGCGATGGCATTTATCGCCTACAAAAATGGTGGAACATTGACGTTTCCCGAAGGAGATTACCTCGTAAATGCCCCGATCGCCCTGCCGTCCGGCATTATTATTCAGGGTACTAACGGGCTTGCATCGGGTGCTTCGACGAGCGCTCTTCTGCGAAAAAATCCGTCTCGAATTCGCCTTGCCGGCGGAAAAAAGGCACTCTTCCAGCTTGGCGAGTGCACTGAAAGAGTGACGATACGCGACATTGAGCTGTACGCCGACAGCGGTGACGGCACCTTCGGCGTGGAAGTTTTCGGAGCATACAATTCCGCGCAGGAATTCGTTGCTGAACGCGTCGCTTTTGTTAATTTTTTCCGCGGCATTAATGCCTATGGGCTGCCGCAGACGAAGTTACAGTGGCAGTTTGACTACATAAAAATTAACGAGTGCCGCTTTGTATTTAATCGCGATGCGGCTATTTTCGCGAACATGCCGAATTCGAACTGGAAAATTGAAGGCACGCTGTTCATAAATCCGAAGGCGGGTCCCGGACAGAATGCGCACTCAATGCATTTCGAGCGCGCCGGAGGAATTCTGATACAGGATACGTTTGGCGGCGGTTTTCCGAACGCGTTGGGCGGAACGTTTCTCAATGTTCTAGACAGCGGCGGAATCAGCATAATCGCGTCTTCGACCGAGGCAATGACAAACTCGATAGTATATAACGCCGTGCGAAATCCGCTTGCGGGCGACTATTCGTATCCGATCATGGTGGTCAATTCGGGTTTTGGCAATCCGATTATTTTTAATGCCCGACGAACTTTTGTTTCGACGGGAAACCTCTTCAGCGGCAACACGTTTCAGGCGGACGAACGGCTCAGGGTTTACTCGACGGGCGACCGATTTTGTTATGACGGCCATATTCTTGGCTGCCGCGGAGCCGAGAAGACGATGTTTGACAAGGCGACCATCGTTTTTATGACCGGCCAGCTGTCCGAGGGCGAGGTTCGCGGCCACCCGACGCTATTCGGAACGGACGTCCAATTCAACAGTCCTGTTCAGATGCCGTCCGTTTTGCATAACACGCTTCCGGCCGGCCGAACAAATGGAACCTTCGTCTATTGCTCGAATTGCCGCAGATCTACAACCCCATGCCAAGTCGGCGGCTCAGGAGCGCCCGCAATGGTAGTCAACGGCCAATGGAGTTGTCTCTAAATCTGAAAGTTCAGAGTTCCACCTTCACCTGACGAACGAGTTTGGTATCGGCCTGTCTCCATTCTGGCCAAAGCCGATT
>CAZSEL010000064.1:0-19633 GCA_964605905.1 uncultured Chloracidobacterium sp. | reverse complement strand
CGGGAGATTACCCATTATATTTGCGGCTCCGCCGCCGATTTGTAAGGCGGCGGCGTAGCCGCGAGGGGTTTTTAGGCAGCTTTCGGAAAAGCAGAGCTTTTCCGCTCGGCGAGAAGAATTATTTGATTTAACCCGCTGCCCGTTTGGTTTACTTTTGCATCTTTGCGACTCTCTCGTTAAAATCATTTTCGGCTTTGCTTTAACCCTTGCGACATTATGTCCCGCTTGTTCTCAATTGCACTTAACACGTTTCGCGAAGCCGTTCGCGACCGCATTCTTTATAATCTCGTTCTTTTCGTTTTACTCATTACGGCGTCCGCGATATTGCTGGGCGATCTGACCGACGGGCACGAGGGGCGGACGATAGTGAATATCGGCCTTAACGCCATGCTGCTGTTTGGCGTGTTTATCGCTGTTTTTGTCGGCGTCGGGCTGGTTTCAAAAGAGATCGAAAAACGCACGGTTTACGCGATCTTTGCAAAGCCTGTTGGACGCGGCGAATTTATCATCGGCAAATATCTCGGGCTGTGCCTGACCCTGCTTGTCAACACGGCATTGATGGGCGTCGGCGTTTCGTTCGCGCTCGTTTATGTCGGCAGCTCGGAGTTGGCCGTTTCGATTTGGCCATCGATATTTCTTATCTTTTTGGAACTGACGATATTGACCGCCGTCGCGATCGTCTTTTCCTCGTTCTCGACGCCGGCTCTTTCCGCCTTGCTGACGTTTCTGGTGTTTATCATCGGCCACCTCAGTTCGTCTTTACGCGAACTGGGGCAAACGCTCGGCTCGGCATTTGCGCGGGTCGTGCTGGACGCGGTTTATTACGGCCTGCCAAATCTCTCGCTGTTCAGCTTTCGCACCGAAGCCGCAAACGGAATGCTCCCAAACACCGCAATGCTAGGCGGCGGCTTTTTATATGCTGTTGTTTATATCGCGATCCTGTTGACGATAACGATAATGATCTTCAGCCGGAGAAATTTTAAGTAAGATTCTTTCTTGTTCTTTCTTGTTCATCTTGTTCCGTGGTTAAAAAAGAGCTTAACCACAGAACAAGATGAATAAAAGAATAAGAAAAACAAGATGAAGTAGGGAAAAGGCAATTGAGAAAAGACTAATGAATCGACGCTCTAAACAATCGATTGTCGCCATAGCCATTTTAATTCTTGGTTTTACGTTTGTGTTTGCTCTAAGCAATTTTCTTGAGGCAAAGCGTATTTCGCTTCCCGAAAGTTACGAGGACCAAGACCTTTCACTTCAGGGCAGACAGCTTAAAGGCTACGCGCTCGGGGCCGAGGGTTTAGTGGCCGATTGGTATTGGATGTGGTCGCTGCAATATCTCGGCGGCAAGCTCATCCGCAGCGAAGCAGAGTCAATCAACGTCGATAATCTTACCGCGCTGAACCCGCGCCTTCTTTATCCGCTTCTCAATAACGCGACCGATCTCGACCCAAAGTTCGGGGCTGCGTACTCATTTGGGGCGATAGTTCTCCCGGCGATCAATCCGGAACAGGCCATCGCACTGACCGAAAAAGGGATCGCCAATAACCCCGAACAATGGCGGCTTTACCAATATCTGGGTTACATTCACTGGCGTTTGGAGGATTATGAAAAAGCCGCCGAAGTTTACCAAAACGGCTCGGCCGTCGCCGGTTCCCCGGCGTTTATGCGAATGATGGCGGCCTCAATGAAAACCGCCGGCGGCAGCCGCGACGTTGCCCGCCGTATGTATTTGCAAATGCGCGACGAATCAGAGGACCAGCAAAGCAGGGCAAACGCGGAACTACGGCTGATGGAACTCGATTCGCTCGACGAACGCGATGCGATCAATAATGTGTTGAGCGAATTAAAAGAGCGCATCGGCCGCTGCCCTTCGCGGCTCGGCGACGTGATTCCGATGCTCGGCGGCGTAAAATTGCCCGAAGGCAAAAACTTTCGCGTCGATGTCACAGAAAATCTTGTGGACCCGACAGACGTCCCATACAGGCTCGACACTGAAACATGCACGGCAAAACTCGGCACCGAGTCGCGAATACCAGGACCTTTGAGATAAAAACAATCCTTATGGAATACATCATCGAAATAGAAAACCTTTCAAAGGATTATGAGATCGGTTTTTGGAAAAAGAAGAAAGTCCGGGCGCTCGACGGCTTGACGCTGAATGTCGAGAGCGGGCAGATATTCGGTTTCCTCGGCGGCAACGGCGCCGGAAAGACGACCACGATCAAGATATTGATGTCGCTGTTGTTCCCTTCGGCAGGTTCTGCTCGGATTTTGGGCAAGGACATTTCCGATACGTCGATGCATCGGCAGATCGGATATTGCCCGGAGAATCCGTATTTTTACGATTACCTGACGGCCCGCGAATTGATGAATTACTTCGGCGAGATATTTGGAATGTCGCCGACGCAAAGGCGTTCAAAAACCGAAGAACTGCTGACCGCCGTCGGGCTCGATGAAAAAGATTGGGACAAACAGCTTCGCAAATTTTCCAAAGGAATGCTCCAACGCGTCGGCTTGGCGCAATCGTTGATAAACGAACCCGAAATAGTTTTTCTCGACGAACCGATGAGCGGGCTCGACCCGATGGGCCGACGCGAAATACGCGAGCTTATCGCGGGCCTCGGCGAAAAAGGCACAACCGTTTTTATGTCAACGCACATCCTGTCGGATGTCGAGGCTCTGTGCAGCAACGTCGCAATTCTCCGCCGCGGCAAGCTCGCCGCAACCGGCCATCTTGACGAACTGCTGGCTAATTCGAGCGAGGTGCGGGAATTTGAAATTACCGTCAGCGGCCTGTCGGCAGATCAGATCAAAGGCGAGTTGAGCGGAGCAGACGTCGCGTCTAAACCAAGCGGCATCGTCATTACGGTCGGAGACGAATCGGAGATCGACGCAGTTTTGGCGGCTGTCAGAAAACTTTCGGGCAGGCTTATTTCAATTCAACCCGTGAGACGTTCGCTCGAAGAATTATTTATCGAACCTGCGGAAAAAGGGACATCCGAGGTTTCCTAGTGTGGCGACAACGTGATCCACGGTTCTTTAGAAGTTCTGAAACTCAGCCTGTTGTTTTAAATTGCCTCCACCTAAAGGTGGAGGCAATTTAAAACAACCCAGAAATATTTTGAGACTCACTAACGCGTTGCGACTCGTATCGCGGTGATCTTCCAGCGAATATTTGCGCGGTCGTCCTTTTTATCAAAACCGTCGAGCGATGTGGTCAGCGGTATTATTTCACCGGGGCCGATCTCGGCTCTCTGCTGACTGGGGACAACGAGCACGTTCTTGTCCTTTAGAACCTGATTTTTTTGATCGACGACCGAGACGTTCACCTCAAGCCCGTTAAATACCCGCGTCCCTTTGTTCTTGACCTCGCCGACGATAAACATCGAAATTCGGCCAAATGCGTTTGGCGATTCGATCGAGTCCTTGTCGGCAAAGACAAAGTCGTTGCTCAACTGCTCGAATTCCGGCGAGCCTTCGCGGATCGCGTCGGCGAGCACCGCTGCCTTTTGATCTTCCATAGAAGGCCGCAGCATCAGCACACCGACAAACGTCGCGATCGCGACCACGCCGATCACAACGCCGATCAAAAGGCCTTTATTCAAAAGCGGATTTTTCTTGTCCTGTTGTAAAAGCGAGTCCATTTCCGTGTCCTATTAGATGCTAATTTCGGTAATAAGTTCCATTAGGTTATCATCTTGGAACACAAAGGGCGAAAATGGCATATCGCGGCAAAAAATCGGACAAACCAGTGCATTATGTCGAGGTCGCCTTGCCGCTTCCCTTTCGCCGGACGTTCACTTATCGGCTGCCGGAAACGATGGCGCACGTCGCCGAAGGCTCACGCGTTCTCGTGCCATTCGGCAAGCGGACGCTGACCGGTTATGCCGCCGGAACGCACACCGATCCTACACCCGATCTGTCCGATGAAATCATCAAAGACGTTATCGAATTGATCGACGCCGAGCCGCTGATCACCGACGAAATTCTCCGCCTGACCGAATGGACCGCCGAATATTACGCCGCCTCGTGGGGCGAAATGTTAAAGGCCTCGCTGCCCGCCGGAATAGGAGCGGTCGTTGAGCACATATTCACCATCGTCGAAAGCGGCCGCGCCGCTTTGGGCAAGACAGCCAACACGCGTGCCGCAAAATGGCGGCTGCTCCAGCATCTTGCTCATCAGGGCGAAACCCGTGAGGCCGAGCTAGCAAAAGAATTCGGGTTACAAACCGCCCGCCGTGCCTTGCGTGAGCTTAAAGCCCTCGGCCATATCGAATCGCAAAGCCTTGTTCTGGAACCAAAGGTAAAAGCCAAACGTCAAAAGGCTGTTCGATTGCTTTCGACTGAGATTGACGCGGACGCGAAGCCTCTAACAGAAATTCAACAAACGATAATCGAAACGCTGCAAACCAGCGGCGGCGAGATGCTGTTTACCGATCTGCTTGGAAAAGCCGACACAGGAGCCTCGCCGATAAACACGCTCGCGAAACGTGGGAATCTTGAGGTCTATATTCGCGATGTCCGGCGCGATCCCCTCGCCGGTGAGGAACTTCCTGAGATCGACAAACTGACGCTGAACGCCGAGCAAAAGCACGTCTTCGGTGAGATCGAAAAAGCCCTCACGGTCGGCGATTACAAAGCGTTTCTGCTCCACGGCGTGACTGGCAGCGGCAAGACCGAGGTTTACATTCGCGCGATGCGTGCGGCGCTTGAGATGGGCCGTTCGTCGTTGATGCTCGTGCCGGAAATTTCGCTGACGCCGATATTCTCGCGGCGGCTGCGTGCGGTGTTCGGGCAGAGCGTGGCGATACTCCATTCAAATCTTTCGCCCGGCGAACGCTTTGACGAATGGCGGCGTATCAAACGTGGGCTTGCACGCATCGCTATCGGCACGCGGTCTGCCGTGTTCGCACCGCTTGAGGACATCGGGCTCGTCATCGTCGATGAGGAACACGACGCGTCGTACCGCCAAAACGAATCGCCGTTTTACCACGGCCGCGACGTTGCCGTGATGCGTGCTCATTCGGCGAACGCGGTGATCGTGCTCGGTTCCGCGACACCCGCTCTCGAAACATATCACAATGCCCAGACCGGGAAATATCAATATCTACAGCTGCAATACCGCATCGGCGGGCGTCCGCTGGCAAAGGCCGAGCTTGTCGATATGCGTGAGGTTTTTAAGCGTGCCGGAAAGGAAGTAATCTTTTCACCGAAACTGATCGACGCGATAAACGAAACCCATCGCAAAGGCGAACAGACAATTATTTTATTGAACCGCCGCGGGTTTTCGTCGTTCGTTCTGTGCCGTTCGTGCGGCGTGTCGCTTCATTGCAAACAGTGCGACATCACGATGACTTGGCACAAACGCGACCGGCGACTTGTCTGCCATTATTGCAACTACCACACCGAGCCGCCCGACGTTTGCCCGTTTTGCAAGAGCGAGTTTCTCTACTTCATCGGCCAAGGCACCGAACAGCTCGAAGACATTTTGGTCAAACAGTTCGGCCATCTGCGCATCGCCCGCATCGACCGCGACGCGATGAAACGAAAAGGCGAAATGGCGAAAACTTTGCTTGCGTTCGACAAAGGCGAGATCGACATTTTAGTCGGTACGCAGATGCTCGCCAAGGGCCACGATTTTCATAACGTAACGCTCGTCGGCGTCGTCTCGGTCGATACCGGTTTGGGCCTGCCGGATTTCCGTGCTGCCGAACGCACGTTCCAACTGCTGACCCAGGTCGCGGGCCGTGCCGGTCGTGGGCTTCTGCCCGGCCGCGTGCTTATCCAGACCTATTATCCCGAGCATTACGCTCTGAAACACGCCGTGAATCAGGACTTCGAAGGCTTCTACAACGAAGAGATTCGCTACCGCGAACGGATGGGCTATCCGCCGTTCGTCGTGCTCGCCCTCATCGGGCTCAAGCATCCGGACGAAAAATACGCGCTCCGCAGCGGCCAGATCCTCCGCGAAGCCCTCGACCGCGCAAACACCGACAGTTCTTTGAGAATTCTCGGCCCCGCAAGTGCGCCGATCTCGCGCATCAAAAACGAATTCCGCTTTCAAATAATCGTGAAATGCTCCAACCGCCGCGCACTCCGCGCCGCCATCGACCAAGCCCTAACCGAAGCCGAAACCCGAGGCTCCGACAAACGCATCACCCAAATCGAAATCGACCCGATAAATTTGATGTAAGAGGTCCTCTGCGTCTTACTCGCCGAGCGGCGAAGCTATGCTTCGCCGGGCTGCATAAATTGATCCTCGCGGCTATGCCGCCAATTTGCGGCATAGCCGCGACGGAATGAGGGGACTGGCCGGAAAAGCGCAGCTTTTCCGCTCGGCGAAAATTTGAAGTCAATTTCCCCGTCGCAAAGGCGACAAAATTTGAATCCACGCATAACTTAATATCTGGTATGATTCGGGAATGAAATTAGAATTTCCCAGTCCCGTCCCTGAAATACCTGTCAGCGATTTTGTCGCGGCATTGGCTTATTACGAGAACAACCTCGGGTTTACTGTCGATTGGAGCGACGCGGAACTTGGGCTTGCGGGCGTTTCAAAGGAAGCTTGTAGGCTGTTTCTTGCCGATTCAGATTATCGAAAGCAATACGGAAATGTCGGGCCGGTTCTGATCTGGCTGAATTTGAATAGCAAGGATGAAGTAAATGATCTATACCGGCTCTGGAGCAGCAGCCAAGCAAACTTGATCTCCGAGCCAGAATCAAAGCCATGGGGTTTGCACGAGTTTACGGCCAAAGACCCGGACGGCAATCTATTTCGTGTTTTCTATGACTTTGCGACGGCTGAACGCGAAAATAATGGCTGACAAATTTCACATAGCCGACACGCAACGACTCACGCGACTGATAAATTATTAAGCAATCGGAGGAAAGATGAATATATCGAGCGCAACTGCACAGCTTCGAACCACAGACCTGGCCGCATCAATTGATTTTTACACCACCAAGGTCGGATTGACGCTTGAATTCCAGTACCAGGACTTTTACGCAGGCATCCGCGCCGGGAGCCAGCTCTTTCACCTAAAACTCGTAGACGAGAAAGACCCATCGATCGAGTTCGTGGATGGTTTCCACCTCTACTTTAAAACCGACGATGCTGCGGCTACGGCAGACGCATTGAAGAAAAATGGGATTCATCTCGTTAAAGACGTACATGAGACCGCCTGGGGAACGAGAGAGTTTGTCATCAAAGACGATCAAGGGCACACGCTGTACTTCGGCGAGAGTCGATAGGTTGATAACCACGCGCGTTGCGTAAACATAGGTTCGACGGCTATCTTCTAAATCACCTTTATTTTTGGAGTGAAAATTATTGTTATGGAAACTAAACTTGAAAAAGAAGTACGCTTCTTAAAAATTTATGCTGTGGTTATGACGCTTGGTTGTGCGGTGTTTTTACTTACAGCTTTTGCCGTCCAAAACAAAAATCAGAAGTTTGAGGAGATCGATGTCGAGCGCATCAATATCGTTGAAAAAGACGGCAAACTCAAAATGGTTATTTCAAATAAAGTGCGTCAGCATCCCGGAACAATGGACGGCAAGTACTACAAAGAACGTGAAGGACAGAGAGCCGCGGGAATGATTTTTTTCAGCGAGAAAGGCGATGAAATCGGCGGTCTGGTTTTTGACGGTGAGACAGGCAAAGGTCAAGGCGGTTCGCTGACGTTCGACAAGTTTCGCGGCGACCAAACCATTCAGTTGACTCATAGTGAAGATAAGGATGGAAATTATTTCGCTGGCTTGAGAATGAACGACCAAAATATGCCCTTGACCGATTTGATCAACAAAAGAGCGGAAATAGAAAAGCTACCGACCAAAGAAGCAAGAGACGCGGCATATAAAGAAATGAGAGAAAAAGGACAGTTTATGACCAATCGGCTTTTTATTGGGAAGGCTTGGAACAAAAGGTCTCTTATTCAACTCAGTGACGCAAAAGGTAATATGCGGCTCGAATTATCAGTTGAGGCAAATGGCGATCCGAAACTCAATTTCTTAGACGAAAACGGCAAGGTTGTTTACAGCTTACCTGATGAAAGCAAAGTAGTTAAGAAATAAAGTGTTGTCATCACCGCACCACCGATGGACGTGAGTGTTTCAAGAACTATGCCGACGCGATCGACTCTAATCCGGAAAGGGAAGAGAAACTAAACAGATCAGCCTCAAACATTCGGCTCGGCCGACGCAAGAGGCGGAAGCGACCAATTCATATGTGCCCTTTCTTTCTTAGTCGCCAACGGCGACAAACATTAAAGCCTAGGGAGCAGCGAACGCCAGTGAGCGAATCCCTAGGTCGATTTCAAAATCTCGCCCGCTCGCTGAAAGCGAGCAACAAAGCCGGTCATGTTGCTCCCTTTCAGGGAGCGAATAATCCAATTCGACAACCTAGGGTTCCGTTCGCTCCGCTTACTCCACCCTAGGCTTTATTGTCAGTCGCCGTTGGCGACCAGGCATTTCCGGCCCATCCACAAACTTGATAATCGCATCTCAAATCGTGAAACTAGTCGTATGAGTCAATCTGCGGAATTGCCGATGAATTTCGGTGGGATAGATGAGGAAGAGTTTTCGTCGTTTGAGGCGGCCAGGGTGCTGGTTTGGCCGGTTTCTTATGAGGGCACCGTTTCTTATGGGACGGGCACCGGAGCGGGTGCGATGGCGATAGTCGATGCGTCGCGGAACATGGAGCTTTACGACGACGAGACGGACACCGAGACGTATAAGGTCGGCATCCATACGCTTGAGGAATTTACCCCGCGTGACACGCCCGAGGCTATGATGGACGGGCTTTATGAGCGCGCCGTCGAGCTGCTGAAATTCGACAAAATGATCTGTATGCTCGGCGGCGAACATTCTGTTTCGGCCCCGATAATAAAGGCCCACGCCGAGAAATTTCACGACCTGAGCGTGCTGCAGATCGACGCTCACGCCGACCTACGCGACACCTATGACGGCACGCCTCATTCGCACGCTTCGATAATGGCACGCGTCGTAAAAGACCTGAGAATTCCTTCGGTACAGGTCGGCATTCGGTCGATCTCGGCTGACGAGGCAAGGCTGATCCAATCCGGCATTCCGACGAAAATATTTTGGGCACGCGACATCGTCGGAAAAACCGATTGGATCGACGACGCCGTTCACGGCCTGACTGAAAATGTTTATCTGACGATCGATATCGACGGCCTCGACCCAAGCCTTGTCCCGACGACCGGAACGCCCGAACCCGGCGGGCTCGGATGGTACGAAACGCTTGCTTTGATCCGCAAACTCGCCGAAAAGAAACGCATTGTCGGCATGGACCTGGTCGAATATTCGTATGTCGAAAACTATGATTCGCCCGCGTTCTTATGCTCAAAGCTTGTTTACAAGACGCTGTCCTATATATTTGCCGACGGCCTGCCGCGTGTCGCGGGTGCTTAGTTTTTGGATTTCATTGTGTCCTCTGTGAAAAACTCCGTGATCTCCGTGAGAAAGCCTTTTTTTCTCACAGAGAACACAAAGTTTTCACAGAGGACACAGGGTCAGAAATATACGGGTCAAATGACGAACTTCTCCATAAAAAAACCGTATCTATTTGAAACGCATCCTCGATACTGTAAAATCGCATCTGATAGATCGTTGGAGTAAAAGAAAATGTTTACGAAAAAGCTTTTGTTGATAGTCGCGCTCGGCTCGGTGGCCGCGGTTTCGTCGTGCAGCACCGGATTGTTTGGAAACGAGGCGGTTCCCCCGATTCCCGATCAGCCGCCCGCGCCACAGTCTCCGCTCGTCGTTGACGGCGTGCGGACCTCGTATGCCGATGTCGTTGAACGAACTTCGGGTGCGGTCGTGCGAATCGAGGCCGAAAGCCGCAATCGACCGCGGGCTCAAGCCCCGCAAGGTCAAAATCCGCTCGAAGATTTCTTCCGCCAATTACCGCAGCAACGGCCCGGTCAGCGTCAGCCGCTAGAACGCGGAATGGGCTCGGGCGTGATCGTCAGCGCCGACGGGACGATATTAACAAACGCACACGTTATTGAGGGCGCCGAGCGAATCACCGTTCTGCTCAACGACAATAAATCGTTCGAGGCAAAGGTCGTCGGGACCGACAAGCCGAGCGATCTCGCCGTATTAAAGATCGAGGCGCAGAATATGCCGTTTTTGACGCTTGGTAATTCGGACACGGTTCGGGTCGGCGATATCGTTTTAGCTATCGGAAATCCGCTCGGCATCGGCCAAACCGTCACCGCCGGAATCATCTCGGCCAAAGGCCGTCGAACCGGCCTGAGCGACGGCAGCTTTGAAGATTTTCTCCAGACCGACGCTCCGATCAACCGAGGTAATTCCGGCGGAGCTTTGGTCAATCTCAACGCTGAGTTGATCGGCATTAACTCGCAAATACTCTCAACATCCGGCGGCAGCATCGGTATTGGATTTTCAATACCGTCGAATATGGCGAAATCCGTAATGGAGCAGCTGCTTGCGAACGGAAAGGTCCGGCGCGGAATGCTCGGTGTGGTCATCCAGAACATTACCGATGAAACCGCCCAGGCCTTGGAACTTAAGGAACGCACAGGAGTTTTGGTCAGTAATGTTCGTGCCGGAAGTGCGGCCGAAAAAGCAGGCGTTAAACGCGGGGACATTATCTCGGCCATAAACGGCGAGAAAATCGATGACGGCAATGTGCTGCGTAACAAGGTCGCCGGGACTTTGCCCGGAACCGAGATGAAACTCACCGTGCTTCGCGAGGGCCAACCGGTCGAGCTAACCGCAACGCTTGATGAATTCGACACCGAAACCGAAACCGCCGGAAACACACAGCAGCCCGGAGCAAACCCAGACGAAGCAAAACCGGCAAACGGCAAGCTCGGCCTGACGCTCCAACCGCTGACGCCGCAGGTAGCCAAGGAACTCGGCCTGACCAACGAAAACGAAGGCGTGATCGTAACCGCTGTAGATGAAAGCGGAGCCGGAGCCGAAGCCGGAATTTCGAAGGGCGACGTGATCCTGGAGGTCAACCGAAAGGCAGTAAACTCGGTCGAATCAGTTCAAGCTGCGCTTGAAACTACAGGCAATCGTCCGATCATTGTGCTTATCAACCGTCGCGGTCAGACCGTTTATATTACCGTTCGCCAGAGATAGTTCATTCACAGCTTATTTACACCGGAATCGCTTCACACACGTTCCGGTGTTTTTATTTGCATTAAAATGTGCTAAAACCAAGCATAATGTGGACAAAAATTTATCTCGCAACCGCGCTCGTGTTCAGCTTCCTGTTAGGATTTGTCGCATATTACTCGGCAAGCTGGCTCGGCAGCATCACCTTGCCGGCCGATGCTTATGCGGGTTATGAATATTTTCGAGGGCTGTCGTGGTGGGTGTTGTGGATCGCGTCGGCGATATTGCTGATACTCGCAAACATCGTCCTCGCACGCACAGGCCGCGGCTGGGCGCTGTGGGCAACGCTCGGCTACTTTTGTGTATTTGTTCTGGTGATCGGCTTTTTGCTGCCAATATCGTCGATCGGCTTTCTTCGCGATAAAGGATTCGCACCCGAAGCCTCAGCTTATCTTTCCCCGTTTTTAGCGGTCGGTCTATGCGTCGGATTTGCCGTATTGGTTTACGTAAACCATCTGTTGGTCACACGAATGCGAACCCGGCTTATCGGTGCCGAGACACCGGAAGCAGATTCGAATGGCGATATTTCCGACACTTCGGATAGCGGTTCTGATACAGGCAGTGGTAACGGCGATTAGAGGGCTAAAATTAAAACGTGTTGCGATCAAAATATTCAAAACTTTGATCTATTAATAGCCGTCCGGGTTAGCCTGATGCCATCGCCACGCACTCTCGATGATCGATTCGAGGTTGCGGAATTTCGGCTCCCAGCCTAACACTTCTCGTGCCTTGTTGGAATCTGCGATCAGACGCGATGGATCACCCTCGCGACGCGGCTCGATGTTAGCCTCGATAGGCTTTCCGGTCACGTTACGGGCGGCCTCCACCACCTCTAAAACCGAATAACCCTGACCGTTGCCGAGGTTGATAAATTCCGACTCGCCGCCACCGTGCAGATATTTTACCGCCGCCAGATGTGCTCCGCTTATGTCGGAAACGTGAATGTAATCGCGTATCGCCGTCCCATCGGGCGTCGGATAATCGCCGCCAAATATTGAAACATACGGGCGCTTTCCAACAGCGGCCTCCAATACAAGCGGGATAATATGGGTCTCCGGATCATGGTGCTCGCCGTGCGTTTCGGTCGCCCCGCAGGCATTAAAATATCGCAACGCGACAAACTTCAGTCCAAATGCCGAGCTGTAATCCTTTAGAATTTGCTCGACAAAAAGCTTTGACCAGCCATATGGATTGGTCGGGTGCTGCGGATGCTTTTCGTCAATGGGAACGTATTGCGGCTCGCCATAGGACGCGCATGTCGAGGAGAAAACCAAATTTTTGACACCGCGATCAAGCAATGCGTCAAGAAAAGCTATGGTTTGAAAAGTATTGTTTTGATAGTAAATGTCAGGTTTTGAGACCGATTCGCCAACATAGGCAAAGGCGGAAAAATGCATTGCCGCTGTGACACTATTTTCGTCACAGATGCGTTTTACCAGATCCTTGTCGCCGATATTCCCCTCGTAAAACCCGGCACCCGCAGAAACCGCCTCACGATGCCCACGCGAAAGGTTATCCAAAACCGAAACCTGCTCGCCGGCCTTCACCAGATCTTCTACAACTACACTTCCTATATACCCGGCACCGCCGGTTACCAAGATCGCCATAATTATTCGACGCCAAATAGAATATCCATCGTCAATTGATCGAGCTTTTCATACTGCAAACCCTTTGACGACAAGGCCCGCCGGTCAAAATCCTTCGATAAAAGCTCATCGAAAGTGCCGTGTCCGTTCGACACATTTGTCGATTCGATTTCCGTCAATATAGCCTGAACTCCTTCATGCTTGTTCCAACGCTCGGCCTTGTCTTTTAGGATAAGATACGTCCGCATACACCCAGCGGCAAAATCTTTCACACCGGCGTAATCTTCGGTACGGTAGGCATGTGCATCGAAATGCCTTGACCCAGTGTAACCGACGTCTTCAAGGAATTTCACAAGCCAAAAGGCCGCTTTCGGTGCGGCGGAACCAAAACGCAGATCTTGATCGTACCGGCCCGGCACCTGATCGTTCAGATCAATGTGGAACAGCTTGCCCGCTTCCCAGGCCTGAGCAACTGAGTGTGTCATATTCAGCCCGGGCATAGTTTCGTGAGCGACCTCGGGGTTTACGCCGACCATTTCCTTATGTTCGAGCGTTTCGATAAATGCGAGGTACGCGGCGGTCGTCGGCATATAAATATCGGCCCGCGGCTCGTTCGGCTTTGCCTCCATCGCAAATTTATAGCCATAGCCCTCGGCGATATTGTATTCGCAAAGGTAGTTCAATGCCTCCCGCAGCCGTCTAATCGCCTCATCCGGGCGACGGCAGGCATCGGTCTCCGATCCTTCACGCCCGCCCCACAGCACAAATATCCCGGCGCCGAATTCCGCCCCGAGATCCATTGCCCGCATCGTTTTCTGAATGGAATATGAGCGGACCCGCGCATCGTTCGCCGTAAAAGCGCCATCGCGGAAAACGGGGTCGTAGAACAGATTCACTGTCGCCATTGGAACCTTAATGTTATGGTCGTCACAAGCCGCCTTAAAGTCTTTTACGATCTGATCTCGTTCTGCGACGGTCGCATCTATTGGCACGAGATCGTTGTCGTGAAAGTTGACGCCGTAGGCCCCGACCTCGGCAAGCATCTTTACCGCATCGATAGGGGTCAGCGTTTCACGCACGGCGGCGCCAAACGGATCGCGTCCACGATTGCCCACGGTCCACAGGCCGAAGGTAAATTTATGCTCCGGTTTAGGTTTATATTTTTCGTCACTCATAAGACTTCAACTCCAAATTCTAATTAATCGAACGCATCGCCGAACGAAGCGCGCTGTAAAGCTGTTTGAAAGCTTCATAATTTCGATCCAGCATCTCGACAGATGAAGGATCAGGTTCGGTCCGTTCAGCAACGCGAATCGCTTTTTCACACGCCTCGTCAACGGATTTCCACGCCCCGACACCTACTCCGGCCAGGATCGCCGCACCGAATGCCGCTCCTTCTTCGACCTCGATCGTCTCGACCGCCTGGCCATAAACGTCCGCCTGTATCTGACGCCAAAGCGGAGATTTAGCTCCACCTCCGCCGAGCCGGATCGAATCCATCGGAGCGCCCAGATCACGGAATATCTCAAAGGAATCTCGAAGGCTGAACGCCACGCCTTCCATAACCGCACGAGCCATATGTCCCCGCGTGTGGCTCGCGGTCAGGCCGACAAACGCCGCGCGTGCATGCGAGTCGAGATGCGGCGTACGTTCGCCCATTAGATACGGCAGCCAGATCGCGCCGTCGGAGCCGACAGGAGTTTTCGCAGCCTCGTTATCCAGGTGTGCAAAGTCAGCTCCATGTCCAAAATTTTCACGGAACCATTTTAGGCTCAGACCAGCCGCTAACGTAACGCCGGTCATGTGCCACCGATCTGGAACAGCGTGACAAAGCGTGTGCGTTCGGCCCTTTAGATCGAGCGTCGGCTTTTCCGTGACTACAAAAACAACTCCTGACGTCCCGATCGTCGAGCTGACGGTCCCCGGTCTTACGATCCCCATTCCGATCGCCCCGGCAGCGTTGTCGCCGGCACCTGCGACTATCGGCGTCCCTTCCAGCAACCCGGTCGCTTCCGAACCGGCTTTCGACACCTTTCCGGTAATCTCGATAGACTCAAAAACTTCAGGAAGCAGATCACGGTCGATGTCCATTGCCGCGAGCATCTCATCAGACCACCGACGATTTTGAACATCAAAAAGCAGTGTACCCGAAGAATCCGCAACGTCGCTCGCCGTGTCGCCGGACAGACAAAACCGAACATAATCCTTAGGCAGCAAAACGCTTTGTACTTTGGCCCAAACATCCGGCTCATTTTCGCGAACCCACAAGAGTTTCGGCAGCGTAAAGCCCGTAATTGCGGGATTACAGACAAGTCGGATCAATCTCTCCGCTCCGATCTTCTCCGTTATCTCGCGGCATTGTTTATCAGTGCGCTGGTCGCACCAAAGAAGAGCTGGCCGAAGAACATCGCCTTCCGCATCCAACAAAACCGACCCATGCATCTGCCCCGAGAAACCAACCGCGCTGATATCGCCGGGATGAAGATCAGTCGAATGAAGAATTTTAAGAATCGCGGCAACGCTTGCACGCCACCAGTCTCGTGGATCCTGCTCCGCCCAACCTATCTGTGGCGACGCAAAAGGTTCGTGATCGACGACTGCGGATCCGACGACTGCTCCCCGCTCATCGATAAGAACTGCCCGCGAGCCGCCCGTTCCAACATCTATTCCCAAAAAATACATCGATCTATTTACGTCGCGGATCGCTTCCGCTTCCAGGCGGAGCGGTTGAATTGCGTTTGATCAAATATGTAGGAATACTGACCTCAACGCCCAGCTGGTGAGGCTTATCAATCGTCAGCATCAGTGCCTCGACGGCTCTGCGTCCGATCTCAACTCGCGGCGAACAGACAGTAGTCAATGCAGGCTCCGACAGGCTGGCGAATGAAATATCGTCGAAACCAATGATCGAAATATCCTGCGGAATCTGTAAACCGGCCGCCTTAAATTCCTGCATTGCACCGAGGGCCATAAGATCGTTTGCGACCACAACGGCCGTCGGCAGAACTTTCTCTGCCAACACCTGGCTTGCGGCAAGACGACCGCCTTCAAAACGAAAATCGCCCTCGTAGATCTTTGGCTGCTTAGTATTCGGCAAGTGGCGCTTCATCGCATCGATAAAGGCCTGCCGGCGAACGCGTCCCGAATGTATTTCGTGCGAACCCGCAATATGCGTTATCCGTTTATGCCCGAGCGAGACAAGATGCCGGACTGCTTCGTCAATGCCGACAGCGTAGTCCAAAATAATGTTGCTCATTTTTTCACCGACTATTCCCAGATCATGAAAAACGATGCTCGTCTTTTTTCGTTTCGCTTCGTTGATCAGTTCCTCGTCGAATTCGGAGATCATCAAAATAATCCCCGCGACCTTCATCTGAATAAGCCGCTGAACATACTCGACCGCGCGGTCTGTTTCGTAATTGGTGTTTAGCAAGATAAGGGAATAACCACTCGCGAAAACGGCAGCCTCGACGCTCTTGATGATCTCGGGGAAAAACGGATTGGAGATGTCGGAAACAAGCAGCCCGATCATCTTGCTGCGGCCAAGAGCAAGGCTTTGCGCATGGGTATTCGGGTGATAGTTGAATTGTTTTATCGCTTTTTGTACTTTTTCGCGCGTCGGGTCTGACACGTATTTCGTCTTGTTTATTACGTGTGAAACGGTTGCCGTCGAAACACCGGCTTCGCGTGCGATGTCTTTTATTCGCATAAGTTAGACATTAATTGAATTTGTTCTGAGAATCCAGTATGCCTTAAAGTCTAAAAATTGAACTTATCGATATTGTCTTTATTGAAAATGAACGGCTTACCGAGCCTTACTTCATCGTCAACTACCTCTATCTCGTTTAACCGCCCGGCCGCAAGTTTTTTATCGCCGCTTTTGAATGTACCGTTGCTCAAGGCGTTCGAAGCAACCACGGTCAGGTATCCGAGATCGACCGTGTTCCACAGAACGATACTCTCGATAATGCCGTCCTTAATATACGGCCTGCACATATTCGGCAGCGAAAGGCCGGTCACCTTTACGTCCTTTCTGTTCGACTGTTTCACCGCCTCGGCAATGCCGGGAACGGCCGGAGCGGCGATGCCCATTACGAGTTTCACATCCGGATAAACTTTCAAAACATTCTGGGTTTCCTGAAAGGCACGGTCGCGATCGCCTTCGCTGGGCTGGATGGCAACCAGTTTCATTTCAGGATATTTTTCCGCAAGCCTCTGCTTGATGTATTTTATCCACTCATTCTGATTTGCCGCGCTTAAGCTGGCGGTGATGATAGCGAACTCGCCTTTGCCGCCCATTATCCGAGCTGCTTCGTCTGTCAGAGTTTCGCCGATCCCTTGCGGTGTGGCCTGATTTATCAGAAAGTCGCGAGCGTCTTTTTCCGCGTCGGCGTCCCACGTTACGACCTTGATCCCTTTTGCACGCGCCTTGCGAAGAACAGTCGAAATTCCCTCTTTATTTTCGACGCTGACCGCAATGACATCGACGCCGCGTGTGATCCACGCCTCGACGACCTCGTTCTGTTTTGCAGGGTCGAGGTCGGTCGGGCCGTCCCAAAGCAATTCGGCTCCGAGTTCCTTCGCGGCCTCCTCGGCTCCCAGTTTGCAGCTAATAAAATAGGGGTCGCCTTTGGCCTTTGGCATCATCGCTATAACACTCTTTTTTGTCGAGGTTGCAGCTTGAGTTTGAACCGGCCCTCCGGTTGCCTTTTCATCCTTGATCGAACGAACAAGCAACCAATTGCTTCCCGCAACGATCAACGCAGCGGCCAGAATAACACCGCTTAAAACTCCGATTTGCCAATTTTTCACTTCAAATTCCTCCTGAGAGATCCCATGCAAAGGCTTTGTCTCGCTGTACCGCGACAAACGGTCGAGCATTATGGTTGCGACCAGCAAAACGCCTGTGAGTACGCCCGCAAGCTCGGTCGGTTGGCCGCTCAATCTGAGTCCGTTTTGCAGAATAATGATTGCGAATAACCCCAGAACAGTCCCGAGTACCGTTCCGCGTCCGCCAAAGATTGACGCTCCGCCGAGCACGACCGCCGCGATGGCCGTCAATTCGTAGCCCGTTCCCGCGTCCGATTTTGCCTGGCCCAGATGTGCGACGTAGATCACGGCCGCAAGGCTTGCCGCAAGCCCTGACAGGCAATAAATAAAATTCAGCCGACGGCGTACTTTTATGCCCGCATACCGCGCGCCTTCCTGTGAAAATCCGATCGCGTAAAAACTGCGTCCAAATGCCGTGCGGTGCAGCCACCACCAAACCGCAATGATCGCCGGAACCAGAATAAATAGCTGCGTTGGGATCACGCCGAAAACATATCCCTGGCCGAGAAACAAAAACGACGGCGAAAAGCCTGAGTAGTTTTCGATACCGCGCGTAAGCCCTTCGGCAATACCGCGAAAAAGCGAAAATGTACCCAAGGTCACGATCAGCGGCGGAGCTTTTAGCTTAGTGATGATCGCCGCGTTCAATGCTCCGCCAACCAGCCCGACAAGAAGCGTGATCGCGATCGCAACCGGCATCGAAACGCCCGCGTCACGCCAAAGAGCGCCTATTACGACGGCGGACAACCCCATCATCGATCCGACCGAAAGATCGATGCCTCCGGTGATGATGATCGGCGTCATTACCAGGGCAAGCAGACCTATCTCTACCGCCAATCTCGTGATCTCAAAAGCGTTCCCGGAAGTAAGAAAATTGTTTCCCGTAACGCTGAAAATAAGACATTCACTGACCAAAACGACCAGCAATATCCATTCGTTATTAGGGAATATACGCTCGTGCCAAGCCTGCTCGGTCTCAAGCGGCTTTTGCTCCAGCGAGATTGAACTTTCCATTTTTTTCCAGACGTCCGAGCGCCACATCCGAAACGAGGGCGGCCAAAATGATCGCGCCTTGTATCGCCTTTTCCCAAAAAGGATTTATACCGATAAAGGCCAGTGCCGTGCCGATCGTTCCAAGCAAAGCAACGCCGATCAACGTACCTATCAGAGTAGCTCGCCCGCCGGAGATCGCCGCGCCGCCGACGACCACTGCCGCGATCGCTTTTAGCTCAAGCCCGATGCCGGAGTTTCCGGGTATAGCAGAAAACCGGACAGCATTCAGCAACGCCGCTATCCCTACCAAACCTCCCATGATCACAAAAACCCAGAATATAACGTTGGGCGAACGAATACCTGCAAGGCGTGCCGCTTCAGGATCCGAACCGACGGCGTAAACATTTCGAGCAGCGGACAAATTTCGCAGCGACCAAGCGCAGAATGCGAAAAGAACTAATGTGATAGCAACGATCAGAAATTCGCCGCCTGTCTGCCCTAATCCAAACCATTGAAAATTTTCGGGCAGGTTTTGCACCCACGCGCCCTCAGTCACCCAACGAAGAGCGTCACGCCACATTACAAGCATCGCGAGCGTAACTATGATCGATGGCAGACGAAGCCAGCCGATCAAAGCGCCGTTCAACGCTCCCATCGTGGCACCGGTCAATAAAACACAAATAAATAAGAGCGGTATCGGCATTCCCGTCTTCGCAAGAAAACCGGCGGCAATGCTGCAAACAGCGAATTGCGAACCAACCGAAATATCGATCTGACCGACGAGAATAACGAGCGTCATCCCGATCGCGATCAGAAGCGTCGGAGCGTTATTGATCACCAGATCGCGCAGATTTCCGGCACTGAAGAAGTTCGGGGCCGCGATTCCGACAACGACTAGAAGCACCACAAAAGCAATGGCAGCGGAGATCTCTCGTTTGTAAGCGCTGAATTTAACCATCAAACTCTTGCGGCTGTGCCGCTCTATTTGCGGAAAAGCTGTGGAGGTTGTCTCAAAACTCACCAAATGCTCGGGTTTAGTCCGCGAAGCGGACGAA
>CAZSEL010000063.1:0-21250 GCA_964605905.1 uncultured Chloracidobacterium sp. | reverse complement strand
GCGGAATGATCTATGCGATCGCGCACATCCGCGGCGGCAGCGAACTTGGCGAAAAATGGCGGTTGGACGGCCGTATGTTCAAGAAAATGAACACGTTCAACGATTTTGTCGA
The DNA here is from genome assembly GCA_964605905.1 of uncultured Chloracidobacterium sp. GTDB lineage: Bacteria > Acidobacteriota > Blastocatellia > Pyrinomonadales > Pyrinomonadaceae > OLB17. The sequence continues at coordinate 21,138 of CAZSEL010000063.1, read as the reverse complement.
TTCGGCAAAATGGCTGATCGCGAATAAATACACTGCGTCGGATCGGCTCGTGATTCAAGGCGGCTCGGCCGGCGGATTGTTAATGGGTGCTGTGCAGAACCAGGCGCCGGAGCTGTTTAAGGCATCGATAGTTCAGGTTCCGTTCGTCGATGTAATGAACACGATGCTCGACGCCACGCTGCCGCTGACCACCGAAGAATGGATCGAGTGGGGCAACCCGAACGAAAAGGAAGCGTGGGATTATATGATCACGTATTCACCATACGAGAACATAAAGCCAAAGGATTATCCGAATATGCTTGTCGAGGTTTCTCTAAATGACAGCCAGGTGCCGTATTGGGAAGGAGCAAAATACGTCGCTCGGCTGCGTGAGTTGAAGACGGACGATAACGTGATTTTGCTAAAAACCAACATGGGAGCCGGACACGGCGGTTCGTCCGGGCGTTACGACCGGTTGAAAGAGGTTGCGTTTGACTACGCTTATGCACTGACGCAGGTTGGGATCACGAAATAGAAGGTCATCAATGGTGGAAGAGGTCGTCTGAAAAGGCGGCCTCTTTTAAATTGTCTCCAGCTTTACTGTCAAAACTCATTGGTTTTTTGTCGCCAACGGCGACTGACATTAAAGCCTGGGGTGAAATGAGCGAAGCGAATGGAACCCTAGGAACGCCCGTGTAAGTATTTCTGTCGCTGAAAGCGATGAACAAAAAGCCCATTGTTGCTCCCTTTCAGGGAGCGAATTCGCCGACCGTCTGTCCTGGGGTTCCGCCGAAGCGGCTTCACCCCAGGCTTTAATGTTGGTCGCCTTTGGCGACGAGCAGCCTACAAACTCCTTCACAAATAGAGTTTTGACACAGACTCTAAAGCTGGAGGCAATTTAAAAACCTATTTGGATTTTTCTGTCCGCATTTTTTTGCGCGAAAAATATATGGCAATCTTTAAGGATTTAAGCTATGATGTTTCGTCTGGTCAAAACGACTAGCCGTAGAGATACGCCCAAATCCCAGTCTCAACCCGTTAAAGCATCCTGCCTGACGTTGAATCCCGATAAATGAAAAGAAAGAGCATTTTTGCATAGAATTTCGGAGCGGTAGGCGCACCATTTGAATTTACGCAACTTGCAAGTTCACCGGCAGAGCCCGTCGATACACAAGTTTTCGCTCCCGCGAATGTAGTAAGGCTTCCACCAGAAAAAACGTTTCCCACGTTTCTGCTCGATGTTCCCTAATCGGAATGGAAAGAAAAGAACGGACAATAAACGTCTATATTGCGGTGCTGCTGCCGTTTGGGCTCGGGGCGGTGCTATGGGCAATGATCGGATTTCCTTACGAAAGCGTGGGGTTTGGCATGGCCGCGCTTGCTGTAGTGACGATATTTCTCAGCTCTTCGCTGCGTATTCAACTGCCGCGCAACAATATCCATTTAACCATCGCAGACGCGCTTGTAATCTCGACACTTTTCATTTTCGGCGGCGAGGTTGCCGTCCTGCTTGCCGCTGCCGAAGCCGCATTTACATCTTATATGTTCAGGCGGGCAGGCGTTTCGATCAAAACGCGGACGATATTCATGAATGTCATCATCGCAGCCATAACCGTCTTTACAGTAACTATGGCGGTGGATGTGATAACCGGCGGCGATGAAACACTGGCAGCCGCAAAGGATTTGCCGCAATTCGCATTTCTTCTAATATGCGTCGCTCTCACATTTTTTGTGATAAATACGATCTGCCTGACGCCTTTTCTCTCGATCAAGCATGAACGCCCGCTGCTCGCCGTGCTTGGCGAATATTGGTCGGATTCGCTGATGGTTTACCTGTTGGGCGCGTCAATGGCGGGCTGCATTATCTTTGCCTTGCAGCAGGTTAATGTTTACATTTCGGCGACGATAACGCTTTTCTTCGGGCTGATCTATTGGACATATCGGCGGAATATCAATGAGGTCAAGGAAACCGCTGCCGCAGTGCGCGATTCGGAAAAGCTGCGGGCAGAACAGGCTGAGCAGCATGTTAACGAGCTGGAACACTACGTCACGGAACTTGAAAAGAGCTCCGAGGCTCTGAGTTATAGCCGTGAACAGTTTCGGTATGCGGCGTTTCACGACAAACTGACCGATCTGCCCAATCGGAACACCATTATCGGGCGGATAACCGAGCTGATCGGAAGCGGCGACAAATTTGCGGTTATGTTTCTCGATCTCGACCGGTTCCGTTCCGTGAATGACAGTCTTGGGCACTCGATTGGCGACCGTTTGATCGTTGAGGTTGGCAGTCGTCTCAGAGAGATGATCGGAGATCATGGAACTGTCGGGCGGTTCAGCGGTGACGAGTTCGCGATTTTGATGGAAGGTGCAAACACCGTCGCCGACACACACGGTCTGGCGGCGATGATCGTGTCGCATATTGCCAAACCATTTAACATCGAAGGGCGGCAAATTTTTACCAGTGTCAGCATCGGCATCGCCCTTGGGCCGGGTAACTATTCGCGTGCCGAGGAGGTCCTTCGCGACGCTGACATTGCGATGTATTACGCAAAGGACGGCAGTAAGGGCTTTGTCGAGTTCGACAACGATATGCACACGCGTGCCGTGTTGCTGCACCAATTGGAAACAGACCTGCGTGCGGCAATCGTTCGGCGTGAGTTCGAGGTTTTTTATCAGCCGATCGTCGATCTGTCAGACGCTCGATTGAGCGGTTTTGAGGCGCTCGTCCGTTGGCGGCATCCGACCCGAGGGCTTGTGTCGCCCATGGAGTTTATCCCGGCAGCCGAATCCACCGGGTTGATAATTCCGATGACTGACCAGATCATGCGGCAGGCGTGCCGTCAGCTTGTCGAATGGCAGGCCGGATATCAGTCGCCGCTGATAATGAGCGTAAATCTTTCAGGTAAGCATTTTGCGTCGGCGGACCTGGTCGATCAGGTCGATGCCGTTCTTGATACGACATTTCTCGATCCCGGCAGCCTAAAACTTGAGATAACCGAAAGCGCCGTGATGGAAAACGCCGAAGCAGCGATATCGATGCTTCACAAAATAAAAAAATCGGGCGTAAAGATCAGCATCGACGATTTTGGAACGGGTTATTCCAGCCTGAGCTATTTACAGCGATTCCCGATCGACACGCTAAAGGTTGACCGCTCATTTGTCTCAATGATGGGCGAAAACAGCGAAAACGGAGCTATTGTGCGGACCGTGATCGCACTCGCAAAAGCCTTGCAGTTAAACGTAGTTGCCGAAGGGGTCGAAACGCCGGACCAGTTTCATAGCTTACGCGGGCTTGGCTGCGAATACGGTCAGGGATATTTGTTCTCGCGTCCGCTGCCTAGCGACGACATTGAGGAATTATTGGACGATGCAAATCGTTGGAGCGGAATGCTGGAAAGACCGCCGCTTGTGCAGCACGAGGATATGGCGACGATCGACCGGTCGTTAGTGGTGCAATAAGTTTTTGTTATTCCGAGTGGGTCAGCGGTTTTGCATCGAGCGGAAATTCGGTCTCATAAATATTAGCCATATTCAAAATGGTGCTCTCCGCCCAGAAATTACCGATCAATTGAGTTCCGACCGGCAGGCCGTCCGACGAAAGGCCGCTCGGTACGCTGATCGCGGGCACGCCGGCAAGGTTCGCCGAAACCGTGTAAATATCGCTCAGATACATTGCGAGCGGATCGTCAGAGCGCTCGCCGATCTTGAAAGCGGTCGTCGGTGAGGTCGGCGTGAGTATCCCATCGCATTTCGCAAACGCCGTGGCATAGTCGCGTTTCACCAACGCTCGAACACGCTGAGCTTTTGAATAATAGGCGTCGTAATAGCCGCTCGAAAGCACATAGGTGCCAAGCATGATTCGTCGCTTCACTTCGGGGCCGAATCCTTCTTCGCGTGTTCGGAAATACATTTCGCGAAGCGCCGGAGCGTTTTCCGCCCGGAAACCGTAACGAACGCCGTCGTAGCGGGCGAGATTCGACGAGGCTTCGGCGGTTGCGATAATGTAATAAACCGCGATGCCGAATTTCGCATACGGCAGTTCGACATCGACGATAGTCGCGCCCAGCGATTTGAAATTATCGATCGACTTTTCGACCGCGTTTCGAACGTCATCTTCGAGCCCTTCGCCAAACAGGTCACGCGGCACGCCGATGGTCTTGCCTGCGATGTCGTTTGCGATCTCAGCGGTGTAATCCGGTACTGGAATATCGGCCGAGGTCGAATCAAGCTCGTCGCGTCCGGCGATAACTTTCAGCACTTTTGCCGCATCGAGCGCGGTCGCGCCAAAGATGCCGATGTTATCGAGCGATGACGCGAAAGCTACAAGGCCGTATCGCGAAATGCGGCCATAAGTCGGTTTTAATCCGATGATCCCGCAGAGCGAAGCCGGCTGACGCACCGAGCCTCCGGTTTCGGAGCCGAGTGAAACAGGAACGACGCCCGACGCAACGGCAACTGCCGAGCCACCCGAACTTCCACCAGGAACGCGTTCGAGATCCCACGGATTTTTGACTGTTCCGAACGCGGAGTTTTCATTTGACGAACCCATCGCGAATTCGTCCATGTTGGTCTTGCCGACTATGACTGCACCGGCTTCGTTCAGTCGTTTGATTGCGGTTGCGTCGTAATGAGCTTTGTAATTATGCAGGATCTGCGAACCGCACGACGTGCGCATTCCCTTGGTGCAAATGTTGTCTTTTATCGCGATCGGCGTACCGAATAACGCGGTCGGTTCGGTGCCCTTTTCCAACTCGTCCGCTCGTGCGGTCGCGTGCTGTCGCTCGATCGAGAGAAAGCTGTTAAGGCTTTCGTTCAGCCGCTCGGCGTTGTTTAATGTCCGCTCAATGTTCTCTTTGATCATTCGAAATTAATTCTATCTATCAGCCATTTTTTGCCGTTTTTTACTGTCTCGACGTGGATGGTTTTTTGTTCTGTCCTGTTGTCGTCCCGCCAAAAAACCAGCACCTCAAATACTGTTTTGTCCGTTGCCTTTTCACTGCACTCGCCTACACGAAATGCTTTTGGGAAATCGGTCGTTCCGGTCGTAAACGGATCGGCTCCTTCGGGTTGTGACACAAAGCTACGAACCAGTTCCGGCGTCAAAAAACGCTCACGTTGTTTCAAAGCGTCGGCCGAAAACGCGAGTCCGTTGCCAAAATGATACGAGTAAAATTCGCGAACGATGTCTCGCGATTCGACACACGCAGGCGGTTCAAGATTCGGCACACCGCAGGCAAGTAAGCAGTATGCAGTTAGCAGAAGGCAGGCAAATTTGACTGCCCGCCAACTGCCTACCGCCAACTGCCAACTGCCAACTCTTCTCATAGGACTTTCGGGACCTGAAAATGCCCGTCAACGCCAGATGGAGCTTCGGACAATGCCTCGGCTTGCGTGAACGACTCGCGGGCGACATCTTCGCGGATCGTCTGGGTCGCTTCGCCTTCCTGCGTTAAACCGCCGAGCATCGGTTCGATGTCGTCGATCTCGAGGCCGTTTAGCTGCTCGACATATTTTACGATGTCGGCCATCTGCGGCGTGTACAGAGCGACCTCGTCGTCGGTGATCTCAAGATGCGCAAGCTTTGCTATTTTTCTAACGTCCATAATTTCGGGCTATTATTTTTGTCGGCCACGAGCTTCAGCAGCACCGGCGACCCTAAGAAACTGTTCTCTTAACGCGATATCACCTATCGAATTTGCGGAAGCCACTATATCGGGAGATGGTCGGCGCGTTTCGTTCTCCGACTTTCTGCTGCCGATCTCAGTTGCTTCAAATGCCGCTGGATGAATCACAAACTCAATGCGATCGACAGCGATTCCTTTGAGCAGGGAATTGATCTTAAACAAATACTCTCGTAAATGAGCGGCAAGTTGTCGCTGCCAATTTTTATCCCGAACGGCGATCTTTAGAGTCGCATTTCCGAAATTCAAGGGTTTTGCATTTTCCGAGATCAGATTTCCCGACGTCCGACGCCAGGCGGCAAAAACGATCGGTTCTTTTGCCTCCGGCTCGGCCGCAAACTCGCCTACGATCCCCGATAATGTATTGAAAACATCCTGCATTTGCTAACGGCCCGCGATTCATTATTATCTTAAACGAGAACCGAACGAAATGCTAAACAACACAAAAAACACGGTCGAACTGCCGCATCTTATCCTTGCTTCGGGCAGCCCGAGGCGTTCCGAGATACTTACAGCCGTCGGCTGGAGCTTTACAAAACGTGTCGCTGATGTTGATGAATCGGAAATTAAAGGCGAATACCCGGAAGATTATGTTCGGCGGCTTGCAAAGACAAAGGCCGAAACGGTTGCGGCGATGGAATCGGGCGGCATCGTCCTTGGCGCGGACACGACGGTCGTCATTGATGGAGCGATAATCGGAAAGCCAACGGATCTGGAGGACGCGCGGCGAATGATAAAATTGCTGTCAGGAAATATCCACGAAGTTTTGACGGGAGTTGCAATTGTCGCAAACGGAAACACCAACGTCGGAATAGAGCGGACAAGGGTTGAGTTCTCTGAACTGTCGGAAAGCGAGATCGAGTTCCTCGTCCAAAAAGGCGAACCGCTCGACAAGGCCGGTGCATACGCCGTTCAGGCGCAGGCCGCTCTGTTTATTAAAGGCATCGAGGGCGATTACTGGAATGTGGTCGGGCTGCCGATCGGGCTGGTTTATCGGTTGGTTTGTGGAAATAAAGCAGGGCTGTCGATTGGCTAATAGCTATTGGCTATCAGCTATCAGCCAGAAACATTGCAGGTATTAAACACGAAAAATTACCTTGTTTTTTCAAACAAAAGACGAGGCTGCTTTCAGCCTCGTCTTCCTTTTTTGAGAAAGCAAAATTTAGAGTAGGGAATCGACCTTTTGCGAGATCGCGGCGGTGCCGTCAGTGTCCTGGCTGCTGCCGCCGAAAGGCTCGCCGGAGCGGTTGCCGCTTTTGTCGAGCACGACGAACGAAGGCAGTTGATCGACACCGAACTTACCGAGCGTCGCGGCTCCATCTGGGTCACGTAAAACGGTCATCGTGACACGGTTCGTCGCGGCCCAGGCCTTGAGCTGCGCGTCGGTTGCGTGGTTTTTAGACTTGGGATTCGTCGAATCCGTTAGAATAAAATAGACCACGACGTTCTTGCCGGCGTATTTCTTCGCCAACGCGTTTGCGTTCTGAGCCTGTTTGCCGGAAAGCGGCAGCCAGCGGGCGCCGATCGCAAGAATTACGACCTTGCCCTTTTGGTTTTGAACATCCACTCGCGAGCCGTCCAAAGATGTCAGTGCGGTCTGGGCCGAACCCACAATCGCAAATACACCAATGGCAGCAACCAATGTGAATAGATTCCTGATTTTTTTCATAATGTTCGGAATCGCCAAAAGGCTTTTCCTCGCCCTGTAAGATGCAAATTAGGTGCCAGATTACTGTCCCGGTTCGAGCAGCACGTTGTCTATCAGCCGCACCTTGCCAAACCGGGCCGCAACCGCGATCAAGGTCGGGCTATCTTTAACCGTTTCAATAGGTTCCAGCGATTCGGCATCGACGACTGCGACGTAATCAGTTGCGGCGGCCGGTTCGGAATCCAACAGCGATTGCACAATTTGAGCTAGTTTTGCGGCATTTCGTTCACCTTTTGAAAATGCGGAACGAGCCGCTTCAAGTCCCTGATTTATTACTGCGGCTTTTACGCGATCTTCAGCCGAAAGCAATTCGTTTCGTGACGACATCGCAAGGCCCGATTCTTCGCGAACGGTCGGGATCGAAACTATCTCTGTTTCAAACCCAAGGTCACGTGTAAGCCGTTTTATGATCGCAAGCTGCTGGGCGTCTTTGCGTCCAAAAAACGCGAGATCGGGGCGGACCGTATTGAACAATATAGTGACAACGGTCGCAACGCCGCGAAAATGTCCGGGCCGCGAAGCTCCCTCTAAAGACTCGGAAAGGTCTTCGACATAGACATTCGTCGAAAAGCCGGACGGATAAATTTCGTTGGTTTCGGGTGCGAAAATGTAATCGATGTCGTATTCGGAAAGCATTGCCGCATCGGCTGTAAGGTCGCGAGGGTAACGCTCAAGATCGCCCTTGTCGTTGAACTGAGCAGGATTCACAAAGATCGAAACGATGACGATGTCCGACATCTGCCGGGCCTCTTTGACCAGCGTCAAATGTCCGGCATGGAGCGATCCCATCGTCGGAACAAAACCGACGGTCTTGTTCTCGCGACGCAGCTTGCGTGCGATCGATGCCATCCGTTGTCTGCGGTTTATGATCTCCATAAGGATCAGGACTGAGTGGCGGATTTCGGTTCGCTTAGAGCTTCGTCTTTTGGCATGCCGTACGATTCAGCTTCGCTCGGATAGTTGCCGGTTTTTACGTCGTCCATCCATGCGGTTATCGCGTTAGTTATTACTTCGCTGACATTTGCATATTGGCGGACGAATCGCGGCTGGCGGCCGAATGTGAAACCGATCAGATCGTGGAGCACGAGTACCTGAATATCGCACTCGCTGCCCGCTCCGATGCCGATTGTCGAGATTTTGAGTTCGTTTGTAACGATCTCAGCAACCTCGCGGGGGACGAGTTCGAGAACGATGGCAAACGCTCCTGCATCTTGCAGCATTTTTGCATCTTCGATCAAGATTTTTGCGGCATCGGCTGTCTTTGCCTGAACGCGGTAGCCGCCCATTTTATGGACCGATTGCGGTGTTAGGCCGACATGAGCCACGACGGGAATTTCTTCATCGACGAGCCGCTTGACCAACCCGACGCGGTTCCGGCCGCCTTCGAGCTTTACGGCCTCGGCTCCGCCGTCTTTCATTAGTTTCAGGGCATTGCGGACGGCCTTGTTATCGCCGGTGTGAAAGCTGCCGTACGGCATATCGGCGACGACCAAAGCGCGATTCGATCCGCGTTTCACAGCCTTTGTCGCGGAGCAAATTTCGTCCATCGTTACGGGAATCGTATTGCCGTAACCGTGGATGACATTGCCCATGCTGTCGCCGACGAGAATGATGTCCACACCGGCTTCGTCAACGATACGAGCGGTCGGGTAATCGTAGGCGGTCAGACAGACGAGCTTTTCGCCTTTTTCCTTTGCTTCGCGCAAGGCCGGGACAAAAACTTTCTCGGGTTTATCGGGTTTGAGATAGGCCATAAATTGCTCTAAGTCTAGAACTTTGGCGATTTTAAGTCTAGCCGCTCTGCGAATCGTGAATCTCGCCGTTGTTGTTAGGATACCAGCGTGTAACTAGCGAAGCATCGGTCGATTCTTCGAGCAATGTGCCGATGTCCTTGCGGAGCTTTGGATGGAGCAGGCGCGGTGCGATCTCGTTCATCGGGATAAGGACGAAATTGCGCAAATGCAAACGTGGATGCGGCACCGTCAAAAACGGCGTGTCAGCCTGATGATTACCAAAAAAAAGCAGGTCGAGATCGATGGTTCGCGGCTTTTTTAGCGTCTTGTCCTTGCGGCCGAGAAGATACTCGATCCGCAGCATTCGCGCCATCATTTGTGACGCAGTTATGCTTTCGCATTTGACCTCGACCGCCATGTTCAGAAAACTCGGAGCGTCGCCGATACCGACCGGCTCAGTCTCATAGACGGCCGAAAGCTTGGTTACTTCAAAACTCGCTTCCATAAGCCCGCGAACCGCAAGCAGCAGATTTCCGGCACGATCACCAAGGTTCGAGCCCAGGCTTAGGTAGGCTGTTATGTGTTCGGTATCCACAAGAGGCTAATTACTAGATAATCGAATACGGGTAGGTTGTCAACGAACGCAAAACATTTCGTAACTGACGTTTACAGCCGTTCATAGAGTGCTTATTGAGCGATGTTTACATTTCCCTGGTTCAGTGTTTCAATAGAATCAGGTCGAAAAGACTAATCCAGAAGCTACTTTGATAGCAAAGCAGCTCGGGCGGATGAAAGGTGTATCCGTCATGACAAAAATTTCACGCCTGATGTTATGCCGCGAAGAAAATTCCGACACAGCCAGCGTTTTGTCTCCTCCAGCGAACTTTCCCACAACGAATATCTTTTAAATCAGCCCGCACAATTAACGACTCGGAGCGAATTGCTGCGCTTGATTCGGGGCGGCGAGGACACTTTTCTTGAGTTAAAGGTAAAGCTTTCGAACTCCGAGAAGATCACTCAGGGAATAGTTGCTCTGGCAAACACCGGCGGCGGCACGATCATATTTGGCGTGAACGATCAGTTGCGGATCGAGGGGGTGAGCAATCCCGAGTGGGTTCAGGAAGAGATCAATCGCATCTGCCGCGAAGAGATCGTCCCGCCGATAATTCCCATCATCGACACGATCGCCTTCGACAGCGGCAAGCGTATCGTCGCTCTCGACGTCGAACCTAGAAAGCGGCCGTACCGAACACGCGAAGGCCGTTTTTACATGCGGTTCGGTAACGAAAAGCGAGAAGTTTCGCGCGAACAGCTTTCGATCTGGCTCGACGAGATCAGGCCGCTCGGTTACGAGAATATTCCTTTGTTTACATCGGACGAAAAGGATTTTGACGATGGCTTGCTTTGGTCATTTGCGGGCGCGTTTGAGGATATAAACCCGACGATCAATCTTTATCAGACTGTAGATTTTCTAAAGAAAGACTTATTGCTCGCCGTGGGCACTCAGGACGATTTTTTTCCGACCGTTGCGGGACTGATGCTCTTTGGCCGCGATGAAAGTGTGCAAAGGTTGTTCCCGCGTTCGGTCGTTCATATTTCGCGGTATTCGGGCGAGAACGGGAACGCTCAAATGGTTGAGAGCCGTGAGATAAACGGCAATTTACATACACAGTTCGAAGCGATCATCGCGTTTATCCTACGATATTGTGACCTGACAAAGGACAAACCGAGGCCCGGTCTGCGGCTTGTCGATTCACCGGTTGCGGCGCGTTCAAGCTATCACACCTACGCTATACGCGAGGCTGTCGCAAACGCTTTGGTCCATCGCGATCTCGTCCTCCGTGACATCAAAACGCGGATCGTTATCAGTGATAATTTCATAGAATTCATCAACGCCCGCCGGACCGGAGGCTTTTCGCCGCCCGCATCGAAAGCGATCCGCTACGGCATCACCCAGCGTCTCAATCCGCAGATCGCCGCGATCTTTGGCCGTCGCGAATACGGCACAAGCGTCCCACGCGGCGGCCTGCCGATGGTGCTGAAGCAATCGGAGCGGATTTCGGGAAAACGTGTGGAGATTTACACGTCTAACGATGAATTTAAGTTGAAAATATACGGTGGATAGTCGCATATTCAGTATTGAATTAAGGACTGAATTAAGATAGGATTATTTCTATGAGAATTACTCACGATATTCAAAGCCTTAGTGATTTTAAACAAAATGCCTCGAAACTCGTCAAACAAGTGCGTTCAACCAAGGCTCCGCTTGTACTGACGGTGAATGGAAAAGCCGCCGTCGTAATTCAGGATGCAGAAAGCTACCAGTCGTTGGTTGATCGAGATGAATACAGCCAAACGGTTGCCGCTTTGCGCGTTGCTCTTGCCGATATTGAAAATTCCGATCAATGGCCGACCACGGAAGAGGTGTTTTCAGAACTTCGGGCAGAACTCGGAATATAAAAACCCCGAATGAAAAAGCACAACGTCCGTTGGAGCAGAGCAGCGAGAAACGATCTTCGCGATTCATACAATTGGGGTCTTGAATATTGGGGACCGGAAAAAGCATCTGACTGGTTGACGGAAATTGAGAAAACAGCGATTGCACGCTTGTCGCAAATTCCGAAGGCGTTTCCAAGGGCACCGGAATCCGACGAGTTCGCTCAAGAAGTTAGACAGATGAAATTTAGTAGATACAGAATCCTCTTTCATCTCAAAGGTTCCGACGTTCTCATATTGCGCATCCGAGGACCATTCTCGGGCAAGAAAAGTTCCGGATGATACTACGTTAGAAACGTGCGGGAGGAACTCGATATATCGTTAAATTTCCGTATCGGTTTTCGGTATCCTCAAAGACCTTTTCAAATCTTTGATTAAGAATCGATTCGTCAATTCTGGTAGTTTTCCGCAATCCGTCGTCAATCGCAACGTACGCGATTTTATTCACCCTTAACAACCGAGCCAACTTTGCTGGGTTTCGTTCCTGGAACATCGCTTTGTATAGTTTCTCCCTCTCACCGAATTCGTAACCGGCTGTCCAAACAAAGGTAGTGTGGCCGAGAAAAACTTTGCGTCCGGCGAACAAGATCGGATGCGATATCAGCCTGTCCGCGAGAAATACGTCCTTAGGGTTGGTGTTTTCAAAAACCCAAATGGTCAATCGGTCGTTTTTATACGGAACATTTATCCAGGAATCGTTATGCAGCGGGAACAGGTCAATGACCGAGCCAAAGATAGTTGCGATAGTTAAAACAGACGCCAGTACCGTGCGTGCAATGCTTGCCCGGCCGATGCGCCAGACGGCGTATGCGATGTAGATCGCCGCAAAAATGTTCCAGATATTGAGCAGTTTATGATTATTGAAGATATACGTGCTGAGCTGCACAGTGAAAACGACAAATATCAAAAGTGAAACGCTCAGAAATAATCGACGTTGGCCCCAAGGAAGAAACCACATTGCAACCAGCAGCAAAAGCCATTTAAGGCCGAACGTCCACGCAAGATATCTAAATATTTGCGGCAATGTCGGGTCGGCAATAATGTAGCCCCAATGGAACATTGCCCCGCCGTCCGGAGCGGAATTACCGGACCGCAGCATCAGTACTTGCGGGAGAGCGATCACGACCGTCGCCGCTATTAATATTGCAAGGTAACGACGCTGCGGAAAAAACAGCAGCAGTCCAAATATGATAATTGTCGCCGCCACGAAAACGGCGCTGTTTAAATATGGCAAGGCCCCGATCAAAAGGCCGCAGAAGATAAGGGCTTTGATGTCGCGGCGGTTATTTTCAGACGAAATGTTCTCGTGAGTTTTTGTTTCCTCCGATATTTTGATTTCTTCTTCAAGAAAAGGCCCATAAATTTCGGGTACTATTTCGATCCCGTTATTCGGTGCAGTGTTGGGGTCAGTTTCAGGCCGGACTATCGCTCCGCGACGACGGTAAAAATCGATCAGGAAAACAAGAACTAAAAACAGAATGCCCGCACCAATAATGAGATGACGCTGGTACGAAAAGATACCAACCGTCAGGGCACCCCAATCGTCGCCGAAATACGGAAAGCCTGACTTAAGATAATGTCTCGCGTTGACGATCGAACTTGCTGTTTCACCTAGGCTGGATTGAGATAAAAGAAAAGGAATGTAAGACAGTGAACTGGACGAAAAGAAAAACAGCAAAGCGGCGAGCCGCCCGACGACGCGTGAGCCGAACAATAACTCGGCAAAGGTCATTATTAAGACCAGCAGCGACATCAGCGACAGGATGCTGAGTAAATTAATTGCCCAGGCTAAATTCAAGCCAAGAAAAGACAGATTCGCGGCCTGAAACCAGAAAAGAAAGTGATAGCGGATGGTCTCGCCCGGATAGAAAGGATGTTCGGTGGGGAAGTTGTTGCCCCACGCGAAGCTTTGTGACAAAGATAAATGCGGCCCGAAATCGCTCCAACTGTTTACGCTGAACTGAAAGCTGCCGTCGCTGAAACCTAAAGTTGCAAACATCAGCCAACAGCTAAAAATAAAACAAACACTCAGACACACCAGATCCCATTTCCAGCTTCCCGGAGGGCGGTTTTCAGAATCGAGATCAACAAGCGTTTCTGTAGTTTGTTTTGTGCGAAAGATTTTGCGGAAAAGCAGGTTGAATGTTCGGTCGCCAGGCTGCTCGTAAGGTTTGCTCCGTCGCAGCCAGAGGATCGATCCGACGGCGATTGCAATGAAAAGTAGGTTCGCGTATAAAAGCGGCTGTGAAGTCCAGCTAAAACCGAGTGCGAAAAGGTAGGTGAAACACGCACTGATCACAAACCCGGAAAAGAATGCCGCCGCCAGCCTGTGTGGTGTCGATAGAAACGAAAAAAAACGCCGGCAGACCAAGTCGCCGAGCATCGTCACTATAAACAAATAGACTATTGCCAACACTCTAAAACGCCCAACGACCGGATGCAAACAAGCCTGAGAAAAGTGACAGATAAAGCAGCGACCAAACCGTAAGAACGATCATCCAGATCTGGTTCTTTGCCAGCATTGCGAACAGCAGGAATATAGGAAACATGGTCAATGTGTATCTCGGAACGCTTGCGACGAAATCGACGCTGACGAAAAGTATCCAACTAATAGTGATCCAAACGCTGTAACTCGGACGCAGTTTGAACCAGCTTACTACCGAACAAACAAGACCGAGAGCGATAAATGTGACCTCTTGAACACCGACGATCTCGGCCGATGAAGGACTGCGCTGCATCTGGCCGATAGCTGTGGCCACGCCGGTCCAGAAAGGCGCGGACGAAATAAAGAAAAACTGTTTCCGAATCGCAATAAATGCAAACGGATCACCCGCAACGGAATAATTTATCGCCAGATAAACCAGAAAGCCAACCGGAACAAGCGCGATCCAAATCCATCCGAACTGCAATTTTCGCTCGCTCGAATATTGGTGAATTGCCTCAACGGCAAGGACGGGAATCAATACTAATCCGTTTGCCCGCGTCAGACAGGCCAGTGCACCGATAATCCCGGCAAATACCCATCGGTTCTTTCGGGCCGAATAAATGCTCGCGAAAACAAGCAGCAGAAACAAGCTCTCTGTATAGCTGACGTGTAAAAAATAACTTGTCGGGAAAATGATCAAGAACCAAAACGACCGGGCGGCTATCTGCGTTGAATAGTCCAGTTTCACCAGTCTGAAGAACACCAGCGACATCGCTACAGACGCGATGGTAGAAATTAGCATCGCGGAAAAAAAGTAATCCTGGGTGACAACGGTCAGCAATCTTATCAGCCACGGATAGAGCGGATAAAAAACCATCGACGGTTTTAGCTCGGCGGTTACCCCATAACCAAATTCGGCAAGGCGTCGGTAATGCAGCGAGTCCCAGACGTTCCAAATGGATATCCATTGAGTGAACGTCTCCAGTTTCCTGTCGGTGATCGTTTGATAAAACTGGCCGGCAAAAAGAAACAGCAATATCTTGACCGCAAAAACGGTTGCGACGATCTTTGCATCCCATATCATGCAGCTGCTGCGTTCTGACGTTAGGTCAACCTTGCTTTGTGTTTCCATGTTTTGGAGTAAATTGTTTCTCGCCGAGAATAACATTCAATCGATCAACGGTAAAATCTGAATCAGATCTGGACAATCGTGGATTCCGAATCGAAAAATCGTAAAAGCAGCCTGAATAGACACTGCTTCTGAAAAATCGGAATATGGATTAGCTGAATTCTTGATTCAATATGCTGCTCGATCTTTCGCCATTGCGGGTTTCACGAGATTACAGGCTGCTCTTTTTCGGGCAGCTTATCTCGTTTTTCGGGTCGATGATGACATTTATCGTCGTTCCGTGGCAGATGTATCAACTGACCGGTTCGTCGGCGATGGTCGGTTATATTTATCTCGCCGAGTTCGTCCCGATGGTCATACTCGCATTTGTCGGCGGCGCGTTGGCGGACTATTTCGACAAACGATTTCTGCTTAGATTCACCGAGTTTGGGCAGGGAATTACATCAGTAATTTTATTGGCAAATTCGCTGCTGCCAAATCCACAGATTTGGGTGCTGTTTCTTTGTGTCGCGATTCATGCGGGTCTTGCCGCAATACAGCGGCCGGCATTCGAGTCGTTCATCCAAAAGATAATTCCGCCCGATCTGATGGCGTCGGTGATGGCGCTCAATTCGATCCGCTGGAGCCTCGGGGCGATCGTCAGTCCGGCCCTTGCGGGCATCGTCGCGGTCACACTCGGGCCTTCGGTTGCGTATGCGTTCGACCTCGTTACATTTGCCGGAACAATCTACGCCGTTTATGCGATAGCGGCCGTGCCGTCGCCCGACGATGCCGAGCGGCCGAGTTGGGCGGGAATTAAACGTGCGTGGAAATATGCGTTCTCGCGGCAGGAATTGGTCGGGACGTATTTTATCGACATCGCCGCGATGTTTTTCGCAATGCCGCAAGCTTTGTACCCGGCACTCGCGGTGTATTTCGGCGAGAAATACGTCGGCTTCTTTCCGGCGGCACTGGCTGGTGGTGCTCTACTCGCGAGCCTTACGTCAGGCTGGACAAAGAACGTGAATCGGCACGGAGCGATGGTCATTGTTGCGGCGACGCTTTGGGGCGTTGCGATAATTTTCTTCGGGCTGTCGGACAATATAGTCATCGCTCTTTTGTTCATCTCAGCGGCCGGGTTTTTCGATATGATCTCTGGAATCTTTCGCGGTGCGATCTGGAACAACACAATTCCGAATTATATGCGCGGCAGATTGGCGAGCATCGAGATGATGAGCTATCTAACCGGACCGATGCTGGGCAGCGCAAAGATGGGAATTGTGGCCGAAAGTTTCGGTCTGACAGTCGCCTTGGTATCAGGCGGCGTACTGTGCGTTGTTGCAGTTATTGGTTCCGCATTGTTTCTGCCAAAGTTTTTTACATACGATGGACGCGAAGGAATAAAACAAAGGGAACGCGAAGAAGCCGAGCGGGCTGATCTTATGCGGGTTCGAAATGGTGTTTGACAGCGATTCAAACGCAATTGTCTTAGTTCCAAAGCCTTTTCACGCCGATCCGTCACATTACTCTTACCTTGGTTTCGGTTTCAAAATAAACTCTTGACAATTGA
Source organism: uncultured Chloracidobacterium sp. (assembly GCA_964605905.1). Lineage (GTDB taxonomy): Bacteria > Acidobacteriota > Blastocatellia > Pyrinomonadales > Pyrinomonadaceae > OLB17. The sequence continues at coordinate 4,438 of CAZSEL010000063.1, read as the reverse complement.
TTCGTTGAAGTATAATATAACCATCTAGTTATTAAACAGATGAGTTATCAAACGGTAAATTCCCAAAGACTCGATGCAACTTTTGCGGCGTTGTCCGATCCGACACGGCGGGCGATACTTGCACGGCTTGCGACCGGTGAAGCGACGGTAAACGATCTTGGAAAGCCGTTCAAGATGAGCCAGCCGGCGATCTCGAAGCATTTAAGAGTGCTTGAGCGTGCCGGGTTGATCACGACCGCGATCGACGCTCAGAGACGGCCGCGACGTATAGAAGCGACGCCGTTAAAAGAGGCAACTGCGTGGCTTGAAAAATATCGGATCTTCTGGGAGATGCGATATGACAATCTCGAAGAGCTACTCGGGGAAATGAAAAGCGATAACTCGTCAAAAAAGAAAACGAGAAAAAAGGAGACAGACAAATGAGTAACAACAAAGTAATTATCGAGGCGGTTGGTGACGATCAATTGGTGATAAGACGAGAATTCAAAGCCACTCGCGATCTTGTGTTTCAGGCGCACACGGAATGTAAATATCTGAAACGCTGGATGTTCGGGCCGGATGGCTGGTCGCTCGATGTTTGCAGCATTGATCTGTACGTCGGCGGAAGTTACAGGTACGTTTGGAAAAAAGGCGATATCGAGATGGGAGCCGGCGGCGAATATCGCGAAATATCCGAACCCGATAAACTCGTCTGCACCGAGCAATTTGACGACCCGTGGTATCCGGGAATCGGTTTGGCCACGATCGAACTGACTGAGACCGATGGCGTAACTACTCTGACAAACACGATCAAATACGAATCGAAAGAGGCCCGTGACACAGTTCTGGAATCGCCGATGGAAGACGGGTTGGAGATGGGATACGTGCGGCTTGATTCGCTGCTGTCGGAAAACGCGGCCACCGCATAGCGGCCACCGTTATAATAAAAGGAGAAAGATGCAAAAAGTAACGACATTTATAACATTCAAGGAACGCGGAGCCGAGGCTGTCGAGTTTTACACATCGCTTTTCGAGAATTCGAAAATACATTCGATCCATAAAAGCGGTGCGAATGGCCCGATGCCCGAGGGTGCGTTGATGCACGCAAAATTCGAGATCGACGGACAGCAATTTATGGCGATGGACGGCGGGCCGAGTTTTGTGGTTGGCCCGGGATTTTCGATGTTCGCAAGTGCCGAAACCCAGGAGGAGATAGATCGCCTTTGGGGTGTGTTGCTGGCCGACGGTGGCCTGGCAAATCAGTGCGGTTGGCTGACGGACAAGTTTGGCGTTTGCTGGCAGATCGTGCCGCCTATTCTCGGCGAGTTGCTCACCGGGCCGGACAAAGAGCGTTCGGGCCGCGTTGTTCAGGCGATGTTGAAGATGACCAAAATGATCGTGCAGGACCTCGAAGAAGCGTAACCGGCGATGGCAAACGAACTGACCGCAAAGCGATTTCTCGTCGAACTGAAAACCCTTCAGTCCGACGAGGAACTGCGCAAGCACCAGCGATATTTTCGGTTCGATCCGGACAACCAGCCTAAAGATAACTATTTGATCGGCGTACGGATGGGCGATATTTTCAAACTCGCGAAAGAGTATGGCGATATGCCCATCGGCGAGATCGAAACGCTGATGGAAAGCCCGATACACGAAGCCCGCGTTGGTGCGCTGAGCATCATGGGCCAATCGGCAAAAGCAAAGAAGTTGACCGAGCAAAGATTGGCCGAGCTTTACGAGCTATACATTCGCCGCCACGACCGGATAAATAATTGGGACCTCGTCGATCTTGCCGCTTATTATGTTGTCGGGAAATATCTGGCGGATAAACCGCGAGACATTCTGTACAAACTGGCGCGGTCGAAAAATCTTTGGGAGCGACGCTCAGCAATTGTCGCGACGGCGCATTTTATTTTGAAGCAAAAGCAGGTTGACGATACTTTTGCCATTGCAGAACTTCTTGTCAACGACGATGAAGATCTGGTACACAAAGGCACCGGTTGGATGGTGCGTGCGGCAGGCGATGTGGATCGGCAGAGACTGCTCGCGTTTCTCGACAAACACGCCGCAACAATGCCGCGCGTTTTGCTTAGGTATTCGATCGAGAAACTCGATAAGAAACTGCGTGATCATTATCTAGGCTTGAAAAATAAATCATAGGAATACATACATGAAGCTAAAGATATACCTCGTTCCGGTCACGATACTCGCCGTTGCGGCTGCGGCATTTAGTCAGCAAACGCCGTCACCGACGCCGCAGAAAACGATGCGCGAGATCGTGATGATGCCGTTGGTCCATAGCGTTGCCAGAGCAGACAAAGTTAAGGTCAAAACGAATCTGAAATATACGGATGCAAATGACGCGCATCTGTTGATGGACGTTTACACGCCGCCGGGAATTTCTAAGACTGAGAAACTGCCCGCGGTAATATTTGTTCACGGCGGTGCCGGTTCCGAATTTACGGCGAAGGACTGGGGCATTTATACGTCGTGGGGAAGAGTTATAGGTGCGTCGGGAATGGCGGCGGTCACGTTTACGCACCGTCTGACGCCGCGAAAACGATCAATGGTGGACAGTGCCGCTGACCTGCAATCGGCGATCGAATATGTTCGCAAGAATGCCGACTCGCTGAACATCGACAAAGAACGATTATGCCTGGCCGCGTTCTCGGCGGGCGGGCCGCTGCTCGCACCTGCGATTCGCGACAAGCCGCCGTACATTCGCTGTCTCGTAAATTTCTACGCGTATATGGATGTGCAGCAGGCGGGGAATCTGTTCACCGCGAACGAGAGCAAGGATGACCTAAAAAAGTTCTCTCCGATAGTTTATCTCGACGGAGACGCGGCGCCGATCTTTATCGGCCGGGCCGGTAAGGATCAAATTCCGACATTGAATGATTCCATCGACCGGTTCGTTCGCGAAGCACTGGCGAAAAATGTTTCGATCACGCTGGCGAATCATACGACCGGCGTTCATGGATTTGATAATCAAAACGACGACGAGCGTTCGCGCGAGATCATTCGAATGGCGATCGACTTTATGCGTACACACCTTACGGCAAAATAAACCTTCCAGGGATTTTCAGATTTCGTTATTTCGTGTCCTTTCGTGTTGTTCGTGGCTAATTCTTGTAAACTCGGTTAATGGCGATTTTAAAGAAGCGCGATATCGAAAATCTCGAACAGTTGAGCGGCGACGAACTGCAGCAGTTTCTTGATACGCTGCCTGCCGGACAGGCGACGATCAGTGCATTGCTCGATCACGTCGAAGACGAGCTTTTCGAGAACGAATGCAACCACAGCCTGCAATACGCAATGAAATTCATGATGGACAACCGGCTTGATTTCGGCAAACTTACGCATTGGCTCACAACCAACGGCGGCTATTGCGATTGCAAAGTAATGGAACAGATCGCTCCGATCTGGCGTGCGAAATTTGGCGACGATTGAGGAAGACGAGAGATGGGAGACAAGAGACGTGAGGCAGAAGCCCGCACGAAGTAAGGGCATTGATCTGAACTGATAACTTGAAACTAAAAACTAATAACTGTTAGATCGAAAAAACTCTTCGCGTCCGCAAACTCTTCGCTTACTGCTCGTCACAACATCATGAAGAACCTACTCTTACTGGCGATCATTTCAACATTTGCGGTGGCGACGTTTGCCCAAAAGAGCGAGACGATGACGATCAAGCTCTATTATCTGAACACAAAAAATGATCCGACGCTTGAGGACTGTCGCGCGGTGAAACCGCTGACGCGGGTGATACCAAAAACGGTTGGGGTTGCGCGTGCGGCGTTGGAAGAATATCTAAAAGGCCCGACCGCCGAAGAAGAAGCGCTCGGTTTCACAGGTTTCGGTCCTCCTGAAACAACCGGCATTCTCAAAAGCATCAAGATCAAAAACGGTGCGGCCTATATCGATTTCGACAAGATCATAATCCAGCAGCTCGGTGCCGCAAGCTCAAGCTGCGGCGGAGGATTTTTCGTCGGGCTTGAAAAAACTCTGACGCAATTTCCGACCATCAAAAAAGACAAGGTCTTCTACGCCATCGACCGCAACCCCGCCGATTTCTACGACTGGGTCCAAGTCGGCGAATGCCCCGACGCATTAAAGAACTGCGATAACAGTAATTTCTGATCACGTTCTTTAGTTTGGTTGCCGAGCGGCGAAGCTCAGCTTCGCCGGAGATGTATCTTTGTACTTTGAGGCTATGCCTCGGTAGGCGGCGGCGTAGCCGCAATTGACTTGTTGAGACTTGCCGGAAAAGCATAGCTTTTCCGCTCGGCGAGAAAGATGATCGGATTAGCGAGTCTTTGGAGTTTCGAAAAAGGGTTTTAAGTATTTGCCGGTGTGAGAATTTTCGTTCTTGGCGATCTTTTCGGGTGTGCCGGTGGCGACGATGTGGCCGCCGCCGATGCCGCCTTCGGGGCCGAGGTCGATAATGTGATCGGCGGTT
>CAZSEL010000062.1:6347-23388 GCA_964605905.1 uncultured Chloracidobacterium sp. | reverse complement strand
TATCGTTAATAAGGTTCCGCATCTTTTGAGAATAGTTGAATAGGGTTTGATTGAACCGCCGAGACGCAGAGACGCAAAGGAGATTAAAAATAAATCTCTGCGACTCAGCGTCTCGGCGGTAAATAATCTTAGAGGGAAGATCATGGCACTATCGTTAAATAATCTTAAGCCCACAAAGGGTTCGACGCATAAGAAAAAGCGTGTCGGCCGCGGGCCGGGTTCGGGGCTTGGAAAGACCTCGGGTCGTGGGCACAAGGGGCAGAAATCGCGTTCCGGCTATAGCAGCCGTCCGGGTTTTGAAGGCGGCCAGATGCCGCTGCAGCGTCGTCTCCCGAAGCGCGGATTTACGAACATCTTTAAGAAAGAATGGATCGAGATCAGCCTGGCAAAGATCGAGGCTCATTTTGCGGCCGGTGAAGAAGTTACACCTGAGATACTGCATGAGCGTGGTTTGATCAAGAAAGCGAAACACGATCTGGTGATACTCGGAAACGGTGACATCACCAAGTCGATCAATATCTCGGCTCATCGCTTCACTAAGACCGCAAAGGACAAGATCGAAAAGGCCGGTGGTGCAGCGACACAGATCGTAAAGTATCAGACCGCTGAAGCGTAATTAAATGCGGAATGCGGAATGCGGAATGCGGATTTAAGAGTTGAACCCGAATTCCGCACTCCACACTCCGCAGTCCGCATTAATAAGGATTTTATGGAGAAGTTTCTCGCCGCAATTCAAAACATGTTCAGCATCCCTGAGCTGAGAAAGCGTATTCTCTTTACGCTCGGGATGCTTGCGGTATATCGCCTTGGGGCTCATGTGACCGCTCCGGGAATCAATAAGGCACAGCTTGAAAGAGTTTGGGGCGAGGTTGCCGGAACTTTGCTCGGGGTGCTCGATCTATTTTCGGGCGGTAACTTTAGAACGATCTCGGTGTTCGCACTCGGAGTTACGCCATATATTACCGCGTCGATCATAATGCAGTTGATGCCTGTGTTGTCTCCGGCGGTAAAGAAGATTCAGGAAGAAGGCGAGGTCGGACGCCAGAAACTTAATCAGTGGACTCGTTACCTGACCGTTGTCCTTTGTTCGGTCCAAACATTTTTTGTCGCGACGTGGCTGAGCAGAAACTCGATAATTGGTAGCGACTGGCCCGCGACCTTGATGGTCGTTATCACGCTGACCACCGGAACCGTTTTCGTAATGTGGCTAGGTGAGCAGATCACCGAACGCGGCGTCGGAAACGGCATATCGCTGTTGATCTTTGCGGGTATCGTCATTGGTTTGCCCGGTGCGGTTATGCAGGTGACCGAACGTGTTCAGGCCCAAGACCCGATCCAGACGCTAGGCGTGTTATTTCTGGTCGTTGTAATGGTCGCGTTGATAGCGTTGATCGTGTATGTCGAATCGGCTCGCCGAAAGATCGCGATCAGCTACGCAAGCCGTAGAGTAGGAACCCAGACATTTAGCGGACAGGAAACCAGCTTGCCCTTGAAGCTTAATATGGGCGGCGTTATTCCGGTGATCTTTGCGTCATCGGTGCTCGCAATGCCGCCGACTTTGTTGTCGGCATTTCCGGCCGACCCGGCAAATCCGGAAGCCACCTTGTCAAAGATTCACGCATTTTTCACACAGTTTCACGGCGGCGACCCGTATTACGAACTCGTATTCATTTCACTGATCGTTCTGTTCACGTTCTTTTACATAACGATCGTGTTCAACACGGACGAGGTTGCCGACAATCTGCGTAAGCACGGCGGTTTCGTTGCCGGTATTCGTCCCGGCGCTCCTACGGCTGAATATTTGAATAAGATATTGACGCGACTTACCGCGGTCGGCGCTCTCTATTTGGCATTTGTCGCGTTTGCTCCGCAGGTGCTGCTGAGCGGGTTCCGCGTCGGAAGATTGCCATTTATCGGTAACAGCCTTGACGCATTTTTCACATCGACACCAGGTTTGAGCTGGATACCGACCGGGCTTGGTTACCAATTTTTCTTTGGCGGCACGTCGCTGCTGATCCTGGTCGGAGTTGCGATGGACACGGTCGCCCAGATCGAGGCTCAGCTCGTGATGAGAAATTACGAAGGCTTCCTCGGCGCCGGGTCACGATTAAGAGGACGACGAAGCTAAGATTTTATTACCACAGGGTACACAAGAGAGCACAGAGATTGTTTTATATCTTCTCAGTGAACTCTGTGATCTCTGTGGTTAACAGTTTTAATGAACAAGATTGTTGTTTTGATAGGGGCACCGGGTGCCGGGAAGGGAACTCAGGCGCGGTTGCTGCAGGAGCGTCGCGGAATACCGCAAATTTCGACCGGCGACATGTTTCGCGTGATGAAAACGCTAGACACGCCGCTGGCCCGTGAGGTGCAGGAGATAATGGCGTCGGGCAAGCTGATCTCGGACGACGTGACCTTTAAGGTTGTTCAGGAGCGAACGTCCCGCGACGATTGCAAGAACGGATATATTCTCGACGGCTATCCGCGAACCGCGGTTCAGGCGAGCCAGCTTGAGGAACTCGCAAAGGAACAGGGAATGGAGATCCGGGCGATCGAAGTCGATGTTCCACGCGAAGAATTGATGCGGCGGCTGACAGGCCGAAGGTCATGTCCGGTTTGCGGCGAGATATATAACATTTACTCAAAGCCGCCGAAAGTTGATGGCCGGTGTGATTTTCATCCGGAAGCGGATTTGGCACATCGGGCCGACGATCAGGAAGATAAGGTAAAGGTTCGGCTCGAGACTTACGATGAGCTGACCAAGCCTTTGATCGAGTACTACGAGTTATCCGATAGGATCACGAAAGTTAACGGAGCGGGTGAACTGGAAGATATTTACAAAGAGATCGAGAAGCTGGTTTGAGTGCTGTAGAAACGCTCGGAATAAGTGATAGTGAGATGATAAGTGATAGGTTGATCCCGATTTCTTTAGTATCAGATATCACTTACTCCGAAGATAAGGCTGATGTTTAGAGATTCTAAAACCGGCGGTTTCTTTAGCACGCTTAGCCAGATTCTTTTTGGAAAGAGAATGATAATCGCAAAGTCTCAAAAAGACATGGAAAAGATGCGGGCCGTGGGCGAGCTTATCGCCGAGGTTCGTGAGACTTTGCGCGGGATGATCGCTCCGGGCTTTACGACACTTGATTTAAATGCGGCGGCCGAGAAGATGATGCGTGACGCGGGTTCGATACCGACGTTCATCGGTTACAAACCGCACGGGATGGTGCCGTTTCCGTTTGCGATATGCGCTTCGGTAAACGACGCGGTCGTTCATGGATTTTCAAACGACACGCCGCTTGCCGAGGGTGACATTGTCTCGCTCGATATGGCGTGCACGCTCGATGGATTTGTTGGCGATACGGCGATGACAGTTCCGGTCGGCGAAGTTTCTGACGAGCTTAAAACATTGATCCGCGTAACCGAAGAGTGTCTTGCATTGGGTATCGAGCAATGCCGTGTGAACAAGCGCGTCGGTGATATAAGTTCGGTTATACAGAAACATGCAGAACAGTTCGGTTACGGAATAGTTCGCGATTACACCGGCCACGGCATCGGGCGAAAGATGCACGAGGCTCCGCAGATAGCGAACTACGGCCGTGAGGGAACAAAGGAAAAGATTCGTGCCGGTTATTGTTTCGCGCTCGAGCCGATGCTCAATCTCGGGACGCACGAAACAAAAACGCTTGAGGACAAGTGGACCGTGGTGACCAAGGACGGAAAAGCGTCGGCCCACGCCGAGCATACGATTGCCGTAACTGTTGACGGGCCCGAGATTCTGACGCTGACAAAGCAGCAGAAACTGGAGTTGAAAGGCTCGGCGGCGAAAAGCGGCGGATAGACTTGAAATTGAACGGTTAAAGCAGTAACATTTAAGGTTTGTCCAACTGCGCGGGAAGTTGGTATGGCATTTACGCCAAAAGTAGGGGAAATTATCATGAAAGTGCGACCGTCGGTAAAAAAGATGTGCGATAAATGCAAAGTGATCCACCGTAAAGGCGTGGTCCGTGTTATTTGCGAAAATCCGAAGCACAAACAGAGGCAGGGATAAAGGAGATTGCGGATTGCGGATTGCGGATTGCGGATTGTCAGAACCGGGAGCGGTAGCGACCGGGTTGTGTTTGATCCGAAATCCAAAATCTGAAATCTCAAATTAGAAAGATATGGCTCGAGTAGCAGGTGTTGACCTTCCGCCCAACAAAAGGGCACAAATCGGATTGACGTATATTTACGGCGTAGGAAAATCGCGCGCGACCGAAGTGCTCGGTAAAGCGGACATCAGCATTGACGCCAAGATACGCGACCTCAGCGAAGACGAACTGAACAAGATCCGTACGATCTTGGACCAGGATGGCAATATCGAGGGCGACCTTCGCAAACGTGTGCAGATGGACATCAAGCGATTGATGGACATCGGTTGCTATCGGGGACTTCGCCACAGACGCGGCCTGCCGGTTCGCGGCCAACGTACATCGACAAACGCCCGAACACGCAAAGGCCCGAGAAAGGCGGCAGTCGCGAAGAAGAAGGCACCAGGTAAGAAATAGTCTGAAGTCGTGAGTCTTAGGTCGTGAGTCGGAGAGGTTTCGGCATCACGGGTTCGACTCAAGACTCTTGACTTAAGACTCAAGACTGATTTTTATGGCTAAAGCAGCAGCAAAGAAAAAGACTTTTAAGAAGAAAGAGCGAAAGAACATCCCCTACGGGATCGTTCATATTTCGGCCTCTTTCAACAACACACTGATCTCGATCACGGATACGAAAGGCAACCTGATTGCTCAGTCGTCGTCGGGAGCTCGCGGGTTCCGCGGATCGCGAAAAGGCACTCCGTTCGCCGCTCAGCAAGCGGCTGGTGAGGCTGCGCGCAAGGCTACCGAAGCCGGTATGCGCGAGGTTGAAGTTCGTGTGAAAGGACCGGGCGGCGGACGCGAATCGGCTATCCGTGCGGTTGCTCAGGCAGGTATTCGTGTCAACTCGATACGCGACACCACGCCGATCCCACACAACGGATGCAGGCCGCCGAAACGCAGACGCGTTTGAGAATTTTAGATTTTAGATTTTGGATTGCCGAAGGCGATTCATTGATTTTGAATATCGAAAGGACGAAGGGAAGCCGCGGCTTTCTGTAAACTTTTTCTCCAAAAATGATTAGCGGGTAACGAGATTTGTGATGTTGGGACTAATCCAAAATCGCAAATCCAAAATCCAAAATCATTTTTGCTGAAGGCAAAAATACTATGGCTAGATATAGAGACGCGGTGTGCCGGTTGTGCCGTCGCGAAGGTGCAAAATTATTCCTCAAGGGCGACCGATGCTTTAAGCCCTCGTGTGCTATCGAAAAGCGCGGGACAAACCCGCCGGGACAGCACGGAGCGGCCCGCCGCAAGATGCTCGCCGGTTACGGCGAACAGCTTCGCGAAAAGCAAAAGGTCAAACGAATTTACTTCGTCCTTGAAAAGCAGTTCCGTAATTATTTCGAGAAAGCTCTGCGTCAGAAAGGCGTGACCGGCGAAAACTTGCTGTTCATGCTCGAAAGGCGTTTGGACAATGTCGTTTACCGTTCGGGTTTTTCGACGTCGCGACGACAGTCACGACAGCTTGTAAACCACGGCCACGTTGAGGTCAACGGCCGTAAGGTGGATATTCCATCGTTTCAGGTTAAGGTCGGCGATACCGTCACGGTAAAAGAGGCGAGCCATAAGAATGTTCACGTCGATGGAGCATGGCAGACGGCAGCCGGTCGCGGGCGTCCGAACTGGATCGCACCGGCGGGCAAGGACCTGAGCGTTTCGATCGCTTCGTTGCCGATGCGTCAGGATATCGATTCGAACATCAACGAACAGTTGATCGTTGAGCTTTACAGTAAATAGTTTACTGAGTTTCAGAAGTTGCAGAGTTTACCGAGTCGGATGAACTCTGCAACTTTCCGTAACTTGGTAAACTTTGTGAACTTTTAAAAGAACAATATGACTCAAAGTAATAATTGGACGGATTTCCAGATGCCCGGCAGGCTGAATGTTGAGACCGAAACTCTTACGCCGCGATATGGCAAGTTTTTCGCTCAACCGTTCGAGCGTGGTTTTGGTACGACGATCGGTAATTCGATCCGTCGTGCTTTGCTGTCGTCTATCGAAGGTGCTGCCGTTACGGCGGTCAAGATCGACGGCGTCGAGCACGAATTTTCATCGATCAAGGGTGTTGTCGAAGACGCTACGGACGTAATTCTCAATTTGAAGCAGGTGCCGTTTCTGCTGCACGGAGCAGGCCCGAAAACACTGACAATCAGCAAAAAGGGCAATGGCGAAGTAACGAGCGCAGATATTCAGGTAGATGCCGATGTCGAAGTGCTCGATACGGACGTTCATATCGCTACGATCAACGGCCCGGGAACATTGAATATCGAGATGCGTTTGAAACGCGGTCGCGGTTATGTTGCGGCTGAATTCAATAACGACGAAGACCTTTCGGTCGGCTACATTCCGGTCGATTCGGTGCACACGCCTGTTAAAAAAGTAAATTACACGGTCGATAAAACACGTCAGGGATCGAACACTGAGTTCGATAAGCTCGTTATCGAAGTTTGGACGGACGGTTCAGTCAAGCCGGACGATTCGATCGGTCTCGCCGCGAAATTGGTCAAAGATCACATGTCGATCTTTATCAATTTTGAGGAAGAAGAAGAAGAATATAAATACGAAGACATCGCGCGTCCGCCGCTTATGCGAAACGACCTGCTCGACAAGCCGGTTGACGAACTGGAGCTTTCGGTGCGTTCGTATAATTGTTTGAAGAATGCAGATATTCGCTCGATCCGTGACCTGATCCGACGCAGCGAAAAGGACATGCTTCACACCAAGAACTTCGGCAAGAAATCGCTGACCGAGATCAAAGACCTGCTTCACGGCATGGGGCTGGATTTCGGTATGGATTTTGACGAACAAGGCAATCCGATTCCCGGATCGGGCGGAAGAGACTTGGATTAGGTCCCGCGTCCCAAGTCCCAGAAGTCCCAAGTGGACGAATTTGCTTGGGACTTCTGGGACTTCTGGGACTTGGGACATAAAGAAATGAGACATAGAAAAGCACATCGGAAACTTGGCCGCACGACAGAGCATCGTATTTCGATGCTTCGCAATATGGCAACCTCGCTGATCAACGCCGAGAACGAACATATTGTTACCACTATCTCTAAGGCAAAAGAGCTTCGCCCGTTTGTCGAGAAAGTGATCACTTTGGCGCGACACGCAAACAAACTGGAAGGCGATGACGCTAAGATTGGCGACGTTCACTATCGCCGTCAGGCCGCAAGATATTTCCACGCCGGGAACAGCACTTTCAAAAAAGAACAAAGCCGATTTCGCGGTAAGAAAGGCGAGGCGAAAGAACCGATCGAACGTACTGCAGGTGTAAAGGCCGTTCAGCGTCTTTTTAGCGAATTAGGCGAACGATACAAAGACCGCAACGGCGGATACACACGCATAATCCGACTTGGCCGACGCTCCGGCGACAATGCCGAGATGGCCGTTATCGAACTTGTCGATAACCCGCGTGAACTGGCCGCGAAAGCGTAAGGTAGAAAAGGAGCGTTCGACCTATGAGTGACAAAACGGCGCAAGCCAAAATCACTGAGAAGGACACGGATGATTCGGTCCAGAGTTCTGTTTCCGAACCTTCACTTAATCTAGACGAGATCCGCGAACTGGCGGAACTCGTTAACGAGTACGGCTTCACGGATTTTAAGTTCGAGAACGAAAAGATCAAGGTTCGTTTGAGCAAGCAAGTAACGGTATCGGTTGCTCAGCCGGAGCCGGTTCATGCTACTTCAACGGTTGCTGCATCGCCGGTCGCACAAACTGAGCAGATGGCAGCTGTTGAAGAAGAACTTCATACGATCACCTCGCCGATAGTTGGAACATATTACAGCGCTTCTGGACCGGACAAGGACCTGTACGTGAACGTCGGCAGTAACGTTACGCCCGAAACGGTCGTCTGCATCGTTGAAGCAATGAAGCTGATGAACGAAATTCAGGCCGAAACAACGGGCGAAGTCGTTAAGATTTATGTCGAAAACGGCCAGCCTGTCGAATACGGGCAGCCGCTTTTCGGTATCAGGAAATAGTATCAGCCACAGAGAGCACAGAGGGAAGAATTGGCCACGGATGGACGCGGATAAACACGGATTAGGGAGCGAGTAATTTTGGTCTTATCTGTGTTGATCCGTGAAATCCGTGGCTTTATTTCTTTACTCTGTGACCTCTGTGGCTAAGTTTTTATGACGCGAGAAATTCGCAAAATATTGATCGCTAACCGCGGCGAGATCGCATGCCGTATAATCTGGACGTGCAAGGAAATGGGCATCAAAACCGTTGCCGTCCATTCCGAGGCCGACCGTGAGGCCCTGCATGTTCGTTTTGCCGACGAGGCGATCTGCATCGGCGGCAATCCGTCGGCAGAGAGCTATCTGAATATCCCCGCGATAATCAGCGCGGCCGAGATCACTAACGTCGATGCGATCCATCCCGGCTACGGTTTTCTTGCGGAATCGGCGACGTTTGCCAAGATCTGCGAAGACTGCAATATAAAATTTATCGGTCCGCGAGCAGATGTGATCGCTATGATGGGCGATAAGGTAGAGGCACGACGGACAATGGCCGCGGCCGGCGTTCCGATCTTACCCGGCAGCCCGGACCCGATTGAATCGGCCGAAGAGGCAAAAGCCATTGCACGCGAGATCGGTTTTCCTGTGATAATTAAAGCTGCCGCAGGTGGCGGCGGACGCGGAATGCGTATCGTCCGCAGCGAGGACGAGCTTGAGATAAATCTCGAAACTGCTCAGAACGAGGCGCTCGCGGCGTTCAAAAACGGCGCCGTTTATATCGAGCGATACATTGAACGGCCGCGACATATTGAGATACAGGTCATGGCGGACGAACACGGAAACTGTGTTCATCTCGGCGAACGGGAATGTTCTATCCAACGCCGCCATCAAAAACTTTTAGAAGAAGCACCGTCACCCGTCATCACGCCCGAACAGCGTGAGAAAATGGGTGCTGTCGCGGTAAACGCCTGTAAGGAGATCGGTTACTCGAACGCTGGGACATTTGAATTTTTGCTTGATGAGGACGGAAGTTTTTATTTCATGGAAATGAACACCCGCATCCAGGTCGAGCATCCGGTGACCGAGATGGTTACGCTCGCCGACATTGTGCGAAACCAGATACGCATCGCATCGGGTGAGAATCTGCAGTACGAACAAGCTGATGTTCACATTCACGGCCACTCGATCGAGTGCCGCATTAATGCGGAAGATCCCGTAAAGTTCACGCCGAGTCCGGGCAAGATCACCACGTTTCAGATTCCGGGCGGGCCTGGTGTTCGTGTCGATACGGCTGTCTATCCCGGCTATGTCGTACCGCCGTATTACGATTCGATGATCGCGAAATTGATAGTTCACGCCAGAACGCGTGAACTTGCTATCAACCGAATGCAGCGAGCACTCGACATGATGGTCATCGAGGGAATCAAAACGACGATCCCGCTGCACAAAAAGATAATGGCGGACGAGCGATTTCGCAGCGGGAATTTTTCAACCAAGTTCATGGAAGAATTCGATCTAACGAATAACGAATAGTGAAAAGCGAATAATCTTAGGTTGGTGGTTTGAAAAACAACCAGTAAATGATAGATAATAAAGGAGAATTTCTAATCACTATTAGTTTTTAGGTATAAGTTATTCACTGATTTTTTGCGGTTGCCGCATTCCACAATGCGGGGTTACTGCGACCAAGGAGAGGCTATTTTTAGCAAGACATTTTTTTATGGCTACAGCAAAAGAAACAAAAGAACAGATAGTTGGCGATTACAAGACGCACGGTTCTGATACCGGTTCGTCACAGGTACAAGTTGCTCTTTTAACACAGCGTATTAACGAGCTGACGGAGCATTTCAAGGTTCACAAGAAAGACAACAACTCACGCAGAGGCTTGCTGATAATGGTCTCGCGCAGACGTAAACTGCTTGATTATCTCAAGAGAACGGATATAAACGAATATCACGAGATCATCAAGAAACTCGGCTTACGACGATAAAGTTGAAAAGGGTAAAAGTGAAAAGGTGAAAAATTGAGTCAGAAAAGACATTTTCACTTTTAAACTTTTTCACATTTTCCCTTTGATTAGGCCGCTTCGGGCCGATAGACATAGACGTTCTTACGAAGGATTTGTTTGATGGATGCTGAACGTGACAGCTTGAATTGTCCAGTTTACAAAAACAGAACGTTCGCAATTTGGAAAAACTCCAAGGGCGGCTGATGCTTCACGACTAGCATTGGCCGTTTTTGTTTTGAGGAATGAAATGACAAAGAAATATTTGAAAGAATCGATCAAGCTAGGCGGCGAAGAGCTGATCGTTGAAACAGGAAAGGTCGCCAAGCAAGCCGACGGATCAGTTGTGATCCGCTACGGTGAAACGATGCTGCTCGTAACGGCAGTTAGCATGAAGACGGCGAAAGAAGGATTGGACTTTTTTCCGCTGACGGTCGAATACCGCGAGTCGAGCTATTCCGCTGGACGCATTCCCGGAAACTATTTCCGCCGCGAAGGCCGTCCGAGTGAAAAGGAAGTTTTGACTTGCCGCCTGATCGATCGTCCGATCCGCCCGCTGTTTCCCGACGGCTACCGTTTTGAAACACAGATCGTCGGAACGGTGATCTCGTCTGATGCGGAAAACGATCCGGACGTGATCGCGATTACCGGTGCATCGTGTGCACTTTATCTTTCGGACATCGTGTTCAACACGCCGATCGCCGGTGTCCGCATCGGTTTGATCGATGGCAAATACATTGTAAATCCGACCTTCGACGAACGCCGCGAATCCGATCTGAATCTATTGGTTGCCGGCACCGAAGAAGCGATCGTCATGGTCGAGGCTGAGGCAAACGAGGTCGCAGAGGACATTATGCTCGAGGCGATGATGCTTGCTCACAAAGAGATCAAGCGGCTCTGTCTGTGGCAGAGAGAGCTCGGTAAGGCGCTCGGGATAACAAAACGCGAGTTCGTTCCCGCAGTTATCGACGAAGCTATTGCTGGCGAAGTCGAAAGCAAGTTTGGAGACAATCTTCGCGAAGCGTTAGATACGACCGGCAAAGACAAATTGTCCAGTTACGCCGCGGTCGATGCTTTGAAAAAAGAGGTTGTGGATAGCTATCCCGCCGATCAGCCTGAGGCTCGTTACATGGCTGGAAAGGCTTTTGGTAAACTCAAAGAAAAAATATTCCGCGAAGACATGCTCGGCAATCGCCGGCGGCCTGATGGTAGAAAATTCTCGGAGATCCGTCCCATCTCATGCGAGATCGGCTGGCTGCCGCGTGTACACGGTTCGGCGCTTTTCACACGAGGTGAAACGCAGGCGATCGTGACAACAACGCTCGGCACAAAGATCGACGAGCAGTACATGGACGACATCGAAAAGGGCGAGACAAAACGCAAGTTCATGCTCCATTACAATTTCCCGCCGTACTCGGTTGGTGAGGCTGGCCGTTTTGGCGGAACCTCGCGACGCGAGACCGGTCACGGAAATCTTGCTCGCCGCGCGATCGAAGCAGTTTTGCCGGACGAAGCAGATTTTCCATATACGCTGCGTATTGTGTCGGACATTACCGAATCAAACGGATCGTCGTCGATGGCGTCGGTTTGCGGCGGTATATTGAGTTTGATGGACGCGGGTGTGCCGATCAAACGGCCGGTTGCAGGTGTTGCGATGGGATTGGTCATGGAAGGCAATCGATATGCGATTCTTTCGGACATCGCCGGTGCTGAAGATCATTACGGCGATATGGATTTCAAGGTGACCGGAACCAGTGAGGGCATCACCGCTCTGCAGATGGATATCAAGGTCGCCGGCATCAATGCGATGATCCTTCAGGAAGCATTGGAACAGGCCAGAAAGGGGCGCTTGCATATCCTCGCGATAATGGATCAGGCGATCAATACGCCGCGTGACGAAATCTCGCCGTATGCGCCACGTATCATTACTATGCACATCAACCCGGATAAGATCCGCGACATCATCGGGCCGGGCGGTAAGATGATCCGTTCGATCACAGAAGAAACCGGTGCCAAGATCGACGTTTCGGACGACGGAACAGTGCTGATCGCAACCGCCGATGGCGAAGCCGGTGCGGCCGCAGTTGCACGCATCAAGGCGATAACGGCTGAGGCAGAGATCGGCGAAACCTATCTCGGAACCGTTTCGCGTATCGTCGATTTCGGTGCGTTTGTCGAAATCCTGCCTGGGCTCGACGGCCTGCTGCACATCTCAGAGATCTCAGACCGACGCGTCAAAGACGTTCGCGACGAACTCAAAGAAGGCCAGCAGATCATGGTCAAATGTATCGGCAAAGAAGGCAACAAGGTCAAACTTTCCCGCAAGGCGATCCTCGCCCAAGAGAAAGCCGCAGCCGGTGGAGCTGGTGGCGGAGACAGCGACCAAGGCGGCCACGACGAAGAATAGTCTCTAAGTCAGAACCGCGAGCGTAGCGACCAGGTTCTTGATGGTTTGAAAAAGGGCGGCCTCGGTCGTCCTTTTTAGTTTTAATTGACTTTTGTTAGATGCTTATTTAGAATGTGTATAGAAGTGATGAATTATACACATTATGCGAACAAATATTGAAATTGATGACAAGTTGATGAAGGACACACTAAAGGTGACAGGCTTAAAAACAAAGCGTGAGGCGGTTGAACTGGCATTGCAGACGCTCCTAAAATTGGAGAAACAGAGCGGGTTTAGAAAACTGCGTGGAAAAATCGATTGGCAAGGTGACCTTGAAGAAATGAGGTTAGACAGGTGATCTTCGTAGACTCGAGTGTGTGGATCGATTACTTTCGGGGGCGGTACACGCCACAAACAGAAAAACTTGATACGCTCTTCGGTAGCGGACAGATTGTCGTCGGAGATCTCATTTTAACGGAAGTGCTGCAAGGCTTTGTAGTTGAAAGAGAGTTTACGAATGCTCTCGAACATTTTAATACTTTGCATATTGCGCGGCTGGGCGGCTACCACTTATCGGTTCAAGCCGCCAGAAATTTTCGGATTCTACGAGGACACGGATACACAGTCCGAAAGACGATCGATTCTCTTATTGCCACCCGATGTATTGCAGACGATCTTGAACTTCTCCATAACGACCGCGACTTTATACCTTTCGAAAAACATCTCAGACTCAAATGTGTAATGTAGGCGATATGTCTAACCTTGCCGCAAAGATTTTATGTCAGCACTTAATATCGAAACTATTGTATCTCTTTCAAAACGCAGAGGTTTTGTTTATCCAGCGTCGGATATTTACGGCGGGTTGGGGTCGTCGTGGGATTACGGGCCGCTTGGGGTTGAGCTGGCGAATAATATTAAGAGAAGCTGGTGGAATTGGCTGGTTTATGAACGGGACGATATTGAGGGATTGGATTCTTCGATAATCCAGAACCGGAATGTATGGAAATATTCGGGGCATGAGGACACGTTCAGCGATCCGTTGGTTGATTGCCGCGAGTGTAAATCGCGTCTGCGACAGGACAAACTCGATGTCGATCCGGCAGACGGAAAGCATATTTGTTCGAATTGCGGATCGAAAGATCTGACCGATCCTCGTCCGTTCAATCTGATGTTCAGAACTACGATCGGAGCGGTGTCGTCGGACGATGACCCAGCGGCCCTGGCGTATCTGCGGCCTGAGACGGCTCAGGGAATTTTTACCAATTTTGCCAATGTTCTGAACACGTCGCGGCGAAAGCTGCCGTTTGGAATTGCGCAGATCGGTAAGGCTTTTCGCAACGAGGTAACGCCGGGCAATTTTATTTTCCGCACACGCGAGTTTGAGCAGATGGAGCTTGAGTATTTTGTCCGGCCGGAGGATGCGGCGACATCACATGAAGAGTGGCTTGTTGCATACCAGGAATGGATCGCGTCGCTCGGTATTTCGGGTGAAAATCTAAAGTTGTACGAGCAATCGAAAACGGAGCTTGCCCATTACGCCGAGCGGACAGTCGATATTCTCTACCGGTTTTTCCCGGAACGCGAAGACGAAGAAAAGCAATGGGACGAACTGATGGGAATCGCTAACCGTACGGATTACGATCTGCGCGTTCATTCTAAAAAGCCTGAGGACGCTGGCAAACGCATCAACCCGGATTCGACAGAAGACCTTTCATACTTTGATACAACTACCAATGAGCGTTTTTATCCGTACATTATCGAGCCTTCGGTCGGCGTGAACCGCACTCTGCTCGCGGTAATGATGGACGCATATACCGAACGGACGAACGACAAGGGCGAGGTGCGAGTGATAATGAAGCTCAAACCCGAACTCGCTCCGATCAAGGTCGCGGTTTTGCCGCTCGCGAAAAATAAGCCTGAGATCGTCGAGATGGCTAAGAATCTGCGGAAAGATTTACAGCGTTCGATGCGTGCCGTCTATGACGACACCGGCGGCATCGGCAAACTCTATGCCCGCCAGGACGAGATCGGAACGCCGTTCTGCGTAACCGTCGATCACGAATCGCTTGAGGACAATGCGGTTACCGTTAGAGATCGCGATACTTGGGAACAAGAGCGTGTCAGCACAGAAGGACTTCGCGAATATTTGCGGAAGCGATTGAGCTAGGTTAGTTTCAAACAGGATAGACAGGATAGACAGGATGATCAGGATAGATTGTTATAATCCTGTAAATCCTGTTTTTATTTAAGCTGATGAGCATTCACGAAAAAATTTTGACACTGGCCGAAACAATCCGCGAACAAGGCGGGCGGGCTATGCTTGTTGGCGGATGCGTGCGCGATGAGTTGATGGGCGTGGAGCCGAAGGACTGGGATGTCGAGGTTTACGGCATACAGCCGGAGAAGTTGCGGGAGATACTCGACACATTTGGTGAGGTGAATGCCGTTGGCGAGGCGTTTACTGTTTACAAAATAGGGAACGATCTCGATGTTTCGATTCCAAGACGTGAGAGAAAAACCGGGCGCGGGCATAAGGGATTTATCGTTGAAGGCGATCCTGGTATGTCGTTTGAAGAAGCGTGCTCGCGACGTGATTTCACGGTTAACGCGATCCTGAAAGATCCGCTTACCGAAGAGATCGTCGACCCATTTAACGGCAGGGAAGATATTGATCGAAAGGTTTTGCGGCATGTTTCAAGCGAGACTTTCGCTGAAGACTCATTGCGTGTTCTGCGAGCTGCGCAATTTGCGGCGAGGTTTGAATTCGATATTGCGGCTGAAACTGTCGAGATATGTAAAACAATCGATGTAACCGATTTGCCTAAAGAACGCATTTGGGGAGAGATCGAAAAGCTGCTGTTAAAATCGCAGCGACCCTCAATCGGTTTGAAATGGCTTTACGCTCTTGGTGTGGTCGATCAGATATTTCCCGAACTTAAATCTTTGGTAGGCGTGCCGCAGGAACCGGAATGGCACCCTGAGGGCGATGTTGATATTCATACAATGATGGTCGCTGACGAGGCGCGAAAGCTGATTGACGATCTGCCGTATGAGCGGCAGGTTGCGGTTATGTTGGGTGCGGTCGCTCACGATTTTGGTAAACCGCCGACGACTGTTTTTATGGACGGCCGTTGGCGGTCGCATTCGCATGACGAGGCCGGTGTCGAACCGACACTGACGTTTTTGGACACGCTTGGAATATACACCTTGAATGGTTTTGATGTGCGGAACCAGATCGTTCAGCTTGTCCGCTATCATCTAAAACCGGGCGAATATTACAAAGCAAAATCGCCGGTCGGCGACGGAGCGTTTCGCAGATTAGCGCGAAAGGTCGAACCCGACCTGCTTTATCGTGTAGCTAAGGCAGATTCGCTTGGCCGCAATCCCGAATGGCTACCGAAAGAAAAATGGTTCGAATCGGAGGCCCAGGAATGGTTCATCGAAAAGGTTCGTGAGCTGCAAATAGAGCGAAAAGCTCCAGAACCTATCCTGATGGGCCGCCATCTGATCGAACTCGGATTAGACCCGTCGCCTGAATTTAAGAGGATTCTTGATGCGGTTTATGAGATGCAGTTGGACGGAAAAGTCTCTGACCTCGAAGAAGCCGTGGAAATCGCTAAAGGGTTACTGGGCGGCCGCAGTTAGTGGTTCGGCGGTTTTCACTCTCAATTGTTTGTTAAGCTGAGTCGCAATTAGAATGCTGAATAGAATTATTGTAATGCTGACATAGCCGGTGATTTCATAATTTTCGATCCTGTTATCGGGCATTTTCACAACGATAAATCCTGCCAGCACCGAAGCCAGTCCAACGAACATCTGTTGGACCGACGAATTAAAACTCATAAAGCTGCCGCGTCTTTCAGGCGGAACAACGTCGCTAATAATTGCTTGTGCCGGAATAAATCTGCCCGCCGAGATGATGAACCATAATCCTGTGATGCACAGCACCAGGTAAAACGGGATCGCGGGTAAATTGGTGATCAGAGCGATGAGGGGAACACCCGCCAAAACCAAAACAACGAACATTTTATACTTGCCGATCTTGTCAGCGAGACGACCGATCAGCGGGGACGAGACCATCGTCAACGCACCGCCCACCATATAGATCAACGGCGTTTGTGTTTTGGAGAATCCCATATTGAACTCCATAAACGGATTGATAAACGGGATTATCATGAAGTGCCCCATCATCATGAATGCCGTTAGAGCGAGAGCATACAATTGACTTCTGTTTCTGAAAACGTCGCCAACCAATTCCGCCGGACCGACACGAGGAATGGTCTTCTGCAGCAAATGGCCGTCCATCCGGGGCATAAACTTGATGAGAAACGGCAAAAGCAATACGCCCAAAATAACCACGAAAAAGAACGGAGCATGCCAGTTGAACAGATTGGCGATGTAGAGGCCGAATGGAACTCCGAAAACCGAAGCGGCAGAGAAGGCCGCCATGATCATGCCCATCGCGGCCGCACGCCGTTCGTAGGGGACAAGGTCGGCGACGATCGACAAAACCTGGGCTCCGATCAACCCGCCAAAGGCTCCGGCTACGATC
>CAZSEL010000062.1:0-6247 GCA_964605905.1 uncultured Chloracidobacterium sp. | reverse complement strand
ACGATCGACAAAACCTGGGCTCCGATCAACCCGCCAAAGGCTCCGGCTACGATCCGTGAAATTAACAATATCTCGTACGCAGGCGAGAGAGCACAGCACAATGTTCCGACCAGAAATCCCGCGTAGCCAAACATCAGGACTCTTTTTCTATCGAACCCATCCACGAAAAACGCTGCTAGAAAACCCGATATACCCGCACTAAAAGTGTATGCCGCAACGAGTAGTGAAAACTGTTGCGAGCTGATGTCAAAATACGGCATCAGATAATTGCCGAGCGGCATCATGATCATAAAATCCAAGATGTGCGTAAAATTCAGCACAGCTAAGAGCAGTAATATTATTTTTTCTTTGGATTCCATTTCAGTATTAACTGTAACTAGTATAGTTACAGTTGGGGCTTGAGTCAAAATTGTACGGCTGAGGAACAGACAAGAAAACGGGCGTCAGGAACCTCCGGACGCCCGCTCAAGAATTTCACGACAAGCTGTTATTGCTTGCCTTCGAGAAACGCTTTTAGGCGTCGTGAACGTGACGGATGACGCAGCTTTCTTAGGGCTTTTGCTTCGATCTGGCGGATGCGTTCGCGGGTGACGGCGAAGTGCTGGCCGACCTCTTCGAGCGTGTGTTCTGAGCCGGTGTTGCCTAGGCCGAAACGCATTTTGATCACCTTTTCCTCACGCGGTGTTAGCGTTGCAAGAACTTCGTCGGTGATCTCGCGGAGGTTAGAAAACGTGACCGACTCAGCAGGATTCAGTATCGAGCGGTCTTCGATAAAATCGCCGAGATGCGAATCTTCTTCCTCACCGATCGGTGTTTCGAGCGAGATCGGTTCCTGTGCGATCTTCAAAACTTTTCGCACTTTGGAAACCGGAATGTCCATCCGCTTTGCGATCTCTTCGCTTGACGGTTCGCGTCCGAGTTCCTGCACGAGCAGCCGCGATGTGCGGATTAGCTTGTTGATCGTCTCGATCATGTGGACCGGAATGCGGATCGTGCGAGCCTGATCGGCGATAGCCCGCGTGATTGCCTGACGGATCCACCAGGTTGCATAGGTCGAGAACTTATATCCGCGACGCCATTCGAACTTATCGACGGCCTTCATCAAACCGATGTTGCCTTCCTGGATCAGATCAAGGAACTGTAGGCCGCGGTTCGTGTATTTCTTTGCGATCGAAACAACAAGACGAAGGTTGGCCTCGACAAGCTCACGCTTTGCTTGGTTCGTTTCATGCTCGCCAACGCTGATCGTTTGATAGCAACGCTTGATCTCGACCGTGGTCAGGAAATATTTTTCCTCGATCTCGGCGATCACAGCCTTTGCCTCACGAATCTTGGAGTTCAACTCCCGTTTTTCGGCGAGCGGCGGTTTCTTGGCCGCTTTATCGTCGAGCTTTTTGATCGCGCGTTCCTGTTTTCTTATTTCTTCGACGACTTTACGGATCGACGAGATAAGAACCTGTGTCGAGCGTTCGGTCAGATTGAGGTTTTTGATCTCCTGCGAAATCTCGACACGCGCACGGCCTGCCTGACGTTTCAAACGGAGCAGTTTCTTCCCCGGCTTTTTCTTGTCTTTCGGGTTTACGGTTGCAAGCTCTTTTCGGTATGCCGTCCAGATTTTCAGAGCAGCCGCGAAATTTTGTTTAATGCTGCCCAGGCCTTCGAGAGTCCATCGCAGATATTCCTCAGCCTTGTCCTCTTCGAGCGAGATCTCGGCCTGTTCCTGAAACGCAACGGTTTCACGGATGCTTGCTTTGCCGATCGCCAGGTCTTCGCCGATCTTGATCAGGCGTTCGACGGCTATCGGCGAACGTGTGATCGATTTGCGAGTCTTGATCTGGCCGCGTTCGATACGCTTTGCTATCACAACCTCGCCCTCGCGGGTCAGTAGCGGGACGATGCCCATTTCGCGTAGGTAAAGCCGGACCGGATCGTTCGATTTATCGAGAGCGCCGGCAGAGAGGTCGAGATCGAGATCGTCCTCGTCAACCTCTTCTTCGGCTTCGTCGTCGAGGGCCATTGACGAGGCTTTTTCCAGAAGCTGAGCGTCGGTCTCGGCAACGGAGATATTCGCGCCCTCGAGACGTTCCATAACATCCTCAAGGTCGTCCGCCGACATCATATTTTCCGGGATCTCGCGGTGAAGTTCATCCAGGCTCAAAAATTTCTTTCTCTTCCCGATGGCCAGCAGCCGGTCCATCAGGTCTTCTTTTTCGTCGTAATCAGGCATATTGAATAAACGATTTAGATTAAACGAGCCACTAAATCGTTGTTTACTATTACTGTTATAAACGTTTTTTGGGGCCGAAAGGTTTCGTTTCCCGGTGGCCGTTTAAAACGTAAAGTATATCAGATATCCCGTATTTTGGTAAGCAGATCGTGCTTCATTCGGGCGAGATCGATCTGTTCGGTGACAAGCTGTTCCATCGCGGCTTTGTTTCCAGCCTGTTCGGCAGCTATCAAATCTTGCGAAATCTCGAAAATCCGGTTGGAAATCGCCATCGAACGAAGGCTAAAGATGCAGTTTTCGGCCTGATGAAAGACCTCGTCGATGACCTCGCCGGAAACGCGTTTTGGCTCGGTCATCATCAGCAAAGGCACGAAATCTTGTAGAAATTCATCATCGTCGATATAACTCACCACGTTATCGAGCGAAAATTCGAGCCCTTTAGCGTGATTATCGAAAAGGGCCCGAAAAAGCTGGGCCGACGACAGATGTTCGTAATCAGTTTCCTCAAGAATCGGCAAAACCTTGTCCTGCAACTCGCCGTCGTAAACCAGCAGCTCAAGCAGTTGCTGCTCGGCAACCGTCAGTTTTGCCGTCGTTATTCGTTTTACCTGACGTTTTATCTGGTCCGGTTCGACCCGATTTCCGTCCTTAACGGTTCGCCACAGGTCGCGTTTTATGGCCGCGTCGTCAATACGGAAAAAGGTCATCGCGTCGTCAAAACTTTGCCGTTTTTGAACAGGATTTTTTATCGCCGCAAGGGCGGGAAGAACGTCTTCGATTGCCTCGGATTTATGCCGTGCATTCGACAGCGAGCGGTCGGTCATCGACGAATCAAGCACGAACTGCAAAAACGGCTGAGCTTTTCCGCGAGCTTCGTTATAGGCGTCAAAGCCGTTTGCTCGAACAAAATCGTCAGGGTCCTGACCGCCGGGTAATACCAATACCTTTATGTCGAAATCGTTTGGGAGCAGTTCCGCGATAGCTCGTCGCGCGGCTTTAATACCGGCGGAATCGCCGTCGTAATTGATAACGATGCGTTTTGTGAAACGATTGAGCAATTTCGATTGCTCAGGCGTAAAGGCCGTTCCGAGACTGGCGGCGACGTTCGTGATGCCGAATTGATAGAGTGCGATCAGGTCTAGATAGCCTTCGACGAGAATGGCGAATTTCTTTTGGCGGATCGCTTCTTTCGATTGGAAAAGTCCGTACAAATGCTGGCCTTTAACGTAAGCGGGCGTTTCAGGCGAATTGAGATATTTCGGCTGATCGTCACCCATCGCACGTGCTCCGAATGCGACCGGGTTGCCGTTTACGTCCAGTACCGGAAACATTATCCGTCCGCGAAATCGGTCGAAAACGCGGTCTTTTTCTTCGTTGACCGAGACGAGTCCCGATTGTTCGATCAGCTTGTCGTCGTCAGTATTTTGCCGTAGGTGATTTAGCAGCGAATCCCACGAATCGGGCGAAAAGCCGATGCGGAACTGCTTTTGGATCTCGTCAGAAATACCGCGTTCCTCAAGATATTTTCGCGCTGCCTTTGCCTTTTTGTCTTTCGATTGGAGTTCGTTTTCCCAGTAATCGAGGGCGAGCTTGTTTAGCTCAATGACCTGTTCGGAAAGGTGCTTCTTTTCTTCTTTCTTTTTCTTGTTTTGTTCATATTGGCGGTCGTCGATCGGTTCGGGCAATTGCACGCCGTTCATCTCAGCGACACGCTGGACGGCCTCAGGGAAGCTCAGCCCTTCCATCTCCATCAAAAAAGTAAACGCGTTCCCGCCCTTGCCACACCCGAAACACTTATAAAACCCCTTCGATGGACTAACCGAAAACGAAGGCGTCTTTTCCTGATGAAACGGACAACAACCCATCCAATTCGCACCCTTTTTCTTCAACGGCGCATACGGCTCAATAAGCCGCACCAGATCGGCACGGTCTTTCAAGTCGTCAATGAAATATTGGTCGTAGAGCACAGGGTTTATAAATATCTTACGACACAGGTGGGCGACTGTCAGTTGAAACCCAACGCGAGGGATATATCGCTTATTTTCTAGAGATCGATCCTTACAAAGATTGTTGTAACGGACGCTAATTTGCTTCCACCACCCTCCAGTTCCTTGTCTCGTCCACCATAGACAAATCTTATCCGTTCGGCAGGAACTCCAGCTTCCTTAAACTCCGTTTTAAGAATTGCGACGAGTTTCTTGTATCTCTTCGACGACCTTGTTTTGATCCGGAGTTCCGCCGCGAACTCATTATTAGCTTTAAGAAGCTCTTGAATTAGATACGAATTAAACGAGTAGAGACATGAAGGATTTCCAGTTCCGATATAAGTTTCGCGGCCGTCTATCTTTACCAACTCGATCGTATCTTCGGCGACCTGCGTCCGCGACACGTTGTCGGGCAGTTTTATGGCAGGGTCGGACAAAACAACCTGAGGCTCCTTTCCGTTCTTGCCAACCCAAAGCTCAATTTTAATGTCCTCGCTTCCCTTGGTAAGAATCACTGTATATCGGTCAGCCGGAAAACGGCGAAATCGTGCATAATTTACCGCTTTCCTGTGGACGACGGCATTGTCAAAGAAATTGTTGCCCTGATGTATCACGACATAGGCATTCGCCCGCACGT
Source organism: uncultured Chloracidobacterium sp. (assembly GCA_964605905.1). Lineage (GTDB taxonomy): Bacteria > Acidobacteriota > Blastocatellia > Pyrinomonadales > Pyrinomonadaceae > OLB17. The sequence continues at coordinate 1,398 of CAZSEL010000062.1, read as the reverse complement.
CGTTTGACGTTTCAGAAAAGAGCGAGTCGAGCCCCCTCTCCATCGTCTCGCAGCCTACTCGCGGATCGAACTCATCCACCAGAATCGTTTTAAGCGGCTCCTGTCCGAAGTTAGTAGCTGTGAAAAGAACTACACAAAAAAGCAATTTTCGATAAGTCATTAAAATGCCTCGGCGTTAACACATTCCCTGATGTTTAGTTGGTTCTGGTTTCGCTTAAGAGTTCAAGAAATTGGCTTGGCGAATAAACGGGAATCGGCGAGTTTTCGAAATCCGAGGTGTCCCGCGTCACTATGGCATCCAAACTTTCGCTGAGAGCGGAGGAGCGCTGTACAGCGTCTTCATAGTCCGAAAAATCAAGGTCGAACGCATTCTGAAGTACCTGTTTATCAGCGGTGGCAATCTCAAAAAGCCGAACCAGTCGGCGAACTTCCTTTAGCGAATGATCCTTACCTTTAAGTTTTCGGCCTGTGTAATAAACATTGATGGGAGTTATGCTGGATAAGTACCCAACAATATTCTCGACGGCCACAAGAAGCACGATCTTTTCTGCATCGGCATGAAATGGATGTCTTTCGAGTACGTAATCAAGGATCACGTTGGTGTCGATAAGGGCACGCATCAGCGGTACTTCTCCATTATATGTTCATAATAGATTTCCCGGTCTTCCTCTTTGGTCATTGGCATGTAACCTTTATTAGATTTAAACGTGCCGGACAAACTCTTAGCTAATGCAATCCTTTCCTCTTTCGTAAGTTCTCGTTGAAATTTATTCTCTTCGGGGCGTCCGCTCCCTACAAATGCGTCGAGGTGTCGAGAAACCTTCTCAATTAACTCCCGTTGGATGGGGACAGGTAATTTCGAAATCTCACGAATTATTTCCTTTTGCGATATCATTTCCAGACCTCCAACATTATTGCTTCAACTCTGCTATTGTAGCACCGTTTCCGCCTTGGTCGGGTGAGGCGAAGGCGAAGCGTTCGACTAGGTCGTGGTTTTTTAGGAAATGGTGGACGTAGTTTTTCAGGGCACCGGTGCCGAAGCCGTGGATGATGCGGACGCGGGGCAGCGAGGCGAGATAGGCTTCGTCGATAAAGCGGTCGAGTTCGTATTCGGCCTCGGCGGTCGTGTGGCCGATCAGGTTTAGTTCCGCGGGAGCGTCAGGGGAATCGATGGGTTTTTGGATAGATCTGCTTGGTGAGGACACACTCCCTACCGGTCGTGTTTCTGCCTGGACTGCTCGGAGATTTATGATCTTTTCGCGTAGGCGCATGCCGCCGACGAGGACTTCGGCTGTGTCTTTGTCGAGTTTTTCGATGATGCCGATGTTGCCGAAACTGGTTAGTACGCTTGAACCGACAGAGAGAACCACCCCGTCATCCGAAGCGGATGCCACCCCT
>CAZSEL010000061.1:0-23934 GCA_964605905.1 uncultured Chloracidobacterium sp. | reverse complement strand
ACCACCACCACTCCCCAGCCCCAGACCGAAAGATCGATACATCAGTCCGACCATCGTCATCAAAATCAAACGGGGTTTTCCTGTTGACAGCGGTTAGGGCAAGCCCGACGTTAATTCTCGGTTTTACTATGCCATTTCGGGTATCTGTGATCGGCTGGCCGGTGACCGCCAGTGCTTTGTATATTCTGCCGACCGACATATTCGGCGAGCGTTGGCGCAAGATCGCATAGGCTCCGGTTACGTGCGGAGCGGCCATTGACGTGCCGGAATAATTTTCGAAAAGGTTGTTTGGAATCGACGAATTTATCCAGCGTCCCGGAGCAAGCAAATGAAGCAGCGGCGAGCTGTCTGAAAAGCTGGACACCGTATTTATAATCGTGCCGAAGCTGCCGTCGTCAACCGAGCCGACGCTGATCGACGACGAGATGCAGGCGGGAGCTGTCAAGGCGTTGGTGAACGCAAAATTGCCTGAGCAAATGACCGTAGCGACGCCGAGCGAACGCAGGTTATCGATTGCGGCTTTTGTCGCGGAATGGGCAACATCACAATTGGACATAAATTGCTGGCCGGTCTGCAGGCTTAGATTGACGGCAGCTATGTTGGGGATCGTGTTCTTTAGCGTTCGGACGCGCTCGATCCCCTTGATCAGATCGGATGTCCAGTAACGCGCGCAAGGTGAGCCGCTGCATGTAAACTGGGAAAAAATTTGTATTGCGATTACGTTCGCGTCGCGGGCAACGCCGCTAAATGTTGTTCCCCGTCCAGCCGCGATCCCGGCGACATTCGTTCCGTGGGCGCAGCCGTTAACGGCCGTTGGGCAGTGCAGACCGGAATTAACGTCGGTCGATTCGGTAACGCCGCCCGGACAAAAACTTGTGCTCTGACCGGCGATGTTTGACGAATAGCATGCTTCGGACACGACCCGCCCTGACAGAAACGTGTGATTTTTATCGACCCCGCTATCGATTATCGCAACGGTCTGGCCCGCTCCGGTATATCCGCTGCTCCATGCAGCATTAGCTCCGACGATGGGCCCGCTTTCGGCCAAAGCAGCATCGCCGATCTCGTCTTCCTGAATGCTCGCGACCGACGGATCGGACTGCATCATGCGAAGCGTGCGGCCATCAGCCTCGAAAGCCAGAAAAGGAATGTAATCAAACTGTTTTACATAATTCAGGCGAAACGCATCAAACCGTCCAAGAAATTCAGCTTGGGCGGCTTTTATTTCAGTCCGCTGTTTGTTCGATTCAGCGTCGGTTAAATTGCCTTCGGGGACGAACGGCAAATGCAGCCCGACTATCACTCGGGCGGAACCGGTCCGGTCAGCGACGGCGATCAGCCGGTCAAAGCTTTCGCTCTTTGCCCTTTCGACGGCGGACTGAAATGCAGTCGTCTGTGCCTTAGATTCAGTAAGACGGATAGTGCCAAAAAATACAAATAATGAGATGGTTAACGCGATCAATATGGGGGTTTTCATGGTACTCCTTGAGTTAAAACAACGTGGTCAAGAAACGGAAGGCAAGAATTGCCGGACAAATTTGAACGAGAAGAAAATATCGGAATCTAGGTGAAAAGTCAATATTTACCTGAGAGAGAACGCGGAACACGGTCGCTACTGACTTTCGTCTTCTTTCATCAGGCTGGCGATCTGGAAAATGTAGTGGATGCCGGAGACGACTGCCATGAGGACGACGATGAAATAGACGGTCGGCAGATAGAACGACGCTCCGGTGACGGACGCGATGAGTATTAGAGTGACGGCGACGACCTGGACAAACGTGCTGAGTTTGCCGAGAAATGACGGTTTAAAACCCTTGAAACCGGTCATCACGTTTATCGCACCCGCGACGGTTAGGATCAGCACATCGCGGCCGATGACGGCTGCTGTGACCCAAAACGGTATCGGTAAATGCCGGACAGGCTCCATCACGTTCGGCAGCGACAGAACGATGAACGCCGTGGTCATTAAAAGTTTGTCCGCGATCGGGTCAATGATCGTGCCAAGCTCAGATTCCTGCTTAAATTTACGCGCCAAATAGCCGTCGGCGCCATCGGAAATTCCGGCTATCACAAACACCACCAACGCCCAATTGCTGTTGCCGTAAAACAACAGGCTGGCGAAAACAGGGATCAACGCCATCCGTAAAAATGTGAGCAGATTTGGGACTGTGATAATCATTTAACTGCGGAGTGCGGAATTCAGATCCTTTCAACGCTTACGTCCTCGTGCTGTATTGATGGACGACACCCAGATCGCGGTGAGCTGATTTCCCTCATCGATCAGCATTTCTACAAGACTTCGCTTTATAATCTCCGCATCCACAAGCATTTCTATCCAGAAGACCGACTCGTCCGTTTCCTCCTCGACAATTCCCAGCTTCGCGATAAAGTCTGCGTTCGATCTCGCTCGACATGCCGCACGATAGTTTGCGGCGACCGATGTTCCGCTCCGAAGAAGTTGATTCCCTATTGTACGCGACGCAGGAGTTTTTGGAAGACTCTCAACTAATTTGATTATGCGAAGTGCAAAGGTTTTTGTCCGCTGCTTGAGATCGTCGTTCTTTTTCTTGCGATCCGGGCCAATATAAGTCGAGTCCATCTTTGTCTTAATTCCGCACTCCACACTCCACACTCCGCAGTTACCCAGCTTTCAACTCCAACATTGATATCTCGGGCGGACATTGGTATCGGACAGGCAAAACGACCGTGCCGATGCCGCGCGTTATGTAGATGTTTGCTCCTTTTCGCGTGTGCAGTCCTGCGACGCGGCGACGGCGGATCATCCGACGCTGAGAATCGCGAACACGAATCTGGCCGCCGTGTGTGTGTCCGCTTAGGGTGAGGTCAACGCCGGCACGGATAACGGCACGAAAGATGATCGGATTGTGAGCGAGCAAAATTTTCATTTCATCGGCAAACGAACCTTTTAACGCTTCGGGAAGATCGGTTTTCCCGACCATGTGATCGTCAACTCCGGCAAGCCAAAATGACGCATCGCCGGTTTCGACGCGTTGACCCTGATTGATCAGCACGTTGATGCCGTTGGCGGTCAGTTCGTTCGTCACCATTACCGGATCGGTCCAGTGATCGTGATTGCCCAAGCATGCATGAACGCCGCATTCTGCCGTCAGTTCGCCGAGCACTTTCGCAACTGGCTTTATGTATGACGCATCGTGCGAAACAAAGTCGCCGGTCAGCGCGATCATATCGGGACGCAGACGGTTGACGATCTTCACGGTGCGCTCGATATGCTCAAGGCCGGTCAAGGGGCTGTGGTGAATGTCGGAAAGGTGAATGATCTTAAACCCGTCGAGCTTTTTCGGCAGCCGTGCAATGTTCACCGTAACCCGCTCAAGCGAAAGGCTGTTCGCCTCGTCGATCGCGTATTTCGCAACGCGCGAAAAGTTGGAAACTAACTCACGAAACGGCCGCTCGGCCGACAACGCCGTGTTGATGCGGTCGGACAGCTTAACCCGTTTTCGTGCGACACTCCTCATTTGCTATTGCTCAAGTATAGTCACCGCGACAAGAAAACACAAAGATTTCGCCCCGGAGCTTTTCTCTGCGATCTTTGCGGCCTCAGCGTTGAAAAACATTTCTAACGCAGAGATCGCTGAGGACGCAGAGACTAATTTGCGGATACCTTTAGGAATTTTCGCTTTCCGACCTGGAATACCTGAGTCTCGCCGCCGACAGTAATATCCGCATTTGGATTAGATGCTTTTTCGCTATTTATGCGTACACCGCCTTGTTCGACGAGGCGTCTAGCCTCGCCCTTAGAGGCAGCAAGACCGGTCTCGACAAGCAACTCAGCGAGCTTGTAAGTGCCTGCGGTTACTTGCTTTTCTTCGATGTCGTCGGGAATTTCTTTTTGGACAAAACGGCGTGTGAAATCGTCCTCAGCGGCATCGGCATCGGCTTGCGAATGAAAATCCTTGATTATCAGTTTTGCTAGAGACACTTTCAGGTCGCGAGGGTTCTTTCCGCTCACCATCTCAGATCTCAAATTTGAAATTTCAGATTCGCTTAGGTCTGTTAGCAGCTCATAATAACGCCACATCAGGTCGTCGCTGATGGACATTACCTTGCCAAACATCTCGCCCGCGGGTTCGTCGATGCCGATGTAATTGTTCAGTGACTTCGACATCTTGTTGACGCCGTCGAGTCCCTCGAGCAGAGGCGTGGTCATCACGATCTGCGGTTCCTGGCCGTATTCACGCTGCAGGTCGCGGCCGACCATCAGGTTAAATTTCTGGTCGGTTCCGCCGAGTTCGACGTCGGAGCGAAGCGCGACGGAATCGTAACCTTGCGTCAGCGGATAGAGCAGTTCATGTAGCGAGATCGGCGTCTGCTCTTTCAGGCGTTTGTCGAAATCGTCGCGTTCGAGAATTTGCTTGACCGTTACACGGGCACAGAGTTTTACAAAATCGGCGGCGGTAAACTTATCCATCCATTCGCCGTTGAATCGCAGCTCGGTTTTCTCAGGGTCGAGCAGCTTGAACATCTGTCGTTTGTAGGTCTCGGCGTTGGCGTTCACTTCCTCACGCGAAAGCGGCGGTCGCGTCACGTTCTTCCCCGAAGGGTCGCCGATCATCCCCGTAAAATCGCCGATCAAAAAAATGACCGTGTGCCCGAGGTCCTGAAACGCCTTAAGCTTGCGGATCACAACCGTATGCCCAACATGAATATCCGGCGCCGTCGGATCAAGCCCAAGCTTCACCCGCAAAGGCTTGCCCGTCCTATCCGACCGCTCAAGCTTTGCCCGCAAATCCGCCTCACGGATCAAATCGACTGTGCCTTTTTTGAGAAATGCAATCTGTTCGTCAGTGGTCATAATATGGCATCTGTAGATTTCTCGATTTTAGTTACCGTACAAAGTTATAAGTGATAATACCGGAGACTTTTACTGGGCTTCCGGCAAGCGTGGTGGGTGAGAATCGGGAGTTATAGGCTGCAATCTCCGACGCCTCGATCAGGGCGGGATGTGCCTTTTCCGCAATGCCACATGCAGACAATATCCGACCGTCCTCACTGATCAACACCTGGACGCTTATGGCTCCGGAAGCACGAGCCTCACGCGCCTCGACAGGATAGGCCGGCTTCTTAAGCTCGATCGCTTTTCCATTTAGTATGCCGCCATTTATTAGGCTCACCTTTTTGTTCCTCTCAGAATTTAGCCGTCTCTCACTATTATAGGTGTTCTTTAGCGGCTCGAACTCTGCATCGATCTTTGCCTTGCGATATGTACATTCCGTACGGTAATAAACAATTATGAGGTCGTCGTTTGACGGCTCCCCGTTTTTGGCGAGTATCAGCAAAGCCCGTTTATACAACGCTGCGGCGGTTTTGTATTCGCGGTTCCAGAAATGAAGGCCTGCTAAGATCGCCAAAGGCTCAGCGGTTTCCGTCGCCTCGGGCCCGTTGATTTTCTCCCGCCATTCGAGGGCAAGCTCAAGCGTGCTCCGCGCCGAGGGTTTACGCACTCTAAACCTGATTGCCCCAAGTGTTTCGAGCAATTCCGCAAAGCTTGCTCCATCGGCTTTGTCTAAGTCAGGATATTTCTTGTATATAGAAACCGCGTCGTCAAGGGTGCTTTCCGCCTTGTCCGTATCGCCTTTAGCATTTTCGATAAATCCGCGATTCTTGAGCGCTTTCGCGGTCCTTAGATGGTTTTTGCCAAATTTCTGTGTCACCAACTCTACGATCGTATTAGCGACAGGTAGGGCAGCGTCATAATCGCCTTTAGAATAGTGCTTCGCCATTTCGGCATTCAGTTTGGCGACTTCCACATCCGCCGTCGATTGGGCAGAAGTAGTGCCAGCCATCAATAAAAAGCCAAAACACAAAAGCGCGATTCTGAGCATAACGAAAACGAATTCTTCGTGCCATTTTCTCATGAGGCATATTATAGCTTTAGATACATAATCAGCGCATTCGTCAGGCCGTTTTGTTTGTGGTTGAAGGCGTCGGGGATTTCGCCGATGACCTCGAAGCCGACGCTTTTCCATAGGCGGACGGCGACCTCGTTTGATTTGACGACGAAGTTAAATTGGATGGAATGAAAGCCGAGACGGCGGGCTTCTTCGATAGAGTGCTCCGCCATTTTGCGGCCGACGCCTTTGCCTTTTGAGTCGGGCGAGACCATATACGCACCGTTACCGACATGCGAACCCAAATCGGGCTGGTTTGCTTTTATCCAATAGGTGCCGACTACTTGGGAATTTAAGCCACCCGCTACCGTCCCGACGGGTCGGGATTCTGACAACTCGGCAACATAAACGTGCTTTTCCGGCGAGAACCAATACGCCGTCATTTCGTCCTCAGACGTTTCAGGATCAAATACATAAGTATCGCCGCCCGCGATAACGGCTTTGATAATCTGCCAGACGGCGGCTTTGTCCGCATCAACTGCTTTTCTGAGAATGACCATTCACAAAATCTCGAAACCGACTAAGGCATCAATTTATCGTAATCGGCGTGAGATCCGATCCAGAACCATAAAATGATTCCGTCATGGTCAAATCCGAGCGCTCGATAATGTGCTCCGACGCGAGCAGACCACATATTTTCGATCTTTTTGAAATTCAAAGAAGGATGTGTCGGGTCGGCCTTTAGCAGCGCGAAGTTCTTATCCGCAAGGCGCTGAACGCGCCTTGGCAATTTCCCGTAGAGTTTCCAAAATTGGGGCGTTGTCCGATGCTTCACAACGGCTTGCTCAGCCCCAAGTCGTACTCGGCTTTTGCCTGTTTGATCAGCGTGTCGAACCGACCTTCTTTAGAGTCTTCGGTGATCTGGCCGTCCCAAATTCGCGTTTCGAATTCCTCAAACCATGCAGACAGAGTGACGACCCCTTCATGCGGAAGTTTTTCGATTGCTTGTTCGATCTCTTTAACAGTCATCGAATTCATACAAATATTATATCAAACATTCCCGCTATTTTAGATACTTCTCAAACCAATCCAGATTGCTTTGCATGGCGGCGATCTGCATTTTTGGTTCGTTTGGGCCGTGGGGCTGACGCGGCAGAACGATCATACGGGTTGGGACGCCTTGGCGTTTTAGGGCGTTGTAGAGTTGGTAGCCCTGCTCGATGGGGACGCGGACGTCGGCTTCGCCATGTTGGACGAGCGTCGGCGTTGTTACACCTTTTATGTTGAACATCGCCGAATGCTTTGCATAGATCGCGGGATCGTCCCAAAACTCGGCCTCGAAATAATCCGGCAGAAACGACGGGATGTCCGCCGTGCCGTTAAAGCTCATCATATTCGTCACGGGAGCGCCCGACGAAGCGGCTTTGAACCGTTTTGTTTTTGTGATTATCGTAGAGGTCATATAGCCTCCATAGCTCCAGCCCATTACGCCAAGCCGGTTCTCGTCTGCAACGCCCATCGAGATCACGTGATCGACGCCGGTCATCAGGTCTTCGTAATCCATTCCGCCCCAGTCCTTGATATTCGCACGGCGAAACTCGGTCCCGTAACCGGATGAGCCGCGCGGGTTTGGCCGCAGTATCGCATAGCCCTTAGACATAAATGTCGCAAGCGGATAAGAGCCGCGTCCGCCGAGATAGGATTGCTGAAACACGCCTGCCGGCCCGCCGTGAATATTAAGTATCAACGGCACCTTTGTTCCGGCGACATAGCCGTTTGGATAATGCAGCAGCCCTTCGATCTCGCGGCCATCCTTGCTTTTCCATTTGATCGTTTCGGTTCTGCCGACCGTCATTTTAGCGATCTCCGGGTTTGCGTTCGAGATCTGAGTCGGTACTTGTTGTTCGATCAGGGCAGCGAATACCTCGGGTGGACGGTTGGCGGATTGGATGACCATTCCAAACATACCGCCGGGGTTTATGCTGATCGAAGAAACGACGACGGCATTGGAGCCGTGCTTTTCCGTGATCGTACCGGCGGCAACATTCGCCTCGTAAAGCGAGGTGCCCGTTCCCTTGGCCTCGCTGAAATATATCTTTGAGCCGTCAGTTGACCATCCGACAATATTCGGCTGTCCGTCATGAGAAAGCGGCATCATTTTGGCTACCGAACCGTCGACGGCGTAGATAACGATACGATTGCTCTGCGCCCAGCGAACCGGGCCGTCGCTGATCGTGGCCGCAACCCATTTTCCGTCGCGCGAAAATGAAGGCGAAGCCTCTGGCAGTTCCGTTGCCGCAAACTGCGAGACCGCTCCGCTCTGTACATCGACCATCGAGATGTCCGATGTCGGCCAGTGATCGACAAGCGAAGATTTGACATGGCTAAAAACGATCCGTCTGCCATCCGGCGACCAATCGAACGATGTTATGTGACGATCAACTGAGGTCAATTTTCGCGGCTCGCGTTTGCCGTCGGCGTTTTTTGCTATGGGAATCACATACACCCGGGCAAATTTTGTGTTCTCGTCCATCCATCTGAAATCATTGCGGCCCTTGTCGTTTTTTTCTTCGTCATCGGATTTCGGATCGGTCATAGCATACGCGATCGAGTGGCCGTCAGGCGACCATTCGAAATTCGCGACGCTGCCCTTTATTTCCGTAAGCTGTTCCGCCTCGCCGCCGCCAACGCGAAGCAAATAAATGTAGTTGCGATTGTCTTTCCGATTCGACGTAAATGCGATCATCGAGCCGTCAGGCGACCATTTCGGGTTTGTCGAAGACTTGTCGCCATACGTCATCTGCCGATTGTCCGTGCCGTCCGTTGCGGCCATCCATATCTGCGTGACAAATTCGCTTTTGTCTGCGGCCATCACGGCGTCGTTTACGGTGTAAACGGTGCGTTTATTGTCCGGCGAGATCTGCGGAGACGCCAGGCCTTTAAGCTTTACCTGCATCTCAGGCGTCCACGGTTGGGCGTTGATCGATGGTGCAAGAAAAGCAACACCGAAAACAAAAGAGATGACGAAAATGCGACGAAGGCTAAACATCGTTCTAATTCTCCTATCGAAAAATGTTGTTAAGTGAAACTGAAAGAATTGTGCATCAATTCGCGTTTTCGGGCAAGACACTCTCGTCGGTCCGTCGCAGTGTGAACTTCCAAACCATTCGTGTCCGCGATTCGTCAAAGACATAATCCGCCGAAATGACCTGCCAATTCCCGAGACATTCCCAACGGTTTACGCCAAGTTTATTAAAAAGCGGAACCGTGTGACCGGAACCTATCGCGTCGACCAATGCCCGATTCGCAGCGTCCAGTTTTTGATCGCCGCGTCGGCCTGAGCCGGTGTAATGAATAATATTTTTCGTGTCACCATGAAAATCCGGATAGCACGGATTGATGCGTCCGAAATCGGTCAAAAGCGAGATCAAACGCCCGTTTTTCTGGTAGATACCGTTGCGGACGCGATGCGTCTTCGACACTTCTGCCCAAGAAAAAGTTATACAAGGCGTGTTTGTGTAAGCAGAATTTATGGATGCCATAAACAAATCGAATTCGCCATTGACAGCCTAAAAAAAACAATCTACTATGTCGAAATTCGGCCCCCCGATTATATTTTGTTTCTTACGTTCTGATTCCCATTTTTAACTATTTGCCCAGCTCTTTGCTAATACGCTTCTATTGACCGGTGTGCGTTTCCTCATAATACGGCTTGATTCCAATATCAGCACATCACTCAGGCCATAGGAGAAAAAATAGCGTGAAAAATATTTTAGTGGTTTTGGCGGTCACCGCCTTTACTCTCATCGTTTTCGGCGTCGTCGGGTTCACAACCGAGGCAAACGAAACAGTTTTTGGAAACGGAAAGAGCGACGAATTAGAAATTGCAAAACAAAAAAGCCTTGACATACTTCGTGAAAACTCGTTGTCACGTGTCATCGGCAACCCGGACGAATTTAAGGTAAAGCGCGTCGAGATAGACGATCTCAAAATGGCGCATACGCATTTCGTCCAAATGACCGGCGGCGTTCCTGTTTGGGAAGGCGAGGCTATCGTCCATCTTAAATCTGACGGCGAGTTGTCGCTTATCACTGACGATCTTAAGGAAAGCGTCTTTGTAAACACGACCCCGAATTACACGCCCGAACAGATACTCGATTACGCCAAACGGCTCAATCGTGGTTCGCGGTTTATCACGGAAGAACCGATCGTCGAGCTTTACGTTTATCGCGGCGAGACGCGTGACCACCTGGTCTATCGTGTCGAAATGGCACGGCTCGACGGCACCGAGTTCACCTCGGCACCGGTCAGGTTTATCGACGCACACACGCTTGAAACCGTTTTCGAGTACGACAATCTTCAGACCGGTTCCGGAAATTCGCTTTACAGCGGCACTGTGAACATCGGCACAAGCTCAACGGGCGGCACGTTTTATATGGAAGATACGGGCCGACGGCTCGGAACTTTCAATATGAACAATACGGGAAACACCTCGACCGGCACGGGCGGAACGCAATCCCGTTACACTGATGCGGACGATAATTGGACAGCGACCAATGCACGGGCTGGCGTTGACGCTCATTACGGGGCCGAGAAAACCTATGACTATTACTCGACCGTCCATGGCCGCAATGGCATAAACGGCAGCCAGGGTCCGGGAACGACATCCGCTGCGGCAAACAGCGGAATCAGTCTCGTTAGTTCACGCGTGCATTTCGGCAGCAATTACAACAACGCATTCTGGTATCAGAACAAGATGAGCTACGGCGACGGCAACGGCACGACCTTCTCGCCGCTGACCACTCTCGACATCGCGGGACACGAGATGACACACGGCGTCACGCAGTTTTCCGCAAACCTCACCTATGCAAAAGAATCCGGCGCTCTGAACGAATCGATGTCGGACATCATGGGAGCCATGGTCGAGCTTTACGCTCGCGGCGGCAGCCCGAACGGCGACACCTGGAAGATCGGCGAACAGGCTTACACGCCCGGAACGGCCGGCGACGCTCTGCGTTATATGGACAATCCAGGAGCGGCGGGCGACCCTGACCACTACAGCGTTCGCGACTATCCCGATCCGTGTACGCCTTCACAATTCAATGACAACTGCGGCGTGCATACGAACTCGGGTATCAGCAACAAAGCGTTCCATCTGCTGGTGGCCGGCGGCACGCATCCGCGGAGCAGCATAGCAGTTGCCGGCATCGGCCAAACGGACGCAGCGAGGATTTTCTATCGTGCGTTAACCGTGTATATGACGGCGAGCACGAACTTCGCAGGCGCGCGCACGGCGACCCTTAATGCCGCAACCAATCTGTTTGGCGCATCGAGCACGCAGTACAACTCGACCGCACAGGCATGGTGCTCGGTTGGCGTAGGTGCATGTCCGAATCCAAATCCGACACCAACTCCAACAGCGACTCCGACACCGAATCCAACTCCGACACCTACGCCGGGTGCAAACCTGCTGGTCAACGGTGGTTTCGAGGGAAGCGCGTCACCGTGGATCGGTTCGGGTACAGGTTATTTCTACACCGCGAATGGAAACTATCCGCACGGCGGAACGGGTTACATCTATTTCGGCGTGAACAATAACCGCACCGGACAGTCTTACCAGACGGTTAGCATTCCGTCGAACGCTAGCGGTTCACTGTCGTTCTGGCTGAATGTGACATCGAGCGAGACAACAACGACAACCCAGTACGACAAGATGTTTGTCGAGGTTCGCAACTCCTCAGGCACATTGCTGGCGACACTGGCAACGTACAGCAATCTGAACAAGGCGGCCGCCGGGGCTTACACGCTAAGGACCCTAAACGCTGCGGCATATCGTGGACAGACGGTGCGGATACAGTTCCGTTCGACCATGGATAGCTCTATAACCAGTACGTTTAGAGTTGACGATGTTTCACTGCAGTAGATGCGGAACAAGGTGACATAAGAAGAGTCGGGAAACGGTTTCTATACGCTCCCGACTTTTTTATCGCACGGCTGCAATCGGGAAGACAAGTTTCAACAAACCGTTTGGAACGGGTAGTATTAAGCAGAACTTGAAGTTACTCGTCAGAAAAATCTGGAAAAAAATTCCAGCGCGTTTAAGGCTTGGTCTGGTGCGCGTCTGGCAGGATCGTTTTACCGTTTCGGCGGCCGGGTTGGTCCTGAACGAACAGGGAAAGATATTAGTTCTAAACCACGTTTTGCGGCCGTTCTCCGGCTGGGGATTGCCCGGCGGCTTTGTCGATCACGGCGAAACGGCCGAGGCCGCTATCCGCCGCGAACTGATGGAAGAAACGGGGATCGAATTATCAGATCTGAAAATGTATTGTGTAACGATCATAAATAAGCACGTCGAATTTTTTTTCACGGCAAAATCGATCGGCGAACCGCGGGTTTTGAGCCGTGAGATAATCGAATTGGGCTGGTTTTCCGCCGATGATCTGCCAGACGGCGTGAGCAAAGCCCAGAGAAAGATGATTTTGGATGTTCTTTCGAACGGAATTTGAAAAACGCGGGTGCGGTGATTAAGATATTCTTTCTTTATTATATTTTCGTTTCAGAGAACAGGAGATAAAAATGGTCGATCTTATACCCTCGGCAGAATCCGTGATGCAGATATTGGTGGAAACGGGCGCCTATCGCCGGGGACATTTTATTTATCCGAACGGCAAGCACGCCTCGCACTATTTCCAAATGCCGCTCGCGTTTCGCTATTACGACAACGCTCGCATTCTTTCGGTGGGATTGAGCAGAACTTTCCGCATGGAAAAATCGATCGCGAAACGCCTGCCGAAAGTTTCGATTATCAGCCCGAGCCCGGGCGGAATTATGGTCGCTTTCGGCGTCCGCGAAGCCTTGAGTGCGGAGCAGATCTATTGGGCCGAAATGGAAGAGGGCAAACGGCAGTTTCGCCAGTATATGGCCGAAACCGAGGTTCACCCGGCGATCATCGTTGACGATATTTTGCGCTCCGGACGCGCGATTCAGGAAACCATCGACCTGTGCAAAGAGATCGGCACCGAGGTTATCGGCATCGGTACGATTGCTCAATTTGAGGACGGCCCAAAAGACTTTGACGGCATTCCGGTCAAGAGCCTTCTCACATTTGACGTAAATTTTTACGAAACCGAAGAAGAATGGAAAAAATCCCGCAGCGCCTCAGAGGCCGAGGAAGAAAAGGTCCGTTTCTAAAAATTAGCGGCGCGTCGCAGAACGGCGAAGCTCAGCTTCGCCGTCCGGCCAACCCACACATTTTCGCGGCTATGCCGCCGATTTTTAACTAGCCACTTTCAACTACAAACTATCAACTGTTAGAAAAATAACCGACAGCTTTTGGCCATCGGCTATGAGAAGGCTGGTTCATTAGCAACTCAGTTGATCAGGTGATCCCTTACTTACGTGCGGGCTACGGACACAAGCCGACACGGCTACCTAACGAACGAGTTTGGTATCGGCTTTAGCCAAAGCAGCGTCACCCCGCCCCTCAGATACTCCGCCACCACTTCCGCTTTTCCTTTTTCTTGTTCCATCTGTCCCAGTTTATTCTGTAAACCTATTTCAGGACGAGACAAAGATCGCAAAGAAGAGTTCATTATGCCTGCGCGCCTTTCATAAGCTCTTTCGGCTTAATAGTTTCGACAAGCACCGATTGACTGTCGAACGAGCCTGCCCAGCTTTCGTTTTCAATATCGATGATCGCAAGCCCCGCAGTTGGCATTGGCCGATTTTCCCCGGTCATCAGTCCGATCAAACCCTCGATACCGGGATTATGCCCAACCAATATTGCCGAGCCGAGGTCGTCATTCAAACCGGAAACGATCTGTTTTAGGGCTTGCGGACTCGCCTCATAAATGCGGTCGTCGAGGATAAGCGACGAGCCGAAGCCGGAACTGTCGAGCACGAGCCGCGCAGTTTGAACGGCACGCTCTGCCGGCGAGCTGAGAAAAATATCAGGCACGAGCCCGCGTTTTGCCATCAGTTCGCCCATGAACGGAGCAGCCTCACGTCCGCGTTCGTTCAATGGCCGTTCGAAATCGGAAAGTGTTGAATCGCTCCAACTGGACTTGGCATGACGAAGTATGTAGAGACGTTTCAAATATACCTCTTTAGTGTTTCGGTTTTGGATTAGAGCGCTTGGAGAAATCGCCTAGCTGTCCGGCACCCTAATTCTACAGTTCAACCGCCGATAATCGCAATCTGCTAAAATAATACCTTTCGATCCCGTCAATTCGGATAGGCTGTATTTTTACGATGGACGCTCTAAACGCCGCCTTACTGGTCAACATACTCGGCTACATTGTCGGCATTTCGCTCTATGGAATGCTGGTTGTAATGGTCGTGCGAAACAGCGGCGGAAACGGCCGGTTCGAGCGGTTGCTGTTCGCGACAGGTGTTCTTGGCCTGATCTGGAACGCAGGCGAGCTTGTTTTGATCATTCAAAAAGATCTCGGCGCAGCTGGCGGTTCGCCATTCATATTAGCCGCCGCGTATTCGGCACTTGGTTTTCTGCCATCGGTTGTTGTCCACTCTGCGCTTGAAAAACGGTCGTGGTTGACCATCGCCGCTTACTCGATCAGTTCGGTCGCTGCAATCTTACATTTTTATTCGGCCATCTTTACAGGCATTGCACCGTCCGGTCTGGCCCTTCAGATATTGACGGTCGGCGCTCTATTGCTCGCGATCGCGTTGTTGGTGAGCAACTACCGCAATCAGCTAAACGGGAAAATTGTTTGCGGCGCGGCTTTGCTTGTTTTCGCGCTGTCTGCATTTCACCTCGGGTCGCCGGGCGACGAAAACTTTTGGCCGATCGAGCTTGTAGCTCATCAATCGTCGCTGCCGCTGGCGTTGGTGATCCTTTATCAGAATTACCGCTTTGCGTTCGGCGATCTGTTTCTAAAGCGGGCCGTGTCGTTGATACTGCTTGCGCTCGTGGCATTTGGCCTTTACGTTTTTGCCGCGTCGCCGCTTGCCAATTATCATGTCGAACATAATCCGACGGATATACATGCGACGGGCGTCATGCTTGCGTTTTGGATAGGCACAGCATTGACCTATCCCGCTCTTCACCGGTTTGCGGTTATGTTGGTTGACAAGGTTTTGCTCCACAGGCCCGACTACCAAAAGCTGCAGCAAAAGATAGTCGCTGACATTAACACGGTCGAAACTGACGAAGAGGTTTTGGATAAGTTGACCGATGAATTGGGATCGTCATTGACCGCACGTGAGCGGTTTTGGGAAATCGAAACAAGCGAGACGAAACCAACGGGATCGGTTTCGGTCGATGTCGAACGCGACCGGGCGCGGCTATCGATACCGACCCACGACGCTCCGCATTTTTCGATCGTACTCGGGAATTTCGAAGGCGGCCGCAGGCTGCTGTCGGAAGAAAGTGAAATGCTCGAGGCTGTCGGTCTGATCGCTGCGCGACGCCTCGATTCGCTGAGAGTTATCCATGAACGATGCGACCGCGAACTGCGTGAGCAGGAGTTTTCAAAACTCGCGGCCGAGGCTCAATTGACCGCGCTAAGAGCGCAGATAAACCCGCACTTTCTTTTTAATGCTTTGACGACAATCGGTTATCTGATACAGACCTCGCCCGACAAGGCGTTTACCACGCTGCTGCAACTAACAAAGCTTTTGCGAAGCGTTTTGAGCGACAGCTCTGAGTTTTCGACGCTTGGCGATGAGCTTCATTTGATAAAAAATTATCTCGACATCGAGCGTGCCCGCTTTGAGGAAAGGTTGAGTGTTGTGATCGACGTTCCGACTGAGTATGAGAATCTTAAAATTCCAACGCTGATCTTGCAGCCGCTGGTCGAAAACGCGATCAAGCACGGCATAGCCGAGCGGCGTTCGGGCGGCGAGCTCAAGATAGCTGCTGTGAGACGCTCGGACGAGACAGGCGATTTTCTTAATCTGTCGGTTTCGGACAGCGGTTCGGGCAGGTTGTCTATTGAAAAAACCGGTTCCGGCGGCGTAGGAATTCAAAACGTCCGCAACAGATTGAGCAGCTATTATGGTTCGCGTGCAAGATTCGAATTGACAATCGACGCGATCAATGGAAGCCGTTCGGATATCAGTCTTCCGATCGAATCGGCAAAAAACTAGATGTCAAAACTCCGCATTTTTATTGCAGACGACGAGCGGCCGGCACGCGAGTTCTTAAAGAACATTCTGCGTGACATCGACGATGTCGAGTTGGTCGGCGAGGCCGCGAACGGCGCCGACGCACTTGCCGCTATCCGCGAGATCGCTCCCGATCTTGCCTTGCTCGATCTGCAAATGCCAGAGATATCAGGTCTCGATGTCGTTCGGCAATTGAAAAGCAACGAACTGCCGCTGATCGCTTTCGTCACCGCATTTGACGATCAGGCCGTTCAGGCGTTTGAGCTGAACGCCGTCGATTATCTACTCAAGCCGGTTGAAAAAGGGCGCCTTATCGCGACTATCGACAGAGCATCTGAGCGACTCGCCCGTTCCGATTGGCGCGACGTCGAAACGACAAGGATGCGAAATGCCGACGAGACCTACGGCTCGGCTGTCCGTGCCGAATTGATCGAGCGTATCCCGATAAAAGAACGCGACGAGATACGTCTGCTGCCGGTCGAAAGCATCGCGTCGATCGTCGCGGACGGCGAACTGCTGCAGCTTTTCACCGAACACGGGCAAAAGCACGTTATAAATTTCCGCCTCAAAGATCTCGAAGCCCGGCTTGATCCGGGCAAGTTCGTCCGCGTCTCCCGCGGTGCTTTGGTAAATTTAAGCCACCTCGACAGCTTTGCCCCTATACCCGGCGGGACGTTTCTTGTCCGCCTTTTGAACGGCCAGGAATTGACTTCGAGCCGCCAGCAATCAAAAGTTTTGCGTGGGAAATTGCTCAAGATCTGACCGTAACCTACCGTTCATCCCCAAATACATACCATTCATTTAATTTCCATTTGACGGCCGAATCTTTCGACTAATCTGTATTTTTGACGATTCACTTCGCATTCGAAAATACAGTATGAAATTATTCGCAGCATTAATGTTCATCACCGCGACTGCCGTTTTTACCTTCGGCCAAAACACGAGCATCACAGGTAAGGTCATGTTTGGCAATCAAACGGCATTGCACGATGCCGACGTTCAGATTGTTCAATTGTCACGAACGACGCGAACCGACGCGGACGGCAATTATTCGTTCGCCGACGTACCAGCCGGTCGATACACGTTGCTTGTGCATATAGAGGGATTTTCCGATTCGACGAAAACTATAACTGTTAGCTCAGGATCTGCTTTGACCCTCGATTTTCAGCTTGAGATCGCGGCGTTAAAAGAGCAGGTGACGGTCACTGCGTCGGGTGCGGAGCAATCGGTTTTCGATTCGTTTCAAACCGTGACATCGGTTGGCTCGACTCGTATCGCCGAAAAGGCATCGTCGTCGATCGGCGAGGTGCTTGAGAACGAATCGGGCGTGGCAAAACGTAGTTTTGGCCCGGGATCGTCGCGGCCCGTGCTGCGCGGTTTTGACGGCGACCGTGTGCTGATCGCGCAGGATGGAGTCCGTGTCGGTTCGGTCGGTTCGCAATCGGCGGATCACGGCGAGCCGGTCGATCCGCTTGCGGCGGAACGCATCGAGGTCGTGAAAGGCCCGGCCACGCTGCTTTACGGAAGCAACGCAATCGGCGGCGTAGTAAATATTATCGGCCACCATGACGACGACTTTCACGAAGGCTTTCGCGGCTTTTTGACAACCGTCGGCGGAACCGCCGACCGTCAGGCCGCGGTTTCCGGCGGGCTTGAGTATGGATTCAAAAAATGGCTGTTTCGAGGAAATATCGGTGCACACCGAACAGGCGATTTCGACACGCCGATCGGCCGCGTGCCTAACTCAGCGTCGCGGTCTAATTCCGGGTCGTTCGGTGCGGGATATTACGGTGAGAAAGCATTCTTTGGCGGAAAATATAGTTTCGATCTGAGGCGTTACGGTGTTCCCTTTGCGGCTTTGTTTGAAGGCGGCGAAAAGCCCGAAGGCGAATTGCCGGTCGTCGATGAAGACATCGATCTGCGGCTGCGCAGCCACAGCGTTCGTTTCAACGGCGGATTTCGCGAGCTTACGAATCCGTTCCTGAGCGGTGTAACTTACAGCCTCGATTACACAGACTATCGCCACAAAGAGATCGAGGCCGTAGACGGTGTCGATGAGGTCGGAACGATATTCAGCAACAAGATCGTCTCGTACCGCACGCTCTTTGAACAGCAGAAGAAGGGCCGTCTAAGCGGACGTTTCGGGTTTGAAGGCTTTAACCGCAGCTATTTGGTTGAGGGTGCAGAGCAACTCATTGACGGCGAGGTCAAGCACAACTCATTTTCGGCATTTGCACTCGAGGAACTCGATTTCGACCGCGTAAAATTTCAGTTTGGCGGACGTGTCGAAAACAATAAATATAATGCTGATAATCCCGACCTGCGTGACCGCGGCTTCACGGCATTTTCGGGCGGAGCGGGAATCAACATCGGGCTATGGCAGGGCGGTGCGTTCGTCGTTAACTACACTCACGCAAACCGCGCTCCGGCGCTTGAAGAATTGTATAACCACGGCCCGCATATCGGAACGGTGACGTTTGAGATCGGCAACGAAAACCTCAGCCGAGAGACGGCAAATGGAGTTGATTTTTCTCTTCGGCATCAATCCGAGCGGTTCAATGTCAGAGGTGATGTTTACTATTACCGGCTCAACAATTTTGTCTTTCTTGCACCACAGGACGAAGACGGCGACGGCCAGGTCGATATCGAGGACGGGCTTCCGGTCGCACGCTACGAGCAGGAAGACGCCGAGTATTTCGGAGCGGAGTTGAGTGCCGACGTGCGGTTTAATAATTATATCGGCGCGTTCGCAAACTTTGACTATGTGCGTGCGAGACTCGCTGACATATCGACAAATATTCCGCGCATTCCGCCGGCAAGGGCACGCGTCGGGCTTGATCTTAGATACAAGAACCTAAGCGTTCGCCCCGAGGCAGTCTTTGCGTCGCGGCAGACCAAGATATTTCCGCTTGAAACGGAAACCGCCGGTTACGGCCTGTTCAACATCGGCGGTTCATACACCATCGGCCGTCAGCATTACGCCCACATCTTTTCCGTCAACGGCTACAACCTGACAAACAAGCTCTATCGAAACCACGTCAATTTTATCAAAGACCTGCTCCCGGAGGTTGGTCGCGGAGTTCGATTCTCATACACGCTTCGGGTTTTTTAGACAGGAGCCCTACTTTTGTGCAAATAGGTCAAAGCAAGGATCTAGGTTTTAGCTCCGTAGGAGCGGTATGTTTGTAGAACCGATTCAAAAAACCTTAAAGCTCCGTCGGAGCGGCATGTTGTTGATGCGCTGTGGGTTAGTGTCGCCCCTACGGGGCTCGCTTGTTTTTTGGTTTGCTTCTACAAACATTTAGCTCCTACGGAGCTGGTGAAGTGTTCCAACTCGATTGCATCGGGCAACGCTGTTCTTGCGCCAACTTCGCGGCATTTCAGGGCGGCGACGGCGTTTGCCGAGAGGGCGCTTTCTTCGATGGTTTGGCCGCTGAGCATTCCGTAGAGCAATCCGACGCGAAACGCATCGCCTGCTCCAGTGGTGTCTTTACATCCGCCGGGAACGGCAAACCCGTTTGTGTCGATGTATTCGCCCTGGCAATAAAGTATCGATCCCGAATCGCCGAGTGTTGCTCCAACAACGCCGCAGCCATAATCCGTGCTCAAGGCGGCAAGCGCGAGACGTATATCGGCGATTCCCGTCAGCCGTTCGGGTATGTCGCGGGACATAATTAGAATATCGACAAGCGGCAGCAACTCCTGCATTCCGTCAAAAATGTTATCGATGTCGGTCGAGACTATCGTTCCATTTTGTCTAGCTTCGCGGGCCATCGCGATACAAGCCGCGGCGTCGTGTGGTGTGAGATGTAAAACCTTCCCTGCGGCAGCTACCTTGGTTGGTGCTTCGGCGGCTGAGTAAGAAAGCGCGGCGTCACGCTGCCAGATAACGGTTCGTTCGCCGCTTCGCGTGTCGATGATGATAAAAGCGATCTGGGTCTTCGCTCCATCGACGATCTCGGCTTGACTCAAATCGACGCCTTCTTCCGTGAGCGACTGCATTCCAAATTCGCCAGCAGCGTCCGAACCAAATCTGCCGACGTACGCCGTCCGCATACCCAAACGGCTCAGCCCGGCCATCGTCGTTGCGACCTCGCCACCCGCGGCCTGTGTGTAATCCGACAACTCGACCTTTGAATCGAACGCCGGATACACAGGGACCTGGATCAAAAAATCTACCGCATTTGTCCCAAAGCCCACGACATCGAACGCTTTGTCATCTTTAAAATCGAACGGGAATTTCATTTTGAAAATAAAATGACAAACTAACTTTTGCCCGACGAATAATTCTTCTCGAATTCCTTGCACGATGCGGCGATAAAAAGTTAGATTTGTATTAGTTCGGCTTTTCGCTTGTGACGCGGGCCGGAACAGAATTAAATTTATTAGATTTCGGGAGAAAAGAAAAAATGCCGACATCGATTTGTCCGGAATGCGATGAAGAGGTCTTCGTCGATGCAGAATCAGAGCAGGGTGATAAGGTTGTTTGCGATGAATGCGGAGCCAGCCTGGTAGTAGTCGGCCTTGATCCGATCGAGCTGGATCTGAAAGACGAGACCGACGAGGAATTTGTTGACGATGATAAGGAATCGTACGATTACGACAGCGAACGATACTGACTTGCAGGAAAAAGTTACCGCTGCGCACTTAATAGCGAAGATGTCTGAAAAATAAGATTTTCTGTTTAGCTCCGTAGGAGCGTTATGTTTGTAGAATTGATTCAAAAAATCACAAAAGCTCCGAAGGAGCGATATATTATTTAACGGGTCTTACTGTCGCCCCTAACGGGGCTTGCGTCTCTTTTACGTACCCATTTCTACAAACACCTGGCTCCTACGGAGCCAGGTAAACTCCTGATTCGCCTTGGCTGACTTTACAGACAGCCTCTTTTTGCGCTGAGCTATTTGCGATCAATTTGAAACAAACGGTCAAATTGACCTATCAAATTGACTTGTTTTTTCGTTTCGCGGCATCTAATTATCGGTTTGTTGGCGTATTAGGCAAAATCTCTGACTGGCACAGTCTTTGTAATGGAACGCATGAAACGGCGACCGGTGTTTCCGGCGCTGCTTGCAGACATCGTTCCTCAACCCGCAACCCGCGTCTCCCATTAGGACCGAGTCGCGTAGGCAAGTTCGGGCCCACCCGAAAAGCACAACGATGGAGCAATTTTTACGAGAATCTTCACCCGAGCAGATCTCACCTTCCGGCTATGTCGCCGGCGGGCTTGCAGCCGCGTCTGTCCTTTACTCGGTTTTACAGATACCTTCGTTTACGCTAACGATGCTGGTCGTTCTGGCCGCATCAATTTTTGTTGCAGCGATAGTCGGCCGCTATGAGGTGGCGGTGCCGCGAACCGGCGTCACTTTCAGGCCGAAAGACCTGATGGCCTTTTGGGGGATCATTTGGCTAGGGCTGCCCGGTGGAATAATCCTTAGCCTTGCCGCTTCGTTATCGGAGGTCATGTCAGGTCCGGACAAAAGCGTCAAGCGGTATGTATCGGTCGCGACCGACATGGTCGCCTGTTTGGTTTCCGCGGCCACATTCTATTTATTCCTGGACCTTTTTCGTACTTTGAATCCCGGCGGGAATTTCAGCGTTCTGAATATCCCGAACGAATTTTTAGTAGCGGGCTGTGCGATGGGCGTTGTGCATTTCGCATCGCGGTACGGAATGGACGCTTTGATAAATAGGGGAAAAAGAGCGCCGGTCAGCGAAAGGCGTTTTTCCGACTCGGCCCTGTCGGTAATTGCATCGTATTCGCTGCATATTTTTTCAACTATCGTTCTTTATTTCGTTTTTAATCACTTCGGCATCGAGTTCGGTCTGGTCATAATACCGATGGTCGTCGCCGGCCACCTTGCCTACAAAATACATATCCGACGCCTTGAGGCCAAGACTCGCCAGATAACCGAAGCGAGTAGGCTGCATCTGGCAACTGTCGAGGCTCTCGCGACCGCCATCGACGCTCGTGACCAGGTAGGCATGGGCCACGTTCGCCGAACGCAGATCTACGCGCTCGGTATCGGCAAAGCCCTATCGTTAGGCGAGGGCGAGCTAAACGCACTGCGGATGGGCGCACTGCTTCACGATATCGGGAAGCTCGCCGTGCCCGACCATATTTTGAACAAACCTGGCAAACTGACACCGGCCGAGATGGAGAAAACAAAGATCCATTCACTGGTCGGCGCGTCGATACTCGAAAATGTCGGCTTTCCCTATCCGGTCGTACCGGCCGTTAAGTATCATCACGAATCATGGGACGGCTCCGGCTATCCCGAGGGCCTGATGGGAACGCAGATTCCGCTCACGGCAAGAATATTGACCGTTGCGGACGTTTACGACACCTTACGCGGTGCCCGACCCTATCGAAAAGCTGTCCCTGCCCAAGAGGCTCTGGAGATGGTACGACGCGAATCCGGCCATAAATTCGATCCAACCATCGTCAAGACACTGATAGCCAATCTCCACTTGTTCGACGCCGAGATCGAAACCGAAGGGCTCAATTACCGGGACGATGTTGATGCGGGCGTTTTCGTCACGCCGAACACCGCAGAAGGCGTGCCGCCGAATTATGTCCAGCAGATCAAGCGGGCGAATCGTGAGGTCTTTACGCTCTATTCGCTTGCCAAGGAATTTGGAGCGGCGGCCGATATCAACGACACGCTTTCGCTGTTTACTGAAAAACTTGGCGAACTGGCGCCGTATGATACGTGCGTGGTTTATCTGCTCGACAAGGAAACTTTGGTCGCGACGGCAAAGCATGTTGACGGTGCAAACAAGCACGATCTGTTGGGCAAAACTATCGTGCCCGGCGAAGGCGCCACGGGGTATGTGCTGGAAACCATGCAATCTGTTCAAAATGTCGATCCGGCGCTTGATTTTGCATTTTCGGATGCGGAATTCAGCCGCGACTATATCGCGATGGCCTCGCTGCCGCTGATCGCAGACGAAACTATCATCGGGGCCGTTTCACTGTATTCACGATCAGTCGCATGTTACGCCGATGAGCATATTCGCCTGCTCGAAACGGTCTCGCGCATTGCAACTGATGCTATCGTCCGTTCGCAGCAGCTTGCCGAAGCCGAGAGCCACGCATTGACCGATCCGATGACCGGCCTGCCAAATTCGCGCGGGCTGCAGCATCAGTTTGAAAAGGAAGCAAAACGTGCCGGACGCAGCGGATCGACATTTCAGGTCCTTGTTCTCGATCTCGACGGCTTCAAGGCCGTTAACGACACGCACGGCCACAAGGCCGGCGACACAATGCTCCGCGAGGTTGCACAGGTGATAAACGATCAATTGCGGGATTACGATTATCTTGCACGGTACGGCGGTGATGAATTCGTAGCGATCGTCCCCGATACCGAAACGATCGACGTTCTCGAACTGTCGCGCCGCATCGAGAAGTCAGTTGCCGATTACAAACTGGAGATCGGAGACGAAGTAACAGGCGTCGGAGTGAGCATCGGATCGGCCAGTTTCCCGGCCCAGGGCGAAACCTTCGACCAGATCATCGTCGCGGCCGACAAGGCAATGTACCTGACAAAAGCCATCCATCGCCAGCGAACCCGCGCCGCCATTCAACCCGCGGAAAACCCCATCCAGCTAAAATTGGATCTCGCATCCCCGGAATCAGCCAGGGAATTCCACGCCGACCGATTCATACCGGAAACAGACGACGAAGGTCTCGTCCTCGAACTAGACGACCGCCACATTGTCACGTCCGCCGCTATTAATTGAAAACAAAAAAGCACTGCCGAAATTCTCTGAAAGACGCCGCCCGTGCGAGTGCTGGTTATCTGCTTCTAACCGCCAAAGCCTAAAATCGTTCGGCCTTGTCGATGAGGTCATCCCCGAACCCAAGTCCGGAGGTGGCCAGGGTCGGTTCGATCAGTAAACACGGTTCACGGCTCGTCAGGCACCTGCTCGGTCAGGC
>CAZSEL010000060.1:0-24493 GCA_964605905.1 uncultured Chloracidobacterium sp. | reverse complement strand
GGGTTCCGCCGAAACGGCTCCACCCCAGGCTTTAATGTTGGTCGCCTTTGGCGACAAACCCCTTCAAAAATTGGAACTTTGACACACTTTTCAAACCGATCATCTGTTCAGAAAAACTTTGTAAAAGTTACACAGCGGTCTATCTATCTATTTCACGCTCTCGGCAAGCTTGTCGAACGATTCGTTCCAGCCCGCTGTAGTCATTTCACGCATCTCGCCGGCAGGGAAGCCTTCATGCTGCAACGTCATCTTTGTCTTTCCGTCAACTTCTTCGAATGTAATGGTCACCTTCAATTCCACCGGAAAATCGTCGCCGAAACCGTAATGCGAGGCCGCGACCACGTTGCCTTTTTCATCCGCGAAGGAATCGGTAAATACGAGTTTCTCCGGCGGATCGATCTCGTGATAAACGCCGGTGCTAAAGAACTCCTGGCCTTCGGGCGACCGCATCGCGTTGAGATATTTTCCTCCCACGCGAAGATCGATCTCGCTAACCGGTGCGGTAAAGTTTTTGGGCCCCCACCAACGTTTGAGATGTTCTGGTTCGGTCCACGCCTTCCAAACCTGTTCGCGTGGGGCGTCGAATATGCGCGTGATAACAATGTCCTGTTCAATTGCTGCTGTTTTTTGACTTCTTGTTTCTGCCATTTTTCTTCTCCTTTGTTTTTGAATCCTTGCTTTCCGCCTGAAGAACCTTCAGATAGGCCTCCAACCGGTCGAAGCTTTGTTCCCAGAATTTTCGGTATTGCTCAACCCAGTCCGATGCCTCTTTCAGCGGCGACGCAACCAGATAACACGGCCGCCATTGAGCACGGCGTTCCTGCCGGATCAGCCCGGCCTTTTGCAAAACTTTTAAGTGCTTTGTTACCGCCGGCATGGTCATCTTCATCGGCTTTGCCAGGTCCGTGACCGAGGCTTCACCGGAAGAGAGCCGTGCAAGTATCGCCCGGCGTGTCGGGTCGGCGAGTGCGGAAAAAGTTGAGCTGAGGCGGTCCGTTTGTGTTTGCATTTTACTAGTTAGTTAATTAACTAAATGGTAAAGTAGCAAATAACGAACCGCCTGTCAACTACTTTTTTGAGTTCTTTGAAAAACCAAAGCGAATTATCTAAACTCGCGATTGTTCCTCGTTCATCCTGAACGGAAAAGAAAAGAAAGCACGGGGAAAACTCCTCAAATTAGCTTGGTTTTCAAAGAACTCTTTTTCTAAGCCGCTGCCTGTTTGTTAATTTCGGATTCGGTCTTGTGCTTGACCACAAAGGATTGCAGCTCGGCGATCTTGTCGCCGCTAAAGGCGTAAACGTCGCAATACGAAAATTTGCCTTCGACGCCGTCTTCGCCTTTCATCGTCATGTCGCCGGAGCACACGACCGCGTCGCCTTCGGCAATGATCTTATCGACGCTGAATTTTGGCGGCTCCATTCCTTCCATCTGCGACATCCATTCCTTGATCGCTGTTTTGCCTTTCGTCTCTTTGTCACCGACCATATTCCAAACGACATTGTCCGCGCAATGCTCAAGAAACCCATCCGTGTTTCCGGCTGTAAACGAATCGTTGACCTTTTTGACTATTTCTTTATTTTTATCAGACATATATTATTTCTCCTTTTTGTCTTTCAACGTGGGCAACATAAACACTGCCGGAGCGTCAGGCAGTTTCGAATAAAACGCATCATAGAGCAGTTTGATTCGCCGGCTGAGAGTTTGCCGGAGCCGATCATTCTAAGCAGAAATGCTTTGCCGTGAATTTATTTTGTCTCAATCACGGAAAGGAAATTGCCGGCCGGGTCTTTAAACCACGCGATATTTGGCTCTTTGTTGTTTTCGGCTCCGCGAAAGATGCCTTTCTCGTCGGTTTTCATCTCGCCTTCGAACGACTCGAACTTAATGCCAAGTCCGGTCAATTTATCGACAGCCTTGTCGATGTCGCTAACAGGAAAATTAAGGACCGTGAATGTCGCAGGCTGATGATTCGGTTTCGGATATACGAATATTTTTACACCGTCGTCGAATTGCAGGCTGAGTCCTTCCCCTGTTTCGGTGACATTAACCCAAGTGTCTGCTCATAGAAATTCTTGGCCTTTTGCAAATCACCCACCGAAAAGGTACTGAACGCTTTGGTGAATGTTATTTCCTTTTTTGTTTCGACTGCTTTTTGTGACATTGATTTACCTCCAGAATGTGTTGTATCGGTTCGATACGGCCTAATAACGGAAATACTAATGCGCGCAATTGGCGTTCCGAACGAGCAATGTTTACTTACTTCTATAGAACGTATTGCAACAAGACATTGCCGTTGCCAAAAGCTCTGGTATTTGTCAGCCTCAGATCCAGGCTGTTTTTGAGACCGTCGAACATCGTTCGTCCCGAACCTAGAATGATCGGATTTACGACGATCTGGTATTGGTCTATCAGGCCTTCTTCTGCAAATTGCGCGACGATCGTGCCGCTGCCCATTATCACCATGTCCGGCCCGGACTCGTTTTTCATCTTTCGCACTTCGTCGATGATATTGGACCTGACCAGTTTCGTGTTGTTCCACTCCGCCTCGTCCAAAGTAGTTGAAAAGACGACCTTTGGCAGGGCATTCATCTGCCTGGCAACCTCGGGCATTGCCTGCATGGCCTGTGGTGTCGTCCAAAAACTTTTCATCATCTCGTAGGTGATGCGTCCGAAGATAAGCTCGCCACCGCCGTCGGCATTGCTTGCCGTGAACTCATTCCATTCTGCATCCTGCTTGTGGGCCCAACTCATATCGCCATTAGTGTCCACAAAGTACCCGTCAAGCGACACCTGATTAAAAACACTCAATTTCCGCATATTTGATCTCCTTTTGGACTTTAATAATAATCATAGTTACTTGTAATATACAAGTAAGATTGATTGCAATACGCAAGCGTGTTATATTTATACCGATGAGAGTAGAATTTCGTTCCAATTGCCCGGTAAATTTCGGCGTGGAGACATTTGGCGATAAATGGTCGCTGCTGATCGTTCGCGATATTGTGTTTTGGGGGAAGAAAACTTACGGCGATTTTTTAAGATCGGACGAGGGAATTGCGACGAATATTCTTGCCACGCGGCTCGCACAATTAGAGGAGAACGGGATCTTAATTAAGACGCCGTACCCGGAAGACAAACGACGCGATGTTTATTCGTTGACGGAAATGGGAATGGAAATGATTCCGACGCTAGTTGAGATAATCGCCTGGAGTGGAAAGCAAACCGAATGGCAATCGATCGGCGGCCCCGCAACGCCGGAACAGATCAAGCAGGTCAAACGCTTTGCAATGACGGCCGACAAACGCAAGATCGTCGAAGAAGTGCGACAATCGGTTCGCCGCGGCGGACATTTTTTCGAGGGAGTCGAGCAGCCAAAAAATCCGCGCAAAAAATAACTAAGCTAAACAGCCTCTATCTGAAACCTGCATTTTGGCGATGCGGTTCGTCTGGTGGCGATGTCACCGGTTGATGATCTCGGATTATCTAAAGGCCGCAGGCGTAACCGTCGAACATATTATGGATGACGGAAAAAATACGATTCATCCATTCACCTCGGCGGCTCGAATCGATGGCGGAAAACTGGTTTACGGAGCGGCGGTGTAAAAATGGAAATTATCGGCTGGATCGGGACCGCGCTTGTTGTAATCGCGTATTACCCACAGATACATCATTTATGGGTGGAAAGCTGTGCGTGGGGCATCAGCGTTTCGACGTGGCTGATATGGCTGGCCGCAAGCATTCTGCTTTTGGCGTACTGCATATTCCGCAGTGAAATTTTGCTTAGCGTCGTCCAAATATGCAGCATCGCGGCGATACTTTTAACGATCATTCTCGTCCGGCGAAGCAATAATATTTGCCCTTACCATCGTTCCGTCGCGGCAAGACAGGACGGAGAATAGCAGTATTACTTCTTCGGCCGCTCGTTGGCTTTGAGGACACGCTTTCTGAGGCGGATGGCCTTTGGCGTGACCTCGATAAGTTCGTCGTCGGCGATGAATTCGAGGGCACGTTCCAATGACATTTCGCGAACGGGGACGAGGCGCATTGCTTCGTCGGCGGACGTTGTTCGCATGTTGGAGAGTTTCTTTTCCTTGATGGCGTTTACGTCCAGATCGACCGCACGGGCGTTTTCGCCGACGATCATTCCTTCATAAACTTTCACCTGCGGCTTTACGAAAAGCGTTCCGCGTTCCTGCAGATTGTAAAGAGCGTATGTGTTCGTTTCGCCCATGCGATCTGCGAGCAGCGAACCTGTCTGGCGGCCTTTCAATTCGCCGAGCCATTTGTCGAATCGCAGGAAGATCGTATTGAGCAAACCGGTTCCCTTGGTTTCGGTAAGGAATTCGCCGCGAAAACCGATCAGGCCGCGTGACGGTATTTCGTATTCAAGCCGGACGCGGCCCGAACCGTTGTTTATCATCTTGGTCATCTGACCCTTGCGGCGGCCGAGAGCTTCGGTGACAACGCCGATGAATTCTTCCGGCACGTCGATAACCACCTGTTCGATCGGCTCCTGAAGCTCGCCCGTTACCTCGTCTTTTTTGGTGATGACTTCGGGTTTTGAAACCTGCAGCTCGTAGCCCTCGCGACGCATCATTTCAATGAGAATTGCGAGTTGCAGTTCGCCGCGGCCCGAAACCTTAAATTGTTCGGCTGCCTCCGTCTGCGACACACGCAAGGCGACGTTGCCGAGCAGCTCGCGGTCGAGCCGGTCCTTGATCTGACGCGACGTGACGAACTTTCCATCGATTCCCGAAAACGGCGACGTGTTGACGCCGAAGATCATCGAGATCGTCGGTTCGTCAACGGCGATGATCGGCAAAGGCTTCGGGTTATCGACGGTCGTGATGGTTTCGCCGATGTTGATGTCGTCAAAACCGGCCAATGCGACGATCTCGCCGACTCCGGCCGAATCAACCGGTGTGCGATCCAAACCTTCGAAAACGAACAGTTCCTTAACACGCGTTTTCTGCGTCGAGCCATCGATCTTGGCGACGATCACTTCCTGGTTCTTCGAAATTTCTCCCGAAAATATTCTTCCGATCGCGAGCCGGCCGACGAACTGGTTATAGTCGATATTGGCGACCAGCAACTGCAGGGAATCGGTTCGGATAGCATGTGGAGCAGGGATCGTTTCGAGAACCTGATCGAACAGCGGCGTGAGGTCCTTTGATTCATCCGACAGATTCTTTTTCGCAACGCCGTCACGCGAGATCGAATAAAGGATCGGGAATTCGATCTGCTGATCGTTCGCTCCGAGATCGATGAACAGGTCGTATATTTCATCGACGACCTCTTCGGGACGCGCGTCCTGGCGGTCGATCTTATTGACCAGTGCGATGCAGGGAAGTTTTAACTCAAGCGCTTTGCGAAGCACGAAACGCGTTTGCGGCAGGCAGCCTTCCGCCGAATCGACGAGCAGCACAATGCCATCGACCATCTTCAACACGCGTTCGACCTCGCCGCCAAAATCGGCGTGGCCCGGCGTATCGACGATGTTTATCTTGTAATCGCCATAACGAACAGATGTGTTTTTCGCCATGATCGTAATGCCGCGTTCGCGCTCAAGATCCATCGAGTCCATCACGCGCTCGACAACAGTTTCATTGTCGCGATAGGTCCCCGATTGCTGGAGCATGGCGTCAACCAGCGTGGTCTTACCGTGGTCAACGTGAGCGATGATGGCGATATTGCGTATCTTTTCTGTACTTATCATAGTCGAAAATTCCCGTTAGAAAGCAAACGGAAATAATGACCGATTGGCAGGTAAAAGGCAACCTGTAAAAGAAAAGAACCGGGCGAATTGCTTCACCCGGTTCCGTATGTCGAACGTAAATAGTTGTTTAGCTCGGACGATCGTTCTCGATCTTTAGATTATTGGTCACCGTAAACGAGCCGGGGACGCCGCGGGCGATGATGTTCATTGTGTTGTAATCGCCACGATTGCGGACGGTCCCTTCGAGCGTAATGTGGCCGTTGTTAACGATCAGACGAACGTCGGGATTTACCGGCCAGAGATAGCCTGACAGGCCGCCGGTGTTTGACAGACGCGCGTAAAGGCCACGGCGAATGTCGTCATCGAAACGTGACGGCGGTAATATTTCAATGTTGTTGACAACGCGGGTAACACCCGGAATGTCCTCTACAACATTTTCTGCCGATTTTTTGTTGGTTGCGTTTTTGACCTTTCCGTTCAGCGTGACAGTGCTGCCATCGACCGAGAATTCGATGTAGTCGTAAACCTCGTAATACGGAAGTCGTAGGATCTTTTTCTGGACCTGCTGCCCGATTGCCGATGTGTCGCCGGAAAGGCCCTGAGCACTCACGTTAACGAATGAAAAGGCCACGATTGCAATGGTAAATGCTAAAAATTTGTTTAATATTTTCATTACCCAAGTCTCTCCTTATAAAAAATTTCCGCCCCCTTTAAGAACGTCAATTATTAGAATGACTTGCAGGTAAAAAAGATGTCCGAAATCGATGCCCTTACTGCGTGCGGGCTTCTGCATCAGGCGGGCTTCTGCATTGGCGAATTGCTTCGAACAAGACGATCCCGACGGACGTGGCTAGGTTCAGGCTGCGGACTTTGGGATTTGTCATAGGGATCGTCAAACATGAATCCGTGTTCGCATTTAAAATAGCCTCGGGCAAGCCTCTCGTTTCCGGGCCGAAGACGAGACAGTCGCCGTTTTCAAAAATCCAATCGGTGTATGGCCGGTCGGATTTTGTTGTGAGATAGACGAATCTTGAATCGGGAAGGCTGGAATAGAGTTCGCTGATCGACAGATGACGTTTTAGATCGACGTGTTCCCAATAATCAAGCCCGGCTCGTTTCAGTGTCCGGTCGTCCATGCGAAAGCCGGTGACGCCGACGATGTACAGCGGCGTGCCGGTTGCGGAGCAAAGACGCGCGATATTGCCGGTGTTTGGCGGTATTTCGGGTTCGTATAGGGCGACGTGCAGCATAAGTTCAGAGTGCTTCAACCCGGATTTAATCATCTTATTCATTTCTTATCATCTTGGTCTGTGGTGAAGTATTTTTTTAACCACTAAGTAGGATGAACAAGAAAGAATAAGATGAAGAAAAAAAAATTCGTGAAACTTTTACGAGTGTGTAATCTGGGTTCAATTGTAGCAGGGCCACCGGTTTAGATCGCAGAATTAAGAACTTTCAAGCATCTTTTGACGCTTGAGACTCATCGATACATACAGTTTGCCAACACCGTAAATGCTCGTTGGCGGCGAACTGTGTTACAATCCGCCTTTATTTATTTCGCATGAAGTTGAGGAATATCTGCTTGCAAGATTTGTTTTCGCGTGTCTTAACGGCCGTCGGCCTTTTAGTTTTGTTTACCGTAGTGTCGTTTGGTCAGACACCGACGCCGACCCCAACCCCGAAAAAGGAAGAACCCGTGACCGCGTCAAAGATCGCGTCGGGCAATTTGACCGCCGAACAGGTTGCCGAGCTTTCTATCGCAATTTACGGTTTTCCAAATGGACGGGTGACTTTGGCGCAGATTCGTAAATCAGGCGACGAACGCGGCCGGCTGACCATAACCGGTGCTGACGGCCGAACACAGGCCGCGACCTATCAACGCTGGTACATCAGGCCCGAAACGGGCGGCGAAAAGATCCGCATCGATCAGCAGTTTCCAAACGATAGGTTTTCATTGATAAGCTCAAACAGCGAGATCTTCGGCGTTTATAACGATTCCGCGTTCGATCCGCGCGAGGACGCAAAAACGGCTTTTCAAAACCAGCTTTATCACAGCATCGACGCTCTGCTCAGGTACAAGGAAAACGAATCGACGCTCGCTCTGGCAGGCCGCGAAAAGAAATTGGGCGTCGATTATCATCTGCTCGACCTGACCGATAAACAGAGCCGGAAAACAAGGTATTACATTAGCGTAAAATCTTTTCGCGTAATGATGCTCGAATACGAATCGGGCGGCGTCGCTTATCGCAGAAAGTTTCACGATTACAACTATGCACAAGGAACGCTTGTTCCGTACCGCTCGGTCCTGACATCAGGCGACCGCACGCTCGAAGAGGCCCAGGTCGGTACCGTAACCTACGGCCAAAAGGTCGATGACGGTCTTTTCACGAAACCTTAATTTTAGGCTTAATGAGAGCACGATCAGTTGAGTACCGATCGTGTTTTTAACGAGCGAGGTGTGCCAAGTGTGGAACGTCCCACACTCTGTGCAACAATGGCCGGTTTGCTTTGGGGCCGCTTTTACGGGCCGTGACGGAATGCTATTCTTGCAAACATGCTAAGGGATAAACTCTCTGTGATGGAAATTCGTCTTATATCTCACGCATCGGTCGTCATTAGTTCCGATATTTCGATCTGGACCGATCCGTGGCTTATTGGCAAGGCTTTCAACGATTCGTGGTCGCTGCTGCCGCCGCCGGCGATGGATGAGTCGTTGTTTGACGAGATCGATTACGTATTTCTTTCGCACGAGCACCCTGACCACTTTCACATTCCCACATTGAAATCGCTGCCCGAATCTTTCAAAAAACGCATCACGATCCTGTATCAGGAAAATAATTCCGACAAGGTTTTCAAAGCGTTGAACCGGCTGGGGTTTCCGAACACCATGCCGCTGCTGCATGACAAGATGGTTCGGCTGAACGACTGCACGCAGATTTATTGTTATCAGGCGGGAACTATGGATTCGGCATTGGGCGTGGTCAGCGACGGTAAGACTGTTTTGAATCTCAACGACTGTGAGATCAATGCGAAAGACTGCAAGCGAATTCAACACACGCTCGGCAAGATCGATGTGGTGTTAAATCAGTTTTCGATCGCCGGTTATAGCGGATTTGAGGAACGCGAAAAATTCCTGCCCGAACAGGCGGAAAACGTGCTGAGAAAGATGCTGGCGAACCACAGTGATCTTAATGCAGACGTTACCATTCCGTTTGCGAGTTTTGTTTATTTTTCGAGCGAGGATAACCGCTACATAAACGAATACAGCAATAAACCACAGGACGCTTTCGACTATTTTACGAAACATCAAAAGAATATGGCGGTGCTGTTTCCGGGTGATAATTACGTGGTCGGGTCTGACCACGATCCTGTTCCGGCTCTGGAGCGATTTCGCGCCGTTTATGCCGACGAATCTACGTTGGATTTCGATGAGGGCGACGTCGTGCCGCTTAGCGAGATCGCTGCCGCATTCGCAAAATTGTCGACTCATTTGAATGAAAGATATCCGACGAGCCTGCTTCGTCTTTTGCTCAAGCCGGTGACCGTACGGATACCCGATCTGGACACCACGGTGGTTTTTGAGATAACGAAGAACAAATTTCGTGAAGTACCGGACGCCGATGCCGATCTTGTCATCAAATCGCAGCCGCTCAATTTCGGTTTTTCTTTTCCCTACGGCATTCAAACGCTTGGCGTTTCGGCCCGCTATACATTGATCAAGAACTTTCCTAACTGGCGAAACCACAGGATATTATTCTCATTAAATAACGCCGAGATGTATCTAAAACCGCGCTATTTATTTACATCCAGGAACCTCGCATTTTTCCGGAAGCGTCTTCCGGGGGCACTGAATCAATTCACTTATCGGCTGAAAGTTATGCGTTAAAATTGGCAGCTTCTCAGGTGGGGAAGACTTCGCACTTCGTTTTTCAGGACAACAGATGTTCAAAGTAAAACTAACAACAAAGGTCAAAGAGATCGTTTCAAAGTTCGTTTCCGATAGCCCGAGGGCCAGGTATTTCATGTATTTGGCGAGATTTGAAAAATGGCGGAAAGGCCGAGCCGAAACCTTTCCCATGTTTGAAAACCGGTATAAGCTCTACGATTATTTAAACGAAAAGATCGTTGGTGACGAGCCGGTCAGTTATCTGGAATTTGGTGTTTCCAAGGGCGAGAGCCTTAAGTATTGGACCGACATCAATAAAAATCCGGACTCCAGGTTCTGGGGGTTTGACACGTTTTTCGGACTGCCCGAAAAGTGGGAAGTGTTTACCGGTACGGTAGAAAAAAACGCATTCTCGATGAACGGCAATCCACCGGACATAACGGACGCGCGTAACAGTTTTGTGAAAGGGCTTTTTCAGGAGAGCTTGCCGGGTTTCCTCAAAAGTTTTGAAAGTAACGGACGGCTTATTATCCACAACGACGCCGATCTGTATACTTCGACGCTCTATGTTTTGTGCGAGTGCAACGATATTTTGAAGCCGGGAACTATCGTTATTTTCGACGAATTCACATCAGTTCTGCACGAGTTTCGAGCCTGGGAAGATTACTGCGCGGCGTATCTGAGGGAATATACCGTACTCGGCGCGACCAAGGGCCCGAATGATTATTTTAGCCAGATCGCTGTCGAGATGAAATAAACCTGAGTGTCAGTAGCCCGCACGTAAGTAAGGGATCTTGCTGACTAACAGAGTTACTAGACCGAACCAGTCCTCTCATAGCCGATGGCATCCGCTATCGTTTTTTTTCTAACAGTTATTAGTTTGTAGTTGAAAGTTGATAGTTTAAGACCGGCGTGGACATTGCCTTGCAACTTTTGCAGCCGCGTTGCGTGGATAGGGTCGTTCTTCCCGAATATCTCAAAGCAAGGAGCACGACCAATGAAGTTACATATCAAACTTTTCACGTCATTCGTAGTCGTATTGATGGTGACGATAGCCGCTTATTCGCAGCAAGCGAAACCAAACCAGAGTGCGGAGGCGACTCTGCATATACTTATTGCGGATCGCGGGGCCACTGCGGCGCCGCGAATGCCGGAGGGATTGGCGGCGATATCGGACCAGATCAAACGGCGGTTCGGTGCCGACAACCTTATGCTGCTCGACAGCTATTTTGGCCGCATGGCCGTTGGCGGATCGGGCGATTTTAAGAGCTCTGTCAAATTCCAGCGTGGTAACGGCACGATCACCGAAGGCTTTGTGGATTGGCGTCTGGTTGAACTCGGTTCGGCTGCGGAAGCGTTCAGCGCGCAGAATTTTCGTTTCGGTTTTCGCGCCGTTCCGACGTTGCGTCCCGACGACGACCTAACCAAACCGGCGGGATTGATCAGTTACGAATCGGTCGGCGTGTCGTTGAGCGAACTCGCGTTTGCTGAAAACACGCCGCATCTGATCGGCACGACCAATATGCCGGATGGCGTCGGGAAATTGTTTCTGGTGCTGACCGTCAGGCACGCGAAATAGAAATTTAACTCAGATTACTCATTAGAAAGAGTGATTGTAGATTTCTTCTCTCTTTGTGACTCTTCTTTGCGAACTTCGCGGCTTTGCGTGAAAAAGCCTGTTTCACGCAAAGCCGCAAAGAACGCAAAGCAAGAAAGTAATAACAAAAATCTCTATCGCGTAATCTGGGTTTAACCTTTTTGCAACAAAACGCCGCCCGATTCGTGAATCGAATTGCAGACGGCGTTTTTGGTTAATCGCTGTTCGTGTTGTACAAAGTATGAATGTATGGCGTTGGACATGATCGGACACAGACACGCGGAGGTGCATCAAACCGCCGTGTCTGAAAATAAAATATCCGACCACGCCCTGATCGAGGCGACCAAGAATGGTGACGAAGACGCCTTCGGCGCGATCATGTCGCGTTATCGCGGCCCGATCACGAATTATTTGTACCGATTTTTGAATGATTATGAGGAAGCTGTCGATCTCGCACAGGAAACATTTGTCAGGGTTTATTTTGCGATCGACAGATATCACACGGAATATGCGTTTTCGACCTATATCTACCGCATCGCGACAAACCTCGCGATAAGTGAGCTGAGAAAGCGAAAACGCCGAAAGATATTGTCACTGACCGGACTGTTTCAGGCTGACGCCGAGGACACGACCGAATTTCAGCCGCCCGACGGCCGGCCGCTTCAGGATGCGAACATCATCGTCGATGAGGAAAGCCGTTTTGTGACAAAGGCGATCGCCGCGTTGCCGCACAAATATCGGGTGCCTATCGTGCTGCGGGATATCGAGGGCTTGAGTTACGAAGAGGTTGCGAGCGTGATGGGGTTGGGGCTCGGAACGACAAAATCACGCATCAGCCGAGCAAGAGCGATGCTCAGAGAGAAGTTGAAAGAACATTTTAATGGGTGAGAGGAAATACAATTTTGAGGACGACCAATCCGTAGCCGACCTGCTGAGATCACTGCCGCGTGTAGAGGGACCGACGAATTTCGACGCCCGTGTGCGTTCGCTGATCGCACAGGGAAGGCCGTCGTCACGGGCAGGTTGGCTGATACCTTCGGCGGCAGCGGCGTCGCTCTGCGCGGTTGTGTTGGCGGCTGTGGCGTTTGTTTATCTACGCGGCACGGATGAGCAAATAGCAGATGTAAGCCAACCTGTCAGTGCTCCCGCCATGGCATCGGAAAGCCCGAATCCGCAGTTTACCGAATCTCGTACTACCGAGCCGCAAAAAGCAGTAACGCAGCCGAGCGTTGCAAATAGTGAGGCTCCGCCTCCGTCAATGGTCGCTGAAAGAAGGGATGCACCGGCAACGAGGCGACGGACTACGACACCAGCGGGCGGCGGTTCACGCGACTGGGCGGTGCGGCCAACAGAGGCCCCGAAAGTTGCTCGTGGAATGCCGACGCCGGGTGCGACACCTGAAAACATTCCGCGACAGATGGGGCCGGTCGTGAAAGTTTCGGCTCGTGAGGTGCTTCAATTGATCGGTCTGGATGCGGAATTTCGCGATGGCGGTTGGTTGGTCAAAAAGGTGTCTGAAAACAGTATGGCGGCAAGATCGGGTGTCCGTGACGGTGACGTTATCGAAGCTGTCGATGATACAAAGATGGCCGAAAATACGACGTTCGAAAACGGCTTTAACGGCAAGAACCTGACGGTGGTCCGCAACGGTAATAGGCAAACGATCAGTATTCAAAATCGCTAGTTTTATTGCAGTTTTTTGCCCGCATCGACCGATGCATCTTTGACCTCTGTCGCAAATTTGCGGTAATCGTACGATTTGACGATCTGGTTTATGTTGATGCCCTTTACGAGAAGCACGCGAATCGACAGGTTGATGTCGGCGGTCGATGGCAGCCATATCTCGTCATTTACACGCTCTTGTTCGAGCGAGAACGTCGCGCCTTTTCTCAGCTTTGCAAGCACACCGCCGCCGACGTTAAAGCTGTCCGCCAAATAGGCATCGAGCCGGGCGACCTGTTTGTCTTTTTCGTCGATCCACATTACACCCGCTGTTTTGCCAAAAAATTTCAGCATGCTTTTGGCGTTCTTGTAATCGAAATCGGGATTTGGCTCGAAGTCGAAAACAATGACACCGCGTCCGCGGAAACGCTCGCGTCGCGGATTGATCAATTTTGATGCTTTGAGAAGTTCGGCGATGGACACACGTTGGCCGTTTTCGGATGGCGGGCCTGACGCGGCCTTTTTCTCGGCTTTTGTGATTTCTTTCTCGATCTCTTCGACGCGGTTCCCGACCTCTTTGTCCTCGTCCTTTTGATCGTTTTCGCTGAGCGGTTTGCCGTCCTTTTCTATCAATCTGCTAATTCGATTGCC
Source organism: uncultured Chloracidobacterium sp. (assembly GCA_964605905.1). Classification (GTDB taxonomy): domain Bacteria; phylum Acidobacteriota; class Blastocatellia; order Pyrinomonadales; family Pyrinomonadaceae; genus OLB17. The sequence goes on along the minus strand of CAZSEL010000060.1, from coordinate 10,980 downwards.
CTTATAAAAAGAAAGCTGAACGGTTTCGGAACCGGTCTCGTGAAGTACGCCGTCTTTGCCGAGTTCGCGGCTGATATTTTTCTGAACGTAGGAATATGTGTCGAGCAACTTTTCAACCTTGTCTTCATTGGCCTGAAGTTCACTTAGCAACGCCGTGATATTCGGAAGCGGCTCGCCAGAATTTTTCGGGAAATCGAAATCGGACCTGACGAGTACGGGAATCGCTTCGTAACGTTCGATTGCGATCTTGTACTTGCTGTCGCCGACCGACATCTCGATAGTGTGCGGTCGCAGAACCTTTCCGACCGGACGATAATCGGAATATGTGAAAGTCCGCAACTGATTTTCCCCTATTACCTCGTCACGGATCGGAAGACTGGTCACGCGGTCAAAATAGAGACGAATCGTCGTGCCTTTCTGTGATGTAAAGTTAACAACGTTCGCCGCTTTTCCATCAATGTTTGATTGCGCGGCGGCCGATAGTTTTGCACGTTGTTGTTTGTGATCGAGCCAGAGCGAGCCGCGATATGCGGCCTCCGCTTGAAGATCGAGGCTGGGCTGGCCGGTCAATGTTCGAAGCCCGGAACGCGAATCGCGAGACCAACCCGAGCGGCCGTTGTACCCTGATTCATAATCGAAACCTTCGAGATCATAAGCAATGTGAAAGAAATTCGGGGCCGCCGTCTGCATCTGAAACTTGCCGCTCTTTGCGGTGGCCGGGTCGGTGATCGTCCCGATGGCTTTCCATGCGGTCGCGGCTTTTATCGACTTCTTGCCGCCGAGAGCTTTTTCGGCATTGCCGACTATTTTTGATGGCGACTGGGCCGAAACGGTCGAGATAAATAGCAGTAAAACAATCAGGGCGGTTGTGAAGTGGTTTCGCATAGGTGATGGTTTTGATGGCTTACGCCCTTACTAACGTGCGGGCTTCTGCAATGAATGATCGTCGGTGGTCGAAGGAAATAAATACAGACCGAGTAAATATAGTACGACGGCGAAAAATTGTATATAACCTGTTCCGGCTGAAAATTGCGGCAGATCGAGCAGCCACGTCATCGTCTGTTGTGCCGGATTTTCGATCACCGACCGCAGCCAGCCTTGGCCGGCTGGAGCGGTCAGGTTTGCGAGGACGAGATATTTTGCGACAAACGCGAGTCCAAATAAGCCGCCGAGCGACCGCAGAAGCTTTTTGGCGTCGAAGTCGGCGAAAAGGTTGTTCCACAATGTCCAGAGAAAGCAGAACGAAATTATCCAAAAGGGAAGTCCTTGTTCCGGGATCAGCGAATTAAAAAGCTGTGTCGTGGCCGCAAACAACGACACCACGACGACGCCGTTCGCGATATTTTTTCGTAATGGAAATGCTTCGCTGAACCAGCCGTCAAGCGTTATTAAACCAGACCGGAAAAACAGCACAAGCAGGACGGATGCGAATACCAGGCAAAGCAACGCCGGTTTCAAGAAAATAAACGAGCTGTCAACGCCACTTAAACGTAGCCCGCCGAGCAGAGCGACGGTTAGAAATATCCATGGCACGAACAAGTACCGGAGATAATGACGCTGATTTATATTTGCTGCCTGAGTTACTCGCTCGACCGAATGTTCGATGTCCGACTCGATTAACGACGCGGTTTCAGAGTCGATTAGTTCGCCGGTGACTGATTCCAGGTCGTCATTTGCGGATTTGCTTGTGTCGATTTGCTTCTGCATTTTTTGCGTTTCGGGTGCGAACTTTTTAGTCGCGGGAAGTGGATTGGATCGGAACGGGGGTTTTTAGCAGGTTTGTGGTCGGCTCGGCGACGCTGGGGATGAAGTCGTCGTTAGCTCCGACTGGTAGAAGTTTGTTTGTTGTGTCGACGCGTTCGACGGTTGCGGGTTGGGGCGGTTGTGCGGGTTTGCGTTTTCGCGGGCGTGTTTGCCGCATCAGGCCATAGGCGGCGATCAGGAACATGCCGCCGATCATGATGAACAGACCGATGAATGCAAGCCACCGAAGTCCGAGCATATCGCCGGTCATCAAGACCATCAGGCCGCCAAACACCAGAAAAAGTACAACGAAAGCCCACGGCCGCGGGTTGAACGAACGCGTTTCACCTTCGGCTAGGCTCACACCGCACGAGCGGCAAAATTGCTGATCCAAATAAGTTTGTGATCCACAGTTTGGACAATTCATCTTGTGTTGAATTATACGCCTGTATCTTCGCTGCGGTTCACCATTAATTCAAAAAGGGATACCTATTGTGCGATACTGCCATTAAATGATTGAGGTGAGAACAATATGGAATGTGTAAGATGCGGGGCGACGGCGGTAGTTGAAGGCTCGGTGATGGATACGGGAGGCGGCGGAGGTATTGCCTTTCTTTCTAAAGAAGGATCGTATTTGAAACGCATGTTCGGCGGCGGCAGCCGTAAGATAAATGCGCACGCGTGTCTTCACTGTTCTCATCTCGAACTCACCGTCGAGTTCACCGATAAGGACCGCAAGCGGTTCCAAGATTTCAACGGCCCGCAACCCGGTGTTCTCGACCGCATCAACTGAACATGAAGCTCCGAAGTCGCCGTCTGTTCGCCTAACAATAGCCTATTGCTACCTAACATTAAGCCATTTTTAACTAACATCGGCTCATTGTTAGCTAACATTGGCTTACTTTTAGCTAACATCGGCTCATTGTTAACTAACATTGGCTTACTTTTAGCTAACATTGCCTCATTTATAGGTAACTTTGCTTCATTTATACCTAACTTTGACTCATTTATCGGCGCTTCCTGCGACAAATATGTTGTTTAACCCTCTGTATTCACAAGGTTTACGAGAAAAGTGAGCATAGATCGCCGTTTAACACGTGTTAAAACCGCAAAAACATAAACTTGTCTTCAAATGTTATTTATGGTCGCATAACGCAATAAAACCGTCCCACAAGCGAATGGTTCGCATTTTTCCAGCGTCAACGGCAAATTATTTAGGGTTTTGAAAATTGGTTGTCTGCTGCCAACCGCAAGAGGATTTACCAGTAAATAATATTCGTCAATAAGTCCGTGTTCTATTAACGAGGACACAAACGAGTAACCGCCATAGACAATGATTTCTTTACCCTTTTGCTTTTTCAGTTTATTGATTTCCTTAACGACGTCTGTTTTGGCAAGCGTTGCATTGTCCCATTTGATTTTTTTAAGTTTTTTGGAAAACACTATTTTGGGGATGTCTGTCAGCCGTTTTCCTAATTCAAAAAGGGGGTCTGTTGGATTGCGTGCCACCCGTGCCCAGTAAGGAATAAAACCTTCAGCCGTGTTTCGTCCAAGTAAAATGCAGATTTTCAATGCAAAAATTATTGACTTCATCGTCCCACTGAAAATTTTTTCCATTCATTTGTAATTTTAGTTTTCTCATTGTCGGTTTCATTTTATTTGCTCCCGTGTTTCTTTAGGTATCCTGCTTTTTTGTCATAGTTAAGCAGCCAATGATTGCCAAATTTGTCGGTGAGTGCGCCGAACAGAGATCCCCAGAATGTTTTTTCAAGCGGGTAGTCCGCCGTTCCACCAGAAGAGAGCTTTTCGTAGCAGGCCCTAATATCTTTTTCGCTGCTGCAATCGAGTGAAAGAGAGACCGCGTTTCCCTTTACAAGTCCGGCTTCCGGCACCATGTCTGAACCCAACAGTACAAATTTGTCCTTCGTCAGTGTCGCGTGCAGAACGCAGTCTTTCATCCGGTCTGTCAGATTGCCTGCCAGGGGCGTCTCGCCGATCGTTTGCAGGGTGAGATCGCCCCCAAGGCAGTCTTTGTAAAATAACATCGCGTCCCGGCAGTTGCCGCTAAACGTAAGGTATGAATTGATCCGTTTCATTTGATCTATCTCCTTTGTTGAAAGTCCCGCGATGCCGTCCGATTAGCCGCTTGATTAGTTTGCTTCGGCGTACTTCTTAAAACTGTCGAGTATCGCCTGCCATCCGGCTTGCTGCATTTCGATCGAGTTTTCCGATTCCGGATCAAAGGTTTGAACGACCTTGGTCGAGTCGCCATCGGTCGTAAAAGTGGTTATCACCTTTCTGCCGTCGCCGAGCGTGTATTCGATAAGTTCGTTTTCCTTTACATCGTCATAGACTCCGGCGAAATCAAAACCAAAGCTGCCATCCTTTGCCTCCATCCGTGAAAGGAACTCTCCGCCGACACGCAGGTTGTTTTCTGCCCGCGTCGTGTGCCAGTCGTCGGACGGGGCTGCCCACTTCGTGATGTGATCCGGCTCGCTCCACAGGTTCCAGATTTTTTCGACTGGTGCATTGACGGTGTTCTGTACAGTGATCGTTGATTGGTTGTTCATTTTTATGTTCTCCTTTTCGATTCGTTTTAGAAATTAAAATTAACTGACACGTCAAAATTACCTTCGATGGCGGATCCGAACAATAGGCAAATGCGACCGTTTAGAGGGTTGATTGCGACAAACTAACGTATTACTGTAATTTTATGAAAAGTGTGTCCATCCTGGTGCCTGAAACGGCCGTGGTCGAGGCCGTTGCAGACCCTTATTACATATTCAAGGCGGTGAACGAATTTCTGCAGGCGTCGGGCAGGGAACCGCTTTTTGAAGTGCAGTTCGTGGGGCTTTCCAGGGACGTGAAACTTGCGGGCTGCGCGTTTACGGTCCATGTCGATAAGCTCTTGAAAAACGTTGGGTCAACCGACCTCGTCCTGATCCCCGCACTTAGCGGCGACCTCACGACGGCGATCCAGGCGAACTGGGAATTTATCCCGTGGATCGTAAAACAATATGAAAAGGGAACTGAGGTCGCGTCGTTATGCCTGGGAGCCTTTTTGCTCGCTTCGACGGGTTTGCTTGAGGGAAAGAAATGTTCAACCCACTGGAACTTTACAAACGAGTTCCGAACGATGTTTCCGGGCGTGGAGCTGGTCGACGGCGGCATCATCACCGAGGAACAAGGGTTGTATTCGAGCGGCGGAGCGGCTTCGTACTGGAACCTGCTGCTTTATCTGATAGAAAAATACACCGACCGCGATACTGCGATTCTCGCCTCAAAATATTTTGCCATCGATATCGACCGCGACAGCCAGTCGGCCTTTACGATGTTCAATGGGCAAAAAGCTCATGAAGACGACGAGATACTAAACGCGCAGGAGTTTATCGAGGAAAACTACACCGAGAGAATTACCGTCGACGACCTTGCAAAACAATTTGCGATCGGACGACGAAGCTTTGAACGCAGATTTAAGAAAGCGACCAACAATTCGACCATCGAATACATACAACGCGTGAAGATCGAGGCAGCCAAACGCAGCTTTGAGTCGAGCCGCAAAAACATAACCGAGGTAATGTATGACGTCGGGTACACGGACACCAAGGCATTCCGTACCGTATTCAAAAAAATAACCGGCCTCACGCCGGTCGAATATCGAAACAAATACAACAAACCCGTCTCGGTACACTAGATATGAAGGAACAATAAAGAAAGGCTCTCTCACGTCTCATCCGCGACCGCATCAAACAAACCTCCCGTTACCAACGCACAACCGCCGGAATCACCATCCGCCTGGGCAAGACGGAGATGTTGTGTTGAGTTGGACATACGGTGCTATAATTCCGCCGTTATGCGAAACCAAGATGATGAGATGCCTGAGGAATATCGGCGGAATGCGGCCAAACTGGCTGAGTTTTTAGAGGCGAGGGAAAAGTATCGGGCGACGTTAAAGGATCTGCCGCCTCATCTGCAGGACAAGATAAAAGCGGAGCTGCCGAAGTTTGATCAGACTATCGACGAACTCGAAACATTATTGGCCGCAGAATACGAGCGGATCCAAGCGGAAAGGGCAATGGATGCAGAGATCTCGAAAAGTATCGCTAAAGGCTGGGAAGCGTCAAAACAGATCTACATCATCATCAAGCACACGAAACCGCATTTGCTCGAGAGCTTTACCAAACAGGTCCTCGACCCGATGATCGACGAAGATCGCGAAGAATTCCTCGACGGCGTCGCCATCCTCGAAACCACAAAACTCGACGCCATCCTAAAAGGCGAAGTTTAAGAGATCGTTTTGCTTTGCTTTTCTTCTTTCGTGTGATTCGTGGATAACAGCTTTAAGAGTTTATCCACGAATCACACGAAACAGATCAATAAGAAATCCGGAAAATATTCATCTATACCGAATGTAAGACCACCAGCAAACCAACCCTCTGGTACAAACTAGACCGCCACAAAAACAACACCCGCTACGAACGCAACTCCACCGGCATCACCACCACCCGTTTGGGCAAGACGGAGATGTTGTGTTGAGTCGTGCCACTAAGGAGTTCCATGCAACTTGACGTGGTTTAGAACGACTGCGTTCGCGAATTTCGGTATCGCACACCTGTCCGGGGTCTTCGTTCCGTTCCTTCATTTCGTTGGCGTTAGACCGCCGAAAGGAACGACCATTTTGGTAACGGCACGAAATGCGTCTCTAAGAAGGTGGGCGTAGAACCATTCACTCTGCGGGGGCGTTTCTTCGTAGAGGTAACGTCGCTTATCAAATGTATTTTTCGCCGCTTTGAGAGAGCGGTCAAAGTCTGTGAATCTTACTGCTTCTGGATTGATAATGTGAAGGTTTGAAAGTACGGGATCAGAGCGAATATTTTGCCTAAACGTCTCACGGACAGCGCTCTTTGTACCAGGAGCCAACGCTTCGAATAGCTTTAACAAATCATGACCGAAAGGCGGTGCGCTATCATTATCAATCACAAACAGGCATTTGAGATAGAGTTCCACGGCGAAAGAGTCCACTAGTAGCTGAGGTGCGGACGATCCCCATTCTTTGCCTTTGGCTTGTTCGGACAACAAATTAGAAGCTTCCGTGTAGTGTTCCGCGAGTTGATACATCTTCCGAAAGTCAGGTGTGGATTGGTTAGGCCGGTTATTCTTTGGCATTTAAGAAACTATATGGTTCAGGTTCGATATTAGGAACTGCCTTTTCTAAAGAGATTTTGAGAATCTTTACGACATTATGAAGGCCGTCAAATATTTCCCTTTCATTGTCGCCCCAAAGCCAAAATCGCATCATGAATTGGCACCCATATTTCCATGGGGCGGCTACCTGTGCAAGGTCGTAATGAACAGGAGCAGTTCCAAGTCCGATTATCTGAGGCCAAGTATTTCCGCTAGTTCGCTCAACGACTTTAATAAAGCGTTTAGAAAAATTCTGGTAGTAATCATTTGGACCGATCAAGAAACCATCCAAATCAATCTCGTGAGTTTCCCACTTTCGAAACCAGGTGGATGACTCATTGGAAAGATTCAGACGAAGGTCGCGAAAGAAAAAACCAAGAACACCAATACTCAATAAGGGTTTATTGGCGAGATGTCGCTGATGATTGGTTGTCAAATGTTCCATTAACCTCGCATCGTTGGTTTCAAATTCTGAGTTAGCACCATTGAGCCATTCAACTAGATCGTAAAACTTCTGCACACCATCGTATTTATTGTACGGGTAGAACTCTTCTAGGTTGGTTCTGATTAGTTCCGGATTCTCGCGGAAATAGTAGTAATCGCCCGGCGTATTGTGGTTGGACTTTTTCCATGGCTGAACCCGCAACGGCATCTCCAACATCCCTTCTGACATTACTCTCATAAAATTCCTAGATCTGTCTGAACAGTTCTTCTACCCCATTGCAGCGAACTCTTGGCGTACTTCCACCTCGTATTGTTGTTCTAGAAGGCTCCGTTTCGCTGGATCCATTTCGTGACATATTGTGGCCAAAAATTGAAGCTTGGTTCTGTAATCCGGATTTGAGGATGCCCAGTTAAAGCCGGGATGATCGACAATTGCCCAAAACGACGAGACGCGAGCTAAAATCTCCCTTAAAAAAGAATCCAATGAGTCTTCTCCAAGCTTGTCCATTCCGAGGGCAAAAGCCAGACCCTCTGAAATTTCCCTTCGTGATGCGTTTTCGTGCATATAACGTCCCCATGGAAGACCTCTGGGGCGAGCAAACATATTCACCGATCCCACGTCTAGAACGGCAACGCTATCAATGTGAGTTCCAATTCGGAATTCGTCAGCCTTGAGGAATTCCGTATAATGCTTTGCAATCGTCTCTTGGGATATCGAACTACTGAACGCGAAAACGAAACCGAATGTTTGCGATGTCCGGCCAAGTTGTTCTGGGGCCGGTATTTTTGCGAGCTGTTTTACGGTATGAATCTTTTTTGCGGCATCAAGAAGTTTCTGCTTATCTAGAACCGACTTTACCTCAATTACCCCAACGACATTCTGACTGGGAAATATTCCCGCCTCATCGGAGGCTCGGTAAACTGGACAATTAAAGGCGTCGTAAATTATCACGTCTGTCTGACTCGACACTTCATCATTTGCGTCGAGAATAAAACCCGAGCCAACTCCGAATCTTCGCGGCAAATGAGCAGTCAAGAAATCTCTAACAAGTCTTTCCGCCTCTCCGCCCTTTAGTCCACCGTGAGGAACGGTCGAAAGTTCCTCAAAGTCTTGCCGAAGCTTGCGTGCCGCTTGCTTAAATATTTCGTGTCGACTTGTTTTCACTCGATTACCCCTCTATTTCGAAAAGGCTTCCCCTATTGCTAGACGAAGCCTTTCGTTTACGTGCGAACTAAACCGCAGTTCGTAGCAAGCTGTGGGGCTCGCGTCCGGGAAGTTTACATTCCCATGCCCATGCCGCCGCCATTTCTAACGTCGCCGGCCCCTATACCAAAAGCCGCCCCCGCCGAACACGAGTAATAAGACGACTATTACGATAATGAGTGTAGTTGTGTCCATTGCTTTCCTCTCCTTTCACTTCGTTGCCATTCGATATACTTCATCCCGCTGCAAGCTGGGAAACTTGCGCCCCGGAATTATATTCCGCTGAATACAATAGCTAAACTATACTCCGATAAATTTGTCCAAACAATAAGGTAAACAGTAAAAAAGGCTTCGCCCGTTGCCGAGCGAAGCCTTTGTTTACGTGCGAACTAAACCGCAGTTCGTAGCAAGCTGTGGGGCTCGCGTCCTAAGATTAAATTTGCTGGGTAAATATTACGATTGAAAGACGATCCGTGCAATATGCAAAGCCCCGGCGGAACAGGGCTTTTGTTGTTATCTGGTGGACTGGTCGCCCGCTTAAGCAGGTGGTACTGACATTGCACGCCGCGGGAGTTGCGTGGTCGGTGTGATAAGAATGGCCTAGTCCAGGCTAGCCTGAAATTTGGTATCGAGTTTCGAGTCCTTAAAGAACACGGTTATTTCTCGGTCGGAGCCGTTTTCGGTCCACTTATATATTTCAATTTTGAAGCCGGTCGTTTCCTTGTCACCCATTTCACCGGACTTTTTGCCTTCGGTGCCCATAACTTCCACGGCCTGAGCATAGGTCATTCCTTTTTCCAGGCGATCGAAGTTTGCCAGGGTTAAGCCGCCCTTAGAGGCCGGCCGATCAGCGGTGCTTGGCGAACGATTGGTCGAAGAAGGTGTCGCCGTGTTAGTAGGCGACGCAGCGGGCGAAGCGTTCTGCCCGGAGTTTGCGATCTCTTTTATCGAGTTGCAGCCAAGGGTTAGTCCCAACAACAAGCACCCGATAAAAACTAAAGTGAAAAAATGTCGTTTAGAGTTCTGCATCAAACTTTTTCTCCCGTATAGACCGAAGTACCTCTGCAAACTACGGATAAGGTAGCACCAAGCCGATTATCAGGCAAACAAAAAGACCCCGGCGGGTGCCGAGGCCTTTTTTGTAATTGACACGCTTTGGACTGCGTGAGCTTGAGAACCACCCCGTCACCGAGGCGGTGCCACCCCTCCTTTGTAAGGAGGGGAGCTTTTTACATTCCCATGCCCATGCCGCCCATGCCGCCGCCCATGCCGCCCATTCCGCCGTCGGACTTGTCGTCCTGGACGTCAGCGATCATGGCTTCGGTGGTGAGCATCAGGCCGGCGATCGAGGCTGCGTTTTGGAGAGCAGTTCTCGTGACCTTTGCGGGGTCGATGACACCGGCTGCGACGAGGTCTTCGAACTTCTCGGTCGCGGCGTTAAAGCCATAGTTCTCTTCTTTGCTGGCGATAACCTTTTCGACGATCACGGCGCCTTCTTTACCGGCGTTTTGTGCGATCTGGCGAAGCGGCTCTTCGAGAGCACGTTTGATGATGTTGACACCGATCTGTTCGTCAGGGTCTTCACCGTCGGTTTTGAAGGTGTCGAGGACCTTTCCGCCACGGACCAGAGCGACTCCGCCGCCGGCAACTATGCCTTCCTCAACAGCCGCGCGTGTCGCATGCATTGCATCTTCGACGCGGGCCTTCTTTTCCTTCATTTCGATCTCGGTTGCGGCACCGACCTTGATTACAGCAACACCGCCGACCAATTTGGCGAGGCGTTCCTGCAGTTTTTCACGGTCATAGTCGCTGGTCGTATCTTCGATCTGATTGCGGATCGTTTTGATGCGTCCGTCGATCGCTTCGCCGGTTCCGCCGCCTTCGACGACAGTGGTGTTTTCCTTGTCGATAGTGACCTTTTTAGCTTTGCCGAGATCTTCGATGGTGACGGTTTCGAGCTTGATGCCGAGATCTTCGCTGATGACCTTACCGCCGGTGAGAACCGCGATGTCTTCGAGCATTGCCTTGCGGCGGTCGCCGAAGCCTGGTGCCTTAACAGCAGCAACATTCAACGTGCCACGGAGCTTGTTCACGACCAATGTCGCAAGAGCTTCGCCATCAACGTCTTCGGCGATGATGAGCAGTGGACGGCCCATTTTAGCAACCTGCTCGAGGATCGGCAGCAGATCGCGCATGTTCGAAACTTTCTTTTCGTGGATCAGAATGAAAGGCTCTTCGAGAACGGCTTCCATGCGGTCAGCGTCCGTCACGAAATACGGCGAGAGATAGCCGCGGTCGAACTGCATGCCTTCGACGACTTCGAGCAAGGTGTCCATCGTCTTCGATTCTTCGACAGTGATGACGCCGTCTTTGCCGACCTTGTCCATCGCCTCGGCGATGATCGT
>CAZSEL010000059.1:0-24673 GCA_964605905.1 uncultured Chloracidobacterium sp. | reverse complement strand
TTCTTCACAAAACAAAAAAAGACCGCCCGAAATTCTCGTTTTCAGACGGCCTCTTCGCATTTTGTAAATCAGATTACTTTAGACATTCACGCCGATCAGACGCGGATTTGCTTTCTTTTTCAAAAGCTTTCGTAGTTTTAGGCGTGCCTTGTGAAGCTGCGATTTCGATGTGCCGACCGAGCAGCCGAGAATCCGAGCGACCTCTTCGTGCTCAAAGCCCTCGACGTCGTGCAGAACGAAAACATTCTTGTAACCCGTCGGAAGTTGGTCGATCGCGTTTTCAAGAGCGATCTTGTCAACTATCGGCATACGGGCCGGATCTCCCGTGCCTGCGACGATCTGGTCAGGCGTTTCGCCCTCCTCGGTCGTTTTTTCGTATTTCACGTTACGCTTGCGGAAGTGCATTAGCACCTGATTGACCGTCATGCGGTGAAGCCACGTCGTGAATGCCGAGTCGCCGCGGAAACTGCCGACCTTTCGGTAAAGCTGTATGAAAACATCCTGCGTTAAATCTTCTGCCTCATAAACATTTTGCAGCATACGCAGACAGATAGAATAGACGCGTCTGTGGTGCCGCTGATAGATCTCTTCGAACGAGCCCATGTCGCCTTTCGCGGCTGATTGCGTCAGTTCGAAATCCGTCGCTTTCGGGATATCAACTTCGGATTTGGTTGCCTTGGCCGAAATCTTTTTACTTGCTCCGGTATCGGTATTTATTAAAGGATAGCTAATAGTATTTGTTGTCATCTGCTTGTTCCCCCCGCTATTAGCGGAGTCAATTGGCGTGCCAAACGCTGGAGATATTATTATCTACACGTAATTATGACGTTTTAGTTCCTTTTTACGGACATACCTTTCATTTCGCCGAACATCAAAGCAAGGATTCAGACCAAACGGTGCAAGCGCGGATTCGATTCGCGCACGATTTGGTGTGTGTACCCTTTCGGTACGTTTTTTGCCAAATGACGGAAATGCTATTATCTTAATTCTGAAACTTTGAAACTCTATTCCTTACTCAAGAACGCCATGTTTCGATTTTTTCAATCTTTTTTTCTCGCCGCGGGATCGCTGCTAGTACTGGCGTTTCTTGCGGCTCCTTTGTCCGCCCAAACCGAGTTTATAAGTCAGGAAGTTTCCGATAGTGACGGCGTTCCGGTTTTGATAAAGCATCTGCCGGAATGGGAATCGGTTCGCTCGACCGCCACGATCACTAACAATGTTGCGGATCTGCGGCGAGTTTTAGGTGAGCGTGCTGTTTTTGAGTCGTTGGAGTTTGCTCCGGGAACCGAAGCCGTGACCGCATCGTACGACGCGGGTAAACTATTGATAATCGAATACACTACGCCGCAGGCCGCGACCGAAGCGGATGCGAAATTCCAGCAAGCCGTTCAATCTCAGCCGGTCGTTTACCGACGCATAGGCAACTACAGCGCGTTCATTTTCGACTCAGTGGACTCAACCGCTGCAAACACGTTGCTCGATCAAATCAAATATGAAAAGACGGTCCAATGGCTCGGTGAAGATCCTTTTCTCATCAAGAAATTCGAGCGCTATATTGCGACGACCGGCCGCGATGTTGCCTTATCGACAGTGTTCTTTATTGGCTTCGTGTTTTTGACCGCGATAGTACTCGGTGTTGTTGTTGGATTCCTGTACTTCCGTTTTCGTGAACATCAACGCGCGGGAATGGCCGCATTTTCAGACGCCGGCGGTCTAACGCGATTGAATCTCGACGATCTTTCGGAACCTCTTCGATTAGATTAAGGCAGTTGCGCGACCAATCGCTCGATGTCTTGCGGAGTATTATAGAAATGCGGTGCGATTCTCAAACGGTCGCCGCGCGGGCTTACGATAATCTTTTCCTTTTGCAGCCGTTCGGCAATTTCTCCACAATGCATCCCATCGGTGTTTTTCACACAGACAATAGCCGATAATTCGCCCGGCCGCCGCGAGCTGACTATTTCGTAGTTTTTTCCAGCCAGCATTTCACAGAGCTGGTTTGAGAGTTCGGTCAAATAATTTTCGATCCGTTCAAGCCCGATTTCTTGCAAAAGTTTTAGGCTTTGCTCCAAACCATAAAACAAAGACGAAGCTCCTGTTCCGCTTTCCCACGCTAATGCATTTGGTTTGAACGGCTGATCTCTGTCCTCAAAATCCCACGGCATTTCGACACTGATCCAGCCGACAAAGCTGGGCTGGACACGATCACGCGCACGATCGGAAATATAGACGTATCCGCAGCCCTCGGGCGCACACAACCATTTGTGACTGGCGCCGGAGGCTATATCGACAAACTGGGCCGACAGGTCATAACCCATCTGGCCGAGACCTTGGATAATATCAACCGCAAACAACGCATCGACGGCTCGTGCGGCGCGGCCGATCCGTTCCAGGTCAGCCCGAAAACCGGACCCGTACTGCACTGAGCTAATAGCGACGAGCTTCGTATTTGAATCGATAAGATTTACAAATTCGTCCAGTTCTATTCTTCCGTCGCGTTCCGGGCACATTCTCAATTCCACACCGAACCGATCACGAATCATCCGCCACGGATAAAAGTTTGCCGGAAATTCGCGTTCAAAACTAACGATGTTGTCGCCCGATTTCCAGGTTATGCCATTTGCGACCGATGCAAACCCGTCCGACGTATTTCGCATAAATGCGATCTGCTCCGGCTGGACGCGCAGCATCTCCGCGAGCAGGGTTCGGCTGCGGTTCTTTGTGGCAATCCAGTCGGTGTAATGCTCGGAACCGTTGCCCGCGACATCATTCAATTGAGAAAGCACGGCTTTGACAGCAGTTGTCGGTATCGGCGAAACGGCGGCGCTGTTTAGATATGTGTATTCCTGCAATGCCGGGAAAAGCGAGCGGATCTGATCGTTCATACCTAGAATACTAACTCAAAGAAACTGCTCGTCGAAACCGGCGCGTTTCACAAAACGGTTAGGAAAGCTGCCTTTCTGCCCTATTCCCTCTGTGCCCTCTGTGGCTGTTCTAATAAAATACTTTGACAAAAATTCCCCTGAAAGTTAGTTTTTAAGGTGGTGAGACGTTTATCGTTTCAAACGTTATCGCGCCATTCCGCATCCGATAATATAAATGTTCGAACGCAAAAAACCGCAGAAGATCGAGTTCGGGACCTTCTCGCCCGAAGACGATGCCGATATCGAGATCGTTCGCCCGACGACGATTAAGAATTCGCACGTCTGGTTTTCGGAAAGCGTCCGGCTGGTCCGGGATGTTTTTCTGATAATTGTCGTCTTTATTCTGCTCGGCGTTTTTGCAATCCAACCAGTCGTCGTCGAGGGAACTTCGATGCTGCCGCAGCTTCACGACGGTGAGCGGCTGCTGGTAAATAAACTGGTCTATTACAACATCAAAAGCGTCTCCTGGGGACATCTCGAACGCGGCGACATTGTCGTTTTCTGGTATCCAAAAGAACCTGACAAGAGCTATGTAAAACGCATAATCGGGCTTCCGGGTGAACGTGTCGCACTCCGAAATGGAAAAGTTCTGATCAATGGTATAGAGCTCAAAGAGGACTATCTCGATGACATCAACAACCAGGGTGTCTCAAATCTGTCGGAAGAAAAGGTTGATCCACATCATTTTTTTGTAATGGGTGACAACCGCGATAATTCGTCCGACTCGCGTTATTGGGGACTAGTCCCCGAAAAGTACATTTACGGAAAGGCATTTTTCCGTTACTGGAAGCCCGCAAACATCGGCTTTGTCGAACACGGTGAGTATCAAGGCGAACCTGAGACCCCGGTTGACGACGTTCGTGCTGAACAGGAATAAGAATTTCAACGCTAAGACGCCAAGTCGCAAGGCCGCAAAGTTAGATTTATGTTTCCTGCATCAATTTAGTATCTGAAACCCTTTTAAAGTACGAATGCTAAAAAATCTTCCTTTGCATCTCTGCGACTTCGCGTTAAAATATCCTAAGGATGAATTCAGCGACAAAGGCGATTTTGGTTCTTGAGGATGGGCGCACCTTCCACGGTGCGTCTTTTGGCGCAACCGGCGAAACATTTGGCGAGATGGTTTTTAACACGTCGATGACCGGCTATCAGGAAATCTTGACCGACCCGAGCTACGCCGGCCAGATCGTCTGTATGACCTATCCACTGATAGGCAATTACGGCGTAAATGAAGATGATGTCGAATCACGTCGCCCCTGGGCCGAAGGTTTTGTCGTCCGCGAAGCAAGCAGGATCAAATCGAACTGGCGCTCGACACAGTTGCTTGACGAATATCTTAAGGAAAACAACATTGTCGGTTTAGAACATATCGACACACGAGCACTCGTTAGACATATTCGAGATAAAGGTGCGATGCGTGCGGGTATTTCGTCTGTCGATGTCGATCCGGCGAGTCTGCTTGAAAAAGTTCTTGCTTCACCCGATATGAAAAACCGCGAACTCGCCACGACGGTAACGGTGGAAGAAAAATTTGAATACCCGTCGATGGACGAAACGCGTTTTCACGTTGTCGCCTACGATTTTGGCGTGAAAACAAACAGCCTTCGCGAATTCTCAAAATTTGGCTGTCACATAACGGTGGTTCCGGCCGGAACTTCGGCTGAAGATGTCTTAGCCCTCAAACCAGACGGTATTTTCCTGTCTAACGGCCCCGGCGATCCGGCGGCCATGAAGCAGGTGATCGAAGAAATCAGGAAACTTACCGAATCGAATGTTCCAATGTTCGGAATCTGTCTCGGCCACCAACTGATCGGCGAGGCGTTTGGTGCAGAAACATTTAAAATGAAATTCGGCCATCGCGGAGGCAATCAGCCGATCAAAGACCTGACGACCGGAAAGGTCGAAATCACCTCACACAACCACGGTTTCGCCGTCGACGCCGCCAGCCTGCCCGCCGATGTCGAAGTCACGCACATCAACCTAAACGACAACACCATCGCCGGCCTGCGGCACAAAACCTTGCCGGTGTTCTCCGTTCAGTATCACCCTGAATCCGCTCCGGGCCCGCATGATTCCGAATATCTATTCGAGCGATTTATCGAGTTGATGCAAAAGTAGGGCTTTTAGACTCGTCGAATATGTGGGACATGCGGTCTAAGTGAACGCTTATAAGCAAAGTGAAGCAGAAACTACTTGCAAATCAATAGTTTACACTGTTGTTCCCGATTCCAGTTAAGCAAAGATTACCCCCAATAAGGAAGATGGCTTACCTATTTCCTTTGGCTTTATTATGCGTTGTACAAAGCATCTGACAGTTTTTAATATCCGTCGTCCCGCCCTTGCTCCATGCCGAAACGTGGTCGGCGTCCATCTCGCTTATTGTCAAGACCTTATTTTTATTAGCGTCGTGACCGAGTGCGCAGAGCGGGCAGTTGGACGTGGTTGCGGCCTCAGCAAGTGTCTCAAAGTTCTGAGCAAAGAATTTTGTAAAATTACTCCATTCAGGATCATCGCAAGGCAGCAAGATAGTTTTGTCGCGAAAAATATCAGGGTTAAATTCTAAATAGGCTGTTATCTCTTTTTCTATGTCGCCATACTGAGTGTAAAACTCGTCGTTTTTCGACCGCATCGCGTTAGTTAGATTGGTGTTTGCCATACTTTTATTCTTGGAAAGGTTAACATGAGCGATGAAAAAAAGCCCCGTCGAGCGACTAGGCCTCCTTCTCTTGCGGCTCACGCCGCTCTATTTGCGGAAACTCTTGCGGCTGTGCCGCTCTATTTGCGGAAAAGTTCTACTTTTCCGACAGCCGCCCACCAACTCCTGCGGCTATGCCACCGAATCGGAGGCATAGCCTCAAGGAATATGAGAGCCAATTCGGTGAATCAGAGATTCACCGCAAATAGATGGGCATAGCCCAAAAAGAACATTCGGCTTTATCCTTTATCCTTATATCCTTTATCCATATATTTACTATATTTACTCGACCTTTCCAATCGTTCCAATTATCACAAACGCTATCAAAATCGCGCATTCTTCACATATCGCGCAAATCGCGCCGTTTGCTATTGTTCGTCGAACGCGGTTATCAGATAATTCGACTAGCCCGGACGTATTTTCCGGCCGAGATCTTTGATATTCGAACAAGAAGGCCAAAAACGCCGATGTTTGCTCCATCTGCGCCGGACACGCAAGTCAGTACCGCCTGCGTCAGCAGGTGGCAAAGAGCAGAGTGTCGAGATCGGTCGATTCGCCGGGGCTGGTAACGATAACGAGACGCCGCCACCCGCTCACGCGGGCGGTACTGACCTGGAAGACAAAAATCTAAAAACGCCCATTTTTGTTCCGCTCTGTTCCGTTCGCGCTCGCGCACGGCGGAACAAAAATCGCGGAATTTGCAAAAACGCCGATTTTTGTTCAAGGCTGTTCAATTCGCGCTCTGCGCCGAATGAACAAACATCGCGATATTGAACGATTCGGGAAAAAGAAAAAACCCTTCCTTGCGGTCGGGCCTTGGTGAGTGTATTGGGTCGGATGCTAGGAGCCGATCCCGAAAATGTACGGTGCGATAACGAGCGAAACAATGGACATCAGTTTGATAAGGATGTTCATCGAGGGGCCTGACGTATCCTTGAACGGATCGCCGACGGTGTCGCCGGTGACGGATGCTTTGTGGGCTTCGGAACCCTTGTAAACCATCTCGCCGTTGATCTCAACGCCTTTTTCGAAGGACTTTTTAGCGTTGTCCCATGCACCACCTGCATTCGACTGGAAAATTCCCATCAATACGCCGGTTACGGTAACGCCTGCCAACAGGCCGCCTAAAACCTCAGGGCCCATTGTAAAACCGACGAGAACCGGAGTGATGAGGGCGATAGCTCCCGGCATCATCATTTCCCTTAGGGAGGCTTTGGTCGAGATGGCAACGCATTTGTCGTATTCCGGTTTTGCCTTGTATTCCATGATGCCCGGAATTTCGCGGAATTGGCGGCGGACTTCCTGCACCATGTCCATAGCGGCTTTACCAACCGCTTGGATACACAGAGCCGAGAAAATAAACGGGATCATGCCGCCGACGAAAAGGCCCGCGAGTACAGGAGCTTTGTAGATATCGATCCGGTCGATACCGGCAATCCCGACAAACGCAGCAAACAATGCGAGCGATGTTAAAGCCGCTGAAGCGATGGCAAAACCTTTTCCTGTCGCAGCTGTCGTGTTGCCGACCGCATCGAGGTTATCAGTACGTTCGCGAACTTCAGGAGGCAATTGACTCATCTCGGCAATACCGCCCGCGTTATCGGCAATCGGGCCGAATGCGTCTATCGCAAGCTGCATCGCGGTCGTCGCCATCATACCTGCCGCTGCGATCGCGACGCCGTACAATCCAGCAAAATAGTACGAAGCGATGATACCCGCGGCCAATGTCAAAATTGGAATAACGGTCGATTTCATCCCGACGGATAGACCGGCAATAATGTTGGTCGCGTGTCCGGTTGACGATTGTTGAATGATCGAATTTACAGGCTTTTTGCCCATCGCCGTGTAATATTCCGTAACGATACTCATGATCGCACCCACAATTGTTCCAACAACGATTGCCGCGAAAACGCCGTTTTTATTGAACGAGGTCGTACGCAAAGTGATCTGACCCTCAGGCAGCATCCACATCACAACAAAGTAAGAAGCGGCGACCGTCAATAACATCGAAGCCCAGTTTCCTATGTTCAGTGCATTCTGCACGCTTGATTTATCGTCTTTAATTGTAACGAACCAGGTTCCAACGATCGAGAAAATAATACCCAAACCGCAGATCACCATCGGCAAAAGAATGGCAGACATGCCGCCAAAAGCGTCCGTAACCTTTATTTCCTGACCCAATACCATCGTTGCCAAAATGGTCGCGACGTATGAGCCGAAAAGATCGGCACCCATACCGGCCACATCGCCGACGTTGTCGCCGACGTTATCGGCGATAGTAGCGGGATTTCGAACATCGTCCTCGGGAATACCGGCTTCGACCTTTCCGACCAGATCGGCACCGACGTCAGCCGCTTTTGTATAAATACCGCCGCCGACACGAGCGAACAGGGCAATGGACTCGGCTCCCAATGAGAAGCCCGTTAATACTTCGATCGCAGTTCTTACCTGGTTTGCACCCAGATCGGCAAACATCGCAAGGAACGCAATGAACAAACCACCCAGGCCCAAAACCGCCAAACCCGCAACTCCAAGTCCCATTACAGTTCCACCGGTGAATGAAACTTTTAGCGCTTGTTTTAGACTTGTACGAGCAGCCTGAGTCGTACGAACATTGGCCTTCGTCGCCACGCGCATCCCGATGTATCCGGCCGTCGCGGAGAACACGGCTCCGATAATAAACGCTATTGAGATTACCCAGCTTGAGTGGATCTCTCGGCCATTCACCTCGTGGATCGTTCCGGAATAGGCCAGTAATGCCGAAGTAAATAAAACGAATATGCTAAGAACCTTCCATTCGGCTTTCAAAAATGCCATCGCTCCATCAGCAATGTAGCCGGCAAGCTCCTGCATGTTCGCGTCACCGGCATCCTGCTTACTGACCCAGGCCGATTTAAATGCCATTACCACTAATCCCAAAATCCCTAAAGCGGGCGCTAAATAAATTACGTAACTGTTCATATTGTTCTTAAATTTTGTTTCCGCCGATAATCAGACGCAAACTTGATATTTTACCTTGTTAAATTATGGGTGCAACCTTAGGTATATCCAAAACTATTGATTATCAAGTACTTGAAACTATTTAACAAATAACGCGCTGTAAATTTCTTTGAAATCACTTCGAGATACTGACACGCATACACTTTTTGGAGTATTATTATTCTCCGACTAACAGACAGTTACAAGCATAGAGTTGGCTGCGAAATATAAGGAGAAAGATTATGATCGGAGTAAGTCCATACATAGCGTTTAGAGGAAATTGCCGTGAGGCGATAGATTTTTACAAGGAAGCCTTAGGGGCCGTGGAGCTTTACGCACAAAGCTATGGCGATTCGCCGATGGCGGAAATGGGCCCGGCGGATGCGATAATGCATTGCACGATCAAGGTCGGTGATTCTGAAATAATGATGTGCGACGATTTTCATAGCGAAAATTTTACGACGGGCGGAAATATTTCAATGGCGATAGGGCTAGACGACGTTGAAAAGGCGAAGACCTATTTTGCAAATCTTTCGGATGACGGCAAAGTCACGATGCCACTCGACAAGACATTTTGGGCCGAGGCATTCGGAATGCTGACGGATAAATTCGGCGTCAACTGGATGGTAAATTGCGACGCGCCGAAGTCGGAAACCGAATCGGCATCGGCATAAATTAAACCGCGAAAGGCGGAAACACGACCGGTAGGGAGTGTGCAAAATGTGTGTCGAGTGACACCCTCGCTACCGCTCAGGTTTCCGCCTTTTTGATCTATAATCGAACCTATGACAGAACCAATTCTCGTAGCAAAACGCGACGCGGCAGAATTTTCTCTGCTGCTTCAAATGGCAAACCGTCACGGCGTTATTACCGGAGCGACCGGTACGGGTAAAACTGTAACGCTCCAAAAGCTGGCTGAGGGATTTAGCCAACGTGGTGTTCCGGTTTTTATGGCCGACATCAAGGGCGACCTGACCGGCATTAGCCAGCCGGGCTCGATGACCGGTAAGATCGGCGAACGCCTGACGATGCTTGGGTTTACGGACGTAAAGCTCGAGGGCTCGCCCGTTACGCTGTGGGACGTGTTTGGCAAACAGGGCCATCCGCTCAGGGCGACCATATCCGAAATGGGGCCGCTGCTTTTGTCGCGTATTTTGCAGCTAAACGACACGCAAGAGGGCGTTCTGACGCTGACATTCAAGATCGCCGACGACAGCGGTATGTTGCTGCTCGACCTGAAAGATCTGCAGCAGATGCTTATATTTGTTGGTGAAAACGCGGCGGAATTCACCACCAAATACGGAAATGTGTCCAAAGCCTCGATAGGAGCGATCCAACGCGGTCTGCTTCAGTTAGAGGAGCAGCAAGGCGAGATATTCTTCGGCGAGCCTGCCGTTCGGCTCGAAGATTTTATGCAGACGCTCGGCGGCAAAGGCGTTCTAAATCTACTCGCGGCTGACGACCTCATCAATTCGCCAAAGGTCTATTCCACGTTTCTGCTGTGGCTGCTGTCAGAATTATTTGAACTGCTGCCCGAGGCCGGCGATCTAGATAAACCAAAACTCGTCTTTATTTTTGACGAGGCCCATCTGCTGTTCGACGATGCGCCAAAAGCTCTCGTGGACAAGATCGAACAGGTCGTAAGGCTCATCCGGTCAAAAGGCGTCGGCGTTTATTTCGTGACGCAAAGCCCGGCGGATATTCCCGATTCAGTGCTTGCCCAGCTTGGCAATCGCGTCCAACACGCGCTCCGGGCCTACACGCCGAAAGAGCAGGAAGCGGTCAAGGTCGCGGCGAAAAGTTTCCGCGAAAATCCTAACGTTGATACGGTTAAGACGATCACCGAGCTTGGCGTCGGCGAAGTGCTCATTTCCTGTCTCGACGAAAAAGGCGTGCCAACTATGGTTGATCGCGCGTTCGTCGTGCCGCCGGTCAGCCAGATCGGGCCTGTAACACCCGAACAACGTGCGCAATTGATAGCGTCGTCGCTTGTCGCCGGCGTTTACGAAGCAGAGGTTGACCGCGAATCGGCGTTCGAAATGTTGTCGAAACGCGCCGAGGAACGAGCTGCTCAGGACGCCGAGACAGAGGCCGCAGCAGCAGAAGCGAAAGCACAAAAAGAGGCCGAGAAAGCAGAACGCGCCGCCGCTCGTGCTCCGGATTCATTGGCGGAATCGATCACAAAAAGCGTCGCACGATCCGCAAGCACATCGATCGGCCGCCAGATCGGCAACACCATCGTTCGCGGAATCCTCGGCGGCATATTCGGCGGCAAATCGAAATCAAAGAGCAGTTGGTTCTAGCCGAATGCTGATCAAAGATGACGTTCTGCAAAAGATAATCTCAGGCGAGATAACCGTGCTTTTTCGACGGTGGTCGCGGCCCGGTGCGAAAACCGGCGGCACACAGATGACCCAGGCCGGAGTCATCGGGATCGATTCGGTAGATATTGTTCGCGAACCCGCGATAACCGACGCGGATGCGATTGCCGCCGGATACTCGAACCGAGAAGAACTGATCGAACACTTGAATTACCGCGATGACGACATCTATCGCGTCGGCGTTCGTTTCGTTGGCGAAGACCCGCGCATTGCGCTTCGTGAGAATGCAGACCTCGGCGAAGTCGAACTCTCTGAGATCGTGAACAAGCTTGGCAACCTGGATAAACGCGGTGCCTGGACGCGATCATATCTGGAAGTAATCGAATCAATGCCCGCCACCTATTCCGGCCTGCTTGCAAATTACCTAGGCGTTGCGAAAGACGATTTCAAACCGCGTGTAAGAAAGTTAAAAGCCCTCGGCCTGACCGAAAGCCTTGAGGTCGGCTATCGCCTTTCGCCACGCGGCGCAAAAGTGCTCGAAGCTCTAAGGCAGAAACACGACCGGTAGGGAGTGTGCCTCAAGCTAAATCGGGTTCAAAAAAATTATGTTAGATCGTCGAAAATTCCTGCAACTCCCGCTTCTGGGTGTTCCGCTTTTTTTGTCGCGAGACTTGCTCGCTCAACAGCAGCAGCACGAGGTTCGCTCCACATTGAAGATCAAGATGCCGGTTGTCGTCTCGACATGGGACAGCGGCCTTACTGCAAATACGGCTGCGTGGCCGCTGCTCGAGAAAAAAGGAAAAGCTCTCGATGCGGTCGAGGCCGCCGGGCGTGCGGCCGAGCTTGAGGAAAGCTGCTGTGTCGGCCTAAGCGCCTATCCCGACCGTGACGGCAAGGTAACGCTCGACGCCAGCATTATGGACGGCAACGGCGACTGCGGCGGCGTGTCGTTCCTTGAGCGGATCAAACATCCCGTTTCCGTCGCTCGCAAGGTGATGGAAACAACGCCGCACGTCCTGCTTTCCGGTGAAGGTGCCCAAGCGTTCGCCGTTGCCAACGGATTCCCGCTCGAATCAGGCAAACTTTCGGCCGAATCGGAAAAAGAGTGGAAAAAGTGGCTTGAAAAATCAAAATACAAACCGGTCGTTAACATCGAAAATCTAAAAGGTCAGACTTCGAGGTCGCATTTCCCGCCATATTTCTTTGACGACGGTTCGCCAAATCACGACACAATGGGAACGGTCGCTCTCGGTGCAGACGGAAAACTCGCGGGCATGGTTACGACCAGCGGTTTGGGTTTCAAAATGCGCGGCCGCGTCGGTGATTCGCCGATAATCGGGGCCGGACTCTTTGTCGATAACGAAGTCGGAGCCGCAACCAGTTCCGGCGTCGGCGAAGAGGTTATCCGCATCTGCGGAACGCACACCGTCATCGAACAAATGCGTTTTGGCCGCACACCCGAACAAGCCTGCCGCGAAGCAATTCGCCGCATAGTAAAACGCGATCCGGCGAAAGCTAAAGGTGTTCTTGCGAGCGAAGACGATCCCGGAATGCAGGTCGGGTTTCTGGCTCTGTCAAAGACAGGCGAGATCGGTGCATTCTCCATTCAAAAAGGGTTCACCTACTCGGTGACAAATGCCCAGTATCCGAACGGAAAGGTCTTTGAGGCGAAGTGCTATTTTTAGCCACAGAGCACACAGAGGTTTTTTGGATACTCTCTGTGAACTCTGTGGCGAAAAATGTCTATCGAAACGGCGTACCTGAGTTCACGTGAAAATGCAGGTGCTTTGAGTCTTGGTATTCGCCTAGATTTATCAGAACTCGGGCCGCATCTTTTTCCTCGACGACCTGTGCCGCGACACGTTTAACGACATCAAGCAATTCGATCAATAGCTCATTGTCCTCGATGGTCAGCAGCGAGCCGACGTGCGTTTTGGGAATAACCACAATGTGCCTCGGCCAGAACGGGCGCGTGTGGTGATAGGCAAGAACATTTTCGGTCTCATGAATTTTAGCGACCGGTGTTTTGCCACTGAGTACCTCGTCGCAATAGAAATCTTCCATCCAGAGATTGTAATCGCCTGCACATAAAAGAAAAAGCCGCATTCGTAAAACACGGCTTAAGTGAAATTCTTTCAGGAAAGTCAGTAGCGTATGTATCTCCTGGCAGTCGGACAATAATAGCTTCTGCTGGAACGGCTGGCCGGACGATAGTAGTTGCGGTTATAGCTTCGGTTGTAAACTCGATAAGTCCGCCCCGAACTGCGGCGCGAGTTTCGATAATAGTCGCGTCGTGCATCACGAAGCTCTTCTGCGTAGTCTCGTCGAGCCTCCCGATAGTTTCCCCGGCGAATATCTCGCTGATAATCACGGCGTGCATCGCGGATATCTTCACGATATTCGCGAACTGCTCTCCGGTTTTGAGCGTTGGCGGTTTCTGCCCCGAATAGGATCAGGCCTAGCCCAAACGAAAAAATTCCAAACCTCAGAACATTTCTCATAGATCTCTCCCTTGTTCTTTATAAATTTTATTACGCCGGCCTGCCCTTGAGACTGGCCGAACTCGATTGACGCTTGAGGAGCAGTAAAAGTGCAGGCAACGATTATGCCATGTCGGTCATACGCCTTGAAAGAGCCAAAGACTCTATGGGAAATGACCTTGCCGGTATTGATCTAAGGCCGCTTGGCGACAACAACAATAGACACGCCGAACGGAAAGTTAAACCGCTTGAGCCAGATGCTCTCTGCACTAAATAGTCGTCCAAAGACACCATTTAGTGCGGATATGTTCACATTGTTTTCCGATTCGGGCTTGATGCCGGTGAGTTTCATCAGCGTCCGGCCGCCGAGTATCGGAGCAAAAAATGTGAAGTTGGCATAGGTCGCACGCTCGACTGAAAAGCCCGCATTTTCCAGCCGCTCGACGATCTGCTTTTTGGTGTAGCGAATGCGGTGGTTCGAGATGTCGTCCTGGACGCCCCATAGCCACATAAAAGCAGGAACAAAGATCAGCGAATAGCCACCCGTTTTCGTGACACGATGCATTTCTTTCAAACCGACGATGTCGTCGTCAAGGTGTTCTACCACGTCTAGGGCAGACGTAACATCGAAAGTCTCGTCCGCATAAGGCAGCGTTTCGGCCAATCCTTTTTGAACCGTCAGACCCTTCTTGCGGCAAAACTCAAGTGCGTCGTCCGAAACGTCAACGCCCTCAGCCGAACCGAACTGCGCGAGCATTTCAAGATTTGCACCCGTTCCGCAGCCAACATCTAAAATCGTGAGTCGTGAGTCGTGAGTCGTAAGTCGTGAGCAGATCATTTGAAGAAATCCTTCGAGGATCGCCCGACGGCCGACAAACCACCAGTGCTTGTCCTCGACGCGATCCATTATCGCGTACGTATGCTGCTGCATTTCCTGCGGTAGAGCAGAACTCATAAGAATATTGTGCCACATCAGCGGATCAGCAACCATTGCACTTGCTAGTTCCTGATTCGAGAGCGGAGGATAGCGAGTCATCGCCTTTGTGCGATGTTTGTTTTCACAGTTGGATCCCGCGCCTGAAACGGCCTGAAACGATAATGGGCGTTTTTGCTTATTGTTGTTCATTTTGCGAAGATCGCGAACTGAACACGATTGAACAAAAATCGAAGTTTTCGGCATTTTCTGTCCACGTTGAGCAATTTCTCCCATTTTGTTCCGCTGTCGTACGCGCGAACGGAACAGAGCGGAACAAATCGACGTTTTTGAGTTTTGCAAATATTTCGATTATTAAGGCCGAACCGCCTAGCGTCAGCAGGTGGCATCTACTGACCAAACGAGCTTTGCCACCCGCCGACGCGGGCGGTTATGCCATCGGCGGGCCTACATACAAATTTCAAATATCCGAGACAATTATCAAACAGATGGCACCAGCCGCAAACTGCATATGGCGCGATTTTGCGCGATATGTGAAGAATGCGCGATTTGATAGCAAGTGGAATGATTGGAAAGATCGATTACTTGAGCTTTAGCCCCATCATTTCACTCGCCCGTGGGCCTTGGTTGCCGTCGGGGGTTAGGTTGTAGCTGTCGCAGAGGCGTTTGTGAATGCCTTCTTCGCTAAGGGAACACGGGCCGTCGCTTTGGCGGTTTAGGATCATCAGATCGACGCCTTCGTTGACGTATTCGTCCGAGCCGACACGCAGCATCCATTCGCCGGAGGTGCGGTGCGCGGCAAGTTCGAGTTCGTAGAGCGTCGGGTCAAAAATGCTCAGCGGATTTACATCGGCGTTTGAAAAGCTCGCTATCGTAAGGGCAAAATCGTATGCGTGCTGCATCTCGTGAACCAGCGTTCCTTCGGTCCCGCGGCGGCTGCCAAGCGTTTCCGTTGCAAACGTGATGAAGACCTCGGCGAGAGCTTCCACGACACCAAGCCTTTCATCGGCGATCTTTTCATTGGTTGAGTCGGCATCAATAATTCCCGTGATGCCCGAAGCGTTTACGACGCTGACCGGGCTGGCGTTGATCAGCATGTTCGAACCGCGGATTGCGTTCACAATACGGCGATGATGGTCATTGCCTTTCTCGACGATCGCATCAAAGGCATCGTCGATCGCAAACTTGAGTTCAGTCGTAACAGCGTCGTTAAACCACATAAAAATTCCGCCACGGATTTCACGGATAAACACAGATTTTATGAAAATTTCTTATCCGTTTAATCCGTGTTGATCGGTGGCTAATTGATCTTCCCAAAACCGCACCAGCTATTGCTGTTGTGCCAGATTATTTCGACATCTTCGGCTTTTGCGTCTTTCCACCAATCCTCGAACTCATCTTTTGAAATATAAAACGCGGTCGGTGCTACGAGGTGATCGAAGACGATGTTGTGCTGTTCGCGCCAGCCGAATGTGCCAAGATGATTTAAATAATCGTTATAAAACAGCTTTTTCGCGACGCCTTTTGCGGCGATGTTTGCCGGGCGATAGACAAGTTTTGTCGCCATAAAAAGTGAAAGCGTCGGCAGCTTGGAAAGCTGATAGAGCATCGGCTGGCTCATCTTTGACGTGACGCTTTCGCGGACGGGATTAACATATTTCGTTATCCACTCGTTGTTCTCGGCGCCGTAAACCCAAGCCGAGATGTGACCGCCTTTCTGAATCTTTGAAGCAAGCGAAAGAAACGCCTTTTTGGGATCGGGCGTGTGGTGCAGCACGCCGACGCTGAACGCATAATCGAATCGCCGTTTGAGCGGCAGCTTGAAAATGTCGCACTGAACGATGTGAGCATTCGGCATATCGCGCGTGAGTGCAAAAGCCGATTCGACACCGTCGCCAAGATCGATGCCGACGACCTCTTTCGCTCCCCATTCGGCGGCGAGCTTTGTATGACGGCCCTTACCGCAGCCGCCTTCGAGGACGACCTTGCCTTCGAAAAAATCAGGCTTTACGGGCTGAAGCCAGCCGAGGAATTGGTCGTTGTATTTCGGGTCTTCCTGAGTAAAATGCGTCCACTGCCAGCCGAAATTTTCGGCCGTCTCAGCTTTGTCCGCCTCTATCTTGCCAAGATCGGCAAAACGCGGCACGCCGCGCACAACCTTGTACTCACGCGAACATTTCTGACACGTCAAAACGCCTTCGATTATCTCTTGCCCCTCGTACTTGCTCCCATACACCAGCAAAATATCGCCACCGCACGTCGGACACGCCAAAAGTTCCAATAGTTTTTCTTTCATCAAAGATAATAGAACGCAGATTTTACGGATTAAGCGGATTTCCGCGGATAAACCTGAATTATCCGCGTTAATCCGCCCGATCCGTTTTATCTGCGTTCCATTCTTTCCTTAAATATTTCAAACTCCGCGAACGGAAACGGCTGACGCCAGTTGAACTCGAATTCGTCCGTGTCGCGGTCGACGTGAAGCTGTTCAAACGTCTCGGCAAACGCCGCGATGACGTCGCTGACATTGCCCATGTACGAATAAACAAGTTCGCGTTCCGTGGCGTCTCGCTCGTCGGTCGGATACTGGAAAATCTCGATCTGTAGGTTCTCGCCATCGCGGACAAATTTAAAATCAAATTCTTCGGGATCACGGTTCCATTTAAGCAGATACTCGTTTTGCGGCGAGTCGGCATCGGCCAACCCTGTTAATATCCGCATCAGCTCAGGCAACGCCGTCTCGTGCGGCGAATGAGCTGTCGTCGTGTGAAACTCATCCGTGCCGTCGCTGAAGCCGATCGACATCCAACCGCACTGCGGGCTGTTAAAACTGACTTCGAGTTTCCTCGTCATAAGCTGATTATGGTAACTTTTAGCTGAAGTTTCCACAAACAGCAATGCGGCAATACCACGACCTTCTCAGGCACATTTTAGCTAACGGAACACGGCACGAGGACCGCACCGGCGTCGGAGCAATTTCGTCTTTCGGTTATCAAACCCGGTTCGATCTGCGCGAAGGATTTCCTATTGTTACCACTAAACGAGTTCCGTTCCGCTGGGTTTCCGAAGAATTATTTTGGTTTCTGAGCGGTTCAACCAGCGAGGCTGACCTTCGCGCTCGGGGAGTCGATATTTGGGCCGAATGGGCGACCGCTGAACAGACTGCGCGATTCGGTCTGGAGGAAGGGGATCTTGGCCCGGTTTACGGCTATCTGTGGCGTTCGTTCGGCGGAGATTATCCTCAAACGAACGGCGTCGATCAGATCGCAAGATTGATCCGCGAGATCGAAACGAACCCGAATTCACGCCGACTGATCGTCACCGGCTGGAACCCCGAAACCTGCGATGAGGTTGCACTGCCGCCGTGTCACACGTTGTTTCAATTCAAGATCGACGGCGGCAAAACGCTGCATTGCCAGCTTTACCAGCGCTCTGCCGACGCCTTTCTCGGCGTGCCTTTCAACATCAGCAGCTATGCGTTGTTGACCCACCTGGTAGCGCACGTTTGCGGGCTTGAGGTCGGTGATTTTATCCACACATTTGGCGACCTGCACATCTATTCAAACCACCTCGATCAGGTAAACGAACTGCTCTCTCGCGAACCGCTTGAGTTGCCGAAATTGGAAATTGCCGATGCCGGTGATCTTAAAGGCCTTGACGGGCTTTTGAATTTCAAATTTGAGAATCTGAAATTACAAAACTATCAGTCGCACGGCAAGATCGCCGCTCCCGTCGCGGTATAATTATTTCGTCTGAACGACCGAATATTGAATTCGCCGGTTTAGAAATCGTCCCTGATCTGTATTGTTGTCGGCTCCCTGACGTGGCTGCGTTGCGCCGTAGCCGCGGGTTTGCAAAGCACCGTCACGAACGCCCTGGGCGGTCAAATATTGCTTGACCGCGTTCGCACGGTTTTCTGACAGTTTTTGATTAGCGGCATCCAAGCCGCGGTTGTCGGTGTGTCCGCCGACCTCTAGCACAATGTTCGACGGCAGTTTCTTGATGAACAAGGCTCCTCTATTCAAAGCAGCCTGGCGGTGCGGAGGAATATCGAACTTGGCGGTATCGAAATTGATGATCAGAATGTTCAGAGCCGCCACCAACTGGTCTGCGGTAAAATTTTCCGGCAATGCGGCGAGAGCTGCGTAATAGCATCGTTCGGCTTTATCTTCCTCTCCGATTCCGATGACCTCGCAATCGCCGGGCTCGGCAATGACAGGCTCACACCGGGCAACCACTTCTTTAGTTTCACCGGCTTTACCATTCAAGGAATGAGGCTCACAGTTTTGTGTCGGGTGGACGATCGTCACAACGCGCGCGCCGGGCCTGACGTTTGGGATGATCTTCGCGCCATCCGGTTCAGGAAGTCCCCATGATTGGTTGTCAACGCGGACATCGCTGCCCACGGGCGCGCTTTTTACAATAATCTCAAAATTCGTGGGCCGGGTTTCCATATAAAGGACTATTCCCAAAACAACCATCGCGAAAAAGAACATCACGAACAGCCCGCCTAGTATCCAGACCCAACTCGGTATTCCGCCTTTTTCCTTTTGCTCTTTTTGCTCGCGGGCAGCCTGCTCTGTCGGCGTCGGCGGCAGGTTTTGATATTTTGCCCGCTCGGCCTCAGGCAACTTGAAATACGGCATGGTCTTATCGCTGACCGCGCCGAAATCCTCGGCAGCCGAGCCGAAATCCGCGTCAGATGGGTTCGTCCGGCCGGGCGCATCCCAATCGGCCTCGGGTGCTTTACGCGCTCCCGGGTACATCGTTTTGCCGAAATCATCCTGTCTATCGGTATCGATCGGCCTGATGTTGGTTACGGTCTTGCCCCAATCGTCAGCGGCCGGCTGTTTTGGATAATTGTAGTTTGTCTTGTCCCAATCGCCCGGGCCGTCGTCGTCGCTGGACGGAAGATTGATGTTCGGCGTGGTCTTCGAAAAATCGTCGGGAGGCGGATTGTTCTTGTAATCGCTCACGTGTAGGGCTCCTGTTCAAGCGGTAAACGCCGAAAACAAGAGTTTAGCATATTGTGCAATATAGGGCAGTGCTATTGTTTTATGTTGGGCGGCTGGGCTTTTTTTGTGCGAACGCTTATTCCCTCATCGGCGACGAGGAAAACAGTTCGGTTGTCGTATGAAGATGTGTTGACCGGCAAATACGAAAGCAGGTATCGATTGCTGCGCAGCTCGTCACAAATGGCTTTGGCGGCGGCCTGCGCTTCGTCTAGCGGAAAAATGCGGCCACCGGTTCCCTCTGTTAGCTGGGTTATCACCGCTCCTGCCTTTGGCTGGTTTCGCCTGTACGCGCCGCCCGTGCGGTCACGGAGCTGCAACGCATAAACCGTAACGTCACGGTTTTGCAGCTCGCCTAGAATCTTGTCGAATTCGGTCTTGCTGCCGCGGTCGAGGCCGTCGCCGATAACGACAATTGCCGTCTTTCTGGTTCCCGGCATCAGCGGCAATAATATTTCGCGCGTCGTAACCTCAAGCGCGTCAAACAGGTAGGGATTTCCCTGTTTCCGCAAGGCCGCCAGCGAGGTCTCCATTTTTTTTGCGTCGTCAGTCCATTCCTGTATGATCTCGGCTTTTTCATCGTACGCAATGACAAACAACTGGTCGCCGTCAAAGATCTCGTAAGCGAATTCCATAACGGCGCTCTTGAGTTTTTCGATGTCGGCACCGACGGTTTTCGAGTTATCGACAAGCAAAACTATCCGCGAAGGCGACGGATCGTAACTGAAATTCTTGATCTTTTGTTCTAGCCCGTTTTCGTAGAGGAAGAGGTTCTCGATCCTGATCGGGTCTTTTTTATTGTCCGTTCGGGTCGCAACGACGTTGACGATTGTCCCTTCCATATCGCCGTAACGCGAGTTGTGTCTCGATTGCGCGGTGACACCGACCGCGATCACGATGATGCAGACAATTCGAATTGTTATCTTTAACGCCAGATCCATCAAACTAATCTTTTTTTGCCGCTGGCTCCGTTTTCTTTTCCGGTTTCGTTTCTTTTGATGCAGCCGGTGCGTCAGAGGTTGATTGGCCGGCTGAAGTTTTTTCCTTCGCGGCGGAGGTCTTACCCACGTCTTTGTTCTTCGAATAATCGGTTACGTACCAGCCATCGCCTTTGAACTGAAAACCGGACAACGACCATTGCTTTTCCAAACGGCCGCCGCACGCATCGCATTTAGTCAAAGCCGCTTCGCTAACACTCTGGCGTTTTTCCAAATGCACGCCGCAATCAATACATTTATACTCGTAAATAGGCATCTCAATAATTTGTAGCAGTGTTCTTTTCGACCTCGATGTCGTTTTCGGCAAGAAAACGTTCGGCGTCGATGGCGGCCATACAGCCGGTTCCGGCGGCGGTTACGGCCTGTCGGTAATATGCGTCTTGGGCATCGCCGCAGGCAAAGACGCCCTCGACATTTGTTTTCATCGTCTTGCCTTCGGTGATCAAATATCCAACCTCGTCCATATTGAGAACACCTTTGAAAAGATCGGTGTTCGGTTTATGCCCGATAGCGACAAAAACGCCTTCGGTTGGATGTTGGAAGGTCTCGTTCGTTTGATTATTAAAAAGCGTGATGCTTTCGACGCCGGCTTCTTTGGTCCCGTTGATCGCTTTGACCTCGGTGTTCCACATCACGTTGATCTTTTCGTGGGCAAGCACGCGTTCGGCCATTATCTTTGACGCACGGAACTCGTCTCGACGGTGAACAAGATCGACCTTTGACGCAAACTTGGTCAGGAACAGAGCTTCTTCCATTGCCGTATCGCCGCCGCCGACGACTACTATGGGCTTGCCGCGAAAGAAAAATCCGTCACAGGTTGCACAAGCCGAAACACCGTTGCCGCCAAGCCCTTCGGGGACAGGTTCTTCGCCCGGAACACCGATCCATTTCGCCGACGCTCCCGTCGAGATTATCAATGTATCGGCCTTGATGACCGTCGAAATTTCGTCACTGTCCGGGCTCTCTTTTCCGTATAACGTGAACGGCCGCTGCGACAGATCGACTCGGTCGATCCAAACATTGATGATCTCGGTGCCAAACCGCAATGCCTGTCCGCGAAATTCGTCCATCAAAGCCGGGCCCATTATCCCTTCGGCAAAACCGGGATAATTTTCAACGTCGGTTGTGATAGTTAATTGTCCGCCCGGCTGCGGCCCGTCGATCACCAGCGGATCGAGCTGCGCCCTCGACGCATAGATCGCCGCCGTCAATCCGGCCGGCCCGGAACCTAATATCACAACCTTTTTACTTATTTCTTTCGTGGACATAAATTTATGATGTCTTTTAGAACTCTTTTATTTAATTTCAATTATAACCGTCCGCTTTGTCGCAAGTCGAACTTGGGCCGCTCGTTTCGCTTTTTAAGTACAGGCTGTTAGCTTCGCAATTATTTCAAAACCCAAACACTTGGAGTTTTTGCGAGGCTTCATGTTAATATAGTGACGCTCAGCTTAGCCTCGAATTCATTAAAGCGGAATGTTACCAACCACTCAGCCTCAGTTTGAGGAAAAACGGTTTGCCTTGCGAATGGCTTTACGACTGCCCATCGTCGTTTCGGGACGGACAGAAGACGGCGCGGCCTGGAGCGAGCCAACGGAAACCGACGACATCTCGACCCTGGGCGCGTTGTTCCAATTAAACCAAAGCATCTCACAGGGCGAGAGCCTTTATATTCGCTCGCATCGCCCGGACGGCGTTCCAGTCGAGGTAAAGGCAAAAGTCGTTCGCATTTCAGCCGCCAGCTACGGCACTTCGCGAGTCGGCGTTTCGATCGTCGAATCAAAGGACAACTGGCTCCGTCTGTTCGTTGCCTGGATCGCCGACGACAATGTTGTCGATGGGCAAAATGAGTAGAACAGACTGTTAGTCTGTTCATCTTTGTCTGTTAAATTAAATATTTTTATTTGAGTGACTCGACAGGCTAAAGCCTGTCGTACATTTTTATGAGCAGTTACGAAACTATCAAAGTTGAAAAGATCGGCCCGGTCGCCAAGCTGACGATCAACCGGCCGGATAAGCTGAATGCGCTCAACGGCACCGTGCATAAGGAAGGCGTTGCAGCGCTCGAAGAGTTAAAGAGCGACGACAGTGTACGCGTGCTGGTGATCACAGGCGCCGGACAAAAATCTTTTATCGCCGGTGCGGACATAACCGAGTTCGAAGGCAAAACGCCGGTCACACAGCGGAAAACTTTTTTCGAAAAAACGCTTTTCAATACTATCGACAGCTTTCCGAAACCGGTCATCGCAATGGTCAACGGATTTTGTCTCGGCGGCGGCAACGAACTCGCCTTGGCCTGCGATCTGCGCACAGCAAGCGACAACGCGCGGTTTTCGCAGCCAGAGATAAACTTGGGAATAATGCCCGGCGGCGGCGGAACACAACGGTTGACAAGACTGATCGGCGAGGGCCGTTCAATGGAAATGATGCTCACCGGCGATATGATCGACGCCGAAACGGCTCATAAATTCGGGCTGGTGAATCACGTTTATTCAGCCGAAGATCTCGAACCGGAAACAATGAAACTCGCACAAAAGATCGCCGAAAAAGCCCCGATCGCCTTGCAAATGTGTAAAGAAGCTGTAAAATTTGCATCGCGTTCAAATCTTGATGAAGGTCTGCGACGCGAGGTCGATCTGTTCGCGATCTGTTTTTCGACCGAGGACAAGAAAGAAGGCGTGTCGGCTTTTCTGGAAAAGCGCAAACCCGAATTCAAGGGAAGATAGAATTGCGTGTTATCCGTTTTACACTATCCACTTTACGCTATCAGGAAAATAATTCATCGCAACCAGAAACCCGTCCTTACCTTGACGATCTCCGTGGATGCGCGTTAAATTCAGAGTTCGCCTATTTCAAATTTGAAATTTGAAATTTGAAATTATTTGGGGACGTAGCTCAGCTGGGAGAGCGCTGCAATGGCATTGCAGAGGTCAGGGGTTCGATCCCCCTCGTCTCCACCAATTTTACGCAAAAGTACGGACGCCTCGACAGCGTCCATTTTTGTGTCTTTAAATTAGTCTTTGCTTCGCCGCCTGCGTCGAACCGTCTCGCCGCCACCGCCGAAATAGGCAAGCAGCATTACGACCAGATGCGCTGCAAACCAGATGTTGTCGTATCCCATGTTCTGAAATATGTAAATCAATATCAGAACGCGCGGAGCAAAAATGCCCAAAAGCACGTCCGCCCAGTTCGGGACCATATTCGCCGGATACCAGCCTTGCAGCAAATAAACGACCATCACCACTCGCGGAAAGAACAACGAAAATAGCAGAAAATAAAAATCCATAATTCTGTTCTCCTCGCCCAGAGTATAACCCGTTCCTGCCAAGCCGAAGCCAATTTTATCCTAGACGAATGGTTTTTCCTTGTTCATCTTTGTCCTGCTAAATAAATGAATAAGATGATCCAGAGGTCTATCAGGCACTCGGAACAAAACATGCACGACTGAGGAAAACCTATTGCGTAGTCCGGGTTATTGATCCTGTAAACAACTCGAGATCGTAGTTTTTCAACCTCGGCCTCCCGCATTATTCTCATTTTCAAAAAAATCATTGAAAATCAAGGAAAATATTGGTTTGCAAGTAGAAAATTCCGAAACAAACGGTGTATGCTTACAGGTTAGGCATTTTGTGTTTCGGTCACATCTTGATTCTTACCTTTTTCGGTGTGTTAGGGCGGCGCCGGTACATTCCTGGACGTTAGAAATTTCGGGGCTTTTTTGCCCAAAGTGTAATAAAAAATGGCATTTAAATCATTGTTTAGTTTATTTTCGAGCGATCTGGCGATCGATCTCGGCACGGCGAACACGCTCGTTTACGCAAAAGGCCGCGGCATCGTCGTCAGCGAACCGTCGATAGTTGCGATCAACAAGGTGACAAATCAGGTCGAGGCCGTGGGCCGCGATGCAAAAGAGATGCTCGGCCGCACGCCTGGCAACATCGTTGCGATCCGCCCGATGAAAGACGGCGTTATCGCTAATTTCGAGGTTACGGAAAAGATGCTCCAGCATTTTATCCGCAAGGCGCATAACGGCAAATCTTGGGTTCGCCCGCGTGTCGTAATCGGCATTCCGTCGGAGATCACACAGGTTGAACGCCGCGCTGTCGAAGATTCGGCATATCGTGCAAAGGCTTCGGAAGTTTACTTGGTCGAAGAAGCGATGGCGGCAGCGATCGGCGCCGGACTTCCCATCACCGAGCCGCACGGCAACATGGTCGTAGATATCGGCGGCGGAACGACCGACATCGCTGTCATCTCGCTTTCGGGCATCGTTTACTCGCGTGCCGTCCGCGTCGCCGGCAA
This sequence comes from uncultured Chloracidobacterium sp., assembly GCA_964605905.1. Lineage (GTDB taxonomy): Bacteria > Acidobacteriota > Blastocatellia > Pyrinomonadales > Pyrinomonadaceae > OLB17. Next base: position 28 of record CAZSEL010000059.1, on the reverse strand, counting down.
CGAGATGGACGAAGCCATCACGCAGTAC
>CAZSEL010000058.1:0-24714 GCA_964605905.1 uncultured Chloracidobacterium sp. | reverse complement strand
TTTGCCGAGGCTAAGGATTACGAGTCCGCCTATATGCACTTCCGCAAGGCGTATGCGTTCGATCCGGTAAACGAGCTGGCATCTTCGGAAATGGCTCGAATGGTGCGCCTGCAGGAAGAAGCAAAGTCGGGCAAGGACACCGAAAAGACCGACGCAAACGGCGTGAAAATAGTGCCGACCGGATATAACTCGCAGAATGGAGCGCCCGACGGTTTTCGTGTTCCGCAAAAATTGGAAAAGATTCGCGACCTGCCATTTCCGAGCGGCATTCCGCTACAGCAGATAGTTAAGGACCTTGCACGCGATCTGGAACTGAACGTGCTTTTCGATGTCGAATCGAGGCTCGAAAGCCGCAGCGTTCGTATCGAGTTGCGACAGGTAACGCCGGCAAAGGCGCTCGACTATATCTTTATACAGGAAAATCTTTTCTTTCAACGTATCGGGCCGCGAACGATATTGGTCGCAACCGGCAACCGCCGTCAGAATTTCCAGCAGCTTGTTTTGAGGACGTTCTATCTCGCAAACGCCAGCCCGAAAGACGTCAAGACGGTTATCCAAACCGCGATTCCGCCGCAGCCGGGCCGAAGCCAGACAATTGTGCTCGAGGACGCCGCCACAAACAGCATTACGGTTCGCGACACTGAGGAAAATGTCCGGCTTATCGGCAGGCTGATCTCGTCGCTCGATAAAGACAGGGCGGAGGTCGTGATGGACGTGGCAATTTTTGAGGTGACAAAAGGTGACTTGTTAGAGCTGGGAAATCAAATCGGAAATCGGGATCAGCTTACGCGTCTCGGCGGCTCTACTCGCGGAGTGGTTTCCGCACGTAATAGTCAGAATTTACTCAGAGATGTGGCTGGGGCTTTTATACCGCAGGCCTTCGGCATCGGCGCGATTTTACCGGCTTCGAATTTAGTTGCGTTTCAAAGTAAACGCAATTCGAAATTGCTTGCATCAACTCAGATTCACGCATTTAACAACGAAGATTCATCTGCTCGTATCGGACAGAGAGTTCCTGTTAGAACTGCCCAGTTTGTAACCGGCGGAAACCAGGGCGGCGACGGCGTCGTTTCGAATGTGGTTAATTACGAACAGGTCGGTCTTACTCTGAAATTTAAGCCAATCGTTTTCCCGAATCAGGACGTTCAGGTTGCGATGGAGATCGAATCAAAGGATGTGCTTCCCGGCGGCACCGACCTAAATCCCATATTTTCCGAGCGGTCGATAAAAGGCACGGCCCGCGTCCAAAATAATAAGACTTTGCTTCTGGCGAGTGTCGCGCAAAACAACGAAACAAACACTCGATCCGGCTTGCCTTTGCTCGGTTTGATCCCTATCCTGGGCCGATTATTTACAGCACCGTCAAAAGATAATGCTCAGGTCGATATCGTTATTGCGATAACTCCGCGTGTTATCCGCGCACCGGCCATTTTGCCGGAGGACGAGGTTGAGCGGCCGACGGGAAGTATCGCGGTGCCGACGAGCGGTTCGCTTGAGGCGATGATAATTCAGGAAGAGCGCGACGAGTATCTGGCACGCGTTCGGCGGCTGCCGAATAATTCTAACGTACAGCTTGCCGATCAGCCTCCTGAATATGTCAGGACGAATACTGCTGATGCGGCAGTTGCGACCGCCGTTACTCCGACGACACCGCCTCCGACGACACCGCCTCCGGCGACTGTTGCGGACAGCGGGTTGAATTTAAGACCTATCGACACGTCGGTCAAAGCTCTGAATTTTACGCAGACCTCTGACACGTCACAGGCAACGGCTCAGCCCGTAAGCGATGTCAAGACTTTGGATGCTTCGCAGGTCACATCTCAGCCCATAAACGAGGTGAAAACATTGGCTCCTGAAGCCGCAACGCCGGCCGAAGCAAAACCTCTGTCGCTCACGGCCGATCTTGTTCTGCCTGCGTCGATGCCGACATTAAAAGTTGGAGAGAAAACCAAGATCGCCGTGATGATAAACGGTTCGTCGGCGTTTAGATCGGCATTGATCGGACTGCGGTTTGACGACAAGAAACTTGCCGTCCGGTCGGTTTTGTTTGGCGACGTTTTCGGCCCGGCCCTCGCAAACAACCCGGCGACGCCGTTCCTGAATCAAAACGGCAAGATGTACGTCACGCTCGCGATGCCGGACGGTGCGGCACAGAGCAACACGGGCATTCTCGCGTTCATCGAGATCGAAGCGTTGGTTGACGGCCAGGCTGAAATGACCTTCGACAAAGATACTCTTAACGTGATGACTGCGGATGGAAAGAATTTCGTTGTTAAGTTTTGAATTGTCAGAGTGATTATTATTTAAAACTTTGTGGAAAACTCAATTCCGATTTTGTGATTTTAAATTGCCTCCACCTTTAGGTGGAGGATAGATGACAGTAAAAATCCCGGCTTTAGCCAAAAAAACTGGGATATGAATAATTCGAGATTGGGCTAAAGCCATAAGGATGATTATTTTTTGAAATTTGGCTAAAGCCGTCCGGTGTGGACAAGCCACCTCCAGCTAAAGCTGGAGGCAATTTAAAAACGCCCAAACAGATATTGATTCGTAAACAACTGAAGTGCTTTTATTTGAATTACAAAAAATGACACGTTTACCGTACCTACCCGAAAGCGGTTTTTCGCTTTTCGAGTTGGTGATAACGATGGCCGTGCTTGCGGTTCTGGTGATGGGAACGGTCCCTATCGCACGTAACGCAGCGCAGCGACAGAAGGAAATACGTCTGCGTGAAACGCTAAGGCTGATTCGCGGTGCTATCGACGAATTCAAACGCGACACTGTCGGTTCATGTCCTCAGGGATCAGTTTCCACGGTGAATCCAATCGGAGGCGGCGGTCGACCGGGGCCTCAGCCGAATGTTCCAACCGATCCGCGAAGTCGTGTCGTTGTTGATGATTGCACGATATTCGACACCGAAAATCTCGACCGCTATCCGCCGGATCTGGACACACTTGTTGATGGCGTTCGAGTGAAACAACGCGGAGTTAATTTGACGGGCGGCATCGGTTTGGGTGGCGATGACCGCAACGCGACCGATATAAACGCGACCGAAGAGGTTATAAAACACTATCTCAGCCGCTTGCCTGTCGATCCGATGACGGGAGAATCCGACTGGGTTTTGCATTCATCGTATCAAGAGGCTGATGACAGCAGCTGGGACAATGTAAACGTTTTCGATATTCGCTCGGCCTCTGACGCCGAAGCTCTGAACGGTGATAAATATAGTGACTGGTAAATCAATTGCGGAATGCGGAATGCGGAATGCGGATTTTGGAGTTACATCCGGTCCGGTTCCGGTAACAGGCTTCGACGATTCGATTATGGATGACGACAAATCGACCGGAATCCGCAATCCGCAATCCGCAATCCGCAATCAGAAAGGGTTTTCGCTGTTTGAGCTGATGATCGCGATGTTTATTTTGATCATCCTTTTGTCGGTCGCTGTGCCTGTTTACCAACGCACTGTGCAGCATGCGAAAGAAGTTGTACTGAAAGAGAATTTGTGGCAGTTGCGTCGGGCGATAGAACAGTATCGGGCGGACAAAGGTAAATTGCCGGCCGGACTTGAAGATCTTGTCGAAGCAAAATATTTGCGTGAGATACCGAAAGATCCGATTCTCGAGAAAGCCGAATGGGATGCAAAAATGGGTGAAGATCCGTCCTCGCAGGAAGGCGAGCAGGGCGTCGTCGATGTAAAAAGCACCGCGCAGGGACAGGACAGCGAGGGCAAACCCTACAATGGCGACGACTATTGATTTCAAATGTTATCATTCCTAACACAACCAACTTTTCCAAAGGCCGCGATCGGCATCGAGCACGACAGCGTTACGGCGCTCGCTCTACAGCGAAATTCGTCAAACAGTTTTGGTGTTCGACAGGCGGCGACCGTCGAGGTCCCGACGCATCTTATCAAGCCGGGTTTTCTCGAACGGAACATAGCCGAGCCGACTCAGTTTCGCTTTTTACTGGAAGAGGCCGTGGTGTCGGCCGGCCTTCTCGGGCAAAAACGCTGGTCGGTTTCGCTGCCGAGCAGCACGGCTCGTTCGGCGATAATCACGCTCGAGGCCGGCAGCGGCTCGAAAGGCGAAACAGAAGAAGTTTTTGACTGGAAAGCCGAGCAAAGTTTTGGCGCTCCGGCGAGCCAGCTTAGAATCACGCGCGAAAAAATATCGTCCGACAGCGATGGCCGTCCGCGATATTTTGCAACCGCGATAAAGCTCTCGGTGCTCGACGAATACGAGACGATCTTTGAGCAATTCGGCTGGAAATGCGGCCTTGTATTGCCGCGTGCTTTATCTGAAACGAGATGGCTGGGCGGCGCCGCGAAAGGCTTTGATTCGCTGCTCATCAGCGGCCAGTCGGACGGGTTTACCGCAATGCTCTTGAGCGGCGGCGAACCGTTTGTCGTCAGGTCGGTGTCGTGCCCGGATTCGGAACGCGAGGACGAAATATATCGGCTGCTGATGTTCTACAATGACCGCTTTGCCGGTGACGGTTCGGGGCGCATTTTGGATCGTCTGCTGCTTGTCGGCCGCGGCCTCGTACCGGATAAAATTCGCGAGATCTCGAAAGACGCGCTCGGCCGCGGCCTCAATATACTCGGCGCCGCAGACGTCGGCCTGAACGTGCCTTCGGGGTCATTGGCATTTGACGAACTCGCTGCTCCCGCAGGTCTCGCTTCGTTGGGTTGGCGATGAGCAATTATTGCTTGGTGTTGCAACATCTGTTTGGCCGGGTTTTAAATTGCCTCCAGCTTTAGCTGGAGGAAGTTTGTGTAGCACCGGTCGGCTTTAGCCAAATTTTAAAAATATTGTCCTTATGGCTTTAGACCAATCTCTCAATCATATTCACATTTCAGGTTTTTTCGGCTAAGCCAATCGGAATTTCTTTTTGGACTTTTGTATTCGGCTAAAGCCTCGGATTTTGTTGCCAGCCATCCTCGACCTAAAGGTGGAGGCAATTGAAAATCACAAGACCGGAGTTTGAGTTTTTCGGCAAATCCTAATGTTCCATAATCATTAGTTTTGCTCGGCGCTTGCGTGCTGGAACATTTTGCGGGAACATAGCGTAGTTTAATTCGAACAATGGCCAACGACGCTTTAGCACTCCGGGAATTTTCGGATGTCGATCTTATCAGCCGCGTAATTCGCGGTCGAGAGGATGGCTTTGAAGAGCTTGTCCGTCGCTATCAGCGCCCGATCGTCGGTTATGTCTATCGGATGCTCGGCGATTACGATTCCGCGCTCGACGTAACTCAGGAAGTTTTTATCAAAGTTTACTCGTCGATTGATAAATACAGCTCGGAATACAAATTTTCCACTTGGGCTTATCGAATAGCTCATAACGCCGCGATCGACCATATGCGGCGAAACTCCATAAATTCCCAAAGTCTTGAAACCGAATCAGAAAACGGCACGTATCAACTGCAGTTCGAAAGCCCCGAGCCGACGCCCGAGCAAAATCGGGAGCGAAGCGAGTGGCGGACGGAGATTGACGCGGTCGTAAAATGTTTGCCGACCGCATATCGGGAGCTGATCCTGCTCAGACATTCGCGTGACCTCAGCTATGACGAGATCGCCGATGTAACAGGGCTTCCGCTGGGAACGGTGAAAAATCGGTTGTTCAGGGCCCGCGAAATGATGCGTGGAATATTTATCGAACGCGGGTTCACGGGAATCTAACACCAACAACCAGTTCCCAAATAAAGACTAAGTTTATGGATTTCGTTCGTTCCAGATCAGAAGCCGTGTGCAGACCCGAAGAGATCGGCAGGTATCTCGACGGCGAATTGTCAGCCGATCACGAGCTTGATCTCGAAATGCACATCTCAAGCTGCGACAGTTGTCGCGGTGAGTTGAATCATCAAAAGAATCTGATGCGCGTCCTCGATGATAATTTCGATCTTAGCGGCGCTCCCGATCTTCCGGAAAACTTTGCAAAACGAATTTCCGTAGCTGCCGTTTCCGACATCGGCGGTATCCGCTCGACCCGCGAACAATGGACGGCTATCGCCATCTGCTCGCTGCTTGCAGCGTTTGCAATTGCCGCCCTGGGCGGAGCGGCCAGCCAGCCATTAAACTCGGCCTCTGTCGCGGCTGACCAGTCGTTCGCAATTTTGGCGGCCGCCGGACATTTTTTCTACAACCTGGCGGTCGGTGTTGTTGCTTTTATACGGCCGATCTCGAGTTCAATTAACACCGGAGCTTTGGCATTGGCCCTGGTTGGCATGCTCGCGTTCGTCATGATCCTATACTACCGACGGCCCAAAAGCTCAAACTAGACCTGAATATCTGAATGATCGCCGCAAGTATCGATAACATTTTCCCGCCACGATTCGCCCGGTCGATCAGTTTCCTTTGCCTAACCGCTTTCTGCCTGATCTTTTGTTTTGCGATCTCTGCTGAGGCAGCAGGCCCCGAATTTTCCATTTCACCTGACGGCAAGACGATGACGATCGAAAACGCGCCTGAAATGCAGGTGATCGCCGTTGCCAAGGACGTAAATATTAAGGGCCAGGCAAAGGAAATTTTTGTCTGGGGCGGAAACGTCACGGTCGATGGACGGGTCGATGGCGATGTCGCGGCATTTGGCGGAAATGTGATCCAGAATGAAGGCGCGTTTATCGGCGGCGACGTTATCGTGATCGGCGGAGCCTATCAACCGGAAAGCAAGGAACCGCTTCGCGTCGCGGGCCGCGAGACCGTCGTGATCGGCGTATTTGAAGAAGAATTGCGAGAAACCGCGCAAAACCCGTCGCAATTGTTTGCGCCGGAGTTTAGCTGGACATTTTTGGCTCAGCGCATTTTGTCGCTGTTGTTTTGGTTTGTGGTGACTTTGGTCATTGCGACCATCGCTCCCGGCGCCGTCAGCCGTGCATCGACCAGATTTCAGCTTTCGACATTAAAAGTTCTCGGGCTTGGCCTTGTCGGTTTTATCGTCGTAACGGTCGGCACTATAGTCAGCGTCGGAGTTCTTCCCGAATATTTGTCGGTAATTTTTGCAATGATGGCGTTTGCGCTGCTGATGCTGGCGTATGTTTTTGGCCGTGTTGCGATGCAGGTCAGTCTTGGCCGCTATTTACAGCGTCTGATGCCCGGAAACGCCAATCGTTCCGAGTCCCTTGCAATATTCATCGGCTCGCTCGCATGGTCTCTGCTGCTTTCGGTCCCGTATGTCTGGACCCTCGCCCTTTTGGCTCTCTTTGCCGCCGGAATCGGATTGGTCGCAACGGCCCGCCCGATAAACCCGTGGAAGACCTCCTGAAACCCGTAAGTCTAAGGTTTTACAAATCTTTACAATTTTAGCCAAACCTACTCAGGCTATAATACGTCTTATATTTTTACGGGCAACATCCGCTCGCTTTCGGCGTATAATAAACGGTTATGTACTTAAGATTATTTGCACTATTTATTACCTTGTTCGCTGTATCGGCCGTTTCGGCCCAAACTACGGCGATAAAGCCCTCGACGTTGATTGGCAACGTTGTCTCGATTAACGCGACCACAATTGTTCTTAAAACTAAAGATGCTGAGATCACCGTATCTTTGACTGACAAAACAGAATTCAAGCGAGTGCCGCCCGGGAAACCGTCGTTGAGTGCGGCCGTTCCCTCGACCGCTTCTGAGATCGCGGTCGGTGACGGATTGGTTGTTACGGGAATTCTTTCAGACGACAAAAAATCGATCCCTGCCCGAGCGGTCTATTTGATGACGAAATCCGATATTTCTCAGCAGAAGCAGGCAGATTCCCAGAAATGGGCGACCCGCGGCATCTCAGGCCGGGTTGCAACGGCAAATGCCGACACGGGACAGCTTTCGATCGAAGTGCGTGGGATGGTCGGAACGCAGACCGTTACGGTCACGCCGAAACCGGATGCAAAGTTTCGCAGGTACAAGCAGGATTCGATCCAATACAGCGAGTCGCTGGAAAGCACATTTGGTGATATTCAAGCGGGGGATATGATCCGTGCACTCGGCGAACGCAGTTCCGACGGCCAGAGCTTTGCCGCCGAGGAGATCGTTGCCGGTGCGTTCAAAACGGTGGTTGGCACGGTCAAATCGGTTGACACCGCAACCAGCGAAATAGTCGTAACCGAGATGCAGACAAACAAAGACGTGACCGTCGCGGTCGGCGGCGGTTCTGCACTCAAGAAAATTCCAGAAGAAATGGCCCAGCGGATGTCGCAAATGGGCGGCGGTGCCGGAGCGCCGATGAGCCAGGGCGGCGGACGACCAGGCGGTGAGCGTCCCGCAGGTGGACCGCCGGCGGGACAGGGCCAAACGCCCAGTGGGCCCGGACGCGGTGGATTTGGCGGTGGAGCGCGTGGAGGCATCGACGATATGTTCGAGCGTTTCCCGGCGATCACTGCGGCCGATCTGAAAGCCGGCGATATGATCGCGGTCTCAAGTTCTAAGAACGGCAATACCGATAAGATCACGGCCATCAAACTGCTTGCCGGTGTCGAGCCATTTGTTCGAGCGGCGCAGACCCAAAACACAGGCGGCGGCCGGGGCCGAGCCGGCCAGTCGGGCGGATTTACGATACCGGGACTCGACGGATTTGATTTTCCATAAATTTATTTAGTTTACGCATTTTATTAGGCGGATCGATATGAAATTCATACATAAACTCATACTACTTTCCCTGGTCTCGCTGTCGGTTGGGTTACCGGTTTTTGCACAGCAAAACGGCAGTATATCCGGACAGGTTCAGGACACGCTTGGGGCCGTGGTCGTCGGCGCGACCGTAACGGTCGTTTCCGCGAGCAAGGCCGAGAAAACGGCGACCAGCAACCAAAGCGGAAACTTTACCGTAAGCGGGCTTGCTGTAGGTACCTACACAGTCAAGGTTTTTGCGACCAATTTCGCTCTGTACGAAAATACAGAGGTGCAGGTCACGGCTAGCGAGCGAACCGAGTTGACCGTTCCGCTCGCTATTGAGGCAGTTACCGAACAGGTCGATGTTGACAGTGCAAACACGGTTTCGACCGACCCGGAAGGCAATCTCGGTGCTACCGTTTTGAAAGACAAAGACCTCGACGCATTGCCCGACGATCCTGATGAGCTTGAGGCGGCATTGCAGGCACTCGCCGGGCCTTCGGCGGGACCGAACGGCGGACAGATCTACATCGACGGTTTTACGGGCGGACGCTTGCCGCCAAAGGAAGCGATCCGCGAGATCCGCATTAATCAAAATCCGTTTTCGGCAGAGTTCGACAGGCTTGGCTTCGGTCGTATCGAAATACTTACACGGCCCGGCTCGGATAAATGGCGCGGCAGCTTTTTTAGCAATTTCAATGATGAAAGCATGAACTCGCGAAACCCGTTCGCCACCAACAGGGCCCCAAGTCAAATGAGAGCATTTGGCGGAAATATTTCGGGACCGATCCAGAAAGGAAAATCTTCATTTTTCGTCGATATTAATCAGCGGAATGTTGACAGCAACAGCGTAATCAACGCAAATATTCTGGACTCAAACCTAAACGTTATTCCGTTTAACCAGGATGTTCAGATACCCAACAAACGATTGTCGATCAGCCCGCGTTTCGATTACGCCCTTAACGAAAGCAACACGCTGATCGTCCGATACAGTTTCGAGCGTTTCTCGATCGAGAATCAGGGAATCGGCGGGCTTTCGCTGCCGTCCAGAGCATCAGAAAGCCAGAGGAATGAACATGAACTTCGTCTGACCGAGACGATGATAATTAACCCGACGACGGTCAACGAAACGCGGTTTGAGTATGACTGGGAAAACCGCAACCAATTTGGTGATAATTCCATTCCGTCGATCACCGTTTCGGATGCATTTTCCGGCGGCGGCTCACAGGTTGGACAGAGTCTTGATCGTGAGCGGACTTGGGAGCTGCAAAATTTTACTACAACGACGTGGGGAACCAATCACACGCTCAAGTTCGGGGGCCGTATTCGCAATCTGAATATTGCGGATCGCTCGGAGAGTAATTTCGGCGGAGCATTTTCTTTTAGCGGAGCTCCGAGGATAACGAACCCGCCGGGATGTATTCCCGGTGAAGAACCGCCGCCAGGAGAACCGCCCTGCATTATTATAGAGGAAGCGATCTCACCACTAAATCAATATATTGGCAACATTCAGGGGCTGAATGGCGAACGATATGTCCCGACGCAATTCTCGATCACTATCGGTAATCCTGAGCAAAAGGTCTCGCGCACCGATTTCGGGCTATTTGTTACGGATGACTGGCGTGTGAGTCCGGCATTGACGCTGAGTTTTGGATTGCGTTACGAAAACCAGACGAACATCAGTGATAACCTCAATTTTGCTCCTCGATTCTCGTTCGCGTGGTCGCCGGGAGCGGGCGGTGCCACGGCGGCAAAGACAGTTTTTCGCGGCGGATTTGGCGTTTTCTACGACCGGTTCAGCGAAGGCCTTACCCTACAGGCCCAGCGTTTTAACGGTTCCGAGCAGTTGAATCTTGTTGTAAACAGCTTCGATCCTGACCCGGTTCGACAGGCCGCGTCGATCGCTCTGCTGCAACAGGCTGTTTTCACGGTCGATGGAGTTTCGAATGTGCCGACCGGCGAGCAGATATTGGCCGCCTTGCCGCAGTCGAACACTATCCGCACAATTTCGCCGGACCTACAGTCGCCCTATACGATGCAGGCGATGTTTGGCGTCGAGCGGCAGTTGCCGTGGCGTTCAAACCTTTCGGTCTTTTACGTGACGGCCCGCACAAACCACGTTCTGCGGCTACGCAACATAAATGCTCCGGTCTGTCCGGCCCAGGACGACTGCCTAAATGCACCGCGGCCTATTCCGGAAGCGGGCAATATCTATCAGTATGAATCGAGCGGCGTATCGAATCAGAATCAGATCATCTTGAATTTCCGATCGACGATCAGCCAGTCGATCTCGCTATTCGGTAACTACCGGTACGGTTTTGTTAACAGCAATGCCGATGGTTCCGGAAGCTTTCCGGCCTATTCTTACAATCTTGACGGCGAATATGGCCGTTCCGGCGGAGACATCAGACATAACTTTTTTATCGGCGGGAACATCAGTCTGCCGTACCAGTTCTCATTGAGTCCGTTCATTAATATGAATTCGGGTCGGCCATTTAATATAACCCGCGGGATCGATACCAACCGCGATTCGCTTACGACGGAACGTCCGACTTTTTCCCAACTCGGCGACAGGTGTTCGGAACTTGGCCTGACCAATTCTTTCTGCGACATTGCAGGAGAAGATCCTAATTCGTTAATCCCACGAAATTGGGGCGACGGGCCGAAGTTCTTTAGCGTAAACGTGCGTGTCAGCAAGACGTTTGGTTTTGGCAGCAGCAGCAACTCGGCCGCTGGCGGAGCCCAAGGCGGCGGTGATCGTCAGAGGGGCGGTGGTGGCGGTCCGGGCGGTGGTGGTCCGGGCGGCGGCGGCATGGGCGGCGGAAGAATGGGCATGATGGGCGGCGGCGGTTCCGAGCGGAAACCCTACAACCTAAACCTCGGCATCAGCTTTAACAATCTGCTTAACAACGTGAACTTTAACCCGCCAGTCGGAAATATGAGTTCCAGCAGGTTTGGGCAGGTTACATCGACCGGCGGCGGCTTCGGTGGATTTGGCGGCGGCGGTGGCGGCAGCTCGGCAAATCGGCGGATCGAGTTGTCGGCCAGATTTAGCTGGTAGATCGAGTTTGGCGTAAGGTAAAAAAGAGACGAACAGCCGTTGGCGTGTTCGTCTCTTTTCGCTTTTTAAATTGCCTCCACCTTTAGGTGGAGGATAGCTGGCGAAGAAATATGGCTTTAGCCAAAATATTAAGAAAAAGAAATTCCGATAGGCTTTAGCCGAAAAAATGTGGATGTGAATATGATGGAGAGATTGGGCTAAAGCCATAAGGAAAGACTTTCTTTCGAAATTCGGCTAAAGCCGGCTAGGGGGACAATCTACCTCCAGCTAAAGCTGGAGGCAATTTAAAAAAGCGGCCAATACCTTTTCCAACTCAATTATGTTGTCGCAGCACTAGCCCGCGAAACGGCTCGTTTTCCACCATTCGATCGTCCGACGAAGACCTTCTTCAAGCCCGACCAGCTTTTCATAGCCGATCATCTCAATTGCTTTTCGGTTGTCGGCTTGCGAGTGTTTTACATCGCCTTTTCGCTCGGGCAGAAACTCCGCAGTTACATTTTCACGGCCTGTGATCTTTTTCAGCGTTTCGAGAAGCTGGTTAAGCGAGACCTTTTCGCCGTTTGCAGCGTTCATTATCTGGCCGATGCCGGTGCTGGTGGACGCGGCCTTGATATTGGCGTCGATGACATTTGCGATGTAGGTAAAATCCCGTGTTTGCTCGCCATCGCCGTAGATCACCGGAGTTTCATCCTTCATCAATGCGTCGATAAAACGGGAAATCACACCTGAGTATTGCGACGATGGATTTTGCCGCGGGCCGAAGACATTGAAATATCTGAGGGCGATGCACTCCAGCCCATATACATTGCTGAATACGCGGCAGTAATATTCGCCGGTCAGCTTTGCCGCGGCGTACGGCGAAAGCGGATCAGGAGCCATCGTCTCGACCTTTGGCAATATTTCCTGGTCGCCGTAAGCCGAGCTCGATGCGGCGTAGATCACCCGACGCACGCCTTTTTCACGAGCGAGATTTAGGAGATTAAATGTGCCGTTGACGCACGCCTGATGGGTTTCGGCCGGATCATCGACCGAGCGAGGAACACTGGGAAGCGCTGCCTGATGAAATATTACTTCAACACCATCTACGGCCTTTGCCAGAGAAGCATCATCGTTGATATCGGCCTCGAAGAAATCAAAATCACCGGAAATCTCATCCAGATTCTCACGAAAGCCCGTCACAAGGTTGTCTATAAGCCTGACCTTCGCTCCTTGCTTTATCAGTTCATCGGCAAGGTTAGAACCGATGAATCCGGCTCCGCCGGTGATTAGACATGTGGTTGATAGGGACATATAAAGTAGGGGAGTGGGGAGTAGAGGAGTGGAGAGAAGGAGTTTCCGTCCACTCTTCACTCCTCTACTCCTTTACTCTCCACTTTCTTCACCTTCCCACGCCGATGTATTCGAAACCGAGGGCACGCATGTCGGCCGGTTCGTAGATATTTCTCAGGTCGGCGATCTTAGGCGCGTTCAAAAGCTCTTTGACCTTTTCCATATCGAGGGCGCGGAACTGGTTCCATTCGGTGACGATCACGAGCGCGTCTGCTCCCTTGATCGCGTCGTATTCGTCGGTCGCGTATTCGACGCCTTTGACGAAGTGTTTCGCTTCTTCCATCGCGACCGGGTCGAAAGCACGCACCGTTGCTCCTTTCTCGATCAGCTTATGGATGATGTCAATGGCAGGTGATTCGCGCATGTCGTCGGTTTCGGGTTTGAACGACAGACCGAGCATTCCGATCTTTTTGCCGTTAAGGTCGCCGACAAGTTTTTCGATCTTTGGAATCATCGCCTCACGCTGCTTTTCATTCGCATCGATAACGGCATCTACGATACGCGTTTCGACGCCGAACTGGTCAGCGACCGTTGTCAATGCACGGGTGTCTTTAGGAAAACACGACCCGCCGTAACCCGGTCCGGGGTGAAGAAACTTGCGGCCAATTCGGTTGTCCATTCCCATGCCGCGTGCAACATCGTGAACGTCGCAGCCGATGGCGTCACAGAGGTTTGCGACCTCATTGATAAACGTGATCTTGGTGGCGAGAAATGCGTTCGCTGCATATTTAATAAGCTCTGCGGCTTCGAGCGATGTGATGACGATCGGCGTTTCGATGAGATAAAGCGGGCGATAAAGCTCCTTCATCACCTCGATGGCTTTCGACTCATTGCTGCCTATGACCACACGGTCGGGACGCATGAAGTCGTCAATGGCTGCGCCTTCGCGAAGGAATTCAGGATTTGACGCGACGCCGAAATCTGTTTCTACTTTGAGATTTTCCGAAACGAATTTTCTAAGCCATTCGCCCGTTCCGATCGGAACGGTCGATTTGGTGACCAGTACCTTGTAGCCATTCATCGCGGCAGCAATGTCCTTTGCGGCCTGCTGATAGTAGCTCATATCAGGCGAGCCATCTTCTTTTGGCGGTGTTCCGACCGCGAGGAAAACGACCTTTGCCTGGGCTACGGCAGATGCGATATCAGTCGTGAAATGCAGACGTCCGTCACGGACATTTTTTTCCACTATCTGGTCAAGTCCCGGTTCGTAGATCGGGATAACGCCGTTATTCAATTTATCTATCTTTGCCGCATCAACGTCAACACAAGTTACGTCAACACCAAATTCCGCAAAACACGCACCGCTGACCAAACCTACGTATCCGGTGCCGATAACTGCAATATGCATATAAATTCAAGGACCTGCTGTTAATAAATATTACGAAACCAGCTTGTTGAAATGTTCAAAAATCAAAACAAAAATATACGGGTCATATTGTAACAACATGACCCGTATCCTATGCAACTTAAGAGACGATACGAAACAACGAAACTACCTGATCGGACTGACGATGATCGTTCCGCCGCCCGGAGTGGTTTCAGTTTTCTTACCAAAAAGAATCGCAGCACCGGCGGCACCGGCGGCAACAAGAAGCAGCCACCACGCACCGGCTGCGCGAACTGCGGGAGCCGAATCCGGACGCAGGCAGGGCTGGCAACCGGTCTGTGACAGGTTACCGGCTGTAGCCGATGTTCCTGCGGCGATCTGACGGTCCGAAGTTCCTTCACGCATCGTGACGGCTCCTGATGTCGTATCGACGTGCGTATGCGAGCACTCAACTTCTACACCGAAAACATCCGCTTGGCCGGAATCGGCTATAACGGTTGCGTCTTTCGTGGTAATGGTTGTCGCAATTCCGGCGGCATTTGAAACGCGGGTCTTGCCCGACGAAAGAATACCGACGATGCTGCCTGCCGCAAAATTTAGAACCAGGTTAGAATCAGCCAAAATTTCCACACGGCCGTTCTTGCCGAGGCTGACCACGGCGGACGAATCGGGGCCGGTGACTATAGTGCTGCCTGAAATGATCGTCGCGTTTGAAACTGCCGTAATTCCATTGACCGTAACCTGGCCGGTGACGGTGATCTCGCCGGTCACGTCTTTCGGAAGAGCGAGAGCGACTGTGGAGTAAACGCAGAGAACAGCGACGGCAGTCAATGATGTGATAACTTTACGAAAACAATTTTTGCCGAGCATTTGATTTATTTCCTCCTGTAACGATCTTTCAAAATGACCGTTCAATCCGGCGCCAACGAGATTTGCGACCGGAGCATTCGATTTAAAAGAACTATTGAACCGGGCTGATCACGGTACCGCCACCGCCTAAGTCGGCTCGGTTCGTGTTTTTTGCAACCGCATAGATGATGCCGGCAACGGCTCCGCCCATACCGATCGCAAACAGCCACCAGGCGGCTCCGCCGTTATCGTCATCATCGTCGTCATCCTGTTTAGCGTTAGATGCAGCAGAAACTGTTTCACCTGCGTTCACGCTAACCAAGCCAGCCAGAGTTTGCACGCTGACGGGCGAGGACGAACCGATAACGGTCAGCGTTCCTGCCGTCAGATCGCCGCTGATGCCTTTTTCATCAAAGTTCAGCGTAAATGTCGAGTTTTGAGCAATTTCCAGCTTGCCCAGTTTTCCGATGCTAACGATCGCGGAGGAACCTTCCGGAGTAACGATCGTGCTGGACGAAAATATCGAGCGCCCGCTTTTAGCGGATTCGCCATTAATAAGAACCGTAGCTGAGCTTCCATTCCCGAGAACCGTCAAATCTCCGGCAACCTTACCGGTGCCGGCAAGGGATACCATAGAATATGTCGCTATTACCGCGACCATCAAGCACGACGAGAGTGCTTTCCGCAACCAAAAATTACAAGTCATATTTCTCCTCTTAAATCGCCAATTTTCAATGATTTCAAAAAAACAGACCTACAAATCTTTTACACGAAATGCGAAATGGTGTCAATAAAACTTCCGCCACCCGTGAACAAAGATCAAAATAACCTTAATACAGCCCGTAAAACTTCTAAGCTAAGGATTTGAACCTATTTTATAGCATATATTGCATGGCAAAAGAAAGGCATTTGAGACGAATTTTGCCAGCGCACTGATTTTTTTTGCAAGCCCGGAATATCAGGCACAGTAAGTATAGCATTTTTCCGTAAATTATTGCGCCAATTATTGTTGAAGAAAGTACAAGCAATCGAGCCGTATAATATTGCGGTAGCAAAGGAATTCTGTTTTAATCTTTTTGCCGACTGGCCTCAAACCTATGGACAGTATAGCATTGGCGGCTGATCTTGGTGGAACAAATCTGCGCGTGGCGGCTGTGGACGCGTCGGGAAAGGTACTTGACCGTCGCCGCGTTCTGACGCCTCAGGATGACAGTTCTGCTTCAATAGTTGAAGCGATCGCCTCGGTTGCGGCCGAATGCCTTGACGTTGCGGGGCCGGCGCTGGGATTTGCGATTGCCGCTCCCGGGCCGCTCGATATTGAAAATGGCACGATCATCAAATCTCCAAATTTGCCCGAGTTGAACGGGCTGTCCATAACAAAGGAGATCGAAAAGCGAATAGGCATTCGCTGTTTGCTTGAAAACGACGCGACGGCGGCAACGATAGGCGAAAACAAATTTGGGGCCTCGCTAGGATTTTCAAATGTCATCGGAGTTACGCTCGGGACAGGCGTCGGCGGCGGGCTGATACTTGACGGAAAACCGCACCGGGGAATAAATGGAATGGCGGGCGAGATAGGCCATGTTTGCGTCGAGCCAAACGGCCATCCCTGCGGGTGCGGAAGCATCGGGTGCATTGAGCAATATGCATCGGCTACCGCAATCGTCAGAATGACAAAAGAATGGTTCCACGACTATCCTGATACGTCGCTCGACGAGACTGAGGAGTTTACATCTCAGATGGTCTACGAGGCTGGATTGGGCGGAGATCGTCTTGCCTTGGCCGTTTTCAACAGAGTTGGTTTTTGTCTCGGTATCACGCTTGCAGGCCTTATAAATGTTTTCAATCCCGATATAATAGTGATCGGCGGCGGTGTTGCGGCAGGATGGGACCTGTTTTCCGGTACGCTGAAACGAACGATCATGGAAAGAGCGTTTCGGCTGCCGGCGGAACATGCTAAAATTGTCCGAGCAACACTAGGAGACGATGCCGGAATACTCGGGGCGGCATCGCTCGTATTCAGTTCATGTCTTCGGGAATCAGAGTCAACACAAACAACAGTTAGCTGAATAAAAATATTATGGACGTTTACCATAAAGTATTGACCAGGATATATGAAGAGACCGGCGGAAAGGATTCGGTTGATATAGATCTGACCGATCTGACGAAACGCGAAGGTTTTTTTCCAAGCCTGGACGATATAACCAAATTTCTTACCGGCGAAAGCTGGGTCACCGAAACCCCGAAACGATACGTCGTAAGAATCACGCATTGGGGCGTATCCGAAGCAAAAAAGACACTCATCGGCGCGCCCGATAAAATGCAGTTGATCGAAAAAGATTCAAAACGCGCCGTTAGCGACGTTCGTGAGACGCTTGTCATGCTTGAGGAATTCGCGGGAAAGCCGGACGCGAAGAAGTTCGCCGTTATCCGAAAACGTTTCGACGAGGCCGCCGCTGCCTTGGCGCGTATCGAAAAGAATCTATGACATTTGCTGTCAGAACTCTTTAGAAACGCCCTCTATTTCGGTTGAGAGCCGCTTCGGGGTTTATCGCCCCACTTTATTATCTGCTGCCACGAATGCTCCTTTAGAGGTCATTTCTATTGAGTTACCACACAACGAGAAATTTTTCTTGACAGAATATTAGAACTACTATAATGTTCCAAGCATTCTGATCGATTGCGGCATCCCTAACCGCACTAATACATATTAATTTTCTCCCTCACCTTACTGATTCGTCTCGCCCGGGACAGACCATAGGAGGCTTGCATACGCGAGTAGGTGGAATGATGAAAAAGAATCGAAAGAACCGAACACCCGATAAAAATCAATCTGTCGGAGCCGCAAATCCAACGGAACATCGCAGGAAATCATTATTAAAAGTAATTCTGTTGCTAATGGTGTTGATTTCGGTCGTCGCCGGTTTTGGCGCGGTCATTGCGTTTCGTGGCGAGCCAAACGTTGCATCAAAATCGGTCTCTCGCGGCAAGGCTCCGATGCCAAGTTCTTCGCCTAATTACAACGCGAACGCTCCGGCAAAAGAATATATCCATGCAGGCGGAAAACTGGTCGCGGTATCCGAGCCTGTCAGCCCGCCGGCAACCGATCTTGCGGTGTGGCGTCTTTCCACCGGCGAATGGTATGTCATGGACGAGGACGGACCGACCGCTACTCAGGCATTCGGCTTATCAACCGATCTTCCGGCTCCGGGAGATTTTGACGGTGACGGCAAGACAGACTTCTGCGTGTTCCGACCGAGCGAGGGCAACTGGTACATCCTTGAATCCGGCACTTCAAACATGATTGTGATTACTTTCGGCAGCAGCGGAGACAAACCCGTTCCCGCCGATTTTGACGGCGACGGAATCACCGATCAAGCTGTTTACCGCCCAAGCAATCAAAACTGGTGGGTCAGGCGGACGGCTACCGGTAACGTGTCGAGTGTTCAGTACGGCTCGTCCGGCGATGTTCCTCTGCCAAGCGATTTCGACGGCGACGGCAAGGCCGATCACGCTCTCTGGCGCGATAGCAGCGGCACTTGGCTAGTGTGGCAGAGCAGCAATGGATCGCAAGTTAACTTCCAATGGGGACAATCGGGCGACAAACCCGTTCCCGCCGATTATGACGGAGACGGCAAGACCGATCATGCCGTCTGGCGGAGCGGTAACACCTGGTACGTTTTTTTAAGCTCGTCACAAAGCTGGTGGACTCAGAGTTGGGGCAATCACTCAACCGACATTCCGGTACAGGGCGACTACGACGGCGACGGCAAATCAGACATCGCCGTCTGGCGTCCATCGAACGGAACCTGGTACATTCGCAAATCGTCAACCGGTACATTGCGGGAGCAACAATGGGGAATGTCGGGCGATATTCCCGTCCCCGCTCCGTACCGACGATAAGTTCGGAGTCGCAGTTTGGAGTCCCGCCTTCAGGCGGCAATCTTTTAAGTCGTTGCAAATGGAGATCACGACCATGACCAGTTTAACCCGCACCGTCAACAACTTTCTCAAGCGAATAACCGTCCAAACGATACGCCAAACCGCCGCAATCGCACTGATCCTCGCACTAATACTGCCAATCGCAGTTCCTATTCCGGTATTTGGTACAACTTTCAGTTCGCCGCGAACAGAAAGTTTAGGACTCGTCGCTGAGACATCTCTAATTACCAAGGCGTCGGATCTCATATCGGCAATGCCGTTAATACTTGCATCTATTGCCGGGAAGACACGAGCTGCGCGGAAAGACAACTCGAAATCAAACAATGTCACCAAGATTCGCAGCGCAAACGTCAAAGCCGTAATTACGCCCATCGAAGAAAGGGTTGAAATGAAAACTGGCGAATCCCGACAGCTTTCGGCGGTTCCCGTCGATGCAAAAGGCAAATCGATTAACGGAGTGCCGCTCGAATGGAAGTCTTCAAATTGTGACGTTGTAAAGATCGAAGATGACCGGATAATCGCCCTCAAAGCAGGCGAAACAAAACTGACGCTTACCGCCGGCAATTTTGTGAAGGAACATTTACTGACCGTTTCCGGCGAATCGATTGGCCAATCCAACCTACCACCGCCGGATGATCTGGAGGAAGAGGTCTATCGATCTTTCTTCACGCCGCAAGAGAATCTTGGAACACCGCCGGGACAGGTCGAGGCTCAATCACCGGCAGGCAGCGCGGCGATGCGACGTTCGCTTGAGCGTCCGGGCAGTTCGAATTTCAGTTTCGACATCCCCGTCGCTTCTTTGCCCGGTCGCGGCTCCGATGCAGGGATTAATATTACCTATAACAGTCGGTTGTGGGGTTTGAACGTATCGTCCTTTTCCCAATTTCCATCACGGTATCGCTATAATCAGGATAATGACTGGCTTGCACCTGGTTTTAAATTGACGATGGGCGAACTTCGTCGTCTTGATTACTATAATTTTTTCCTGACATCGCCCAACGGTACCAAACACCAGCTTCACTATGTTTCGGGGAATCCCTACGCGAGAACATACGAATCGGCGGATGGAACGTTTGTTCGCCTGAATGTAACATCAACAGATGGCACCACCTTGAATAATACAGCCCACGTTGCATATCCTGACGGCTCAAGAGTGGTTTATTCCATGATCACTGGATCTTCCTCATTTTTCTATCCGACGCGCATTACCGACAGCAACGGAAACATTACCCAGATAGCATACAGGGACACCACCGGCCGCATTTGGTATATCAAGGACACGCTTAACCGTTACATAACTTTTCATTACGATTCTGCCAACAAGTTAGTCGCAGTCACCGTTCCGGGATTCGACGACGGAGATGATCGCCAGACAGTTCGCTTTTATTACGACACGATAAATTTCGACACAACCACTCAAAGATTTTCAGGAGCGATCACAAATCACACTGTACCGGCGGTGCGGTGGTTCTGAAATACGTTTATTTTCCCGGAAACCAAACGGGTTACAAATATGACTACTCTCCGGGCTGGGGAATGATATTCAAAGTGTCGAATCTCAGGGGCATGACCGTCGATTCGATGAGCCTTACTGCAACAGGCTCGGTAACTAATGGTGAGCAAGCCGAGGTTGCCGCATCGACGACCTATAACTATCCTCTGACGCTGGGTTCGCCACTGACTGACGTGCCGGCTTACACAACCCGAACCGACGATTGGCTCGGTCGAACGACCGCTCAAGCTCCGGTTACTTCGTTCTCCGTTAATAAAAACACGGGGTTTAGCCGAACCGAAACAAGGATAACCGCGCCTGATGGAACTATCACGGAATCATGGGCAAAGATTGCTCCCCAGAGTTGGGACGACGGCCTTGTAACCGATGTGTTCGCGAAGACACTAGGCGGACCGTTTGAGAATGTGTGGTCGCACACAAAAACATTTTGGGGAAATCAGGCGACCGCACCGGGCAGAAAAAATATAAGAATCAACAAAGTCGAGACTACGAATGACGCCAATCAGACAAGGGCAATATCTTTTGAATACGACAATTACAATAACCAGACGGAAATCACGGAGCACGATTTCGCAGCGCCTAACAGTCTCGGCACAGAACTTCGCCGAACGGAAATAGGTTACGAGACCGGAAGCAGCTGGCTTAACAACCGTCTGGTAAATCTGCCTAAATCTATCAAGACATTTGTAAACAGCACAATCGTTTCGCGAACGGATTACGAATATGACGGCGAGCAGTTATTGCAATACGGCCCGACGCCGATCACACAGCACGACCCGACATATAATCCCGGTGTTCCGGATGGCGAATATTGTTATTGGGTTTGCCCTTCCCAGTGTCAAAACCTTACTGAGCCCGAGGTATGCCAATGCCCGTTGGAGCAGCAATGCGACCCGATCCCAGTATTCAATCCGGCAACGAACTATCGAGGCAATGTAACTAAAGTAACCGCGTTTTCGGATGCTACGTTGGGTACGGATCCGAATGCGGTAATTTCGACAATGAAATATGACGTTGTAGGCAATAAAGTTGAAACATCCTCAAGTTGCTGCGAACTCAGAACAACTCAATATTCGGTGAGCAGCCATTACACATTCCCGGTTTCTGTAACGAGTAGCGGTGGCGGACTTCAGTTTACAAAAAGTGCCGAATATGACGTGGATACCAGCCTTCTCAAAACCGCGACGGACGAGAATAATCAGACGACAACGCTAACCTACAACCCTGCGAATCTAGCGCTCATCAGAACCGATAACGCTAACGGCGCCTGGGCCGAGACGGAATATAATGATTCTGTTTTTCCGTATCATGTTAAGACAACGAGCAGTCTGGATGCGACGAGGAGCGTTTCGTCTTGGACTTTTGAAAACGGCAACCAACAAGTTTTTAGAAGGCGGAGTCTGGCTGCAGGTGGATACCTTTCCAAGGAAATTGAGTATGACATTATGGGGCGTGCTGAAAAGTCGTTTAACCCATACACGGTTGCAAATCTGACGGATGCACGACCGGCAGGCATAAAATTTACTGTTACCACGCAACGTGATGGGCTCGGACGCCCACTTTCTGTAAGCTTGCCAGATTTGACCATTGTTTCGGCGACCTACCAAGGTCTTGTTAGAACAGCGACCGACCAAGCCGGAAAAAGCCGACGACAAATTTCGGATGCGCTTGGCAAGATTGTGCGCGTTGATGAGCCGGATGTAACCGGAAATCTTGGATCTGTAACCGCGCCCCTACAACCGACTCATTACGAATACAACGGTAATAGTAATTTGACAAAAGTCACTCAATCTGACGGCGCGGTTATTCAAGAAAGATTGTTCAAATACGACAGTCTTTCAAGATTGACGCACGAACGCCAGATCGAAGCCAATGCGACTTTGAACAATGACGGCATTAAGGTAGCCTCCGGTGGTCTTTGGACGGGAGTATATAAATACAACAGTGAGAGTCAACTTATCGAAGGGGTCGATGCGCGAGGCGTCAAGACGTTATTTTCTTACGACGGTTTGAACCGAATAAAAACGACCAGCTATATTGGCGAGACCGGTTATCAAACCCCGACTATCACTTATATTTATGACGAAGCAGAGACGGGATTTTATAACAATGGACGTTTGACAAAAGTGCGAACCGCGGCAGATGTCGTTTATGGAACCCCTGAGACGGTGCAGAACTATCGATATGATAAGGTCGGTCAAATCAAAAAGCATACGCAATCAATCGGAAATCAAATGTATCAGCTTGAATATGGCTATAACCTCGCCGGACAGTTGATCTCAGAGAAATATCCGAGCGGGAAAATCGTCAACATGACGGTAGATAATTTTGGCGTGATTCAAACAGTCGCTGATGGTCAGATAAACTATCTAAATGGGATTACGTTTGACGACCGTGGACAACTCTCGCAAATGAGCTTCGGCAACGGGACCAACGAAATTTTCTCACAAAACGATCGCTTTCAAATGACCTCGCAAAGTTTGGTAAAGGGAGCCGAAGTCTTGCAAAAGTATGACTATTCTTACGGCACTGTCGATTTAACTAGTGGAAATGTCGATTCGACGAAAAACAACGGCCAACTAAGTAGAATAGAAGGCTGGATTGGTGTGAATAAGCAGTGGTCTCAGCGGTTTGGATATGATGAACTTGGCCGCCTTAAAGAGTCGCGAGAATACAAGCAGGGTGACAGCGGACAATTGACTTACAAACAGGTATTCGACTTTGATCGCTTTGGAAATCTTTATCGCAAAGCGGCGAGCAACCCGACAGATGGTCAACAAAATCCCCTTGCTTACTCGCCAATTGAGGACGCCGACATCAATCGTCTAAAAAATCGTTTTGCAACGAGTACGAGTTATGACGACGCTGGAAACGTAATAAGCGACAATAAATTTCGTATCATGAACTTTGGCTACGATGCTAATGGCCGCATGATAAGGGCGACGAAAGTGAATCAACCGGACGCACAGACGGTGTATGACGGGAAAGGAAATCGCGTCGCCGAAAAGATTAATGGCGTTTGGCGATACATGATTTACGACGCATTTGGAAAACTCGTGGCCGAGTACGGAATAGTTCGGAAGGCCAGGGAGGGGTCAAGTACGTTCATCAGGACTGGCAGGGAAGCGTCAGAGCGGTAACAAATGGTAATGGATTCGTAGTATCAAGAACTGACCATCAGGCATTCGGGTCAGAAATTGGTATAGGCGTTGGTTTGCGTTCGGTCGAACACGGTTATTCGGCTGACCTATCCACTCGCAACGGTTACGGCCGGACCGAACGAGACGAATCAACCGGCTTAGACCATGCCTGGTTCAGAAAGCTGGAAAACCAGGCCGGCAGATGGACGTCCCCAGATCCATACAAGGGTTCAATGTCTGTTCAAGATCCGCAATCTTTCAACAGATACTCATACGTTACAAGTGACCCATTGAACAATGTGGATCCGAGCGGGTTGTATGAAGCGTGTGTCCATAACGCGATGACAGCAATGCTCGGACGATTAGCTGGAGAAAGCGGTGGGGTGGCCGATACTTTAGGCCAATACGCGGGCGATACATTTAAGGGATCGGCTGATGGAGCATGGTATGCTGCAACTTCCGAAGGAAATATAGCACAATGCCTACAAGGGAGAGGTCCGACCGTTGAAATTCATTTTCCAAGTGCCGCTCAGCTTCAGACCAATATTGCCTCTTATCGGGGTTACATCGACGGACGCGACTATCAACGGGCGGCACATATGATTCACTCTGTCCAGGATTCTCTTGGCGCACATGCTGGATTCACCAACAATGTGTGTCAGGGACACGCTAACCCGCTACGGCCGAGCCCCTTTGGTGGGGTCACCGTAGTAAATCCTCACAATGTTGACCGGATTCTAGGGGGGGATAACTTTAAGGCTGCCGCAATCAAGGTTTTGCAGGTTATGAAAAACGATCCTAATGCAAACCTTACCAACACTCAGCTCAATGTTCTAATGCAGTTTATAAAAGAATCGTGTGGATCAAATGTACCGCTTCAAATTACACCTTATCCTACAGGCGGCGGTGGTGGCGGTGGTGGCGGTGGCGGTGGCGGTGGCGGTGGTGGATTT
>CAZSEL010000057.1:0-25463 GCA_964605905.1 uncultured Chloracidobacterium sp. | reverse complement strand
ACTTGGCTACGCCGCCGTGTCGAAAGGATGAGGGCGGAAGGGTGAGGGATGAAGTAAGACCATTTCTTATTCATCCTTCATCCTTCCGCCCTCATCCTTCAAAGACTGGAGCGGGAGACGAGGGTCGAACTCGCGACTTCGACCTTGGCAAGGTCGCGCTCTACCACTGAGCTACTCCCGCATAACAAACCCCTATTTTACCGCCCACCGAAAACTTGTCAAGCATCGGAAACCGGAATGACCGATTTTGTTTCGTTTCACCTTTAGTGAAACACGTTTCACACGCATGACACATGTGGTAACCATCGCTGCATACTGCTAATTGCTGACTGTTATATCCTTAATAAAACTCCAGTCACCGCTCGGGCTGATCTTTACATTACCGATCCTCGTGTTTGAAACAACCATATTCGCCGGATACCAAAGCGGCAGCAGCGGCATATCGGCCGAAATATTCTCCCACGCCTGAACGTAAAGCTGCTTTGCTTTTTCGCGGTCGATCTCGTTTATTGCATCCTCAACAAGTTTATCCACCTCAGTATTTGAATACCGTCCTCGGTTACAGCAGCTTACGCCTTCCCCTGGAATCTTTCCCGTCGTGAAAAGATCTTTAAGAAACAATGGATCTTGGTTACCGCCGACAAAAACGCCGGTATTCATTTGGAAGTTTCCCTTAGCAAGATCCTCTCGGATCGTATTTGCTTCAACCGGATCGATTTGGACGTTAAAGCCGACCTCAACAAGCATATTTTGGATCGCTTGCGAATAACTGCTATAGGCGGCATTCCCTGAAGCAAACTTAAATTTTATCGGTTCATTTTTGTACCCGGCTTCCTGCAAAATTTGTCTGGCTTTAGCGGGATCATACGAATAAATATTTCCCGCCGAGTATGCCCAGGAAGCTTCTGGCAGAATTGAGTGAGCTATCTTGCCTTGTCCGGAAAGCAGTTCTCTTATGATCTTTTCTCGATCGATCGCATACCCAATAGCCTGTCGAACCTTATCAGAATTTAACGGCACTGACTGTGTGTTAAATCCAATATACTGGATGTTTGAACCATCAAACTGTTCAACTTTTATATTTGCCAGCGTCTTAAGCTGCTGTAGGGAATCAGGCGGCAAATTAGATGGGTTTGGTGCAAGATCGACACCGCCTGTTTGTAGTTCGGCCTGTAGCGAGCTGGCGTCCGTTACGGTCTTAAGCCGTAGTTTCATTATCTTAGGAGAGCCTTCCCAATATTCGGCGAATGCCCTCATCTCAACCGTATTTTGAGATTGGTCGAACCTATCAAATACAAATGGCCCCGAGCCGACAGGGTGGGTTTTCTGTTGATCTGCTGTCCCTTTCGCTATGATCGGAATAGGTACCAGATTGGAAAGCAGTTGATTTTTGAGCGAAGGCTGTTGAAGAGTTATAACAACCGTCTGAGCGTTAGGTGTCTCAATTGAGACAATATGAGGAATAGTTTGTTTGTTGACCGTATCTTGAAATGCAAAAGACTTATAGCCTTTCGTCCGAAACAATTCGTCAAACGTGTATTTGACATCGCCTGAGTCAAGCACTTTTCCGTTATGGAATTTTATGTTCTCACGCAGGACAAAAGTTAAAACCTTCCCATCGTCAGACGTTTTAATTTCCTGCGCCAACTCGCCCACATAATCGAAAGACTCGTTTTTCCGCACCAAAGAATTGAATAGCAGGTTCCGAACGCGTTCAGCTGCAGCGTCGGACTTTTCTGTGGTCAAAGTGTCGAATGTCGAAAATGTCTCGGGAAGGGCGACAGTTACAAATTCCGAGTTCGTGCGTCGGCAGGAACCGGCAAGAGAAACAAAAACGATTGAAAGGAAAACAAGTAATTTATGCAAAAGGTATTATTCCTCCGAAAGCTATTTGAGAGAGTTTTTCAGGTCGGCGATCTCGACGGACAGTTGGCCGATACGGCTCGCATCGAACGGCAGAGACGACAGCGATCTGGACTTTAGAGCAGTTATCCGTCGAACGGATTCGTTTAACCGCTCCTCTGTGATCTCGCCGTTTTTGACCGCGTCGGTGATCGCCCGAAAGCCCTCACGGATCGCATCTTCACCGGCGCAAATCGCGAGCATGTCAGCACCGGCATTTAGTGCCATTTTACAGGCATCACCGATTCCGTAATTGCGAACGATCGCTCCCATTTCGAGGTCATCCGTAATTACGACTCCATCGAATCCGAGTTGGCCGCGAAGCAGGCCGGAAATCATCTCCCGACTGAGCGATGCCGGTAAAAGTCTGCCATCTTGCCCCGTTTCCTGCAAGCCTACCATCGGATACGCGGCGTGTGCGGCCATTACTGCGTGGGCAGTCCCGTTGCTTATCAGACTGCGGTACGGAGCCAGATCGGTCGCTGAAAACTCTCCTTCCGAAATATTTACAAGCGGTAATTCCTCGTGCGAATCGACTTCGGCGGCACCAAGACCCGGAAAATGTTTTACACAGCCGAGAAGCCCGTTTGCCTGCATTTCATCAAGAAAAGCACCGGCAAACTCGGTAGCTTGTTCCGTGGAGTTTCCAAATGCACGTGATCGCAGGCCGTTGTTAAATGCAGATCGGCGTTCATCAACAACATCGACGACAGGCGCGAAATTCATATTAAAACCGAGAATTCTGACGGTTTCAGCAATAATACGGGCAAATCGACGAATGCTTTCCGTGTCTTTGAAATCGCTGGCCGCGGGCATTGGTGTTGCAACACGGCGAAGGCGGTCAACCAGACCGCCTTCCTGATCGAGGCTGAGCAGAGGCGAAATATCCAACCGCTCACTGATGCCGTCCAACAGGTTCCGCGTTTGTTCTGCCTCTTTGATATTTCGTGAAAAAAGGCATACTCCGCCGGGCCGAACTTCGTCAAGCAAAACGTTCGTTCGTTCATCGAGCGTCGGCCCGGAAATTCCTATAAAGAAAAGCTGGCCGATCTTTTCTTCCAACGAAAACGATTCTATTTCTGTCCGATCAACTACCATTATCCCAATATTATCTGCTGTTTGTTTAGCTCGCCATGCTGTTTAGAGCTAGTGTCAAACTCATAGTTTCTAGTCGCCAACGGCGACTGACATTAAAGCCTGGGGTGCAATGAGCGAAGCGAATGGAACCCCAGGAACCGCGTAAAAATAACTGTCGCTGAAAGCGACTAACCAAAAGCCCATCTGTTGCTCCCTTTCAGGGAGCGGATTCGCCGACCGTCCTGTCCTGGGGTTCCGCCGAAACGGCTTCACCCCAGGCTTTAATGTTGGTCGCCTTTGGCGACGGTGAGCCTGAAAACCCTCTACAAGGGGGTTTAAGCACGGCTATGCTTTGTGGAACAAACATGAAAACCTATTTCACTAGTCGGGGTTTCAAAGCCCGAGCTATATGATCTTTTTCTTTAAGTTTTCCAACAACGTCTTGCTCTCGTCCGGCGTCAGTGTCGAAAGATCGGTGTTTCGCAGATCGTTTATCGCGCTTTCGTTTGAGATCGCAAAAAGCGAAAACTGAGATGCTTTTGAGCGTCCCGCGGCTGCGGCGATTCCTGTTGGTTTTTCGCTTGAAAACACCGCGAGTTCATATTCCTCAAGTTTCGCTAAAACATCGCGGGCACGCTCGATCACCGAGAGCGGCAAACCGGCGAGTCGAGCGACAGATATTCCGTATGACTTTGATGCTTTTCCTTTTTCAAGCTTATGAAGAAACACAACCTCGCCATCCCGCTCGGTAGCGGTTATCTGATAGTTTTTCGCACCCGGAAGATTTTCTGCGAGTTCCGTCAGCTCATGATAATGCGTCGCAAAAACGGTTTTGGCCGAATGTTCGGGCGAATTGTGCAAATATTCGGCGACCGCCCAAGCTATTGAGAGGCCGTCAAATGTCGATGTTCCGCGTCCGATCTCATCAAGCAGGATAAGGCTGCGAGGCGTCGCGTTGTGCAGGATCGTAGCGGTTTCCGTCATCTCGACCATAAATGTCGAACGGCCCGATGCAAGATCATCAGACGCTCCGACACGCGTCCAGACACGGTCAACTATCGGCAAACGAGCCGAGGCTGCCGGAACATAAGAGCCGATTTGAGCAAGAATCTGGATCAAGGCGATCTGCCGCAGGATCGTCGATTTACCGCCCATATTTGCGCCCGTTACTATCGCCAAACGGTCTGTCGAGTTGTTGAGATAAACGTCGTTGGGAACAAACG
Source organism: uncultured Chloracidobacterium sp. (assembly GCA_964605905.1). Classification (GTDB taxonomy): domain Bacteria; phylum Acidobacteriota; class Blastocatellia; order Pyrinomonadales; family Pyrinomonadaceae; genus OLB17. The sequence goes on along the minus strand of CAZSEL010000057.1, from coordinate 21,261 downwards.
CATCGCGGAGATGTGCCTCGACGACCGGATGGCGTCCTTTGACGATCTCGATCTCGTCGCCGTCATGCAAAACCGGAGCTGTGTAGTTTCGCTTTGCCGCAGTTTCCGCAAGCGATGCGAGCGCGTCGAGCGTCGCAAGTGCCCGCGCAGTTGATTGCAACCGGTGTGTTTCCGCCTGAACCTGTTCTATCACGCTGCGATATATCTCAGCCTCGATCCCCGCGATCTTCTCCTCGGCGCCAAGCACTTTCGTTTCCCATTCCTTAAGCTGTGGCGTTGTAAACCGTTCGGCATTCGCCAGCGTTTGCCGTCGTTCGTAGTTATCGGGAACACGTTTCAGTTGTGCCTTTGAAATCTCGATATAGTAGCCAAATACATTGTTAAATCGCACTTTCAGCGTCGGAATTCCCGAACGTTCGCGTTCGTCGTTCTCAAATTTGGCGATTACGGTTTTTACCGATGACGCGATCGATCTCAGCTCGTCGAGCTCGGCGTTAAAGCCAGTTCGGATATAACCGCCATCTGAGAGATTCGCGGGCGGATCGTCAACTATCGCATTAGCGACAAGATTTCGGGTTTCGGGCAGTTCGAATATATTTTCGGAAAGAACCTGTAAAAGCAGTGAACTCGCATCAGAAAGCCCGGCGTTTATTTCAGGTGTTTGACCAATGGATTGCGCCAACGCGAGCAGGTCGCGCGGCGTCATTGTTCCCAGATTTAGCTTGCCGACCAGCCGTTCGAGATCGGCAACACTCTTAAGCAGGAATCTCAGCTTTTCGCGAAGAATTGAATCAGTAAGCTCGGTCACGGCACTCAGCCGCGTTTGAATCTCGCTCCGCTTTATTGATGGCCGCAACAGCCACGAACGAAGCAGTCGCAAGCCCATTCCAGTAACGGTTTCGTCGATCACCGAAAGCAAGGTTCTGATTCGGCCTTCTGATCTTGCCTTAACTATTTCGAGATTCGACAGCGTAACGCCGTCAAGTATTAAAAATTCTGCGTCTTCGAAATAGTTGATCTCGGAAATATGCGATGCCGATGTTCTCTGTGTCGAGCGGGCATATTTTAAACATGCAGCAGCCGCGGAAATGGCAGCCTCATGCCCATCTAGCCCAAATCCCGACAATTCCTTTATTCCAAAATGTTCGCAAAGAAACTGGTGGCTGTTGTTCAATTCAAAGTCAGAATCTACGATAGGTGTTACGCTGGAAGCCGTCGCGGTGCTTGTTTCGGCATTGCTCATTTCCGGCAATAGCGTCGCTGGCGTAAGACTATTTAGATGTAAGGAATTACAAACTAAATGCTCAAGTGATTGCGCAACAAGAATTTCTTTCGGTGCAAGTCGCTCGATATGTCCGGAAATCGTTTCCCAGGCATTCGGGCCTTCTGCTTCGGTAGCCGAGAACGCTCCGGTCGATAGTTCCAGAAATGCAGCCCCGACCTTGTCGTTTATCGTATTTACTGCTGCGAGAAAAACGGATTCGCCGGGTTCTGATAGCTGCTCGTCGAAAGATGTTCCGGGCGTAATGACCCGAACAACTTCGCGTTTGACGAGTTTTACGCCTTTTCCGGCTGGTTCGGCCTGTTCGCAGATCGCGACGCGGTAGCCCTTTCTAACTAGTTTCGATATGTAGCCGGCGGCGGCATGATGCGGAACGCCGCACATTGGAACGGGGTTCGGCGAATCTTTATGCCTGGCTGTCAGCGTAATTTGCAGCTCGCGCGAACCGACGATGGCGTCCTCGTTAAACATCTCGTAAAAATCGCCGAGCCGAAAGAACAGGATCGTTCCCGGATAGCTTTTCTTGATCTCGAGGTACTGCCGAAGCATCGGCGTGGCATTTTCCATTCGTTTATCGGGCTGAACAACGTTTTTGAGTTTAACGAATAATCGGCCGGAATTACAATTAGCGGTTTCCATACGCATCGCTGTTTTGATAAACTACCGTTTTTGAAACAGTAACGGTTGGCGCACCGAAATTTTTTGCGAACAACGCCGCGGGTCAACAAACAATCACAACCGCTGAAACTAATTCGATTCGTCAAAGACCCGATTTGGAGATTTACAGATGTTACTACGAAATTTTTCCTTTGCAATGTTCCTATGCTCAGCGGCTTTCATGACAGCGGTTCCTGGACAAACCCAGCCGTCGCCAGTACCGATAACTCCAGCTTCCTTGCAAACACCGGTATCAAACGACGAGCGTTACAGGATCGGGTTTCAGGACTCTATTGAAATACAGGTTTTCGGCCAACCGCAACTATCGCAGCGTGTTCGCGTGAACGCGAACGGTACGATCAATTTGTTTCGGCTTCCCAAACCTTTGGTAGCGGTTTGCAGGACGGAGCGAGAACTGGCGGATGATATTGCGATCGCTTACGAGAAAGATTATCTGCGAAACCCTGAGGTAAACGTCACCACGGTCGAGCAGATATCACAGTCTTTTGCTGTAATTGGCGCTGTCGAAAAACCCGCAAACTACTTTATCAGCCGACGGCTCAGACTACTTGAGCTACTAGCTTACGCTGGCGGCCCTTCAAAAGAAGCGGGATCGCGGATAATTGTTGCGAGAACAGGGAGCAAAGCAAACTGTGAATCACGCCAGATCCAGGATGATGTTGCGGATGTCACTTTGATGGACCTCAAGCTGCGCGATGTGCTTGAAAATAAGGTTGATTTGGTGATGAAGCCAGGCGATATTGTTTCGGTTATGGAAGCGGATGTTGTTTTTGTTTACGGTAACGTGAATAAACAGGGCCAAGTCACAATGAAGGAACCGATCACGTTAACTCAGGCACTTGCCTCGTCTGAAGGAATAAAGCCGGCAACCAACAAGAACCAAGTGCGTGTATTTCGACAAAAGCCGGGCAGTATGGAGCGTGACGAATTCGTTTACGATCTGGGTGACATCAACAGCCGCAAGTCGCAGGACCCGTATCTTGAACCCAACGACATCGTTGCCGTTAGCGAGGACAAGGCAAAGAGCATAATGAATGCGGTCGGGCGTTCGCTGACGCAAGGCGTCGGATCTATATTTTATCGCATCGGGCCATAATTAAATTTTTCTAATACCTTTTAATGAAAGAAAGTCGTGAGATCATACAACGGCCGATTGCTGAATCGGTCGAGTTAGAAAGGCCATTTACGCCGCACCTTGTGGCCGGAGCGGAGCGCTATCCGGCGTACCGCGAAACCTATACCCAAGAGGGTTTTAACCTTCTCGATTACTGGCGCGCGATCAGAAAGCGGCTGTGGCTCGTTATCGGTATCGCGGTTTTAACGACGACGGCAGCCGCGATCTATATGGCCGGTCGGCCAAGTATATATAGAGCGGCCGCGGTCGTTCAAGTCGATCTTGAACAGGCCAATCCTGACCTGGTCACATCTGACCGTCAGCTATCTGTTTCGGCCCCCGATCCGTCTTATTTCAACACCCAGCTCCAGCTTTTGAGCAGCGATACGCTGCTGCGCAGGGTATTAAAAGATCACAATCTGGACGTTAACAAAGATTTTCAGGAAGCCAAGAACGAAGGATCGGCCCTGAGTGGAATGTTGCGCACTATTGGCCTTGCAAGCGGTGATACCAAGAAGGAAGACGCGGGCGAATCGGATACAACTCTTGCCTCCTCGAATCTGGCTTCAGCTGACGAGATAGCCGAGGCTGTCCGGCTCGCACCCTTTGTCACGGTTATCAAACGAACTCTGGCGGTCGAACCGATCCGTGACCCGCGAACCACGTTTAAGGATACGAGACTTATCGAGGTCTCCTTCATTCATACCGATCCCGACCTCGCTGCGTTTGTCGTCAATGGTATCGGCGAATCTTTTACAACCTACAATCAGGAACGCCGATCCGGAACGAGCCGTAAAACGAGCGATTTTCTACAGCAGCGAATCGCCGATTTGCAATCGCAGATCAAGAGCGACGAGATCGAACTTGTTGAGCTAAAGAAAAGCGAAGGCATTCTTAAAACTGACGGCGAATCGACGCTTGTGATTGCCCAACTTTCTCAGTTGAACAGACAGCTCCTCGAAGCTGAGAATAACCGGAAACTTGCAGAAGCCGAATACAATGCCGTCTCAAAGAATCCGGAAGGCAGCCGTTCCCTGGTCGAAAAGGAGATGGCCCGGTTTATCACGGAACAAGAAAACAGCGTTCGCGATTTGAGGACAGATGTCGCGAAGCGGGTCGGTGATCTCGATGCGTCTAAGGCAAAACTGCTTGAGGTTTACAAGGAAACCGCTCCTGAGATCATTGAAATCAACCGACAGATCGATAGTTTGAATACTTCGCTCGAAAAAGTTCAGGCGAAAAACCGGGAGGAGTTGGAACAGTTTCGTAGCCGTTCATCGACCGTTCTTGTCCAGACTTTGAGGACCGAGCTCACTAAAACAAAGGAGACCGAAGACAAGATCAGAGCCTCGTACGATCAAAAATACAACGAGGCCCAGGGGCAAAATATCGGAGCGGTCCGGTTAAGGTTGCTCGAACAGAATATCGAGACGAACAAAGGTTTTCTTGACGACCTACGCAAACAACAGGGCTCAAACGATATAGCTTCGCAAGGGTCGGACAACAACATCAGCGTCGCGGCGTTTGCCATTCCGCCGGAGCAGCCGGTTGGTCCGCGAAGATTGATGACTGTTTTGGCATCTCTGCTTCTGTCGACACTTTTTGGAATGGGCCTTGCACTTTTCCTTGAGTATCTCGATGATACGATCAAAACGACAGAAGAGATCGAGAATTATTTACAACTTCCCGCACTTGCGGCGATTCCGACGATCGATTCGATGCCGCGACGGAAACTTTTGCTGGTCGGTAAAGGCGATGGGGAAATAGACGACGATCTTGCTCACTCCGAGCTGCTTATTCACGCAGATTCGCGCTCTTCGCTTGCGGAAGCGTATCGGCAATTGAGAACGTCGATACTGCTTTCGACTGCCGGCCACGCCCCGAAATCGCTTTTGATAACGTCGAGCCTGCCGTCCGAAGGAAAAACTACAACTGCGACAAATACAGCTATCAGCCTTGCTCAAACTGGAGCTAAGGTACTGATAATCGACGCTGACATGCGCCGGCCGCGTCTTCATTCGGTCTTTGGTATCAGTAACGGCGATGGTCTAAGCACCATTTTGTCGAGTGATCTTAACGAGACGGAGCTCTTGAATGTTATAAAAACCGACGAGCGAACAAAGCTGAACCTGCTGACATCGGGACCGATCCCGCCGAACCCGGCCGAACTGCTTGGTTCGGAACAGATGGCAAATTTGATGAGGACGCTGCAGAACCATTTTACGCATGTAGTCGTGGATTCACCGCCGATCACATCGTTCACCGACGGCGTGCTTATCGCCTCGATGGTCGATGGCGTAATTCTGGTCGTTCATTCAGGCAAGAGCTCGCGACAGGTCGTTCGACGGGCTCGTCAGATGTTGATGGATGTCGGCGCGAAAATATTAGGCGTTGTTCTAAACAACGTAAATCTTCGTTCGCAGGACAATTATTATTACTATCAGAGTTACTATCACCGAGACAGTTATCGTCAATCGGATACTCAGGATTAGATAAAAATATCAACGATCAATATGGCAGAACCAACAAGGGTGCTGGTGACCGGTGCTGGAGGTTTCATCGGAAGCCACCTGGTAACTTATTTGAAGCAGCGCGGATATTGGGTCCGCGGCGTCGATCTTAAATATACCGAATTCGCGGAAACCGATGCCGATGAGTTCGAGATACTCGATCTACGCCGATGGGACAATTGTCTTCAGGCAACACGCGGCGTTGCGGAGGTTTATGCTCTCGCTGCGGACATGGGCGGAATGGGATATATTTCAGCTCACCATGCTCTGATTTTATATAACAATTCGCTTATCAACCTGCACACGCTTGAGGCCGCGCGCGTTAACGGCATTTCGCGTTATCTCTATACAAGTTCCGCGTGCATTTATCCAGAGCATCTTCAGGAAGACGCCAATGTGACGCCGCTTAAAGAGGACGATGCTTATCCGGCATATCCGCAAGACGCTTACGGCTGGGAAAAGCTGGTTTCCGAGCGTCTTTGTATGCACTATCGCGATGATTACGGCATCGAAACGCGGACCGTTCGTTTCCACAATATCTTTGGTGAAAAGGGAACCTGGGACGGCGGACGCGAAAAAGCCCCGGCGGCAATGTGCCGGAAGATAGCAATCGCGAAACTTACCGGCAATAACGTGATCGACATCTGGGGCGACGGCGAACAGACCCGCTCGTTCTGCTACATCGACGACTGCGTCGAGGGCATTTACCGTCTGATGCGTTCAGACCACCACGAACCATTAAATCTCGGCCAGGACCGAATGGTTACGATCAATGAGCTCGCTGAGATCATCGCAAACGCAGCAGGGACGACGATCCAGAAAAATCACATTGACGGCCCGCAAGGCGTGCGCGGACGCAATTCCGACAACACCAAGCTCCGCGAAGTGCTCAACTGGGAACCCGCGATCTCGCTTGAGGATGGATTAGCCCGAACTTACGCATGGATAGAGAATGAAGTCAGTTCGTCCCTTTCGGATCGACCCGCAACTATGTCCCGTAACGTATAGCGTTACATCTTCCATTTAGTTTTCGCTAGTAAGTCAAAGATGTAGGTTCGTATTGTTTGAAAATGTCATTCACTGAAAAAAAGATCTTCATTGCCGGATCCGGCGGTATGGTGGGAAGCGCCGTAAAGCGCGAACTTGTTAGAGGGCATTACAAGCATATTCTGACCCCGGTTTCAAAGGATCTCGATCTGATAGAACAGGATCAGGTTCGTTCTTTTTTCAATGCAGCTAAGCCGGAAATAGTGGTTATTGCGGCTGCAAAGGTCGGCGGCATTCTTGCGAATAATACGTATCGCGCGGATTTCATATACCAAAACCTCATGATCGAATCAAATGTCGTTCACGCCGCGTTTGAAAATGGTGTCGAAAAGCTGATCCTGTTGGGAAGTTCGTGCATATATCCAAGAAACGCCACCCAGCCAATGCGGGAAGAAGAACTTCTTTCCGGATATTTGGAACCAACGAACGAGCCGTATGCCATTGCTAAGATCGCGGGCATCAAACTCTGTGAAAGCTACTATCGTCAACACAAGTGTAATTTTTATTCACTGATGCCGACCAATCTTTACGGGCCAAACGACAATTTCGAGCTTGAAACATCCCACGTGGTTCCGGCTCTCATACGGAAATTCCATGAGGCAAAGACCGCAGGGTCCGCGGAAGTTGTAATCTGGGGAAGCGGCAGGCCCCGTCGGGAATTTATGTATGTAGATGACCTCGCCGAAGCCATTGTCTATTCGATCGAGAACATTGACGCTTCGAGTATTTACAGCGAAGGCGTGTCGCATTTGAACATTGGAACCGGCTCCGATATAGAGATTCTCGCACTTGCAGAATTGATAAGCGATGTAACCGGCTTTAACGGAACGATCAGTCTCGACACATCGAAACCTGATGGCCCGAACCGGAAGCTCCTTGACATCACTCGCATGAATGCTGTTGGCTTGAGCCATCGCACCGAACTGCGCAAAGGGCTGCATCTGACATACGATTGGTTCCTGGAGAATTACGCGACAGCTCGTAAAGTTTCCATAAATTGATCTGCCTTTTATTTATATGAAGAAAGCCCTGATAACCGGAATAACCGGCCAGGACGGAAGTTATTTGACCGAGATCCTGCTTGAAAAAGGATATGAGGTTCACGGCATTATCCGTCGCTCCAGTTCGTTCAACACCGGCCGAATCTCACATCTTTACGACGATCCGGATATACTCAATCGTCGGCTTTTTTTGCATTACGGCGATCTGATCGATACGAGCAGCTTAAATCGGCTTCTCGAAAAAATAGAGCCCGACGAGATATACAACCTTGCCGCTCAAAGCCACGTTAAGGTATCTTTCGAGATACCCGATTATACCGCTCAGGTTGACGCATTAGGCACGCTTCGTTTTCTTGATGCAATTCGTGAAACTGGACTTAGACACGTCAAATTCTATCAGGCTTCAACCTCGGAACTGTTTGGTAAAGCGCAGGAAATACCGCAAACCGAGAAAACGCCGTTTTACCCTCGCTCTCCATACGGCGTGGCAAAACTTTTCGGTTATTGGACGATTGTAAATTATCGTGAGGCATATGGCATTTTTGCTTCTAATGGGATTCTTTTCAACCATGAATCGCCGCGTCGCGGGAAAACGTTCGTTACAAAAAAAATAAGTAGAGAGGTTGCCCGAATTGCTCTTGGCAAATCGACCAAACTGACACTCGGCTGCCTGGACGCAAAGCGCGATTGGGGATTCGCCCCTGAATATTGTGAAGGCATGTGGCGAATCGTCCAGCACAAAGAGGCGAACGATTTCATAATGGCGACCGGTGAAACTCATTCCGTGAGAGAATTTGCCGAAAGCGCATTTCGGGTTATAGGAATTCAGATCGAGTGGTCAGGCCAGGGGCCGGACGAAATGGGGCGGATTTCCGCGATCGACAGGGATGTTTTCTACAAGAGCGTTGGTGTTTTAAGCTCACTCCCAAAAGTAGGGGACGTGGTCGTCGAAGTTGATACTGGTTATTTCAGGCCGACAGAGGTTGATATCTTGATCGGCGATTCGTCGAAAGCTGAAAAAATCCTCGGGTGGAAGGCAAAAACCTCTTTTGAAGAGCTGGTGCGGATCATGGTTGAAGCGGACATAAAGTTTGTGCAGCAACCGGAACTCGATTACTAGAACAAGGATTTTCATTGAAATGAGAAGATTGCGGGTAGCCGTCGTAACGCCGGTACATAATCGAAAAGATTTGACGCTCGATTGTTTGCGAAGTTTTTTTATGGCCGATCTTGCTGACTTTGATGTTTGTTTCATTATTGTCGATGACGGCTCGACGGATGGCACTTCGGATGCCGTAAAAGCAGAATTTCCGGATGTCGAAATTATTACGGGCAATGGAAATTTGTGGTACACGGCGGGAACCAATGTCGGTTTAAAAGTGGCTTTGGAACAGGATGTCGATTATATACTCTCTATTAACAATGATTCCGTGTTCGATCCGCAGTTTCTGAAATTCATGACCTCGACCGCTGAAGCCTATCCGAGGTCTATTGTCGGTCCTGTGTTATTGAATTGGGATGAGCCGGAAAAAATATTTCAGGTAGCTCCAAAATGGAACGTCTGGTGGGGCGGAATGCGGCATTGGTATAAACAGACGATACACATGCTTCCGGAGCGCCCGTGGCGGGTCGAACTGATAGTTGGCAACTGCGTGCTTTATCCGGCCGAGGCTGTGAGCGAAGTCGGATTTATGGATGAAAAGCGCCTTCCTCAATACGGCGACGCCGAATACACGCCTCGAATGCGAAGAGCAGGTTGGACGCTGCTGATCGATCCGAGTGCTCATGTTTTCTGTAAGCCTAATGATGTTCTTGAGCGATTTTCAAAGCTTCCTATAAAGTCGATGATCTCAAATTTATTTATCAATCGGCACCATCCGCACAGTCTCAGACGAAGACTGCATATGAACCTAGGAAGCGCGCCCAATAAGATCGAGGGAGTTTTTGCGTTTGTGATCTTTTTTATCCGACTTCTTTTCGGTCGTAATATGGAGGGAAGATGGGCGGCCGGGCTGGATGAAAAGCCGCTTTCCGAAATCTACAGGCACGATATGGTGGCTGATCATAATTTACTGAAAGGTTCGCGAGAGAAAACTCAATCGCATATGTTCGACCGATGAAGCAAGCACGCCGGATCGTTTTCGTTTGGAACTACTTGAATTGGGGTGGAGCACAGATATATTTTCTGGCGATAATGAAACTTGCCAGATCGACGTGGGATATCTGCGTCATTTTGCCTGTTGGTTCGTCGGATGAGTTTCTAGGGTTCCTGGATCGTTTGGGTGTCCGGCACGAATTCCTGACATACGCTCTTGACAATTCGCCTGCCGTTTCGCTCAAGCAAAAGCTTGTCCGTCAATTCAAGCGAATACGCAGTGAGATGGAGATGTTTAACCGGCTGCGGCGTCTCGATCTTCGCAATAATATTCTTCATATCGAAGTTGGCCCGTGGCAATCGTGGATACTGCTGACGGCTCTCTCGGCATTGGGTGCAAATATTTTCATCACGCTTCACAATTATCTTGCGGGCGGAAGCCGCTTACGGCAAATGGTCTGGAAAGCCCGGCTCCAGGCGGTTTCGAGACTTCGGCGATTTCGTATATTTGCATCGAATAAAGATACCAAGGAGCGTTTTCGCGGCTGGTTCTCGAACGCATTTCACAAAACTATTTTAGTAACCTACACAAGCGTCGATCCCGAACAGATCGCGGAGGCGGCCTTGGTGGACCGTCATGAATTGCGCGAGCGTTTCGGCATTCCCGATGATAAATTTGTCGTGCTTTGCGTCGGCCAATTTATCGACCGGAAAGGGCGTTGGATATTTCTTGAAGCGGCAAGGAAGGCGGCAGCAACGGACGGCAGCCTTCATTTCGCATGGCTTATGCCGCGATTGCCGAACGATGAGGAAACAAGACGAATCGCGGAATTCGGTTTGGGCGATAAGTTCATGCCGGTTCTTTCTTCCTCGGTTGGGCCCGATCGGTTGGACATCCTGAAATTTTTTAAGATCGCCGATGCGTTTGCCCTACCGAGTTATGTCGAAGGCCTGCCGATCGCTCTGCTCGAAGCGATGGCTCTCGGAATTCCATCAATTTCGACGAATGTTTTTGCGATACCGGAAGCAGTAAAGGACAGGGAAACCGGACTGCTTATCGAGGCCGGTGACAGCGATGCATTGTGCAAGGCGATTCTGACGTTGAGAACCGATGAAAAACTCAAAGAAGTGTTAGGTGCGAACGGAAGCCGGTTTGTGCTTGAGCATTTTGACGAACGTGTTTCCGCCCGGACTGCGATCGATGCTTACGAGGAGTGTTTTCCCGATGGATGAAGCTGACGTCATCCGGCCGCGAAGCCTGCTCGCCAATTCCTTTTTCGGCGTGCTGGCTTGGTTTTTGCCCATCGTGTTGGGGTTCGTTTCAACGCCGATACTCGTCAACGGACTCGGCCACGAAAGCTACGGCGTCTATGCGATCATCGTTGGATTTTTGAGTTATTCGTTTACTTTCGGGATCGGGCGCGTCGCGTCGAAATATGTAGCAGAATATAAAGCGGAGGGAGAAAACGAGAAGATCGCCGGTGCAGTTTCGGCGGTGTTTTGGTTCAGCCTTGCCGTGGGCGCGGCCGGTGCTCTGACGCTGGCATTCCTTGCTCATTTTGTTGTTACGGACCTTCTGCTTTTGCCTGAGCACGCTCGGGCTGACGCGGAAACGGCCCTTTATATTGCGTGCGTAACAGGCGTCATGGCGATGCTCGGCCAGGTATTCGCAAATGCGCTTCAGGGAACTCACCGGTTCGGGTCGTATCTCCTGCTTTCGACTCTCGGAGCTGTTCTGCTCAGCACGGGAAATATCATTATCGCGCTTGCGGGCTTCGGCATTCCCGTTCTGATCGGTTGGAATCTTTTTTCCGTCGCGGTAACGGGAACTATTTTCTATATCGCGGCGGTGCGGTCGATTCCTGAATTTCACCTGACGCTTCACATCGATAGAAAAATATCGACAGCCGTCATTAAATACGGCGCGGGCATTATTCTTTATCAGGTAATCGGGAATATCCTGTTTATTTTAGAACGAACGTGGATAGTCCGGAAGTTTGGCTCGGACGCATTGACGTTTTATGTCGTGCCGTTGCTGCTCGGCATTTATCTGCACGGAATGGCGGCGAGTTTTGCACAGGTTCTGTTTCCGCTGGTCAACGAGCTGCTGGCGGACAGGACAAGAATGATCGCGCTGTACAAGAAAGCGAACCGCGCGATCGTGGCATTGATAATATTTGCCGTCGTTACGTTGATATGTTCGGGACGCGAGTTTCTAACGCTGTGGGTCGGAGCGGATTTCGGCCTGCGGTCTTACGATATTCTGGTCATTCAGGGAATAACCTACAGCCTGTACGCGGGCTATATAGTTGTATGTAACCTCGCCGAGGCATTCAAGGCGCCTGGCTTAAACGTTGTCAGTGTCGCGATCTGGCTGATCGTCGGAGCGGCGTTGATGGTAAGTTTTGGTGAAGCCGGCGGGATCGAGGGTGTTGCGGTTGCGAGGCTTGCGGGGCCGGTCGTGACTTTGCCGATTATATTTTATATCGAGCGGCGGTTTCTCGGACAGGTTTTAACAAGCTTTTGGCTCGGGCTTTCTGTCCGGGTGGCCGGTGCGGGCGTCGCGTCGGCGATTGTTCAACTGCTTGCGTGGAATTATCTGCCGATCGGTTGGATCGCTTTGATCGCGGCGACGGGGGCCGGGTTGGCGGCGTATGTTTCGGTGCTGTTTATGCTCCGGTTCTTTACTTGGGAAGAGATCGAACGCGCTAAAATGTTGGCCGGAAACATTTTCGGACAGGAAAGCAATAGGCCCTGATCGATAAGAGCTTTTATGCTTGCTTTGCGTTCTTTGCGTCTTTGCGTGAAACTCCTTTTTCCACGCGAAGACGCGAAGCCCGCAAAGTAATTTGGGATAAAAAGGATGACGACGAAATTTAAATTGGCACAACGCATGGACACGATCCGCTCGCTCTGCAAAGGGAAAAGCGTTCTGCATCTCGGCTGCACAAACTATCCCTACACCCGCGAAGCGATAGACAACGAAATGCTGGTTCATTTCGATCTTGAAAAGATCGCGGCGAGCGTTGTCGGGTTCGATTACGATCAGGCCGGGATAGATATTCTTGCCGAGCACGGTTCTGCAAATTTATATCAGGCCGATCTGGAACGGCTGGACGAGGTTGAATTCAACGGCACGTTCGACGTGATCGTCGCCGGCGAGATGATCGAGCATCTGAACAATCCCGGACTCTTTCTCAACGGCGTCAAACGGTTTATGAATGACGACACGCTGCTCGTCATCACTACGATCAACGCCTATTGTGCGATGCGGTTTGTCATCTACGGGCTTCGCGGCAAAGGCGGCGTCAACGAGCCGGTGCACCCCGACCACGTCGCCTATTATTCCTACCAGACGGTAAAACTGCTGATCGAGCGGCACGATCTCGAGATCGACGAGTTTATGTTCTACGACATCGGCACCGAGCACAGGCCGTTTAGCCGGAAGATCTATAACATGATAAACGACGTCGCCGTCCGCATCTCGCCCCAACTCGCCGACGGCGTCATCGCAGTCTGCCGCAAGCGTTCCGAGTCTTCTCTTTAGCGTGCGTTCCCGCTCGGCGAGTTTTTTACTTGTCTTCTGCCTCCAGTCTCTGAAACAACTTCCCTTTTCCGACGTATTAGTCACGACAAGCGAAACAATTGAGTTATGCCACCTGCTTACGCAGGCGGTACTGACCTGAAACTTTCAGAAAAAAATAAAAAAGAGGTGGACCGATGACATTTTCTCGGCGGGATTTTATTAAAACGGCTGGTGTGGCGTTTGGGGCGGCGGCGTTGCCTTTGTGGGTTTACGACGCACAGGCGGCGACCAATGTTTTTATCGAGGTAAACAAGGATTCGCTCGCCGACGCGGCGCTTGCGACGGCAAAAAAACTCGGCGCGACCTACGCGGACATTAGAATAAACCGTTATAGATTGGAAGCGGTCAGTACGCGGGAGCGTTTGGTGCTGAATGTTTCGAGCGGGCAGAACTTTGGGTTCGGCGTGCGTGTTCTTTTTAAAGGAACGTGGGGCTTTTCCGCCAGCCCGATAGTCACCGCCGACGAAATCCAGCGTGTTACCACCGAAGCATTCGAGATAGCAAAGGCGAACTCCGCCTTTCAACGAAAAAGAATAGAGCTGGTGCCGGCCGAGAAGGTCGTTTCCAAGTGGAAAACCCCTTTTGCGAGGGATCCGTTCGACGTTTCTTCGGATGAGAAGGTCGAAACCCTGATGAAGATCAACGAAGCCGCTCTCGCGGTCAAGGGAATTAGTTTTGTGACCAGTTCGATGGCGTGGGTGAACGAGCAAAAGTATCTCGCGACCTCCGACGGATCGAAAATCGAGCAGTATATTATCCGCGGCAACCCCGCGTTCACCGCAACCGCCACCGATCGGGCGAGCGGCGACTTCCAATCCGTCAGTTCCCTGCGCGAAGGACAGGCTATCGGGTTCGAATATATGTCAAAACACGACTGGGCCGCCGAAGCAGGCACCGCAGCCGAGCACGCCGTCATGAAACTTAAGGCGCCGTCTGTAAAACCCGGGAAATACGACCTCGTACTTCATCCGTCGCACCTTTTCCTGACGATTCACGAGTCCGTCGGTCATCCAACCGAACTGGATCGGGCGCTTCTGTGGGAAGCGAATTACGCGGGCACTTCGTTTTTAACTCCGGAGAAGACCGGCAAGCTGCAGTTTGGGTCAAAGATAGTAAATTTTGTCGCCGACCGGACGCAGGAACTCGGGCTCGCGACAATTGGGTGGGACGACGAGGGCGTTCCGGGGCAAAGCTGGCATTTAGTGAAGGACGGCACGTTCGTTGACTGGCAAACCACCCGCGATACGGCCAAAATCGCCGGTCACGAGAAGTCCTACGGCTGCCTCCACGCCGATTCCTGGGGCAGCGTCCCCTTTCCAAGAATGCCGAACGTCTCGCTCGAACCCGCGAAGAAAAATACCTCGGAAACGGACCTGATTTCCGGCGTCGAGGACGGAATTATGATCTACGGACGGGGAAGTTATTCCATCGACCAGCAGCGGTACAACTTTCAGTTCGGCGGGCAGACATTCTGGGAGATAAAAAACGGGAAAAAAGGCGGGATGCTGCGGGATGTGGCGTACCAATCTCGAACTACGGACTTCTGGGGTTCGTGCGACGGCCTCGGAGGGCGGGAAACGTACGAAATTCCCGGCTCTTTCAACGACGGAAAGGGCGAACCCGGCCAGTCAAACGCAGTTTCACACGGCTGCCCCGTCGCAAGATTCCGCCAAATCAATGTTTTGAACACCGCTTCCGGTTCCGCAGGCGGAAATTTACTGGAGGAAGAAGTATAAATGCTGCTAACCGAATCCGAAGCAAAAGTTTTAACCAATAAAATCTTGTCGTTCGTCACTGCAACCGACGCCACCGCCAGCGTAGGAAGCGATAAACTGTCGCATTTACGGTTCGCGAACAACAACTTTCTGACAAGCGGTTCCAGAATCGCCAGAAGCGCCAACGTAACCGTCTGGATCGACGGCAAACGCGGCTCCGCGTCCACCAACGACACCGACGACGCCAGTTTAAAAGCAATGGTCGAACAGGCGGAGAAGATCGCCCGCACCGCACCGCTCGATAAGGAGTACGTTCCGACGCTCGGGAAACAGAACTACAAGGCAGTGAACAGCTACGTCGAGGCTACGGCCAATCTTTCCCTCTCCGACCGGGCAAAAAACATCAGCGACATACTCGCGGATTGCGAAAAGAACAAGGTAATCGGCGCCGGTTTCCACTCCGCACGCTCCCAAGCCGGCTCATCCGCCACAAAGAACGGAAATTTTGACTACGACCGCTCGACAAACGTCAGTTTGTCCGTCACAACCCGCACGCCGGACGGAACAAGCGCCGGATATTTCCTGCGAAGTCACTACGACATCTCAAAACTAGACACAAAACGAATCGCACGCGAGTCGATAAGGAAAACCGTCGAGGGCGCGAATGCGAGGACTATCGATCCCGGCATCTATACCGTCATTCTCGAACCGCAAGCAGTCGCGGACCTTGTCGGAAACCTCGGTTTCACGTTCAACGCCCGCAACGCCGAAGAAGGCCGCAGCGTCTATTCCGCTCCCGGCGGCAAAACACGCGTCGGGGAAAAGATGTTTGACGAAAAGGTGACGATCTACAGCGATCCGTGGAATGCGGAAGTGCCCGGATCACAATCGACCAACGGAGGAATCCCAGCTGAACGGCTGGTGATGGTAAAGGATGGCGTTCTCGAGAATCTGGTTTACAACCGTTTCTGGGCAAAACAAAAAGGCAAGGAACCGACGCCCGGCCCGGTCAATACGATCATGGAATCCAACGGTGCGACCACGAGTATCGAGGAGATGATAAAATCCACCGAGCGAGGAATCCTCGTCAGCCGCTTTTGGTACATTCGCGGCACCGATCCGCGCACCGCAAGCTCGACCGGACTCACGCGAGACGGCGTTTGGTTCATCGAAAACGGGAAGATTGTTTATCCCGTAAAGAACTTTCGTTTCAACCAATCGATCACGCAGATGCTCGGGCCGGGAAATGTTCTGATGATCGGCAAGTCGGAACGCGTCGGCGGATCAGAAGGCGGCGGCTCAAACGCTTCGCTGCTTCCCGCACTGAAACTGAAGGCGTTTAACTTTACGTCGCAGTCCGAAGCAGTTTGATTTTTGTTTTGATTTCTTTCGTGCGTTTCGTGTGTTTCGTGGTTAATCCTAAGATGTCTGATATTTGGAACCACTAATTAACACGAAACGACACGAATGATTCTTTTCTTTTTTCAGAAAACTGTTTACTATTTTGAAGGATGCTTGTCGCATCCTTCATTTCTTTTGTTTCTCCAATAATTTGGTCGCTTACTTGCTCCGATGATTCCTTCATCATTTGAAACCTACACCGGGTTGCCCGATCTGATCGGATATATTTTTACGTTCCTGTTCGGCGCGGTCGTCGGGAGTTTTTTGAACGTGGTGATACACCGCGTTCCGCGCGAGCAGTCAATCGTGCTTCCGAACTCCGCGTGCCCGAAATGCGGTAACGCTATCAAGGCTTACGACAACATTCCGATACTTGGCTGGCTAATGCTCGGCGGAAAATGCCGGAACTGCAAAGAACCGATCTCGTTTCGCTATCCGGCGGTCGAGCTTTTCACCGGACTGATTTGGGTTGTCGTATTTTGGCAAATAGGTTTCACGCCCATGCTGCCCGTCGCTCTCGCGTTTGTCTCCGCGATCATCGCCCTAATGTTCATCGACGCGGAGCACATGATCTTGCCGAACGTGATCACGTATCCGTTTCTCGTGATTGCGATCGCCGTCAGGATAATCTTTCCGCTGGTTTTTGCTACAGACTATTTTGGAGATTCTGCCTACTCACCGCTCGTTGGCATGAGCGAATATTCGCGTTGGATCGTTTCATTATCGGGAGCAATTCTCGGCGCTCTGGCTGGCGGCGGATCGCTATGGCTTGTCGGTGCGATTTGGAAGCGTCTGCGCGGCGTCGATGCAATGGGCTTGGGCGATGTGAAGATGATGCTAGGTGTCGGAGCGGTTCTAGGTTGGCGTTTATCAATCCTTTCTATATTCATCGCCGCATTTGCCGGAGCCGTGATCGGCGTGGCTGTCATTGCTAAACAGAAAGACCGCGATATGCAGACGCAGATTTCGTTTGGAATATTTCTCGGTATCGGTTCGATCGTGGCGTTGCTATTTGGTGAGCCGCTGATTGCGTGGTATGTAAATACTTTTTTACCGTAGATTGACGTTTTTAAAATTGCCTCCAGCTTTAGCTGGAGGAAGCATGCCAGGACTAGGGGGCTTCAGCCAAATTTCAAAAAAGATTTTTTCTTATAGCTTTAGACCAACCTCTCGATCATTCTTACTTTCCAGCTTTTTTCGGCTAAAGCCAATCGGAATTTCTTTATTTTATTCGGCTAAAGCCTCGGTTGTCCCTAGTCATCCTCCACCTAAAGGTGGAGGCAATTCAAAATCCAAAGCCGGTGTGAGAGTTTTGTCGACTATCGCGGAACTGCGGCCGCTTCGAAACACTTTTTCGAACAATACGTCGCCATTCCGCCGATGCGGATAGCTTTTTCCTCAGGCACCCACGTTCCGCATTTGCTACAGCTCATCAATCTACCAGATGGTGGTTCGACTTGTGGATCTTGTCTTGAATTACCAACCGTATTCTGCCGCATTTTTTTGAACATCCGCCAGATCTCAAGCCCCGCCATCAGATGCTTACGATAGCGAAACGCCGTCAGGAGCAGCAAGACCGCGATCACGCCTAGAATGATTAATGCTTCTCTCATTTTGCGAGTGGCGTGCGAGTAAGCATTGCCTCAAGTTCGGGAATCGCGGAATTTGAACCGTTATGTTGTTTCAACTTAGCGAGAGTTGCGGCGGCCTGCTCAGTCTTTCCGGCCTGCCAGAGTGCTTGTGTATAAAACTGTAGCGCGCGTTCGTTCTTTGGATCGATCGCCAACGCCTTTTCAAATTCGACGGCGGCTTGCACAAGTTCCGGCGGATCTTCGAGAAAAAAAGTTAGTGCAATATCGGTTATGATGTTTGCGTCGCGCGGCTTTAGTTGAAGTGACCTGTTATAAACCTCACGTGCGATCTTAAATCGTCCGGATTCCTTACCGAATGTCGCGATATCAAAATGCGCATTTCCTAGAGTAACGATCACATCGAAATCCTTGGGTTCGGCTGCCAGCGAGCGTTCCAATAAGCGCACTGATTCGGCGAGCAACGGAACATCTTTTTTTATCGCTCCATATCTGTAGAGAGCGATCGCTAAGTCCCGGTTGAATTTGAGATTGGTGGGATTGCCGTCAGCCTCGGAAATTCGAGCTTTGATCTCTTCATCCGACAGTTCGAACTCAGCAGCCTTATTCGTCGTTTCGGCGACATTTGCTTTCAGGCGGTCGTTTTCGGAGCGAACGGATTCAAGCTCGCTTCGATTGAACGAATTCGCGATCAAAAATCCTCCGGCAAAACTGAGTATGACGGCCAGAATTGAGAAAAAAAATGAACTTCGTTTCATGTGTTGAAAGTTTAACCCAGCCTACACAATAGAAAAAATCGTAAAGATCCACGCGATTTCCTGCTTTCTTCGTCTTGTTCTTTCTGGTTCATCCTGCTCAGTGGTTAAAAAATCCCACCACAGAACAAGACGATAAAGAAATGAATAAGATGATCCCAATAAAAAACGCCGAGCCAAAACAGCGCGGCGCAACAAACTCTATGACACGACTATTCCTTTTTTCCGCCCGGAGCAATGAACGGCAGATCGTCCGCTCTTCGGCGAATCGGCGGATCGGTCGATCGGCGTCGCGGAATAGCGGTGTTATCGCGTCTGTCAACGCTTCCGGCTGGCAACCCTTGGCCGTGTACGGCCTCGACCAGAATCCGCGTAATTTCCTGCGAAAGTGTTCTGTGCTCAGCGGCAGCGCGCCGCCGAAGTGATTCTTTCAGTTCATTCGGCACATACGCGCCGATGAACACGCCTTTTCGATTTGCCATAGCTTGGGGACGGTTCTCCTAAAATTGTTCGAATGCCAATGCAGCGAATCGTGTCTGTAAGCCGAATTTTGTTTCCACCCGAGGGCGAATAACGGCCATTCATCTAGTCCCGACGTTACCATCGGGATCGAGCGATCTACCCGGAAACGCCGCCGCCGGTTTCCCGTCGAACCGTGAGCGGGCCGCTCACATTAAACGCTTCCCTATTTGATCTTGCACCACGAGGAGTTTACCTGGCCGCGAGTGTTACCACCCACGCCGGTGAGCTCTTACCTCACCGTTTCACCCTTGACCCCGACGAGTCGGGGCAGGTTTGTTTTCTGTTGCACTTGTCGTCATCCCGATAAATCGGGACGCCCGGACGTTATCCGGCTCGCTGCCCTTTGGTGTTCGGACTTTCCTCTTCCATTTACAGAAGCGGCCGTTCAACACGATTCACTGCACGGCTTACGGATTATAGCAAAAATTGTTGAACAACGAAATCGTCAAAATGCGCTTTGAAGCGTTTAATAAACATTGTCCGGGCCGAACCGGTAGCAGTACGAGAACAAAAATAAGCCCATCTGACAACCAAAGAGGCTGTTTTTTATGGGACGGCTCTTTTTGCATGTACTCGTCAAGATATTTTTTCGACTTTTCTAGTTAACATTGGCTTACTTTTAGGTAACTTTGGCTCATTGTTACCTAACAATGGCTTACTTTAGGTAACAATGGCTTATTTATACCTAACATTGGTTCATTGTTAGGTAACTTTGGCTTATTTTTAGGTATAAATGAGGCAAAAACACATGAAAATGCCGTGTTTTATAATGTTTTTTAGTCATTTTTCGTCACAAATCACTTTAAGCTGCAATGTCTAATCGTCTTAAAATAATAAACTTAACGTACTTGAATGCTTTTGGTCGCCAAAAGGCGACGGACATTAAAGCCTGGGGCGAGCGAATGCAATGAGCGTAACCCCAGGTCTGCTGGACAAACGATTCCGACGCTGATGGCGTCGAACAAGACAAGTGTTTGTTTGTAATATTTACAGTAGCTGTTACAAAAACCCTATTTCAATTGACGGGTTTCTTGACACAACACCCAACCGCAGTTAGTGTTATTGCAATCTTTTTTGTTTGCTGTAAATGTATGAAAAATCGATTTTGGTTTGTTGGGGTAATCGCTCTGCTGTCGCTTGGGGTTCTTGGTGCCGGTTTGAAGTATCTCGAAGAAGATGCGAAGCGGCAGCTTCGTGTCAGTAGCCCGACCGTCAGGGAGGGCTCTTTTCTCGACACGATCAATCCGTTCCTTTCATCACCACCGCCGTCACCGACGCCGCAGCTAAGTAAAGAACTAATTTATGCAGGATCCAGGCTCTTGAATGTCATCGATGCCGGAGCGCAGGAAGCACCGCCGGCCGATCTTGCGGTCTGGCGACCGTCATCTGGTCAGTGGTGGATTTTAGACTCGCAGCAGACGGTCGTCCCATGGGGGCAGAGCGGCGACATCCCGGTCCCCGGCGATTACGACGGCGACGGGAAGACCGATTTCTGTGTCTTTCGCCCATCGAACGGCACATGGTATTTCGTAAACAGCAGCACGGGAGCGACTGGCGGTTTTGCCTTCGGACAATCGGGCGACATCCCTGTGTCCGCCGATTTTGACGGCGACGGTCGGACCGACGTTGCGGTGTTTCGAGGCTCGTCAGGAAACGGAGTCTGGTACATTCTCCGAAGTTCTGACAGCGGCATCACGACAGCCCAGTTCGGTCTCGACAGCGACATTCCCGCACCGGCGGATTTCGACGGAGACGGTAAAGCCGACATAAACGTCTGGCGAAACTCGAACACCACTTTCTACACAGTTAACAGCAGCAACGGAACGCTTGCCCAATCCTCGTTCGGAACCTCCGGCGACGTTCCCGTCTCAGCCGACTACGACGGCGAGGGCAAAGCAAACTACGCTCTCAGAAGCGGCGCCGATTGGCTGATCCGTAACTCCGCAAACACCGCAACTTCTGTAAC
>CAZSEL010000056.1:0-27566 GCA_964605905.1 uncultured Chloracidobacterium sp. | reverse complement strand
TCATCACTAATAAAAGAAGGCCTTATAGACGAGTATCATCTTTTTATAAATCCGGCAGCTATCGGTGATGGTATGACTATTTTTAAATCACTTGACAGAACGCAAAAATTTTCGGTTAAAGAATCGAAGTTCTATTCTTGCGGCATAACTGTTTTGAGTTACAAACCAAATAATGATTGACACAATGTTAGGCATTTGGAAGATCCTAGGGGTCGTCGCGGTTCTAATTCCTAAATTTCCGATACTAAACGCAGGCTTTTCTTCGCCATGTCCGGTG
This sequence comes from uncultured Chloracidobacterium sp., assembly GCA_964605905.1. Classification (GTDB taxonomy): domain Bacteria; phylum Acidobacteriota; class Blastocatellia; order Pyrinomonadales; family Pyrinomonadaceae; genus OLB17. Next base: position 27,289 of record CAZSEL010000056.1, on the reverse strand, counting down.
CCGCAATCTCACATATCGTATTGGGCGATCACTTAAGCGAAACAGCACCCTCACTGCTGCTACTGATTTTAACTTTAATGTCGTGGTATTTTAGACCTGAGAATAGGCGGATCATTTCAGTTAATCAATAAATGAACCTTATAATCTATGTATTTGAGCGGTCATGACTTATCTGCGGCTTAGAATTTTTCAATGCTTAGTCTAAAAACCGGAAAATTTCTTGGTGTAAACAATCGCTCTTACGACGCGGACAGCATAGTCGTCAGCGAGACGCAGTATCACCGGAAAGTGTTCGAAGGCTGGCACTCGCATGCCAATTATCATATTACTTTTGTCGTCAGTGGCGGCAATCGAGAACAGAGAAAAACAGAGGAGTTTGACGCGGGGCCAGGAGAGATACTTTTTTACCGGCCGGGCGAATCGCACCGAAACAGAAATACGCTTCATCCGTCGAAGAACATCAATCTCGAAATCAACGACGTATTTTTTGCGAAATACCAATGGAGCGTTCCGGCGTTCGGTTCCCGGCAATGGAACCGGGCGGATGCGAAGCTTTTTTTGTTAAAAATCTATAAAGAATGCCGGACGAACGACGCGCAGTCAACCGCTTCGATTCACGCGCTCACTCTTGCTCTTTTGAGTTCGCCGCTCGATGAGAAAATGTTCGTAAATATTCCGCCGTGGGTGAATCGTCTGCGGGAAATAATCAACGATCGTTGGAACGAAACCGTTACATTAACCGAGCTTTCCGCTTCACTGTCGGTTCACCCGGTCACAATTTCCAAAAATTTTCCGAAATATTTCGCCTGCACATTAGGTGAATACGCGCGGAAGGTAAAAATCGAAAAAGCCATCAATCTAATCGGACAATCGCACGGCTCGCTCGCCGACATCGCTTACCAATGCGGTTTCGCCGATCAAAGCCATTTTATCCGCGCATTTAAGACCGCGACGGGATTGTTGCCGGGAGAGTTCAAAAAAATTTAGGAGGCTAATTTCGTTCTATTTTGCGGTGGAATCACGTGCTAATTTGTTGATTATGTCAATTTTGATAACCACCGCCCAATACACGAGAAAATTTTTATTTGCCTGTGTTCTCGCGTCATTCGTTTTTGCCGCCGACGCCAGGGCCCAGAATTTAACAAAGAAAGAGATCGAATCAGGCGCCGGAAAAATCGCCGCGCTTATCAAAGACAACTATGTTTTCGCCGAAAAAGGCAAAAGCATTGCCGAGAGCTTCTCGAACGCTCATTCGTTGGGCAAATTTGACGCCGCAAAAAATTGGCAGGAATTTAGTTTGGAAGCGACAAAAGTTTTACGGGATTTGAGCGGCGACGGGCATTTATTCGTGAGATATGACCCGAAACGAGCGAAAGAGCTTTTAACGACGCCGGACGACGTTTCGAATTCAAATGAGGAAGACCCATTTTTTCACGGCATCGCCGCCCGCGAAAAAAACTATGGCTTTGCCGAGGTCAAAATTCTTAGCGGCAATCTCGGTTATCTCAAACTTTCCGAGATAAATATCTCCGAAAAGAGTTTGCCGACGCTGTTAGCCGCGATGCGGTTTGTCTCGTATACGCGAGCTTTAACGATTGATTTGCGCGATAACAGCGGCGGCGGCAGTGAAATCGGCGCGGTTCTTGAGAGTTTCTTTCTTCCGAAAAACGTCACGCTGCTGGAGTTCAGAAGCCGTGCCGGAAATGTCGAGTTTTCTAAAACTGTGTCGTGGCTGACCGAAAACAAATACGACCGGCCCGTTTACATTATCGTTAACCAAAAAACGGCTTCAGCGGCGGAAGCCTTCGCCTACGCCCTGCAAGCAAAAAAACGAGCGAAAATTGTCGGGCAGCCGTCAGCGGGCGGAGCGAATATGAGTTCGTGGTACGCGGTCAATGAACATGTCTATGTTTCCGTCTCCACCGGCGCTCCCGTGCTGCCCGGAACGACGGAAGAATCGTGGGAAGGCAAGGGCGTGCAGCCGGATTTATTAATCGCTCCGGGTGAGGAGATCGAATTTATTATTCGGACGGTAACGAAAAAGTAAATCGGGCTCAAATTTCCTTAATTAGATTGGTCAGTATGGCCGTTTAGAAACCGAAAGACAATGATAACATCATAATTTCGAACGAGAATTTCACTTGACCGCAAACAATGAGCGACATATGAGAAGCACTAAAAAAGAGTTGCTCTCTTTGAACCATTCTATAAACAATTCCAGGAAGAGACGGAAAAATTGATTGCTGCATTTTTGAATAAGGAAATAAAAATAATTGAAACCTACTTCTTAAATGCCATCGCACTAATGAATGAAACGAATAATAAATTTTCTAAGACATACTAAACAAATGAAACAAAACAATAGGGTTCATGGCGAGGTCCCAGATTGGGAAAGACACTCCCCAGAACAGCTCAAGGTCATGAACGAGCACCTTGAGCGCCTTAAGCAACTTGGTATTGAGGCAATCGAGGACTGAGCGCGGAATGTCCGCGCGATGGGCGGGTGGCTGATAATGCCCAAGCTTTCGCGTTATAGCTAGTAAAGTAAATTATTAAAGAAAGGGGAGTTTTATGCGTAAAATAATCGTTTCCATACACAGCACTTTTAACGGCGTCGTGACTGGGCCGACCGACGACCCAACCAATTTTATGACTTGGATTGCGGAAGGCGGCATTGAAGAGACCAGTGAAGATTTTTCGAAAAACTTCGACACCGTTGACACTATCATGCTTGGCCGTAATACATATGAAGACTTGGCGAGGAAATGGCCTAACGTAAAAGATTGGCCCGACGTAGATGAGACTTCCCTGCGCCTGGGTGACATAATTAACTCACTGCCAAAGCTCATTATTTCCGGCAGGAACAAAGTCGTAAACCCAAAATGGGGTGACTTTGAAGCTCCTGCAGTGCTAACGGGCAGCGATATTGAAGACCAGATCAGGGAGCTGAAAGAGCGGGTCGGCGGAGACATTATTACGTTTGGCAGCCCTACTCTCGTGCAGTCTCTTACAAATGCCAATTTGGTTGATGAGTACCGCATACTTGTTCACCCGGTTGTAGTCGGCGACGACGGGCGCAAACGCCTGTTTGATAACATCGTTGGCCGCAAAGACCTTAAGCTGCTAAGCACTCAAACCTACGAGCATGGTACAACACTAATGTGCTATGAGTTCGTTAAGTCGTAGCCAACTTTCGTCTTCTTGAAGTTGTCTAGACGTGTTGTAGCATTTGACTAGACGCAGCGTACAACAAATATGGGAGATACTATGTTACAAATGTCGCCATTAAACGATAAGGCTGGGAACCTTTCGAGACGGAGCTTTCTGCAGTCTTCGGCGGCGGCCATCGCTGCTCTTTCGCTGGGCTGCCGCCCGGACGCATCCTCTCTCTCGCCGAAAAACACATCCTCTCTCGTATCGAAACTTGCGGGTCTGCAAGCATTCATGAAAGCGAAGATGGCCGAGGGTTTGTTTCCGGGTGCCGTGTGGCTGGTCGCACAAGGCGACGATGTGGCTGTAGACATGCTCGGTACCCTGGCGAACGGCGGAGCCGCGCCGATGCGGCGTGACACGATTTTTCGCATCGCCTCGATGACCAAGCCAATTACAGCGGCCTGCGTGATGATGCTTATCGAGGACGGCAAGGTCGAGCTTGAGGCCCCCGTCACGCGTTGGCTTCCGGAACTTGCCGACCGCCAGGTACTGCGCAGTATTGATGGACCGCTCGACGATACCGTACCCGCCAAGCGGGATATCACGGTGCGCGATCTTCTTCAAAACACATTGGGCTTTGGGGTTTTGTTCGACAATCCACCAATTCAGCAGCGTATCGACGAACTGCAAATGGTGGTCGGAAAGCCCGTTCCGCTGACGCCGCATGCACCTGACGAATGGATCAAACTCTTCGCCACTCTGCCATTGATGCATCAGCCGGGTGAAGGATGGATGTACACCGCCGGCAGCATGCTTCAGGGTGTGCTGGTGCGGCGCGCGTCTGGCCGGGACCTGGATGCATTCATGCAAGAGCGCATCTTCGGGCCACTTGGTATGAAAGACTCCGGGTTCTTCGTGCCGCCGGAAAAGCTCGCTCGCTTCGCGGACTGCGGCATCTTCACCGAACAGGGAAAGAAGACGCGCATTGACAAGGATGGAGCAGAAAGCGCTTACGCCAAACCGCCGGTATTTCCAGCGGGGGATGCAGGTCTTGTCTCCACTGTTGATGACTACTTGAGCTTCGCCCGCATGCTGCTGAAAGGCGGTAAGCATGGCGACAAACAAGTTCTTCGCGCGGAATCGGTACGCGAGATGACGCGGGATCAGCTAACGCCCGAGCAGAAGTCGTCGGACTCGGCAAAGAAATTTGCATTCATTCCCGATTTCTTCGTCACGCACGGATGGGGCTACGGCCTTGCTATTTCGACGGCTCCCGACTCCACATCGAAGGTTCCGGGACGATACGGCTGGGATGGCGGCTTCGGAACTTCCTTCATCGTTGATCCAAACCGTGACCTCATTGGTATCGTCATGACACAGTCGACCGACTATCTTTTCAATGGCGCACGCGACGAGTTTTGGCGTGAGCTCTACACCGCCACCGCCTAGTATGCGAGCCGGATCAACAGCGGTCCGCGTAAACCGGTGGTGACGCGCAGACCGGCGCCTAGGAAAGAATCACGGATGAACGACGTTCAAAGAGGAGTCCAACATGAGTAAACTGCAGTATCCAAACGAGAGTAAAGAGTATCGCGATGCTCGTGATTTACTTCTCAAAGATGAGCAAGAACTTATTACCAAAGTAAAAACTTTGGCAGAGAAACGACGCAATCTTCCGCTTGGCGGTGCATTGAAGGAGGACTACGTCTTCGAATGGGCCAATGATGGGAAATTAGGAACGAGTGTGAAATTCTCCGAGCTATTTGCGGACAAGGACATTCTGTTGCTTTACTCGTTCATGTTCGGACCTCACTGGGATCATCCGTGCCCCTCCTGTACATCGCTGGTCGACGGCTTTGATCGAACTTGGTACTCGGTCATGCATAGCGGAGCGGCTTTTGTCGCAGTTGCGAAGGCTCCACCCGATCGAATAAACGCGTGGGCTAAACGTCGTGGATGGTCCCAAATTCCGTTGATCTCTGGTTTTGACTGTACTTATCAGGCCGATTACAAATGTCAGGGAGAGTCTGACGATATGCAGATGCCTGTGATGCATGTTTTTCGGAAGCAGGATGGCAAGATCTTTCATTTCTGGGGAACCGAAACGACGGCAAATCATGTCGACACGGTTTGGCCGTATTGGAATCTGCTGGACTTCACACCTGAAGGTCGGCGTGACATTGACACCCCGCCGCAAGACTTCACTTCTGAATTCTTACGACAGATAAGTAAGGAGTACGATGCACAGATGCGCGAAAAAGAGAAGTAGTGCAACGAATTGAAGGTGAGAGACGATTGTGGCGGCGAGCTCACCCACAGCTACTCCGTCGAATCCGGCGGCGAAGTGAAAATGACCAAGCAGGAGATCATCGAAATGATCCACCGCGCCTGTTTCGAGGCTGTGGAAAGGGATACTCTGTATAATCGGAGTTGAGTAAGCGCCGAGCGTTGACGCGTACTATGTGCGATCTTAGGAGAGCTATATGAGGAAACCCCTTGCATTCACATATGCAAATATATTTCGGCTTAGGCTATTTGTCGTAGCGATCCCGTTCGCACTTGTTGGGTGCGACGGGCGCTCCGCGAATTCCACGCCAAGCTCCGTCACGACAGCGAACGAGACGCCAGGGCAAACGAGCACTCTTTCGACGCCGACGCGCACCGGCTATGCGGACGTTGTCGGAGGGCGAATCGCCTATCAGGTTTATGGCGACCTGAGTTCGGGGAAGACGCCGCTGCTCGTGCTGCATGGCTCGTTCATGTCGGGTGACACCATGAAGCCGATACTCGAGCCGTTCGTCGCAACGCGTCCCGTGATCGCGATTGACGCTCGCGGTCACGGCCGCTCCGGCGACCTTCCCGGTCCGATCACCTACGAGCTGATGGCCGACGACGGGGCGGCTGTGTTGGCGGCGCTGAACGTCCCCATTGCCGACGTGCTTGGCTATTCGATGGGTGGAACGACCGCCGTCGTCATGGCGATCCGTCATCCGCAACGGGTCGGCAAACAGATAATTTTGGCAGCCCCTTCGCGGCGTGACGGGTGGTATCCCGAAGTGATTCAGGGGTTGGCGCAAGTTACCCCCGCTATTTTCGCCGGAACGCCGGTTGAGGCCGAATATAAACGGCTTTCACCCACTCCTGACAAATTTGCCACATTCGTGGAGGAGGTCATCGACCTAGAGGAAGTTACCTACGCCAGCTCCAACGATGCGATCCGCGCGATTAACGACAAGACGATGATTATCGTCGGCGACGCTGATGGCGTGGCGCTGGAGCACGCAATCGAGATGTTTAAGCTGCGCGGCGGCGGGGACAGGGAGGCGGCGAAGCGGGGATTTATAAGCGGAGCGCCGCGTGCGCGGCTTGCAATCCTGCCGGCCACGTCGCATATCGGCATCATGGCCGAAGCGCAACGGATCGCTGCACTGGCCACGCCGTTTCTTGACGATCTCGGCCCTCCACGAGCCACGGGATTCTTCGAGGGCATGGACGCGCCATCTGGCCCCTCACCAGAACCCAGCAAACGCTAATTACGATAAAGGTTGAAAACATGCATTCATTAACGCCAGACATTTTCAGTCCGGCATAGAAAGGGGGATCGATGCGTAAATTAATTGGAGCGGTCTATCAATCGCTTGACGGCGTTATGCAGAGTGGTGGAGCACCAGATGAGGATAAGTCTGGCGGGTTCAGCCTCGGCGGCTGGGCGGTGCCATATACCGACGAAAGCATGAGTGAACCAACCGACAAAATCTACCACGGACACGAGTATGACTTGCTGCTTGCGAAGCGGACCTACGACATTTTCTCGGCTTACTGGCCCTACAACCAGGACGATCCGATTGGCGCGAAATTCCAGCACATTAACAAGTATGTGCTGACCCATTCGGATGAACCGCTCACTTGGGAAAAGAGCCAGAAGCTCTCAGGCGAAACGGCGGACGCCGTTGCCAAGCTAAAGCAAAGCGAGGGCCGCGATCTGCTCATCCAGGGAAGCAGCACGATCTATCCGCCGCTGCTCGCGGCCGGACTGATCGATCGCCTTATTCTGATGACATTCCCGGTGATGCTTGGTGAGGGCAAGCGCATTTTCGATGGCTCCGAGAGTAGCGCCCTCAAGCTCGTTGACCATTTCGTCTCGGACAGTGGTGTGGTTTTCACCACCTACGAACCCGCCGGTGAAGTGCAGACCGGCACCTTCGCGACGAAAGAGCCGAGCGCCGCCGAGCTCGACCGCCGTAAGAAAGTCGAACAAGGCGATTGAGCGTGATTGCGAGCAGACTTTGTGATATGAATTAGTTTTCCACCGACTTAGACGTTTTAATGAATCCAAGCTAACAAGACCAATGAGGATTGATGACCGGCATTCAAAGTCGTTGATGAAAAGGCGTCGTAGGCAGCGAAGTCTCTATAATTACGAGTCGAGAGAAATGATTTCCTCAATGCGCGTCCTCGAGCGAATCTTTTTCTGCACCCGGCCGGTATAGCTGTTCACGACCTGCGTCCCCAGCTTTCGTATGCCCTTCGTAAGCCGTATCGCAACTCGTATCGACGGCGTGGGCGTCGGCATCGACGTTCCGCGGCGGATTTTATATTGCCTTCCCGTGTTTATAGCATTTCTACATATCCGTCCGTTCCATTCACCCGGATTCTCTGTCCGTCTTTGATCAGCTTGATAGCATTGTCTACACCGACAACTGCTGGTAAGCCATATTCACGTGCGATGACTGCTCCGTGGGTCATCAGTCCGCCGACTTCGGTGACCAGGCCTTTTATGGATACGAACAATGCTGTCCAGCCGGGGTCGGTAAAGGTGGTGACCAATATATCTCCGTCTTCGAGATCGGCATCTTCGAGATTTAAGATGACGCGGGCCCGGCCCTCTATGACCCCGGAAGAAACAGCTAGGCCTGCGATCGCTCCGGCGGGGAGATCTTCTCGGTTGTATTTACCAACGACGACCTCACCATCGGACGTCATAACGCGTGGTGGAGTTAGCTTTTCATTTGATTTGTACTCGTCTTTTCGTTTGGTGATGATCTGGTAATCCAGTTTATTTGTGCGTACAGCTTCGCGGAACTCTTCAAAGGCGAGGTAATAAATATCTTCCTTTTCATGAATAACGCCGGCCTGCACAAGGCCGGCGGCTTCTTTTAGCAGAGCCTGCTTATAAGCGAGGTAGCGGTTAACTATGCCGTATTTTGGATATTCACGATAACCGCTGAGATTCCGGACCAGATCGATCATTCGCTTTGTCTCGTCCGCTTTTTGTTCACCATCCGGCAATTGTTTCAATCGGTCCAGCAACTCTTGTTCCTTTTTCAAAGCTTCCTGCCGCCCTTGCTCAAATTTCCGTTTGCCGGCTCCGGGTTCGAAGTTTTTGATGTTACTGATGATCAAGGGCACAAGTGCAGCCGGGTTTTCGCTCCAACGGGTTCTCGTAATATCGATCTCCCCGGCACACCGCATTCCGTATTTGTCGAGATAGGCACGGATCGCGTCCCGGGTTTCCCGTCCGCCCTTAAATCGAGCCAGTTCATCCAGAAAGTTATCGTCTTTTACCTGCTGCAAATACTCGATCACTTCCGGATAAGGGCGAATCACATCCGAGACATCCAATAACGCCAGACCCATTTCCGAAGTAACGTTGTTAGGTACAGATTGAGAAATCGTATCTGCTGCATTTTTCTCACCTAACCAATCGTTCATTTTTTCGTTGATCCATGATGAAGCATTCATGCCAGTCATAATCACACCAAAACTCTGTGGATCAGAATTTGTTTTCTTTAATTGCTGAATATCTTCCAGGATAAAATCAAATAGATCCGATCCTGATTTCGTTTTGATGTTTTGTTTTAACGCTTCTATCGATGTTTGATTGGTCTTAATCAAATCAGTAACGATTGTTGGATCGTAATCGTTTAGTGCTTGATAATTCGGAGACGACACAGCTTTATCGCTTTTACCGGGACCTGATTTTTTTTTATCATCCGGTAACGATTTTATAAAATCTACCCGCCCTAAGATGGTTGTAAGTGCGTCTTTTATGATCGGATCGGATTTTCCCAGAACATTTACCATAGTTTCCCTGCCGGCAGGTGAACCCAGCATAGGTGCAACATCAACAAATAATCTTCCACCAGCAGTGCGCATGAGCGCCGGGGTCATTAACAGGAAAAAAGACAATCCCAAGGGTTTCATGGCATCGGTCATCATTTGTTGATGACCAACAGATATGTAAACGTGATTTTCCTCGTCGCTCGCTTCCGGGATCGGGTATAAAGTGGTGATCGGCCGGCTCTGGACGATATAGAATGTGTAATCAACCAAACACCATTCGATGTCCTGGGGACTGCCGAAATGTTCTTCGACTTTCCGGCCTATGCGCGCGAGGCTCAGAATCTGCTCATCCGTCAGCGCCTGGATGTTCTGGCGCTCAGGATCGATGATCTGTTCCTTCGTACCGCCATCGTTTAAGGCATCAATAGCCAGTTTCTTGGCGGATATCCGCTTATCGATAATCTCGCCGTTACGCACTTTGTAGATATCCGGATTCACCAGGCCTGAGACCAGGGCCTCGCCAAGTCCAAAGCTGGCGTCGATGGATACCACTTTTCTGTTAGAAGTGACGGGATCGGCAGTGAACAAAATTCCTGCCGCCTGCGGAAAGACCATCTTCTGAACAACCACAGAAAGTTGGACCTTACGATGGTCGAAGCCGTTTTGAAGACGATAAATCACGGCCCTCTCGGTAAACAGCGATGCCCAGCACTTGGCTATATGCTTCAGGATCGCCTCCTTTCCGATAATGTTCAAATACGTATCATGCTGGCCCGCAAAGGATGCCGCCGGGAGGTCCTCTGCCGTTGCGCTGGACCGTACCGCCCAAGGATCTTTTTCATCAAAACCGGAGAGCTGGCGTGTGATTTCCTCTGTAATATCTTGGGGAATTTCTATACGCTCGATGACGCGGCGGATCTCACCGCTAAATTCACCGATTTTATCCCGGTCTTCCGCCTTTATAAGCGATAACTGATCAAGTAATTCGTTAATCGACGGCGTTTCTCCGATGATCTTTTGAAAAACATCGGTAGAAATACAAAAGCCATCGGGCACGCGTATTCCCTCGATCCTGGCAAGCTCGCCCAGGTTTGCTCCCTTGCCCCCGACAAGCTGGAGTTTTGTTTTGTCGATATCCTTAAACCCGAGTACGTAGGCGCTCATATCTTTCGTTTTTACGATCATTTGTTGGCAAGTTTATTTGTCGTTTCGTTCATTATTTCAATTGCTTTTGAAAAGTAGGTTTCAATAACTTTGATTTCCTTGTTTGAAAATGAAGCAGTAAGTTTTTCTGACTTGGCTCGGAATTCTTTATAAAGCGGTACAAAAAGTGCCATTATTTTTTCAGTATTTGGTACGATAATCACCTTTCGTCTGTCGTCTTCAGCAAATTGTCTTTTCACTAGTTTTTTCTTTTCAAATCTGTCTATTAAACCTGTAACTGCACCTGTCGTTAGACCTGTTAAATTTGAAAGCTCGCCTGCTGTCATTGGCCCTTTTTGTATTAAAAATCCCAAATATCTATGGTCAGTTCCTGAAAGCCCAGCCTTTCGGCCAATGGCTTCGTGCATCTGAATAGAGGTGTATGCATATTGTTGCATCAGTTTTCTTATTTGTGTGATTAAGTCATTATTCATTTTATATCTTATCAAGTAGTTATCTTAGAGACTAAGATAGTAATCCAAAGGCCGAATGCTGTCAACCAGCATTCCAAAATATGCTGCCTAGCTCGTAATTGTAGTGCTGATGGTTTCGGCCATCCTGTTTTATACACCGCGTCTCTTTCGACGGCCTCGAAGCCGGCTCGGTGGATCATTTCGATGATCTCATGCTTAGTCATTTTTACTTCGCCGCCGGATTCGACGGAGTCTCTTTGGGTGAGCCGCCGCCGTCGAGTATGGTGCGTCGAGGTCGCGGTGCCAAATGGAGGGGCGGTTTGGCGGTGGGCTTTGCCAGTAGTGCACCAGAGGCTAGTATTTTGGCTTCATCTCCTCCAGCCGCCTATCCATATCTCTAAAGAATCCCGTCACTACCGTAGAGGCCATTCTTAATCTTGCCGCCTCCATCGCGGCAGACTGATTTATCGATGCCGCTTCGCTCCGTCCGTCAAAGTTCAGCTGATTGGCAACTCTTTCGATGTCGGCCGAACGACGAATTCCTGAAAGCTGGATTCCTGCTCCTTGTCTGCCGCTTGAAGAAGCGATCGAACTACCAGTGTTAAATGCTTGTTTGCTCTGAGAAGCCTGCGTTTCTAAGGCCTGATTGATCTCCCCTTGGTAGGTATTGCTGGCTTCGACCTTTTTGTCGGCAACGATATCGGTGTTGTTATTTTGGAGAGCGATGGTGCTTCGCGTACTAGAATCCATCTGCTTGTTGACTTCTTGTATCGGATGCTTGTCTCTCGACCAGTCGAAGAGTTCCTGTCCAGTTCGGATAGGAACAGAAGTTCCCGCGATCGACGAACCACCCGGAGTAAATTCATATGTTTTCATACCGAAGCGCTCCATGTTGCCTTGGCCACGCAGTTCAACTTCCCTTTTGCCATCAAAGCTGCGAGCTTCTTTAGTTCCTTGAGCATCAGCCAGGTTACCCGTGATCTCACGATTTGTAGCAGACCGGCTGCTGCTCAGTCCATAATTCATGCTTGCTTCAGCTAGCAGAGATTGCGTTACCTGATTGGCACGGATCTGCCCAAGATTTGTAACGAGCCCGCCTTCGACTCCGGCGACCGATGAGATTAGCCTCGCGTCAGTTGATTGGTTCGCGGCTTCTAGTGCCTTCTTCGCGGCCGTCTGTTCCGCGTTGTATATGCCCTGAATCTGGGTGTTTTCAGCTTGTCGATTGATGGCTGCTCCGGCTACTAATCCGTATGTCTCAAGCGCAGTTCCTAAACTTGAAAGCATCCAACCCATTGATATTTGGGATACGCCCTCATAGACCTGTCCGCGAAGCACCCGATAGCTTAGCCAGGGAACAAGAATGAAACATAGGCTTGAGACAAAGAACAAAGCAGTAACGATAAGAGCACTCGAAGCCGGATCGTATGCACCGTTGGTTATGATCTTTGCCGTCTCGGGATCAAGAGAAAATGTACTCTCACCGTTGTAGATAGAAAGCGCGAGAACGCCGAGGGCATAGCAAACATAGAGAGTCACTTCCTTTACTAGCGGAAATGCCAACGCAAAAGTAGCGACGCCCCAACAGAACGGATAGAACATCTGAGCCGCAAACTTTTCGTCAAAGCCAAAAGCCGCCAAGACAGGAGCCGCGAGTTTCAGGCCGATCAATATAAATAGTCCGGCGATCGCAAGAAAAAGTCCGCCGAACTTTATGATGTTCTGTCCGATCACCATAAAAGTGAACATCCTGGGCATATCCCAACCGAGTATGTTGAGTTCACCGGTAATATCCTTCACGGATGATTCTTTATCCATGATGATGCCGACAAGGCCCGGCTCTCCGTTTGGAAGTCGCTCGGCAAGGAGTTCATTTGGATCTTCGACGGCAAAGTTTGCTTTCACATATTGTTTCATCTTGTCGTCAAACTCAGCTACAAGTGATCGGTTGTAGGCGCGAATCGGCCGTGCAAAGAACTTGCCGGTAATCGTGAGGCCGTCGATGATGAACGGGCTCGCACCGATCAGTACCATGAAGATGATCGACCGAATTGCCCAAGCGACAAGCTGCTCGGGGCCAAGGCCGCGGTTGTCATGAAACCGGCGAATAAACGCAAATATCAGCACGAAACTCGCAATGATCCATGCGAGGAAAGTGAGGATCGGCATTAAAGGCTTTACGATCACGTTCAGGACAGATTGAAAAAGCCATTCCTGTCCCGTGCGCATAAGATTTCGGATCTGCTCACTAAAACTTGGAGCGGGCGGCTTAGGCGGCACGACGGGGCCGGGAGAAGGAGTCGCGACAGGATTAGCGGGATATCTGTTCTCGAACTCACGAAGTGCCGGAGCGGGGCTCCCATCGAGAGGCGGCATAAACGGTGAATCAGGGTTTACCGTCATTATCAGATCGTTCGCCGTCACAGGCTGCCCATTCATCGTGCCGATCGGAGTCTGCCCTTCGACACGCGGCGGACGAGGAGGGCGCGGCCGGGTTTGCCCGGCCGCTGGCGTGGCGAGGAGGCATGGCGAGACGAGATAGGCAAGAACGAGTAGAGCTGTCGCTAAAGCGTGGCGAAATGGGGTCACGTTTCTCATGGCTTTGGTTTTTGAGTTCTTAGATCCGGTCCTTATGGAAGAGGGCTTTGGTAGACGTCGTCATTCCATACTTCATAGCGTTCGAGTTCGCGCAGAAACTCGTCGGAGGCCCGAGTGATGCCTGTCATCATCTCGGTGCTGCGGCGTATCTCTTTTCCGAATTCGGTCATCTGTTCGATCTTTAGGCCATAGGCAATGAACTTCGCCTGTATCTTGGCTTCAAGTTCGCGCAGCTGGCCCTCGACGGTAGAAATGCGCTGATTGATCGCGAGCATTTGATCAATGAGTGATTGCACGCCGTCCTGATTGGCGGAAGGGTTCGCAGAGATCGCCCTGGTCTCATCCGCGATTCGTTCACGTTCTTCGTAAAGTTTCGCAAGGTCAAGAAGCATGTTCTCACGGTCGAAGAGCATCCTTTCGAGTTCGGAATCCAGCTTGGCAAGACGTTCCAGGTTGGCCAGGTGAGCATCTGCACTTCGACCGATCGAGTGCCGGAGAAAATCATCGAGGTCCCGTTTGTTTGCTTCCATATCGAAGATGCCATTCTTCAAGCGTCTTGCGATATTGACGACCGAATGAATCTGGCTGGTTATCGTCGCCTCAATTCGTTTCTTTAGCTCAAAGGTCCCGCGGATCAGGCGACCGATAGTGGCGTAAGTCGTTATCAGCTGTTTATGCCGCATGACCTGCTCATCGACCTTATCGAGAATGCCGCGCAGGTTCGTTACGCTTTCCACCATCTTTTCGTACTGTCTTACCGCTTGCTCGTAGGTTTGGATATAGTGATTGATGGTCTCGACCCAACGAGCGGCCTCTTCGATCTTTTTCTCAACCTGCAAAATATATTGCGACGGATCGAAAACGGTCCACTGTGCTTGTACAGGACGAACGTCTATTCCAATAAATATTGACGACAGAATTGCGCCAAGAATGATTTGTCTAACTGTTCCGTTATTTCCGATCATACTGATACCTCCAGGCCGCTCAATTCAGCCAGATCAAATGAAGAAATTTCCGTCAGCCCAACCGCCGTTAATCCGCTTGGATACTTTGACGCCAACCATGAGACGACGATCTCAGGCGGCAAATCAGGCCGAGTGTTCTCGACTAGGCGCCGGGCATTCGCTTCGTTCGTATCGTTAGTGTTTGCCCAAAGCATTGCCGGTGAAAGACGTATCTCGGCCATCTGGACGATCTTGTCCGCACCGCTGCCGATTACAAATACCCATTGCGTGTATCGGCCATATTGATTTCTGATCGCGCGGATCGCTGCGACCGTTTCGGGAGCGAGTTCGCAGTCTGATGCCAGACGATCGAAGCCGCCGATCTGTTTACCGATCATCTTTACGCCCGAATTTTTTACAAGGTCTATTCCTATCTCATTCGGACGCTCGGCCGTTCCAGTAAAGTGCTCATATGCCTGCGAGAAAAGAACCGTCACCAGGCCTTCCTTACGGCCGGTTACGGATGCTTCGGCGATTAGCTCCTGAATCGCCGGAAAGTGTCGGTTGATCTCCCGCATCTCATCGCAAAGAAAAAGGATCGGTGTCTTTTGCTTCCTATCGTCTTCTTCGCCGATCTCCTGCATTATCTGAGCGCTGATCCTGAATCCGACGCTCTCACGGATCTTTTCGTCGAGGCCGCTGATACCTGATAGTTCGAAAACATCAAACATTGAAGGAACGTCATAGTCGGGATGGGTTGGTGAGTTAAGCCAAGGATCTTTGCGGTGGACATTGAGTTTTAAGTAAAGCTCGCTAGCAGGCTCCTGCTGCGCCGGTTCCCAATGATAGGTTTTAAGAACGTCGAGGAAGTGTCCGAGTGTTGGCTGGAATTTTGGCCTGCCGTCTCCATTTCGCGCTAGCGACATCTTATAGGCCTCGTCAATAACCGTCGCCGCGATTGCACTCGTTATCGCGTCGGTCCTCGGCGTCTTGCTGAGGATAAGGATGTCCGTCAATACCATCGAAAGCTGGCGCTTTGTCGGACCGATACCTTTCTCGATCCCCGGGTAGTTCCAGATGTTGATGGGCTTTGGATCGGCTTCATTGAACTCTATATGGCGGCCGCCGAACAGGCGACAGATGGGCTTGAATGAATGCCTGTAGTCCATCACGCGGACCTTTACGTTCCCGCTATGAGCCCTTATATCCGTGATCAGCATCGAAGCGAGGAATGACTTTCCTTCACCGGACGCGGCGGTGACTATAACAGTTGGGGATTTGATGAGTGCCCGATCGTAGAGTTAAGGCCGAACATCTGTCCATTTGGAGTGGTAAAGATGCTGTGCGGCCGTTTGCTTCCACGCCAGCTTGTCTCGGTTGGAACAAATGCTATTACTGAATCGGCAGTTTCTGTTAGTTCCTGTCCGGTCGGCTTCCAGGAAAGCTCACCCGCAAGAATTCGCGGATATATCGCACGCTGCCTTATAGGGTCTTCCCGTATTGCGTCAGCACCGATCTTCTTTCGGATCGACGAAACAACCGCATCGCATCGGTCATCAAGTATCTCAAGCTGCTTCCGCGCTTCCTTCGTTCCTTTCGAGCGGCTCGCAAAGACAATGACATTTAGCCGTAGGTTACAGATCTCTTCGTTGTCGCTTTCTACCTGTTCGAGAAGATCTTCAAGATCGGACTTGATCACGATCGCATCTTTTTTGAGATTCCTAAATCCGAGCCAGGTATTCCGGCTTCCCTCGATCCGGTCGATGCGTTTTTGCAGGTCTTTTTTTGCAGCCTGCTTTTCAGTCGTCATCAGATCAACGACGATCTCGTGTGGAAAGCCCAGAACTCGCGTGGCCGTCAGATACCGCATGATGTCTGCGGTGACAAATCCGTTCGGAAGTGTCTTTAGGCTTACCAGACTTATAGGCGTGCCATTGTGCCGGACATACTGCTCGCGAGTGCTCTCGATACTTGTACTGCACAGATATCGCCTTAGATCCACACACGCGGAATTGCGGAGGTTTGGAAAGCTTTGATGTTCACGGCGATGGCTGATAAAGAGTGCTTCGAAAATTTCCGTTCGGCTCATTTCACGAAGCTGAAGGGTTCGGGGAAAGTTTGCTTCGAATGACTGAAACACACGTGCAGCTTTGAGTTTGCACGCGGCTTCACTTTGCACCTCTCTCTGCACCATCAATTCACTTTCGCGATTTCTTATCCTTAATAAGGGCGTGCGAAGTAGTTGTGCGATTCCGTATTCTTTAACATCCCTTATAAGCGAAGGCAGTAGTGAAGAAAGAGCACTCTTATCGGCAGCATCTCTTACCGGCACGCGGATCCAGACTGTCGCGGTTTGCCGCATCACTTCGCCGGATCTGATCGCGTCTTCATGGAGTGAAAGATTGGTGGCTTGAAGGACGCCTGCGACGGGGTCGGATGATTCCGCATCTCGCGAAAGCAGATGGTCGCGGAGAACCTCTCCCGTATCCAGCGAATTAAGAAATCGAAACTGTATGACCGTGTTCTTCGGCTTCTCGAACTTAAGGATCGTCTTCAATTCTTCGATTCGTTGCTCAGTCACATTTCCGTCGATGTAAAGACTGTTCGACGGCTCGAAGATGTATGCCTTGCCGTAGCTCCCGTCCTTGTATCGAATGATGTTGCGGTCCAGACCGGCTATCGCCGTAGGAAGCAATCGTCCAACTGCTTCGAACTTTGATTGTTCTTTTGTCTTTTCCGGTATTGAGCTATCGATCATGCGACTTCCTTGTAGCTTGAATGCCGGGATGATTCGATAACCAGCTACGAGGCCAAGACCAACGGAGAGAAGCCCGCCGAAGAATGAGATAGCGATCTGTGTGAATGATAGGTTTGCTATGTCCATGTTTATTTCCTGGTTGGTGATGTCCAAACTGATTGTTCGATCTCGCCCCGCAGCGGTGGCCGAAACGTCAGCCATCTGTCGATCTCTGCGTCGAACTTCTGAGAAAGCCAGTACGCGGGTTTGCTGAGGCGTAGGTAATTGAAGATTCCCAAGAGAGTGAGGAATACAAGTAATCCCACCGGGAAGCCCAACGGTACGTATCCGATCCAGAGACCTAAAACAAAAGGAACGAGATAAGCGATGGCTGTAGGGATCAAGATAAATTTCCAGTCAGTCGAGTAGACCCCGAACCTCTTGAGTCCTCGGAAAACATTGGGCCGTGTTGCACGTCTTCTCATTCGTTTGTCCCCCTAGAAGTTCGTATCAACTCCGACCGCTCGGCCTTGTGCAAGCTGCCAGAACACCGCGACGATTGTTCCGAACGCAAAGGAAAGGAGCGAACCGAAGGCTTGGTTGCCCCATTCCTTGCCGGTCATCTTGTTGTAGATCGACCAGGCCACGCCGACCGCTCCAAGACAGAACAAAATGATCGCCATAAGCTTAAGGGCCTCACGAATGATGTTGGACAGATTGCTGGCATCGCCGGTGAAGATCGGGCCTTGAGCCGAAGCAAGATTTGTGAAAAGTAAAACGAAAGCGAGCGGTGCCAATTCGGTTAGCCCGCTCTTAGTGACTGTCAAAAGTTTCTTCATTGTCGTCCTCGATAAGTGGATTTCTTGATGTTCGTGAATGACATCGGAAGCATCAACAATTTCTCTCGCTCTGCAAGGGTCGTGCCGTTCGACGAATGGGGTTGTTGGCACATCGGTTGCCATTGCCGTCGGCATGAAACAACCGATCACCATCGCGACCTTGTACATCTCTCTGTTCTTCCTCGTCTTTCCTTTATCAGCCACTTCCCAAGAAACACAAAGAATTTCTCGAAGCACTCTTGCCAGATGGACGTACTTTCGCGAGCGAGATTTTACGAGGCGTCTATTGAGAAGGCCGCCAAAAGTGAAGGCGTCGATCCACTAATTCTGTGGACTATCGCCTATAACGAAACGCGCTTTCGTCCTTGGCTGACAAGCCCGAAAAATGCTCAAGGTCTTATGCAGTTCATGCCGGCGACGGCGGCGCGTTTTGGATTAGCTAATCCATACGAAGCAACTTCGTCACTGTTCGCGGCGGCTCGGTATGTGAAGTATTTAGGGCGGCGGTTTGATTGGAAGCTCGAATCGGTTTTGGCCGCTTACAACGCCGGGGAAGGAACAGTTTCGGCATATATTCAGGGCCGCGAATTGCGAACTAACGGGAAATTGATTAATGGATCGAGGCTTAGGACGGCCAATGGCGTCCCGCCGTACAAAGAGACTATCGGGTACGTTTCGCAGGGGGTTAAGGTTTATCGCTGGTTAAAGGAACAAGGAAGACTTTCTAGCTTTTCACAATCCGAACAGATCCCCAGTGCGTCCCAAATGCCAAGTGCGGAAAAACTTCAAGAAAGACAAGCTATTTCGGTATTTTACGATCCGCGTACAGGTAAACGAAGAGTGGTCTCTTTGAATAAAAATGACTCGTTGCAACAGCTAGACTTGGGGCCCGTCATCGTCGGGCCATCGATTCCAACAAACTCAACTCAATTAGCACGGTCAACCTTTGCAGGTCAGAATCAATTTTCCGAACTTCATAAATAGTCGGCGAATTTTCACGTCATTCTCGGACGACTTTCACACCAATCGGCAAATTTTTAGACCGAGAAGGAACGCTGAGAATGCTTTATGCGACGAGTTATTCCTATTTCGCATTTGGCATTGCTATTGCCATTAGACCTATCGAGATTCAAACCTATGAAAGCAAATGAAATCAAAATCGAGTTGCCCGGAGCTTCCAGTGAACACGTCGGTGCCCCTACCTATCTAACCCGTGACCCGGACGACATCGTAACCATTGCCTCGTTGTTCAAGGCACTTTGGGTATTGTTGTTTGCCCTTGTTCTAAGCGGTGGCATCAATACTTTTCTCATCTTTAGAAAAGCCGATCGGATAGTTGTCGATAAATCCTCTGGAAGAGTTGTCGAGCTTAACAATCGCGACTACGGCACGACGGAGACGGTCAGCATAGCCCCGGACAATCCGACTTCAACCGACAAGAAATATTTAGTAAAGGAATTTCTCACTTCCCTTTATGAAGTCGAGCAATCTACGCGCGAAACCCAGGTCAACAAACTTCTCCGGATGCTGGATCCTGATCTTTCAATGGCGATGGCCACCAGGTTAAAGCAGAATGGCGTTCTTGCTGCCGAGAAATCTGAAAGCGTCAATTCTTCTTGGGAGCTTCAAGACCTGTCTGTCGATGAGAGTGATGCGTATATCCTTCGGGCAATCGGAACCAGGAAAATACGACGCAAAGCCGCGGGGCAGGACGTGGAAGAATCCGTGCAGCTTAAATGCAAATTCCTTCTGAAAGACAGTCCATCAAGTCCGATTCGCAACGACAACAACCTTCGAACTGGATTCACGATCCTTCGCTTTAGGGTTGAACCCGTAAATGGTAAGACCGTCTCGCCCATAACTCTGATCGGAGACACTGACGAAACATCTTCCGTCAACAACTCAGTTAGTGAGACGACTGGCGGTTATTAGAGAGGAGCCAAATTAAATCAATGAGTACACCAGGAATAACAATACGCACTAAAAGTTTTCTGAAACTGTGGGTCGTCGCAATTGCCGTCCTCACTGTGATTTCCGTAAACGCTGAGGCACAGATCCGGAAGCCGGTGGTTAAACCGAGTCCAAAGAAAGTTGCCCGGCCACACCCGACCGAATCAAAGTCAGACTCCGCCGAAAAGATCATCAATATTTCGGCGGTAACAAGTGGAAACTCGCCTGTTGCGGTTGTTAATTCGCCACAACCGGATTTCCTGTCGGGAGAAGCAAATGTAACTGTTAATCCCAAACAGCCTACCGTTATCCGTCTCGGACTGGCTCAGAATGCCGTTTCGATCGTTGAGTTTCCGGCGTCTGACGGCATCTATTACATCCACGAAGGCAACCCGAAGCTTGCTTCAGTATTTCAGTCTCCTACAAAGGAAACCGACCGGTCGATAACTATTTACCCGGGAGAAGGATTCGTACCTTCTAGAGATGGAGCAACCGCAGCAGCGATCAGCCTGCAGATGAGATCCGGTTTGGTTCTCATTCTCGAATTGGTTCCGGTGAATGATCTGAAAAGGAACGCACACCGCTGCGTAGTCACTTACGACAGGGATGCTGTTGTGTCAGCTCGAAAAGTTGCGGGCCTTGCATTTAATCTTGGAGGTGAATCTGTCAACGCTTCCCCGATCAACTCGCGAGCCGTATCGAAACTCGTTGGCTCGTTACAACGTGCTGAAACGAATCTGAGCGCTTCTGATACTCCTAAGTCTGAATACAACTCAATTTTGAATACTGTGTACACGGAAATACCGAATACAAGGCGAAACGGTTCAAAACGAGCGATGACCGACGCGGAAATTTCGAAGTCTTCTAACAAGCGACTGGCGGATGTTCTCAGAGATCCAAAGAAAAATCTCGGTGTCTGGAC
Source organism: uncultured Chloracidobacterium sp. (assembly GCA_964605905.1). Taxonomy (GTDB): domain Bacteria; phylum Acidobacteriota; class Blastocatellia; order Pyrinomonadales; family Pyrinomonadaceae; genus OLB17. The sequence goes on along the minus strand of CAZSEL010000056.1, from coordinate 6,467 downwards.
GCCACCGCTTCACGGACTGGAACTATCAGTGTCACGGACTACAGATCTTGATGCTGAGAACCGGCTCGTTGTTGTTGCTGTTCGAAACTCTACCACGTCAAATCTCAGACTCTTAAACGGGTCTCCAGAACTTCAGATACAGACACTCGATAAGGATGGAAAAAGCCTCCTGACTTCAAAAGTTGATATTCGATATCTGGAAACAACGGCTTTGGAAGGTCTCGTTCTTCCCGGTTATACAAGCTTTTATGCGTTGGTTTATAGATCTCCGACACTCGGAACCAATCAAAAAGTTCGTGTGGTCGTTGCTCACAAGGATGCGGCCGACGCTCCGATCTCAGCGGCTCTAAATGGTTCAAAATAAGGAGGACTTCGATGCAAACTACTTTAAGCAATACCGATATTCCAACCGCATTACCTGACATTGAAGCAGATGAGGATCGAGAAAGGTTACTTCTTGAGGATCAGAAGGATACTTCGGACGACGAACTCTATGCGGATGATTTGGCTGCGGAAGATACTTCCAAATCGCCAGGTTCTCGTGCAGGAAAAATCCTGAAAAGCATCGCCGCTTTCACTGCCTTTCTGCTTCTTATGGGAGCGGCTATTACCTGGTTTTTTGGAATGGGATTGTTCGCTACGTCAAAACCACAGTCGGTTAACCGGACCGGCCAGAGGGACGCCACTTCCGCACCGATGACAGAGGACGAAAAACTTAAGGCCGCGCTCACAATGGTCGCTTCTAAAGAACCCGTTGTAACTGGAGACTCTGTTGCCAATCCGGCTGAAGATGTCGTGATAGTTGATAAACCTGAAACAATCTCCGGTCAGTCCAACGACATACTATCGGCAACAAGTTCGCGACCCGCATCAGAGCCTCCGATTGCGAATGTCGGCACTAGCTTCGCATCTCAGGAAGTAACGAAGCAGAACGAAATCCCGAATGCAAAATTAATGGATGTTGGCTCGCGAGCTAATCATTCCCAAATTCCTCAGTCAACTACCTCTATTGAGCCTTTGGGTCGATCCCTTTTCTTCGGGATTGCTAGAACAAAGAATGATGTGATTGCTTCTCCAGACACAAAGCCAACGGCTGCGAACGCTGATCCTGGAAAGGGAAAAGCTTTGGGACAGATACCATTCGGCACTTTGCTGCCTGTCCGTTTGGTAGGTGCAATCTACACACTCAGGAATTCTGGTGGTGTCGTTCGCATGGAACTAACACAGCCAATCGAAGGCAAGGGATACTCGTATCCTGCTGGCACAATGCTCGTCGGCAATGTTAGAGGCGGTGAATCCATTAGAGCCTTTGTGACTGTTGTAGGCCTCATAGATCCGGTGTCCGGTGAACTAGTGAGATTCACTGGAGAACTCATGGGAACCGACGGCGCATCTGGGATCAACGGAGCCAGAAAAAGAATCACCGGCAAATGGGCTCGATTCTTTCGTGGATTGAAGGATACTGCCGGGTCGATATTGGGTTCGGTCGGTTCATTAAGGTCCGGTGGCACTGTAATTCTCTCTGAACCGCTTCGTCGCGGCTCAGAAAGACTGTCTGAGGATACAAGCCAATCCATATTTGGTAACGAACATGAAGATACGTTCCTGGAAGTCATAGCTGGAACCAACGGGTACGTTCTCGTAACCCAACTGCCCGAAGCAACGACCGCAACCATATCGGCCATTAGAACGGGAGCTGAGAAAGAATGATTCCTTTTGACCAAGGGCGGCCTCAGATAAATCCTCGTGACCTTGTATCGGAAGGGCGCGAAGCTGATCTCTTCCATTTGATGGCTCGTAATGGCTACGTACCGGATGAGCAGGTTTTCGAAGATTTCTGTGAAAGCCTCAAATCCGGTCGGGCCTGGCTGATCTCCGGAACGAGAGGAAGCGGAAAGACTGCATTCCCGGAAGCATTGGCGGCCGCCTGTAATCTAACGATGTGCGTTGTTGCCGGCCGCGATGGATTGAAACAGGAAGAGATCCTCTATGACTGGGATTCCGAGGAACAGGAAGTCTGGATGCGGGAACACTTAGCTCTCGCAAAACAGTTGCCGCTCGATGAGCAAACTCAGTTTCTAGACAAGGCCCGCCAATCCAAATGGCAGCGTCGATTTCTGATTCTGGGAGAGGTTGGAATGGCATTTGACCTTGCCGCGCATGCTGCGATTAAGTCGCCCCGAAAACCGCCGCCAGTACTGATCCTGGATGAAAGCGATAAATTCGGGCCAAGCATTGAGGATTCGCTCCTTATGCCTCTCGAACGCGGGTTGATCTACATTCCGAGATATGAAGGCGGCACTATCGGAATTTCCGATTGGCGGTTTAGACCGATTGTCATCACAACCTCGAACGATCTTCGTCATAAACTCAGTTCACCGTTTATTTCGAGACACGTTTTCAGCCGTTTCGCTAGTCCGTCGTTAGTAAAGGAGCTTGAGATCTTATCGACAAGGAACAAACTAGCGACCTCAGCCCACTTGGCGCTTGCAACCAAACTTATCGACGCCGTCCGAGGCATCGCCGGTATAGAAGATCATCCGAGTGTTCGTGAGTCGATCGATATAGTTGCGGCCTTTGAACGCGACTCGATCGACTCATTAAACACGAAAAGCATTGTTCGGTATTTTTGCTATTTCGTTAAGGCCGCAGCTTCCCGAGAATTGCTCGCTCTTCAACTCGACTATATTCTCGCAATGACTGACGCTTTCCACCCCGACATTGATTCATGGCTTGCGAAAAGAGATCCCGATTGGAAGATCAGATGGCCGCAGCTATCCGGCATTTTATTATGAGAGAAACGAGCAGAAAATTAGATCTGTATTCGAGAATCAAAGAGAGAATCCGCATTATAAAGTCGGTTGACCTCTCACGGTATGGGGGCGTCTTGGTAGTTTTATTCTTCGTAGGAGTGTATGGAATCCTCAGAATCTTATTGCCCCAGAACAACGCTGCACAGGTCAGATTCGTGGAGGCTCCCGGGATCGAATTTAGCGAGGAGAAACCGGGCTCCGAAGAACAACTGAAGAATCCCTTTTCCGGCCCTGAGCACGATCAGGCCCTAAGACTTCGAGAAACCTCTGCACTGGGAATGGCGATCTCATTGTCCGTGTTGTCCTTAAATACCCGGACCTCAAAACTCCCTCAAAATGTAGCAGGGATCAGCCAAAATTTAACTGCGTCGGAACTATGGCCGCCGGGAATCGAACTCCGCAATGGGGTCATTTCTTCCGAGCGAAGCATATTTCATATTGCCTACAGACGTGAGCCTTTCTCCTTCGAGGTTCTAGCCATTCCCCGATCTGATCGAGGATCACAATTGCTTTTCCGATTTCCGCTTCGTCAAAGCGAACCGAATTCCATTCTGTATTTTGAAGCGAACCGTGATCAACAAATACCGGCTGCTTTATTAACCACTGAGCAGCTTAGTGCAGGCGGTTGGAAAATTCGGCATTGGCGAGGTGACGCTCTGGCGCTGAATGCGACGACCATTGAATCGCTTCGCGAACAAAGTTCGATGCTCAACACACGCTAGTTTATAAAGTTATGTTTTCCCGTGAATGGATCGAGAGATTTGATGCTTCCTATGGAATCCCAAGGAAAGCAAATGAGCAGTACCTGCCATCGTACCAAGCTTTTTGGCAATGGTCCGCTGACATTGGCACGACTCTCTTCTTTCTTCTGTTGGGAACGATCGGAGCTCTATTGTGCTTGTATGCGAGTATTTTGTTGAACGTTTACGGACTGATCACCCTGGTCTTTTGGGCAATGGCTTTGATATGTGTTGCCGGATCACTTGTCGATGGGTACTCGTTAATGTGGGCCTATCGAATTCGACGAATGAGCACCGCGCACGGTTCGGCTAGATGGGCAAAGGCGTCGGACTTGATCCGCTGTGGCTTGATGAACAGGATCAGAGGTCTTCCGATACCTGTAAACGCGCTTCCTATTGCAAAGGCTTTTCGCGGCCGCGATGTATATCTTCCAACGAGTCAGTGGCTCCGGCATTTCGCGATGTTCGGCCCGACCGGCTCCGGCAAATCAAAGACTTTCTTCATGTCGATGATCAGAGCGATCCTGAACAAGTCGTCCTGCCTTGTCTACGATCCGAAAGGTGAACTCTTCGCTCAGACTGCGGTCGCAGCCAAAACCATCTATCGTTTAGACCTAAATGATCCGACAAAAAGCGATCGCTGGAACTTCATTCCAAAATGCAGAAATGATCCGGCCTTTGCATGTCAGCTCGCCGGGATGATGATCGGGATTGAAAGCCGCCGTAGAACAAATGCTGACCCATTCTGGGGTGATGCGGAGCAAATAGCTTTGACCGCAATTTTACTTCACATCGCGGAGGTCTACCGGGAGAAAGCGATTCCCGCATTCGCCGCGGATTTCCTCCTCTTTCTAAGCGGAGATGGGGACCAGGCGTTTAACGATGCGATGACGAATTCGCCTAGCCTCTATGCAAAACAAGCGTATATGGCCTTTCGGCAGGCTCCGGTGCAGACTCGCGGATCAATCTTGATAGGTCTTTACAATAAGTTGCGCCCCTTCACCCTCGCACCGGCTCGCATGGTAACAGTCCCGCCAACGAGGGATGAAGAGATTTCCGGTTGCCACTCGATCGACTTCGCCGATCTTCGCGAGCCCGGTACGGCGATCTATCTCGTAGTCTCGGAGGGTGCTGCGGATGTGTATAAGGAGTTTATCGCCACATTTATCGGACAGGCCGTTATGGAGATGAGGCTCGATGGTGTTAATGAGCCTGAGCATCCCTGTTTCGTTTTGATCGACGAAGCGTATCAATTGAATGTTTCCGAAGTTAAGAGGATATCGGGTATCGGACGGGGCCGTGGTGTCGGACTTGGACTCGGGTACCAAGACCTGCCTCAAATGTACGATCAATACGGACGTGAACCGGCAAACGCAATCCTTGGAACTATCATGACCAAGATCTTTCTGCCCGGCCTGGACGACGTGACCGCCGAATACGCTTCAAAACAATTGGGCGATACAACAATCTTTTCAAAGACATTTCAAGATTTTCCCGGCAAGAAGCAGGACAATACAAGATATGCGGAGCAAAAACGCGCTCTCATGCTGCCGAATGAGATTCGACAGACTGCTGCTCATTCAGAAGTTCTGATAATTAGCGACACTGCACCACCAATTCGCGCAGCTTACCCTCCGTTTGCAGTGACTCGCAAAATTTATATTGCTCCCAATAAAGGAGCCCCGAGAGAAGTTCATCTCGGCGATGTAGACGCACAATTCTCGCTTTCTGGTGATGTTGGGAAAGTTAAACTGACCGATCCCGACAGGACTTCGTTAAAAGAAATAATTTCAGCCGGTGTTGACAGAGTTTTATCCAGTGAAAGAATTGCCCGCTTAGTTGGATCGTCACAGAGCGAAACCGAATCGGGTTTTGTACTCGATATGGAAACCGCCAAGAAGTCTGATCCAATTGAAAATGCTCTTCACCGCCTTCCTGAGGAAGTGCGATTCATGACGACCGCCGCCCCGGTCAGTCAACTTTCACAAATTTAAATACATGCTAAGTAGACTCAAGATATCACTCATCCTGGCGCCACTCGCTTTAATGTTGATGGTGGGCACATATATCTACTCTCTTTGGTCTGAGGAACGCGAGCGGAGTGCTGAAATCCCGTTTGATGCGACTAAAGTCATGAATAGAGACCTACTTAAGTTTCATCAAAAGCGGGGATCATTCCCCGAAAAGTTAGAAGATCTCGAAGGTGTAGTATGGGAAAAGAAGGAACGAAGTTATATATCGCAAGGCCGTTCGATGATCCATAGAAATTACTTCTACTTGTATTCAAGGATAAATTCCCATCGATTTACTCTGTGGGCCATACCAATTGGCAAGGTGCGTGACGAAGCATCGACACTCTTTCTCGTCGGAACTCCTAATTCGGATAGAACGTGGAAGGGGCCGGCACTGGCAATTCCCGATATTGAGAACCTGCCACCCGCCCCTTCGCCAAACAGTTTAATCAGGTTGGGTCTTGTCGAACAACTGAGCCCGCCCGCGGCTGTGAAATCCAAGTGACTGGTTGGAGAATCGATGCCGTATGCGGTCCGCTGTTAACCGAAGGGTTGTAAGTTTGAGTCCTACCTACGGAGCCAATGTTTACAACAACTTACGGGCACCTTTAGGGTCCCCGTTTCTGCCTTGTGACGTGGATTGTGACGTAACTTTGTATTGGGCCCAATCAGCCTATGAATTTGCCATCAAGTCGGGTTGCATCGAGATCCCTCGCTTTGTTTGAGTGATGCGCTCGCCCGACCTTAGTGCTCACGACGATCTGACTTCGAATCAGAGGGTCGCGAGTTCGAATCTTGCCGGGGTGTCCCATCTTAACTTTATTAAATACAATTATTTACGCAGAACAAAGAGGCTGTCTGAAAAGGGCGGCCTCGTTTTTTTGGCGCAAAATGGGTGGTAA
>CAZSEL010000055.1:0-28299 GCA_964605905.1 uncultured Chloracidobacterium sp. | reverse complement strand
CCGAGAAAAGTTTACTCCTATTCTTACGACTTTTCAAATGTGACATGACACTAGGGTGAAATGAGCGATAGCGAATGGAACCCTAGGAAAACATTCCAAGAACGATCCGTCGCTGAAGGCGACAAACTTTCTTTTACGGCGTGCTGTAAATCACAAAGCAAAAAGAGGCTGTCCAGGAAAGACGGCCTCTTTTACATATCTGATTTCAATAATTTACAGTTTATCTGTAATAAACACGGCCGTTGTTGGCTCGGTAGTAGCGTTTGCCGTTCTTGGTGTAGAGATATGTGGCACCGGCTCCGGCTAGGCCGCCGACGAGCATTCCGGTTTTGCCGCCGATCCAGGCGCCTGTACCGGCGCCAAGCAGCGTGCCGCCGGCGATCTTGGCTCCGCGACGATATTTTGAATTATACGCGCGACGCTTGGTTCCCTTTCGGCTCGACGCATAGAGCAAGCCCGCTCCGGCTCCGATCATCGCGCCGTTACGGCCACGGCCGATCAACGCACCAGCGGCCGTTGCACCCGCGACGATGGCGATGTTAGTTGCCAATCCGCCGTGCTTTTTCTTTTTCCTGCGTTGGCCAAATGCCTCGGGCACGGCCATCGACACTGTAAAAACAAACAATATTGCAAATACTAAAATTTTCTTCATGGTTTTCCCCCAGAATATAGCTTTACGCCTATTACCTTTCAATACCTGTGCCAGAGTTCGTTCTAATCCGCACTGGTCGCATTAAGTCCCAAAAAAATGGTGAGTTTTGCCTAATCGAGGTCTATTATAAACGGTTCCGGTCAACATGGCTACCCGATTTAGTGCTGTGTTTCTTGACAGGGACACCATTTCGTTGCACCTTATCAATACACACACCGCTCAAATATCTTTTGATGAGGAATGCTAAATGAATAAAATTCTCTTATGCAGTTTTGCATTTGTGCTGTTCGTCTGTCCGATATTAGGACAACAGCAGCCCGTCGCATTTACTAATGCGCGAATTATCCCGATCGTCGGTGCGCCGGTCGAACGCGGAACGGTCGTCGTTCAAAACGGCAAGATCATTGCCATCGGCGCGAATGTACAGACGCCATCAGGTGCAACGGTAATTGACGCCACAGGCAAAACGATAATGCCCGGTTTGGTCGATACGCACAGCCATATCGGCGGCGGTTCGGGCGGCGACGCTTCGGGGCCGATCCAGCCGGATGTTCGTATTCTTGACGGCATCAACGCCCGCGCGGCAAGCATCCAGCGTGCTCAGTCCGGCGGGATAACAACGGTAAATGTAATGCCGGGTTCCGGCCATCTAGACAGCGGCCAGACGCTTTACCTGAAACTCCGAGACAACGCCGTTAAGATCGACGACCTGTTGATCTACGACAAAGACGGCAAGTATATGGGCGGCATCAAGTTCGCCAACGGTACAAATTCGATAAGAGCCGGAGGCGGTGCATTTCCCGGTACGCGTGCAAAATCGGCGGCTCTGGTTCGTGCTCAGTTTATCAAGGCACAGGAACATCGCGACAAGATAAAAAAAGCAGGTAGCGACGCGAGCAAACTGCCGGCACGCGACCTTGCGTTGGAGGCTCTCATCGAGGTGCTCGACGGCAAGCGGATGGTCCATTTCCACACTCACCGACACGACGACATTCTCACCGCGATCAGGCTGCAAAAGGAATTCGGCTTTCGCCTTGTTCTCCAACACGTCTCTGAGGCATGGAAGGTCGCCGACGAGATCGCTGCGGCAAAGGTACCGGCGTCGATCATCTTCATTGATTCACCCGGCGGAAAACTCGAGACCGCCGAAATTAAATTCGAGAACGGCGTCGCTCTTGAAAAGGCCGGTGCGTTGGTCGGCTTTCACACGGACGACAGCATTACGGATTCGCGGTGGTTCATCCGCTCGGCGGGAATCGCCGTTCGAGCCGGAATGTCGCGTGACAAAGCTCTCTACGCACTGACGATGGCAAACGCGATCATGCTCGATATGCAGGACCGCGTCGGCTCGCTCGAAGTTGGTAAAGATGCTGACATGGTCGTACTTTCCGGCGATCCGTTTAGCGTTTACACGCACGTTCTCGAAACCTGGGTGGATGGCAAAAAGGTCTTTGACCGCAGCGATCCAAAAGACCGGCTGACCGCCACCGGCGGATTCGGGGCAGGCAACGATCCCGGCGACCATATCAATTGCTTCGACGGCGACATTGGAGGTGCGAACTAATGAATTGCAAGGCAAAAGTAAAAATGAAAAAGGCAAAACTGTTTTCTGGTTTCCTGACTCTGTGTTCTCTGTGGCTAGTATTTGCGTACACTGCGACCGCACAGGTCGCGGTCAAGGGCGAGACGGTTTGGACGATGGCGGGCGAGCCGATAACGAACGGCGTGGTGCTGGTCAACAACGGAAAAATCGAGGCGGTCGGGACGGCCGACCAGGTTAGTATTCCGGCGAATTATCGCGTGATAAACGCAAAGGTTGTGACGCCGGGACTGATCGACGCTCACACGGTCATCGGGCTTAACGGTTATCTCAACCAGCCGCACGACCAGATGGCGCTCGACGGCGGCGGGACTGTTCAGCCGGAGCTGCGGGCGATCGACGCCTATAACGCGGAGGAAAAATTGGTTGAATGGGTACGCGAGTTTGGCGTGACGACTATCCATACCGGCCACCAGCCGTCTGCGTTGATTTCGGGACAAACAATGATCGCCAAGACGACCGGCAAGAACGTCGATCAGGCGACGATTGTCCCGACTGCGATGATCGCGGTCACGCTCGGCAACGCGGCGAACGCCGGTGCGGGCAAATCGCCCGGTTCGCGTGCAAAACAGGCGGCGATGCTGAGGGCGGAACTCATCAAGGCGCAGGAAAACACGAAAAAGAAAGAACCCGCGACCGATCTCAAATCGGCGATCATGGACCGCGTGATAAAGCGCGAGATTCCTTTGCTAATCACCGCCGAAGCCGCAGTCGATATAATGACGGCGCTTCGCATCGCAAAGGAATTCAACATCAAGATCGTGCTCGACGGGGCGTCTGACGGACACTTGCTGACCAGCGAGATCAAGGCGTCGGGCTTTCCGGTGATCGTCCACGCGACGATGGCGCGGCCGGGCGGCGACCGTGAGAATCTTTCGATGGAAAATGCGTCGAAGCTGCGTGCGGCGGGGATTCCGGTCGCGCTCCAGAGCGGTTACGAAGGCTACGTTCCGAAAACCCGCGTTGTCCTGTTCGAGGCCGCGATGGCCGCCGCGAACGGGCTGTCACGCCGCGACGCTCTGGCGACGATCACCATCGACGCCGCGAAAATTCTCGGCATCGAGGGCCGCGTCGGCTCGATCGCCGTCGGCAAGGACGCCGATCTCGCAATGTACGACGGCGACCCGTTCGAGTTCACCACACACTGCACCGGCACAATAATAAACGGCACGGTCGTCAGCGAAACTGTCAGATAGCCGTGACGATTAACGCGAATTTCGCATTCTCTGCCAAAAAGGTATAATTGCGATTTATTTAATGAAAGAAGAAATGAAAGAAGAGTTGATCGGGCATATTCTTGAACGTCTAAAAAAGGATGAGGCTGCATTGCGCGAAGATTTTAACCGTGAACGCGGGCTGCCAACACGCTTTACGACGATTGACAATTTGTTTCCGGTTGACACTGCCAGCGAGATCTATGCGGCTTTTCCGAATGCCGGAGAGATGCGTCTTCTCGACAGTTTCCGGGAAAAGAAGTATACGTCCAAATCGCTGGATAAATTTGACACACTTATCTCTGACGCGACGTTTGCCTTCCAGGACGAACGGGTTATTCAGGCAATTACACGGATCACCGGACACAAAGACCCGGTTGGCGACCCCTTACTGTACGCGGGCGGCATAAGCTCGATGGCGAAGGGCCATTTTCTTAACCCTCACATTGATAACTCACACGACTACGAACAAAAAAATTATCGTATCCTGAATCTGTTGTATTACTGCACGCCCAGCTGGAACTTAGAAAACGGGGGGAATTTCGAGCTTTGGAACACCGATGTTACCCAGCGTACCGAGATTCCCTGCTTTTTTAACCGCCTGGTGCTGATGGAGACACACGATAAATCATGGCATTCGGTCAATGAAGTAAAGGCCGACGCCGTGAGATGCTGCGTATCCAACTATTACTTTTCGCCGCATTCTCCAAACGGCTACGAAACCGCACATGTGACCTTTTTTCAGGCTCGGCCGGAACAGAAGTTCAGAAGGTTTGTGACGCTGGCGGACGGATATCTCCGAACCGGCGTCAGGAAATTTATAAAGAAGGGGCTGAATAAAAAGGATCTTTTCGAGGGAGAAAAGTTTAACAAGCCCGATGCAAACTAATTATGTCGCGTTTCTTGATGAAGGTGTATTACGTTCTATCCGTACCCATCGCCATTTATTTCATTCTTGATTCAAAAAAGATACATCCGGCATACAAGCTGAATATTTTCAAGAAATACCGGCTTGGGCTAAAGATGTTTTTGAACAAGTTGCGTGTGCCGACCGGCACGTCGTACAAGGCCCATTTGGCGATGGCGTTAAAGCTTTTCGAGACTCCGCCCGAAACCGAAGGGGTTGTTCTCGAATGCGGGACATGGAAGGGCGGAAGCGCCGCCAACCTATCGCTCGTCTGCAAGATGACCGGCCGCAAGCTCCTTATCTACGACTCGTTCGAGGGCCTTCCGGAAAAAATCGAAGGCGACCGCGAAGCTGATTCTTACGCTGCTGGCGATTATGCCGGGACACTCGAAGAGGTAAAGTGGAACATAAGTAAATACGGCGACATTGATTCCTGCGAGTTTGTGCAGGGTTGGTTTGCTGACACGCTTCCGCATCTCGACCGCAAAGTATTGGTCGCGTTTCTCGACGTCGATCTCGAAGCCAGCCTTGAAACCTGCGTCCGTTATATCTGGAATAATCTGACCGAAAAAGGCTACATCTTTATCGACGAATACGTCGGGCTCGACTATTGCTCGATATTTTATTCGGAACGATACTGGCGGGAGGTCTTTGACCGCACGCCGCCGGGTTTGGTTGGCGCCGGCGTGGGCCTCGCCCTCGGTGAATATTATATAGGCCCTCACAACGAACTGGAAGACCACCCGATTCAGCATCCGAATGCCGCCGCCTTTACGCGAAAAGACTTTTCGGGCTATTGGACGTTCTATCCACCAAAAGCAGAGTTGCCGCCCTCTGCTGACGGCACAAGTCAGTACCGCCCGCGTGAGCGGGTGGCATGATCGGCGTGATCGCTCTGCCACCTGCTGACGCACAAAGTCAGTACCGCCCGCGTGAGCGGGTGGCGTGGTCGCCGTCACCACTCTGCCACCTGCTGACGCAGGCGGTACTGACCTGTGCACCGGCACGATAATAAACGGCACGGTCGTCAGCACGGTCGTCCGCTAACTAATCGGGCTTGCCCCTCGCCGAGCGGTGAAGCTCAGCTTCACCGGGCGTGTTAAAAAACTCTTGCGGCTATGCCGCTCTATTTGCGGAAAAGCTCCGCTTTTCCGGGAGTCTGTCCCCTGTTTTCTGCGGCTATGCCGCCGTCTCGCACCGGCGGCATAGCCGCGAAGAATTTTTGAGATGCCTCGGCGAAGCAGAGCTTCGCCGCAAAATAGAGCGGCAATGCCGCAAGGTTTTAACAAATAGAGCGCAATGCCGCAAGAGTTTTAAAACGACGTTGCCGCCCCCGAACGGTCCAGAAGGCTGCCCGCTTATGAGATTTTTGTTGACATGGACGGTTCAAAGCCTATAATTATTCAAGGGTTACACTCACCGGTAACTTGCATTCGACACCTCCCTCGCCTTGCCCCACTTACAATTAATCCTACCCAACCTAACGGAGGTTCAATGAAACCCTTTTCTCTTTCTGCATACATCGTCTCGAATAAATCACTTCACATCTTTTTTGCCGTTGTGCTTATTTTTGCTTTTGGGGCTGCAAAGACGCAGGCCCAGACTTCCAATGAGTTTTTCTCAACCAGCATGGCAAGCATCCCCGAACGGGCCGACGGCTGCCTCGCAGACGGCGCGGCTGCTGCTTAACAGCAACAACCCGACCGGCGACACCATCGGCGCGACGAATATCGACGTGCGGGTGACAGCCAGCCTATCCAATCAGCAATTTACCGGGGTCGGCACCGGCACCAGCAATCCGGTGGTAATGTTCGGCGGCACGCTCACCGGCAGCGGGAGCGGCGGGCCAACCTCGATTCCGGCTTTCGCAGCAATGAACAGCGTTGGCGGCGGCGTTAACGGGCAGTTTTCCAACACGCCTTCCGGTACGGCGCAAGGCATGACTGTGACAGCGAATCACGCCTTTGACATATTCACAAGCGTCCGGCACTGGGCCGCAGCGCTTCCGCTTCCGCCGGCTACCGACAGCCGTGTCCATATGGCCGATCTGACACTGACATTCAGCTCGCCCGTAACCAATCCGAGGCTGCAATTTGTCGGAATGGGCGGAACTTCCGGCGGGTTGGGCTTTTCAAGCGAATTTACGTTGACGACGCCCGGGCTGACGCTGACAAAAATTCAGGGAAACACGGATCTCGTCGTTACGGCAACGGAAATTAATAACGGAAATGCAGTCCTCGGCGCCTCATGTACCGCAACCGGAGTCTGCGGAACGGTCAGAGTAAACGGCTCGAACATTACGACCGTCACATTTCAGGTTTACATTCGCGGCGACGGCGAAGGGGCAACTTGGTCGACCGCGACAACTCACGCCGGGGACCGATGGATGCTCGGCGTTTCGCTGCCAGAATCCTATAACCTTTCCGGCAATGTTTTTAACGACATCGACGGTCCGGGCACGATAAACGGCACGGGGATCAGCATGCCGAACGGAGTTCAATTATTTGCAACATTGGTCGATCCGACCGACAACACGGTGCTCGGCTCGATTCCGGTCAACCCGGACGGAACATATAACTTCAACGGAATTCCGGGCGGCGGAGTAAATTACCGCGTGGAAATCTCCACTAATCAGGGAATCGCTTTATCCGCGGCCCCGGCGAGGGTATTGCCGTTAGGCTGGGTCAGCGTCGGTGAAAACCTGGGAGCAGGCGCGGGTAACGACGGAGCAGCAGACAGAATCTTAAACGTAACAGTCAACACGGCAAATGTAACAAATGCCAATTTTGGTATCAATATGTCTCCGACCGCCGCCAATGTAAGCATTTCCGGCAGGGTCATGACGGCGAACGGCCGTGGGCTGCCGCGAACCAGCGTGATACTGACCGATATGAACGGCAACTCACGGACGGCAGCAACCTCGATGTTCGGATACTTCCGCTTCGACGATGTACAGGTTGGACAAACTTACATCCTTACCGCCGTCTCAAAAGGCTATGTATTCCAACAGCAAACAATCAGCGTCCTCGATGAAATGTCAGGCCTGGATTTTGTCGCACTGGAATAGTCTTAGTATTTCCTGGGCTTTGCCCACTCGCCGAGCGGAAAAGCTGCGCTTTTCCGGGAGCATTAATATCTTTCCTGCGGCTCCGCCGCCGTCTTGCGATAAAAACGGCGGCAGAGCCGCAATGAATTTGGGCAACGGGCCGGAAAAGCTGAGCTTTTCTGCTCGGCGATGGCGGCAGAGCCGCAAGAAGAAGTGGCAAGCTTTTCGTCAATTAAATCCAACCAATCCTTGATTTCTGGTATCATAAGCATATAACCCGTTCAGAGGTAAATATGATTATGATGCCAGTTTTATTACGCCTTCGTTTTGTCGTCTGTGTTTTGGTTCTGGGGTCATTCATCGCACCTCAGATCGGACTCGCCCAATCGCGGCCTCAGCGGCCGGAAAGCAAGCCGGGTGAAGGCAAACGCAACACGCGCCCCACGCCAAAGACCGAAGAAGAGCTCAAGAAAGAAGAAGAGGAGAAAAAGCGGCTCGAAGAAGAGCGTAATGCCGAGGTTATCGACGACGTGGATAAGATCGAGACGAATATTGTCAGCGTCGATGCCGTCGTATTCAACAAAAAAACCGGCCAGATCATCACGGGCTTGAAACGTGAGCAGTTTCAGATCTATGAGGAAGGCGTTAAAAAAGACATCTCAAATTTCGCCACTCCCGAAGCACCGATAACCGTTACGCTCGTCCTGGAATACAGCAAATGGTCCGAGATGTTCGGCAGCGCGTCCGGAGGAATATTCGAACCCGGCGTATATGAAACTGTCCGACCCGTCGCGTCGTTTCTTAGCCGATTCATCAAACCGCCGGACGATTATGCGTCGGTCATCGCATTCGACATGCGCCCGACGCCGATCACCGATTTTACAAACGATCCCGGACGGATCAATCAAACGATAAATCTTCTGCTGAAAAACTCGCCCGCGTTTCGCGAGAACAACCTATTCGATGCTATTAAGTTCTCGCTTGTCGGAGGCCGCGGCGACGCCGTCGTTCTTGAGGAATCCAAGGAAAGATATGCCGAATACGGCGGAATGGTCTCAGTCAAATCCAAACGCCGCGCGATCATTCTGGTTGCATCGGGAATTGATACATTCAGCCGGATAAATTTCAGCGAAGTGCGCAAAGTAATTCAGGAAGCAGGCATTCCGATCTATATCATCAGCACCGGAAATCTTTTCTATAAGAAGTATGAGCACCTGCTCGGGCCAATGGACGGCCTTTCGGGAATGCCCGGGCGTTTGACGTTTCTACAGGCAAAGAATCAGATGAACACGTTCGCCAAAGAATCCGGCGGAATGCACTTTGAAATGACTTTCCCAAGCGAAATCCCGGCCTATCTGCAATCTATCAACGGCCTGCTCCGCAGCCAATACAGCCTCGGTTACGAGCTTGCCCAAAAACACGAGCCGGGCAAAAAATACAAACTCGAGGTCAGGGTTGACGTTGACGGTGACGGCACAACCGACGAAAAGCAATTCGTCGTCCAGCATCGACCGTTCATTTATAACCAAACCGAGAAGGAAAAAGAAAAAGGCAAGAAAAAAAGCTGAATGATCGCGGATGGACATGAGCCCATATTACACATTGTTATGAATAGAGTTCGTTGAAAAACCCCAAGAGAATCTACCCTCATTTTCTTTCTTTTTCAGCTTGTTCTGTGGTTTAGTTCTTTTAAACACAGAACAAGACGAACAGGAAAGAGCAAGAAACTACACTAAATCCAATTCGTTACGGCTCCGCGAGACTATCGCTATCCTGCCTAACCTGCTATTTTAATAAATTGTCTTGTTATGAACAGACGCATCATAGACAGCTATAAAAAGAAACTCGCCGCCGAGGAAGATTACACCGTTCGGCACGGCGCCGGGCTTCGCATTGCGTTGTGTTACCCAAACACCCACGCGATCGGGATGGCGAATCTTGGGCTGCACACGATGTACGAGCTGTTTAACAACATCCCGGACGTCGCCTGTGAACGCGTTTTTCTACCCGACCCGGACGAACTTAAGGAATACGAAAAATCCCGAACGCCGCTGCTCTCGCTCGAAACCCAAACACCGGTTCGCGATTTTGACGTAGTTGCATTTTCGATCTCGTTTGAGACCGACTATCTGAACATGGCGCGGATGCTCCAGCTATCGGGCATTCCGGTCTGGGCCTCTGAACGCAATCATTTTCATCCGCTTGTGATAATGGGCGGAGCGGCCTCGTTCCTTAACCCCGAACCCATAGCGGATTTCACTGACGTGATCGCCGTCGGCGAGGGCGAAATTCTCGCCTTTCAATTGATCGACGCAATCCTGGGGAACGCCGGCTCCCAGCCGGCCCCTGATAAAGAGGAAATACTGTTATCGCTTGCCCGCATCGGCCGAGGGTTTTATGTTCCGTCTTTTTACGATGTGATCTACAACGAGGACGGGACCGTTTTCGATTACGTGGTAAAGCACGAGGGCGTTCCGCGACGTGTCGGGCGTGCCGTGGCCTCGGTTAATCCAAAAGAAGGTACGCTTCGCAGGGCATTGAAACGCGGCGAAAAGGAACTCGCAGACTTCCTCGTAAATCAGGAAACATTTTGCCCCTCAACCGCCGTCTGGTCACCCGGTGCCGAAATGGGTGACCGCCTTCTAGTCGAAATTTCGCGCGGATGTTCGCAGGGCTGTCGTTTCTGCTGGGCAGGCTATAACTATTACCCGCCGCGCGTCGTTCCCGCAAAAGACATTCTCGCAAAGGCCGCCGAGTGGCGCGGACGCACGAATAAGATCGGCCTCGTTTCAACCGCCGTTTGCGATCACCCCGAAATTTCCACTATCTTGCGCGAACTGCGGGCCATGGATTACCGAATCTCAGTTTCCAGTCTAAGGCTCGACCAGATCTCCGATGAATTACTTGATGCCTTGGTCGAATCAAAAGACCAGCAGATCGCCGTCGCACCCGAAACCGGTTCGGATCGCTTGCGTCGCGTGATAAACAAAAATCTGACAAACGACGAGATCGTCGATATCTGCGGCGCCGTGTTCGATCGCGGAATGCTGACCGTCAAGCTCTATATGATGGTCGGTCTGCCGACGGAAACACAGGAAGATTTAGACGAAATGTTCGTCCTCGTCGAGCGAATAAAAAATCGAATGCTTGAGGCCGGAAAGAAATTCGGCCGTGCAGGAAAGATAATCCCATCACTCAACGGGTTTGTGCCAAAGCCGAACACACCGCTGCAATGGGATGCGATCTGCGACGAACGCGAGCTAAAGAAACGCATAAAATACGTCTGCAAGGGTCTGTCGAAAATTCCTAATGTAGATGTCCGTTTCATGTCGGCCCGCATTGCTCACGAACAGGCATTGTTCTCATCCGGCGACAGAACGGTTTCAACAGTCATCGACGCCGCCGCTCGCATGAATGGCGATCTAAACCGTGCCCTAAAAGAAACCGGTGTCGATCCTGCATTTCACACGTCACGTGATCGCACCTACGAAGAGTTTCTTCCGTGGTCGATCGTCGATTCCGGCCTTTCGTTCGAATTCCTCAAGACCGAACACGAAAAAGCACAGGAAGCTCTTTCAAGTCTCCCGTGCCCTGCGGTCGAAAAATGTACTACCTGCGGCGTTTGCCCGACCACGTGGCTTGCAGATGCGCCACCCGCTCTGGTTCAGATACAACCCGCCAAAATACGCGAAATGCTCGCCGCTACTCTTTAAGCAAATAGCCTACCGGCGCTGCCTTGTAATCAAACTTATACTGGTGGTTATAGATACCGAAAGGCAAGACGGGGACCGGCTGGGTATATACGACATGTGCCATTACAACGCCCTCTTCGGGCTTGATCTCAATATAGGCGTCCGATGGGATATTGTAATCAAGCGCGGCTTTTTCGACCGAAGCCTTGACAATATCCATCGGCTTTAAGCGGCCGGCGGCGGAAAGTCCTTTTACCACGGCCGTGTCCATCTCTTGTTTGAAACTGGCTCCGTTGTATGCGACAGGAATATAGTTATAGCCGGCGTTCGCTGCCAGAACCAGCACCAACGCAATACATAAAAATTTTACGGCGGCTCCGCCGTGCTCACTGGAAACAGCGGTTTGCTTGTCTTTCATTGTGATCTCCTCACTTAGGGCGACTTTTAGGAGTGTTTGTGATTTCGGATGAAATTTTCCGTAACAGTGCGGATCATGCGACGCGGAATCTCGTTTTGCGGGACGATGACCGGCTGGCCGATCTGTTTTAACAGTATCCAATGCAGATTTTCGGCGACCAATTTTTTGTCGAATCGGAACGCATCGAATACGTCATCCGGAGCGATGTGTCCGATCGGCGGAAGTGTTCCCGCACGATTAACAACATCGTTCAACAAGTTTACAGTATTGTTGTCCAATAATTCAAGTTTTTTTGATAGCTCCGCCGCGAACAAAATTCCGTAACCGACGGCCTCGCCGTGTTTCAGATAGCGGTAATTTGTAACTTTCTCAAGAGCGTGAGCGAAAGTATGGCCAAAGTTCAATATTTTCCGCGACTTAGCGTCTGTTTTCGTCGCCGATTCGCGCTCGTCGCCTGCGACGATCTTTGCCTTAAAACTTACTTGGGCAGCCAACATATCCGACAATTCGTCAGTCTTTGCCAAACCCGGCTGATGGCTGGTAGCTGCTGGCTCGCGGCTGGCATCTAAGTTCCAGCTTCCAGTTTTCAGTTTCGAGCTTCCAGCTTCTGGCGCGAGCTTTTCGACAAGATTCGCGGTTTGCGAAAACAGTTTGGTTCCACCTAATGCTCCTTGTTTTATTGCTTCGCACAAGCCCGCGGTCAATTCTCGTTTTGGCAGTGTGACAAGAACATCGGTGTCGATCAGCACCTCTTTCGGCTGATAAAAAGAGCCGACAAGGTTTTTTCCAAAACTCGTGTTAATTCCGGTCTTTCCCCCGACCGACGAATCGATCATTGAAAGCAGCGTCGTCGGCATCTGAATAAACGAAATACCGCGAAGATGTATCGAGGCTGCAAAACCTGCCAGATCGCCGACAACACCGCCGCCAAGCGCAAGAACCGAATCCATCCGCCCGATCTTGTTCTCGCTCAAAAACCCGAGCGTTTGTTCCAGCGTCTTAAAATTTTTGTATCGCTCACCGTCGCCGATCAGATGGACACATGGTTCAACTCGCAATTTCGCGAGGCGTTTAAGAAGCGATGACCCGTAAATATCGAAAATGGTTTTGTTGGAAATGATAGCAATACGACCGATTTGAGTCTCTAACTCAACGTTCGGCCAGACTACATCAGCGGACAGAAAACCGCTGCCGATCTTAATGTCGTAACTTTGGGCTGTGCGAGCGAGTTTTATGGAAACTGATTGATGCATTTAATAATTCAGCGATCTTCTTATCACGTCAGCGAGATAGTTGGCTTGTTTGGTGATCTCGTTCTGATCTTTGCCCTCGATCATCACACGGGCAAGATTTTCTGTCCCTGAATAACGCAGCAGCAATCGCCCGTGACCATCCAGTTCGCTCTCGATCGCAGCCGCAGCATCCTTGATCTCGCTTACCGTATCGAACGGCCGCTTTTCCTTGACCTTAACATTGACAAGAATCTGCGGATATTTGACGAATCCCGATAGCATTTGCGAAAGACTTTCTTTCTTTTCCGCCATCGTTTCGATCAGCGTTAAAGCCGTGACAATGCCATCGCCAACAAGGCTTCGTTTTGGAAAGATAATATGGCCTGACTGTTCGCCGCCAACCTCTGATTCGCTGCGAAGCAATTCCTCAAGCACATATTTGTCACCGACAGCGGTTCTAACCAGTTCGACGCCGCGTCCACGCAGAGCGATCTCCAACCCAAGATTGCTCATCACCGTCGCGACAACTTTTCGATTCGCCAACCCGCCCGCGTCAAGCAAATGCCCTGCTATCACCCAGAGCGTGCCGTCACCGTCAACGACTTTGCCATGTTCGTCGACAAACAACGCCCGGTCCGCGTCGCCGTCAAACGCAATTCCTATCGTCGCAGAGTTCTCAGTAACCGCCGCCTGCAAGCCCTCAAGATGAAGCGAGCCGCAGTTTTTATTGATGTTCTTGCCATCGGGCGAATCGTTTATCGCAACGACATTGGAGCCGATTCGACGAAAAACTTCGGGGGCAATATCAGAAGCGGCTCCGTTTGCGCAATCGATTACAATCGTTTTTCCCTCGAGATTCGGGCCATTAAATGAAGCAAGCAAATGTTGCTCGTACTTCTCAACTAAAATGGTGGCCTTCGATTCGTCCGGTTCGACACTCGCAAAATCGGTCTGTTCCTTTGACGCATTCGCAATGTCTTTCTCGATCGCCTCTTCTACGGAGGAATCCGCCTTCTTGCCGCCGTTCGTAAATATCTTGATACCGTTGTCGTCGTATGGATTATGCGACGCGCTGATAACTATGCCTGCGTCGAAGTTTTCTGCATCGGCAAGATACGCCACACCCGGCGTGGTCATCACACCGGCGGAGACACATTCGGCACCGGCCGAAACCGCGCCAATTTGAAAAGCACGCTCGATCACCGAACCCGATTCCCGCGTATCGCGACCGCTAAGAAATCGCGGCGCTCGGCCGAGTTTTTCACGAAATATTCGCGCAAGCGACGCTCCGATCACCGCAACGGTTCCCTCGTCAAGCGGAAACTCGCCTGCGATCCCGCGTATTCCATCAGTACCAAAAAGCTTTCCCATAAATGCATCGGCCGTAAAAGCGAAACTCTTTTATACCGTAATCGGACTGGCAAACCAAAGCAGATTGTCCATAACCCATGATTATTGCATCCATAATTATTTCAAATAAATTTGACAACCGTTTGTCAAATAGGCGAATCTTATATTCGGCAGGGATTTCACACCTTGGCCACATCACCTTATCCGGTAACCAAATCTCCTCAAGATTTTGATCGTTATGACCAGAGTTGTTTTCTGTATAGCACTATCGTTTTTCGTCGCCGACGCGGCGAACGCACAACTGACCTCGACGAAAAAGGTCGTCGTGACCGAAAATATTCCGGTCGCAAAACCTGCTCCGCAGCCCGCGCGTACGCCGATAATTGTCGGCCAGAGTTCGCAGACGCAAAGCGTTACGCCGCGACCGTCGGAGACGGCTCCTGTAGTCGTCGGGCAGACTGGAACCTCGCGCACCGAAAGGCCGCGTCAGGTTTATTCCGGCTCGAACAGTTTCCGCGAGATCAAGGCGATGATCGCCGATGCGAAACGGCAGATGCAGACCCGCCCGATAACCATAGCGTCAACCGGCAGTGTTTATGAGGGTGTAGAGATAGTTCGCGTGGCGTTCGCCGACAAGACAACCGGAAAGGTAGATTTTGTAACTCTTGAGAAAGAAGCTTTCCTTTCGACGGCCAGCGACAAGGCCGTAACGTCGAATAACGGGCGATCGGTTCTCGTTCGAACGATTCGCGGAAACGGCGTGAACACACCCGTCACGATCACAGGAACGGACGGAACCGCGCATCTGCCGCTGCTTGTACAATATCCGCGAGTTACCAACAAACGCTACGAAGAGACGGCTTACTACGTTTCGACACATCCCGGCCTGGTCACTCCCGAAGTCGTAAACGCCGGTCGCCTTTACGTCAGAAATGTATTAGAAATAGCCCGCGAAAAGCTTCGCGACAAAGGCATCAAGATCGACCCAAAGGTCGCCGACATCGCCGAGCGCCTCGCCGCTGTCGAGCACGTCGATCATGATCGGTTCCGCAACGAACAACATTCGAAGATCTACGACGACGTTTTTACGCTTTTCGCATTGAACGAGGGCGACACCTATAAATATGCGGTTAGCTCCGCCGGT
This sequence comes from uncultured Chloracidobacterium sp., assembly GCA_964605905.1. GTDB lineage: Bacteria > Acidobacteriota > Blastocatellia > Pyrinomonadales > Pyrinomonadaceae > OLB17. Next base: position 13,044 of record CAZSEL010000055.1, on the reverse strand, counting down.
GCGGGCGGTATTGTCCAGATGATCCCGTCAACCTATCGGATGGTCCGGTCATGGCACCCGAACGTCGCATTGATGCCCGATTTTGTCGAGGGAATGCGTAACCACGTAAACGCCGGACAGGCGATGCTGCTCTATATGCAGCGAACATGGAACGACCTGGCAATGAGCCCGGCCGTCTCCGAGGCAATGCTCTCAGGCTACGCCACCCAAAAACACCTGATGGCCGCCGGTTACAACTCAAACCCCGCACGGCTTCCCGGCTACCTAAACCGCGGCGGCGAAAACTGGGCAACCCTAATCCCCCGCGAAACCAAGATCTATCTCCAAATCTACGACTCCGTCGAACGCAACGTGCCATTGGCACCCCGGACTCGTTAACCTGAGATGTAAAACAAAAAGAGGCTGCCCGGAATTTATTCCCGGCGGCCTCTTAAGTTGCGATCATCTGCATTTAGATAATCTCCTGTCACTCATCACTAAATACCATAAACCACCACCGAGTTTGAAAGTTTGATACCGACTTCGCGGCCGTTGCCCTTATCTTATATTCGTAATACTGGCCCGGCGTGAACGGAGTGTCTCCTTAACATTCTAAAATGTGAATTTTTTCAATTTATTTAGATCGCGGTATGATTTTGATCAGTGTAACGTCATAAGCAGGGTCATGAACTTTGTAGATCTCATTTTCGCTAATGCGATCTTTGAGCCAACCTGCCCCGCCTTCGCGCTGCAGCAACTCTTTATATGCAGAAGTCTCAAGCCAAACATTCCCTCCGCTTGAGTAAATCTGTTCCAGATGTTGCTCAAATTCCTCTGTTTGAATTTCTCCAGCTTTCAACCAAGTGGTTGCAGGGTTAAAATACTTTATTAAGTTATTGTCAGATTCCATTTTACTGAAATACACGATTGTTTTGGGGGACCAAAGCTCATTCATTTGTGTTGCCAACGCCAGCGGTGTTTCCTTACGAACTCTCGAATACGGATATATAAAGAAAACAAAATTCGCGAACGCAACGATCGCCACTAAAAGCACCGCGACTCTTTTATGCCAGTCTGAATGCTCGTATTTCTTTAACAGAAGACCCAATAATAAGATTAGTGACGGTAAATAAAACAAGCGATAGAATGTATTCTGAGGTATCCAAAAAAACAAAAAAACCAAATAACTAATGGCCCACGTTAAGCTCAGCAAAAACAATGGCCGGTATTCCCTTAAAATGCGAGTCTTTTTCTCGACGGGCATGTCCTTCCAAATTCGAACAATTCCATAAAATAATCCGCACAACGCCAATATAATCAAAAAGAGTACGAACGCTGTAATTGGATTAAATACTTCATAAACGAAGTTGAATCGTCCGCCGAAGAATAGTTTAATCTCACCGCTTAAAGTCCGCTCGAACGACCGCAGAAAATTAAAAACGAATCCATTTTCTGGTGAGTACGAAGTCAACCACGAGAAAAACTGCCCAAAATCAAAGGTCGATCCAAGCATATAAAACGCGGTGTAATAGCTTCCAAAGGTCAGTATGAATGCTACTCCTGTATATTGAGATACACGCCAAAACCGTTGTCGGCTCGGTTCAGACGAGGATTGTAGATATAAGCCTAGAACTACGACGGGAAAGAAAAATACTGCCAGTTGATGGAAGCACATGGCAGCCGTATGCAGTAAGGCAACTAAAATCGGTCTGGGTTTGCGGCCTGGAAGGATCAGATAAAAGGCTATTAGCAAAAAAAGTATGCTTGGAATATAGCCGTTGGCATCGGTCGAAAATCTCCACCATGTTGCTGAGAACGAGAATAGAAGCGTCAGCACTGTGGCGATAAAGATCGACTTGAAGCAATCTTTTAAAATCATAAATAAAACATATGCCGCCGCTGCGCTTACGAAAGCATTTGTGACCTGAAGCGTCGTGATCGCCCGCACTTGAAATCCCAAAGACGAAACAAAGTCGTAGATCAAATACCCGACAATGTTATAGATGAGGTGATTGGGGTGAAATAATGTAACTCCAAAAGTGCTCGCATTCTCGATTATCTGAGCAAACGTAATACCATCCCAATAGTAATTCTGGGTTGGGAATGCCAAATATACAACTAAAATCAGAGCGCAAATGACCCCAGGGACGACTTGTTCACGATTGAGACTCATAAGTGTTGCACTTTACGATAGTCACATGTGCAGAGCAAACGGTGAACGCCTATCGCGGTGCACATAATGATTCATATTGGATATGAAAGAGCATCCGGTCGGGAATTTGCTGGCTCACTGGACAAAGTACTATTGCTGGGCGATTAGTCTGACTTCGGTTTGGATGTCTTCGAATGTTCGTTCGACGATGTTTTCGTCGCGAAAGAATGGATTGTCGGTGACTTCGAGATATGCGTCGCCGGGGTGCTGAAAGGTTTCGAGGTCGTCGAGCGAATCAAACGACACGGCTGAGCGGTTTAGGCCCCAGAGTTTTCCGAGATATACATCGAACTCGAATTCCCGGCCGCCGATCTCGGTTGAATATCGGTTTTTTCTGATCTCGGTTCCCTCAAACGTTTCGAACTGGGCGTGTTCGGCTTCGTTTAAGTGGATATCGTTGACCCTACAAATTCGATTTGTTTCCGGCTCCGTCCAGTCACGCTGCTGCATTGTCCATTCCCATCCTTTGGTCTCTGGAATGCGGATCGAACGGATACGCATTCGGGTGTTTGTGATGTAGTTGTCGAAAAACTGGACGTGCGGGCTCGCCCGTGTCAGTGGTTCGGGGAGTGACTCTATCAAGTAAAAACGCCGATATTCGGTTCGGTTACTTTTGTTCATTTTTAGCCAATTAACTATAATTACCGTTTTGATCTTAAAAAACTGTAAGGAAAATCTATTATGAAATTTTACATCACGTTTTTGGTAATTACCCTATTCGCTGTTCTAACGGGCTGCGGTGGTTCGCCGGTTGCTAATGGTCTGCCGAACTCTAACAGCAATGCAAAACCAGCCAACACAGCCGCAACCAACTCTGCCGACCCGATGGAACCGGTCAGGAAAACTGATGCTCCAACGACCAATAACGCACCGACGATCGCGCCGGTCGTAGCGGCGTATTACGACGCACTTCGCTCAAAGAACGACGCGGCTTTGAAAGCTGTGCTGACGGATGAGGTCATTCGTTCGATCGAAGCGGATATGAAGGAAGAAAATCGCAAAGATTTTGCAGCCTTTGTTGCAGAATATGAAACGATGCCGAAAACACCGGTCGAGGTCCGCAACGAACAGGTCACAGGCGACAAAGCAGTAGCCGAAATAAAAGGCGGAACCTATGCGAACTGGACCGCGATGGTTTTCGTCAAACAGGATGGCAAATGGAAATGGACGGGTGAAAGCCCTGATACCGAAGCCTTGAAAGGAAAATAATAAAGTTTTCGATAATTGATCGAGCAAAAAAAATGCGGCTCTTGTGCCGCATTTTTTTGTATCTCGTTATTAGCTTCTAGCTCCCTTCGCCTCAGCCGGTTGATACGGCGGCAAAACGACGCGGGCCGCTTTCTCCTTCTTTAGGCCCAACGCCCAATCGGCCTGCATCAGCGTATGTATGTCGCGGGTTCCTTCGTAGATCACGGCTGCCTTGCAGTTTCTTAGGTAACGCTCGACCGGATAATCGTTGGTATAGCCATTCGCACCGTGAATCTCGATTGCCATTGACGCGGCAGTTTCGCTCCTAATGGTCGCCTGCCATTTCGCCAGACTCGCAGCTTTTGCCGACGGAAGACCGTTGTTCTTTAGATAACCGCATTTTAGCCACAGCAGGTGCGACATTTCATAGTCGGCCTCCATATTAGCGATCTTTTGTTTTACTAGTTGAAAATTGCCGATCTTTTGTCCTTGTACCTCGCGGGTGTTCGCATACGCGACCGACGCATCACGCGAAGCACGGATCACGCCTGTCGCACCAGAGGCGACCGTATAACGCCCGTTCTCAAGCGAGAACATCGCGATCTTGAATCCTTCGCCTTCGAGCCCGAGCATGTTCTCTTTCGGGACGCGAACATCCTGAAGAGAGAAATAACCAGTGTTGCCCGCCTTGATCCCAAGTTTGCCGTGCAGCGTACCGCTTGAAAAACCGGGCATCGTGCGTTCGACGATAAAACATGAAAGACCGCTGTGGTCGCGAGCCTTTTGCTTTTCCTGATCGGTCCAGCAGAAAAACAGAAAATGATCGGCAACGTCGGCGAGCGAGATCCACATCTTCTCGCCGTTCAATATCCAGTCGTCACCGTCGCGTTTTGCGTAACTGCGCATACCGATAACGTCAGAACCGGCATTCGGCTCGGTCAGGCCGAAAGTTGCAATTTTTTCGCCTTTTGCCTGCGGTACGAGGTATTTTTGTTTCTGTTCCTCGGTTCCCCACGAATAAACGCTAAGGCTGTTTAGCCCGACGTGAACGCTCATCGCTACACGCAAAAATGTATCGCACGCTTCAAGCTCTTCGCAGACAATGCCGAGCGATATATAGTCGAAACCCGCTCCGCCGTATTGCTCCGGAATACAAACGCCCATCAGCCCAAGGTCTGCCATCTTGTCAAAAACGCCCGGCTCAAAATAGGCCTTTTCATCCCATTCCTTGATATGTGGAGCGACTTCACCGGCGCAAAACTCGCGCACAGTGTTCCGCAATGCAATATGTTCTTCTGTTAATTCAAGATCGATCACAGTGGTTAAATGCCCTCGCTAATTGAGTAATATGTTAAAATCCTGAAAGTCTGACCAAACAAAAAGTTTACCACTTCGACCCCGTTTCCGCGAGGTAGGCCGTTATCTCAAGTCGACAATTATGCGAAGGTTTATAACGTTTTTTATTTTCACAACCGCTCTTCTTCAAAGCTCTACCTTACTTGGACAGGTAAGCGGCTCACACGCCGAAATGCCGAAACTGCTTTCGCAGTTTGAACAGATGGAAGTGCGTGAGCGTTGGCTGATGATGCGTTTGGGGTCGCTGCTGCTGCCGATGATGAAACGGCACGGCGTCGAGATGTGGATCGTCGTCAACGAAGAATTTAACAGCGATCCGGTCACAGAGCATATCGTACCGCCGATCCCGATCGTCGGCCGCCGCGATGTTTTTATTTTCATTGATAAAGGCGAGCGGATCGAACGCATTGCATTGGTTCGTTACGACGAAGAACGGCTTAAGAAGCATTATGAAATGCGAATGCCGGGCCGTGATAAGTTCAATGAGGAATTGCGAAAGATAGTCGATGAGCGCAAGCCGAAAACCATCGCCATCAACATCGGCGGCAGCCGTGGACAGCAGAGCGGTTTGTCTTATGATTCATATAAATTTCTCGCCAAAGCCCTCGGTGCGGAAAATGAAAAGAAATTCGTATCGGCCGCTCCGCTTTTGACCGAATTTTTTGACACCCGAATTCCCGACGAGCTTATTCATTATCGCAATGCCGTCGCAGCGACTGACATCATTACTCAACGTGCTTTTTCTAACGAGGTCATCACGCCAGGCAAGACGACCGTTGGCGATGTTCGCTGGTGGATGCTCGAACAGGTGAATAAACTCGGGCTGAGCGTATGGTTCCAGCCCGATTTGCGGATTCAAAAACAAGCTGCGGTAACCGCAACCAGCGGGCCGTTTCTCGGAACCGCAAAGGAATCGCAGGTTATCGAACGCGGCGATCTGATCCACGTCGATTTTGGCCTGAATTACATGGGCCTCAGCACCGATTGGCAAAAGCATGCTTATGTTTTGAGGGACGGTGAAACCGTCGCTCCGGCTGGATTGAAAGCGGCGCTAAAGAACACAAACCGGCTTCAGGATATTCTTTTCGGCGTCGCCCGTACGGGAATGACCGGAACCGACGTTTATGAGAAAACAATTGCCGAGGCAAAGAAACAAGGCATCGAGGCGATGATCTATTCGCACCCGATCGGAACGCACGGCCACGGGCTTGGGCCGTCTATAGATTTTCGAGGGCTTATCGGCGGTGGCGGAAACAAGATCATCGCGGGATCTTATATGTCGATCGAACTAAACACCTCGACGTCAGTTCCCGAATGGAACAACCAAAAAGTCACGATCATGGCCGAGGACGATGCGGTAATGACCGAAAAAGGTTACGAATTTATCCGTCCGCGACAGACTGACCTTTATATAATTAGGTAGGCAGTTAGCCGCGAACTATCACAAAAAGACACAGACATTCGTGCATTCGTGCATTCTTGCATTCTTACATTCGTGCATTCGTGCATTCGTGGCAAATAATATGATCCCGATTTCTGAGGCCCTAAAATTCATCAAACGCGAAACCGGAAAACTCGGCGTCGAGCGGATCGGTCTTGCCGGCGCCGTCGGTCGCATTCTCGCCGAAGATATTATTGCAGACAGCGACATGCCGCCGTTCGACCGTTCGCAGATGGATGGCTGTGCCGTGCAGGCGGCTGATACGAAAAACGCTCCTGTTGAGTTAACTATCGTAGGCGAATCGGCTGCCGGACACGGCTGGAATGGCAAATTGAAAAAAGGCCAAGCCGTTCGGATAATGACCGGAGCGCCCGTGCCAAATGGCGCCGATGCCGTTCAGAAACTTGAGCTTGCCGTCGAATCCGGTGTTTCGTTTCACCTCGATGAAACACGTCAGAGAGATGAAACAACTGAAACAGTTAAGATTCTCGAACCGACGTCGAAAGGCCGGTATATCGTCCGTCGTGGCAGCGAGGTAAAGAAAGGCAAGGTCGTAATGCGAGTCGGCGAAACTATCACGCCAAATTCTGTCGCCGTTCCGGCCGCATTCGGATATGCAAAAATAAAAGTCGCAAAACGTCCGCGAGTCACAATACTTTCGACCGGATCGGAGATCGTCGAGATCGACAAAAAGCCCAAACCCGATCAGATTCGCAATTCAAATTCACTGATGCTGGCGACTCTCTGCCGTGCTACAGGCGCTGAGCCGACATTGCTTCCGGTAACGGGTGACGATATTTCAGATCTGAAATCTCAAATTTCAGATGCAGTAAAAAAATCTGATATTCTGATAACAACCGGCGGCGTCTCGGTCGGCAAATACGACCTGACAAAGACAGCGCTTGCTGAACTTGGTGCAGAGATCTTTTTTGAACGCGTGAGCTTAAAACCAGGCAAACCGACCGTTTTTGCGCGGTTGAAAAAGACGCTGGTTTTCGCCCTGCCGGGAAACCCGGTTTCGGCTGCCGTGACATTTTATCTCTTTGTTAGAACGGCGATACTGTTGATGCAGTCGGCTCGTACAACGGATTTGCGATTGATCTCCGCCATCGCCGCCGTGCCGATCGGCGGCAACAAAGAGCGTGACACCTATCTGCCCTCCATGGTCGCAGCCGATGCGACCGGCCGTTTGATCGCGAAACCTGTACGCTGGCATGGTTCGTCGGATTTTGTCGGTTTTGCCCAGACCAACGCATTGATCGTCGTTCCTCGCGGCACGAAAATTGAGCCGAATGAAATCATAAATTTGCTTATGTTGTAATGGGTCTTTTTTATAACAGTTGTTAGTTTTAAGTTGATAGTTTTGAATCGAGGCGTTAATTGCGAAGTTATATGAGCGACCTTACACATTTCGACCAAACTGGCCGTGTGAAAATGGTCGATGTTTCTGAAAAGCCTGAGACAAAACGGGTTGCCGTCGCTTCGGCAAAGGTGTTGTTGAAACCGGAAACTATCGCCGCGCTTCGAGAGCGAGTCAATCCAAAAGGCGACCCGTTTGAGATCGCACGCATCGCCGGAATCCTGGCAGCAAAGCGCACCTCAGAACTAATTCCACTCTGCCACCAAATCAATTTGTCAAAAGTAAACGTCGATGCCGAAATTACAGATTTTGGCATCCGCCTGACCGCCGAAGCCATCACAACATCGCAAACCGGCGTCGAAATGGAGGCATTAACAGCCGTTTCGGTCGCCGCTCTGACGATCTACGATATGTGCAAAGCAGTGCAGAAAGATATCGAGATCACGGATATTCACCTCGAATCAAAAACCGGCGGCAAAACAGATTACAGCAGGCAGTAGGCAGTAGGCAGTAGGCAGTAGGCAGTAGGCAGTTTTCGGTCGAGTTTTTCGATTTACTTTGCGGCCTTTGCGGCTTTGCGTGAAATAATTCCTTCTTATGGCAATCGGATAATCTGTGATACCGATCAATTTCCCTTCTCGCAAGACGAACTTTCGGTTAGAATGTTCGTAAAGAGTTTTAGGATTTAGGAGAAAAAAATATGCCATACAAAGTAGCCAAAGACGCCGAACCGCAATTTACACTTTTGTTGATCGCAACGCTGCTTAGTATTGGGCTGTGGATCGCCTCATGGTATCTGCCGCTGGTCGGCTATCTCTTTTATCCGCTTCAGTTATTTGCGACATTTATTCACGAGGGCGGCCATGTGCTGGCAACGGTGTTGACCGGAAACTCCGTCCAAAGCCTGACCGTCTCACCCGATACGAGCGGCGCTGTCTGGTCACAGGGCACGGGCGGCTTTTCACAGCTTCTTATTTCAAGCGCCGGTTATCTCGGCACGACCGCGTTCGGCGCCGGACTTTTGGCGTGGATGCGTTTCGGCTATTCGTCACGAATCGCATTACTTGTTTCGGCAGGTTTTGTCACGGTGATGACCGTCGTATTCGGCCTGTTCGCACCGGTGTTCAATCTCTTTTCGACCGTCACGTTTGGCAGCGTATTCTTCACAGTTTTTTCGGGAGTAGTGCTCGCAGTCGGGCTTGCCGCTATAGCCAAGTTCGCCAGTCTGAAGTGGGCAAATTTTGCTCTCGCATTTCTCGCCGTCCAGTGTCTGCTCAACGCGGTTTTTAGCCTGGTCGATCTTTTCTTCATAGCTGCGACGACATCGGCTCATTCGGACGCTGCAAACATGGCCGCCGCGACCGGCATTCCCGGAATAGTTTGGGTTCTTATCTGGATGGGCGTTTCGATCCTGATGATCTCGATCGGCCTGCGGATATACGCCGTCAGTAAAAACAAAGCCGCCGACGACACGCTTTTCGAAGACTGATCTTTTGCCTCACTCTGCCTTTTTTCGAAAGACGTGGAAACTTCCGAAACTAAAATAAAATTGAGCGAGATACCGCTCGGCGGCCGTCTGCTCGTACGTTCGCGTGCCGACTGGCGCGTTGCGGCGGTTTCCCGTATAGCGGCCGAGATCATCGTTCTTACTGTCGCTTCGCCGGGCGGCCGTAATTACCGCATTCGACGAGACCCTAAAACTATTCTCGACCGTGACGGAATGATCCCGGTCCTAAATGTCCCGAATGCCGAAGATTGGCGCGGCAACTTTTCCAGCTACGATTTGCGTTGGTGAACCGTTTTATACCCTTCTGCTATTTGCCCATTCAACTTTCCGCCCCGAACGATTAAACTCGATCCAATGGCTTTGCTCAAGAGAACCGACCTGAATCATTCGATCTATATCGAATCGCACCGCGTCGTTATTCGCTTAACCAGCAATGAACCCGAAGCTCTGGTTGCTGCTCTGCCTGAGATAAAAGCAAATTTGCCCGGCTGTGTTATCGACGACGAACGCTCAGGCTTTGACCACGAGTTTGCATATATCTGGCATCCGGGAAGGCTTGACGGTGTTTACAAAAACGGCGAAAGGGTTGCGGCCCGGCGCGGCCGCGAAAAAGCCTTTCAGTTGCTTGGCTCGCAGGTTAGGCTGACCGTTGCCGAATTTGCCCCAAAACACGTTTTTGTTCACGCCGGCGTTGTCGCCGTGGACGGAAAAGCGATAGTGATTCCGGCAAATAGTTTTAAGGGAAAAACGACGCTTGTTTCCGAACTGGTAAAGCGCGGTGCGGTCTATTATTCGGACGAATACGCCGTGATCGATACCGACGGCCTTATTCATCCTTTTCCAAAAGACCTCTCGATGCGCGGCATTATCGACGACCAGAGACAGGTCGAAATGCCGGTCGAAGATTTCGGCGGAAAGGCCGGCATCGACCCGATAAAGGCAGGTTTGATCGTCATAACCGAATACGGCGAGCGCTCAAAATGGCGGCCTAAAACATTGACCACCGGACAGGGTTTTCTCGAATTGATAAATCACACCATACCGATCCGTCAGAACTCAGAATTTGCAGTGTCCGCACTAAGCAAAATGCTTGTCGGCGTGCTGATCATAAAATCGCGACGCGGCGACGCGGGCAAAACGGCAGACGCGATCATCGAGCTGTTGAAGACAGCCTAAAATACCTACCCAAAACACCTCGTTTTGCCACCGGCTGGCCTAAGCGCGTAGAATTGAGTTTTGCGCTTGCAGCAGTATTTCGCACTATGAAGGCCGCCCGAAAGAAAGACGAAGCGATCGAGGTTCGCGGAGCCCGCGTCCACAACCTGAAAAATGTCTCGGTTTCGCTTCCGCATAATAAATTAACCGTGATAACCGGCGTTTCGGGTTCCGGCAAATCGAGCCTCGCTTTCGACACGATCTACGCCGAAGGGCAGCGGCGTTATGTCGAATCTCTGTCCGCTTATGCTCGTCAATTTCTCGAACGGATGGACAAGCCCGATGTCGATGAGATAACCGGAATCGCTCCGGCGATCGCAATACGGCAAAAAAATTCGACCCGCAACCCGCGTTCGACCGTCGCTACACAAACGGAAATTTACGATTATCTTAGACTCTTGTACGCTCGTGCCGGACAGACGTTTTGTCACGTCTGCGGACGCGAGGTAAAAAAAGATTCGCCCGAATCGGCGGCTGATGAAACACTCGCAGCCTTGCCCGAAGGGACTCGTTTCTACCTTCTGTTCCCGATCCAGCAAGAGATTTCGGCAAAGCCAACGAAAGCGCCGAGCAAGGCTAAATCGAAAGTATCCGCAACCGATCTTAGCGTTCAGGCATATCTTATATCTCTTTTGCAGCAAGGCTTTTCACGTTTGTTTCGCGATGGCGAGATATTGGAATTAACCCGGCCCGAAGATTACAAGTTCGCTGATTTCGCCAACACATTCATCCTCATTGATCGGCTTAAGGCCGCTCCAGACATTCGCCAACGACTTGTCGATTCGCTCGAAACCTGTTTTCGCGAAGGCCACGCGGCGGTAATCCTGTCAGTACCGCCTGCGTCAGCAGGTGGCGAACTCTCGCGTACGGTCACACCACCTGCTAACGCGGGCGGTACCAACTTAAAGTTTTCGGACCGATACATCTGCAAATACGACGGCACGCAATACGAGGAACCCGAGCCGCAGCTTTTTAGTTTTAATTCACCGTTCGGCGCGTGTCCGACGTGTCAGGGTTTTGGAAATACGATCGGCGTCGATTACGGCCTTGTGATCCCTAATCAGTTGGTTTCGATAAAGGACGGAGCAGTCGATCCGTTTTCGCGGCCTGCTCACGCATGGGCTCAGAAGGAGCTTTTGAAATATGCGGCGTCGGCGAACATCGATATCAAAAAGCCTTACGCAGATCTCGAAGACTATCAGCAAAACTGCATAATCTACGGCGACGAAGGCTGGCGCGGTATCAAAGGTTTTTTCCAGTGGCTCGATACAAAAAAATACAAACTGCACGTCCGTGTGTTCCTTGCAAAGTATCGCGGCTACACAAAATGCCCCGATTGCAACGGTACGCGGCTCCGGCAAGCGGCACGGGACGTTAAGATCGGTGAACGCTCGCTGCCAGAGATTCTCGATCTTTCGATCACTGACGCATCCGCTTTTTTTAACGATCTGACGTTTTCTCCAGAAAGACAAAAGATCGCCGATAAATTACTGCTTGAGATCCGTCGCCGTTTGAAATTCCTTGTCGATGTCGGCTTGGATTATTTAACGCTCAGTCGGCTTGCGGCGACTCTTTCCGGCGGCGAGGCCCAGCGTATTCAGCTTGCGACAAACCTTGGTTCTCTGCTGGTCGGCACGCTTTATGTTTTGGACGAACCGAGCATCGGGCTGCATCCGCGTGATAATGCGCGGCTTGTTAAGATCCTTGAAAACCTGCGAGACATTGGCAACACTCTGCTCGTGGTCGAACATGATGAAGACACGATGCGGGCGGCGGATCACGTCATCGACATCGGCCCGTTTGCCGGTGAACTTGGCGGCGAGGTTATTTTTGAAGGTACCTTCGACGCTTTGCTCAAAAACAAAACTTCGCTGACGGCGCGTTATCTTCGCGGCGATGCGGAAATAAAAATTCCGCAGAAACGGCGAAAGCCCGGTAAAGAAAAGATAAAGATTTCGGGCGCACGTGAACATAATCTGCAAAATATTTCGGTCGAGATACCGCTCGAAATGCTCGTCTGCATCACCGGCGTTTCCGGCTCGGGCAAATCGACGCTTGTGCATGACGTGTTGTACGCGGGGCTGAAAAAGCAAAAAGGCGAGTGGAACTCGCACGTCGGTTTGTTCAAGGAAATAACTGGCGGCGACCTGATCGACGACATCGTGCTTGTCGATCAATCACCGATCGGCCGGACGCCGCGTTCCAATCCCGTGACGTATATCAAGGCCTACGACGCTATTCGCGAGGTGTTTGCGTCCACGGCTGGTGCAAAATCAAAAGGTTTTGGTTCGTCTCATTTTTCGTTCAATGTTCCCGGCGGCAGATGCGAAACATGTCAGGGCAGCGGGACCGTCACGGTCGAAATGCAGTTCCTAGCCGATGTCGAACTTACCTGCGAAGATTGTCGCGGCACGCGCTTTCGCGAAGACATGCTCGCCGTGAAACACAAGGGCAAGAACATCGCCGAGGCACTCGAACTGACGGTTCGCGAGGGCATCTTTTTCTTTAAGGATGTAAAGAAATTGGTGACGAAGCTGAGGGTTTTGGAATCGGTCGGCCTTGGCTATCTGCGTTTGGGACAATCGGCGACGACCCTAAGCGGCGGCGAGGCTCAACGCGTAAAGCTTGCGTCACATCTCGCTCAAACGACGCGTTCCAAAACCCTTTTTATCTTTGACGAGCCGACGACCGGACTGCATTTCGAGGACATCAACAAACTGCTCTCAGCGTTCCGTGCACTCATCGACAGCGGCGCCAGCCTGATCGTCATCGAACACAATCTCGAT
>CAZSEL010000054.1:0-28673 GCA_964605905.1 uncultured Chloracidobacterium sp. | reverse complement strand
CTCGAAACTCTCGAACACACGGCAAAGATCGCAATTCTCGCAAAAGCACTCGGCGGCGCGAACGATCTGCCGCAGGACGCGATAGAGAAGCTTATAAACATTCGCGAAAAGGCCGGCTATCTCAAAACAAACGCCCGCTGTCAGGCTTGCGGATACCTTCACGACGCAGGAATTACGTGCGATCTGGATGTTAGTTATCCAAACGCACCGCAGTCGAACGGAGCAAAAGTATCGTTCACGCGAGAAGAGTTGATCGAGCTTTTGAGCCAAGCGGCAAACTTAAGTTAAACTAACCGGGTCATATCAAATTTCCATTGGAAATCAGGAGCGTGAACTAAATGCAGGAAGCATTAGGAATGGTTGAGACCAAAGGTCTCGTTGCGATGATCGAGGCGGCCGACGCGATGGTTAAGGCGGCGAACGTGCAGCTTGTCGGCTATGAAAAGATCGGTGCCGGGTTTGTGACGGCGATCGTTCGCGGCGATGTTGCAGCGGTCAAGGCCGCGACCGACGCCGGAGCAGCGGCCGCGCGCCGTGTTGGCGAACTGGTCAGCGTTCACGTCATCCCGCGTCCGCATGCAAGCGTCGATGAAACGCTGCCGGTCGTGATGAAGTAGGCAGTTTGCGGTTGGCAGTCGGCAGTTACGCCGATCAGTCTGCCTACTGCCTACTGCCAACAGCCAACTGAACATGATAATTGGACGCATATTAGGCACCGTCGTCGCGAGCGTAAAGGACGAACGGCTGCAGGGCAAAAAGCTGCTCATCGTCAAACCCGTCAATCTCGACGGCACTGACCAGAGCGGCTATGTTGTTGCTGTCGATACGGTCGGGGCGGGCTATCACGAAAAAGTGATAGTCGTCGGCGGTTCGTCCGCGCGTCTCGCTGAGGGCAACAAGGATTGTCCGGTTGATTCCGCGATAATCGGCGTGATCGACACGATAGATTTCACCACCGAAAACGGTCGGTAAGTAGTAATTCATTATGCCGTCCGATAGAAATCAAACAGCGCTCATCATCATCAGGGTTCTGCTCGCGGCAGTGATGTTTATCCATGGTGCGGCCCGGATTTCGAATGGAACCGTCGGCGGTTTTGGAGAATATCTCGGCTCACAAGGATTTCCGATTGGGTTTTATCTGGCTTGGGGCATCACGATATTCGAGCTGGTCGGGAGCGTATTGCTTGCTGCCGGATTTTATGCTTGGATCATTGCACTGATCTTTGCCGTTCAACTCGTCGCCGGGGTTTTTATGATCCACTCAAAGGAAGGCTGGTTCGTAGTCGGCGCCGGACGGAATGGAATGGAATTTAGCTTTGTTCTGATTGTCTCGCTGCTGGCTATCGCCTACGCAAATTACAAAAAACCCGAGAGGTCATTCAGGTCACGCAGATAACATGCAGATAGCACGGGTAATCGGAACGGTGGTCGCAACCGTAAAGAACGAAGCTCTCGCGGGCCGAAAGTTTCTGCTTGTCCAAACTCTCGACGCCGATCTGCAAGCAAAGGGAACTCCGATGATCGCTCTCGATGCGGTCGGTGCAGGCGAGGGCGAGTTGGTTTTTTGGTGCCGCGGCAAAGAGGCATCGTTCCCGTTTAAGCGGGACGAAACGCCCACGGATTGCACCATCGTCGGAATAATTGATTCCGATTCGCATGTGTACAATTCGAGTGCGGCCTGATCGATATTAAATCTCTTACCAATCGTCGTGCAAAAAGTCTTTGTCGTATTCGTCAGATAGACGTCAATAGATTTTCACGCGACAAGAAAACGAAATGGTAAAGATCAATATCCCCGGAAGCGGACACGGCAACATGACTTCTCCGCTCGGAAACCGCCACTGGGAATATACCAACGCAAAATCTCTCAAGATGTTAAGAGAAGCCTTGTTTATTCTTAAAACCAATGTGAAGGGCATGAAGCCCTGCAACAAGTGCTTCAAGGCATTGCCCGGAGGTAAAACCTTTGACGAGGTGTTAGCCGACGATACGGTTTGGATAAACTATGAGCCGCGAACGGATCGGGGTTGGTACGGGATAACGATCAGCGTCGGAGGTAAGGACGTAAGTATTTCGCAAAGTGCCTTTAAAAAAGGTAAGTGGTGGGTAGCAGGAACATTGGTTCATGAATTGGCTCACGTTAACGGAGCTTCCGCCTCAACAGGCGATGCTGATAATACCCTGCTTTGCTGCGGTTTGAAAAATATGTACGAAGGCGCTATAGGAATGAAACAGTCGGGTACCACGGATGATGGCTCGATGATCGCATAAGACATGAAGCACAATCTTTTTTTGTCATCTCTCGCAGCGTTTCTGGTTTTGGCCGGAACGGTTGCGGTATTTCCATGTAAATGTGTTCCGGGTTCGTTAAGTACTTATTATCGGCGGGCAGACGCCGTGGCAGTGGCAACGGTCATTGCTGTTTCAACCGACGCCGAACAGAAAATAACGGCTAAACTCAGCATCACAGATCGCTGGAAAAGAGATTTGCCGAACCAGATCGAGGTAATCACCGATAAAAGTTCATGCGGATATGACCTTCAACTTAACGAAAAACACTTGTTGTATTTAAGGGAAATGTCTTCTGGGCAGTTTTCGACCATGAAATGTCAAGGAAATTTAGATTTCGACAAATCGCAAAAAGCCCGAACCTGGCTCAGAAGATATGGAAAGAAGGGCCAGACTAAAATCAGTTCAGTATTTTTTCCGTATCTCATTGAGAATAGCATTCTTGAAATATTTAAAGATAAAGTGCAAGGATGCCCTCAAGAGGCCGATTAGTAGTTCATGCTGCTCGCTCGTGTTATTGGAAATGTTGTCGCAACGCAGAAAAATCAGCGTTACGAGGGTACGCGCATAATGCTCTGCCGACAGATCACGCCCGAAGGCGAGGACATGGGGTACACCTGTCTGGCTCTGGATTCCGTTAACTCAGGCGAAGGCGATATCGTCGTCATCGCTCAGGAAGGCTGGTCCGCCTCAACCGCCGCAACCGGCCGCCCCGGAGCGGCGATCGATTCCGCAATTGTCGGCGTCGTTGATTACATAGATCTGCTTGCCAAAGAATAACTATTAACTTAAAACTTAAAACTATTAACTGTTAGAAAATTCTTTGAGATCAATAACCGCAGATTTTTTTCTAACAGTTAAAAGTTCAAAGTTGTTAGTTAATAGTTAAAGAATGGGAAGTTCACAGTTTGAAAATATGTCAAAGAGTATTGCATTGGAGAAGGCGATTAAATTTGCTCTTAGGATCGTAAAGCTTTACAAATATCTGACCGAGGAAAAGAAAGAATATGTGCTGAGCAAGCAAGTATTACTTTCCGGAACTTTTGTCGCCAAGCATGTAAAGTTGGCAACCATCGCGTTGTCAAGACAAGGATTTTCTTCAGAGATGTTTCTGGCCATGCAGCGGGCATCTGATACCGAGTTGTGGCTGATGCTTTTGCACGAAGGCGAATTTCTTGGGAAAGAGCATTACGAATCGATCAATGGTGATTGCGTCGAAATGATTAAGTTAACAGCATCAATCGCGAAGACAACAAAAGATGAGTAGTGAGCTTATTGGTGAAAAACTTCCGCTTGCATCGATACAGGCAAGTCTCAATGCAATCAACCTGCGGTTGGATCGGCTGGAAATTGCTTCGGTAAATCCGCAATCCGCAATCCTAAATCCACAATTGCCACATCCCAGTCTTGAAAAATTCTCAATCGCCGAGGCCATTGCCGATCAGATATTTGCCGGCGTGAACAAAGAAAAGGCCTGCTCGTTCGAGCCGAACGGTAAGCCTTGCGATCATTGTTCAATGTGCAACTCTCGCGGATTTTAGGAAAGATCAACTGCGAAATACGCGAAAATCGCTAAATAAAAGGCAGTTTAGCGTGTTCTGCGTATTTCGCGGTTATGTTTTAAGGTGCGGTGTTCGCGGGCGCCGCGGGCTGTGTTCGACGGAGCGAGTTTGCATCGCCGATTTGAGGTGCCGATCTTGCACCTGGCTCTGCTTCAAAGAACGGCTCTTCCTTGAATCCAAGCAATCCAGATGTAAGCACTGCCGGAAAAGAATTCCGCGTTGTGTTGTAATCCGTAACGGCATCGCCGTAGTCGATCCGGGCGGTATTCAGCCTGTTCTCTGTGCCTGAAAGCTCATCCTGAACCTTCATAAACGCCTCGCTCGAACGCAGCACTGGATATTGTTCCTGCAAACTTAACAAACGGCCGATCGTTCCGCCGAAACTGTTGTTGGCCTCGATCACGGCCTGCCGTTGTTCCGGTGTTTTGTCACCGCCCTCGGCCTGTCCCGGAGCGGCTTGAGCGTTCAGTAAACGCGAACGTGCTTCGGCGATCTGGCCAAAAACTTCCTGTTCCTGCACGCCCGACATCTTTGCCGTCTCGACCAGATTTGGAATCAGGTCCGCACGTCGCTGCATTGAGCTTTCCACCGCTGACCATTTTCCCTTTACGTTCTGCTGTTTGGCGGTCAGCTCGTTATAACTGCAGCCGCTGAATCCGAATGCCGCCAAAAGCGCTACCGACAATAACAATGCTCGTTTCATAATGTTTTCTCCTTTCCCAGTGTACGACAGATTTTCTGGTCTGTTCTACGAATTGCCAACCGCATCTACCGAATCGATAACACGTTCGATCTGTTCCATGTATTCGGCAAAAAGATTGTTCGCCCCAACCGCGTCGAGCGGCGTGGCAAAATTATCCTCGCGAATGTTAAATATCTTTTCAAAGGCCGAACCGTCAAGTCCCAGCTTTTGAACGGTCAGCGCGACTATCTCATTTTTTTTGATCGGCGGGCCTTCGTTATTCAAGATCAACACGGCACGAAAGACCGCGGCAAAACTTGAAAGGCTTTCGGCCATCAGCTTTACTAATCCCTCGACTGACGCCGATGCGGGAATGTACTGGCGTCTGAGCAATAGCAGCTTGCTGCGAAGTTCGTATTCCGCTTGGTGACGCAAAAATCGGTCGGATATTTTGAGTCCCGCGAGAACGTCCTTGCCGTAGAGCACCTTATGAGCTTCCTGCATCTGATGAAACTCGATCGGAAAAACATCGGCGGCGTTCTTTAGCTCGGACACCGTGAAATAGGCCGGCACAGGATGACCCATTTTATGCCATTCGCGAACGCAGGCATGTGCCTGACGAAGCTCTTTTGGCGTGATCTTGTCCAGGGCGATCAGCAAATTATAATCCGAATGGCGCGGTATAAAATCGCCTGCCGCCGCCGAGCCGTAAAGTGTCACTGAGACGAGATTCCGTCCGTGTGTCGATCTAAGATCGTCGATTATCGCTGAAAATTGATGCTGCATCTGTAGTTCGTTGTTCGTTGTTCGTAGTTTGTTGTTCTTTGATCCATCAACGATCAACGAACGACCAACCACGAACGAATTCTACCAACCTCCGCCAGCTCCGCCGCCGCCTGCATCGCCGCCGCCGCCGAATCCACCCCAGTCTCCGCCACCGCCACCAAAACCGCCGCCCGAACCCCAGTCACTGCTGCCACCCCAACTGCTGCCCGATGACGATCCGCCGCTGCCGCCGCTAAGTATTATCCACGGCAATATGTCCGCAATTCCACCACCGCCACCACCCCAACGATCTTGGTCGCCCTTTGATTTACCGCCGGAATTCCGGTTCGACCATACCAACAAGATGATAAAGAGTATCACGGCAAGGCAGCAAAATATGCTGAAAAGCGATGGCGATCCTGATTCGTCCTGCGTTGTCCCGGCGGGTGGCGGCGGCGCGAAGCCGCTGGTTTTTTGTTCGATCCTGGCAATGTAGGCATCGACGGTGTCTGAGATGCCTTTGCCGTAGTTGCCTTTGCGAAATTCGGGCACAAGGTATTGCCGCTGCAGGCTGCCGGCGATGCCGTCTGGCAGCTCGTCCTCAAGGTCTTTGCTGACTTGAGTGAAATATTTACGGTCATCGGTCGCGATGAGCAGCAGCAGGCCCGGATTATCATCCTCTGACGTGCCGATGCCCCAGCCGCGATAGACGGCGAGTGAATAGTCAAAAATGTCGCGGTCGCCGGTCGTTTTAACGGTTGCGACCGAGAGCGGCACGCCTGTCCTGTCAAAGAAATCACGGAGTTTCTGATCGAGGCTTGCCTCGGTTGTGGCGTCGATCACCTCGGCGTAATCACCGACCGGCCCTTTTGGTTTTGGCAGCGGCGAGACGTTTTGCGACCAGGCCGGGTCTTGTGCCCGCACGCCTGAAATTACGGCCAACAGGCAGATCAACAGCGTGATCGATCGCATTGTGATAAATCGGCCTGTTTTGGTCATTGGTGTCAGTATAGCCTTAAATACGAAAAAAATGCGTTCGCGGTTCCGTCTGCTACTTTGTGACCGAGACGACCTTTGCACGGAAAACCCGCATTACGCGGCGAACATCAGGGTGGGCATTGGCATACGCGATCAGTTCTTCCTCGGTCGGATCGCCTGATAAAACGGGCAGCTCGACCGTTTCGTTGTCAATTTCGAGAACGGGAGCGGCGTATGCTGAAAGGTCGCGAGCCGGAGCGGTCGCGGTGCCGCCCGAACCGTTGGTTGACGTTTTTTCGGCAACAAGCGATTGGTACAGCACGCTTGCTCCTTTTAAGGGCTTCATATCATCGCCGGTTCGGGAAAGTGCCAATTCGAATGCGTTATCGAGCCGTTCGTCGTCGATGTGTTCTAGATCCTCGGAGGCGATCCGCGGCAGGCGGTCGGGCGTGTTTTCAAGAAACCCAAGATTGACCGCAGATTTTTTCTCAGTGGCGATCGGCGCGGGTTCGATCGCGATCTCGTCGGGGAATTCGGGTACGAATTCCGGCGGTTCGAGGGACGACAGATCGCGTTCCTGCCAATTGTCCGCAAGCGGTTCCTCAGAAATTAGAGTTTTTTTTTCCGCGATTTTGGCAGCGGGCTGTGTAGTTTGCATGGCCGGCACCGGCGGTGCGGGTTCCACCGGTGCCGAAGCTGCTGGTGCGGCCGCGGCTTTTGTGGGCGTTGGTGGCACGGCAGCCGAACCGCCATCGAGTGCGGCAAGGCGTTCGAGAATGTTTTCGATCGACGCGAGCCGACGCATTTCGACCAGCTTTACCAGCCCGATCTCAAGCGTGTAACGCGTCTGCACAGCCTCTTTCAGCCGTGTTTCGGTTTCGACCAGCGAATGGAAAATGCGGATCAGGTCCGATGCTGAAAACTGCTCGGCAAGTGATTGAAGCGTTGCTATATCGATCGCCGAACTTTCGGCAAGTTCGGGTGCCTGAGCGATCTTTTGAACGGTCAAGTCGCGGACGGCGGCCATCAGGTCGCGGCAGAAATTACGCATATCCTGACCGCGTGAGACCAGATCGGCGACAATATCGAGCATTACGCTGGAATCGCGTTCGGCAATGGCCCTGATAGCTTTGGTCAGCATCTCGACGCTCGCCATTCCGAGTGCGGAAACGACATCGCCGACCGCGATCTTTTCGCCGGAAAAGCTGATGACCTGGTCGAAATTACTTTGCGCGTCACGCATCGAACCCTCGCCCGAGCGGGCGATCTCACGCAGGGCGGCGTCCGCAATATTTATCTTTTCGGCATCGGCGATCAACCGCAGGCGGTCGAATATCCTGGCGACCGGAATGGTGCGAAACTCGAACTGCTGACAGCGTGACAGAATGGTCTCGGGAACCTTGTGCAGTTCGGTCGTCGCCATGATAAACACAACGCGCGGCGGCGGTTCCTCGAGCGTTTTGAGCAGGGCATTGAACGCCGCTTTCGACAGCTGATGTACCTCGTCGATGATAAAGACCTTGTAGCGGTCGCGGGCCGGGTTTACGTTGATGTTCTCGATAATTGTGTCGCGAACATCGTCGATGCCGGTGTGCGAGGCAGCGTCGATCTCAAGCACGTCCATCGAGCGGCTTTCGGAAATTTCGAGACACGACGGGCAAACGTCCGCATCAGTGACACGACATGGCGTCAGGTTGGGTTTGTCCTTTGTTTTGTGACAGTTAAGTGCCTTTGCAAGCAGCCGTGCCGACGTGGTTTTACCCACGCCGCGTGCTCCCGAAAACAAATAAGCATGGTGCAGCCGGTCAAACGCAATCGCATTACGCAGCGTCTGCGTAATATGCTCCTGCCCCGTAACTTCCTCAAAAGTCTGCGGCCTCCATTTCCGGGCTATAACCTGATAAGACATGTCTCTAAAGAATAAAGGATAAAGGCGAAAGGATAAAGTGGAGATAAACAAGTCTGCAGATCGCGAGGGATTTCATTGTAGAAAGGCAAATCCGTCTAAGCATAGAAGTCTGAGAAATCCTGTTTCTTTTTTGTCCTCATTTCCATAACGGACTCCGAGAAACTTGGAACACCTAGTTTCGATACATCCTTAGCAGTTAAAGGTCGTTTTCGAGCAACAAGGCCGTATCGGCTCATCAGTTTTTCAACCGTTCTTACAAGGTGTTCGTCTAGACCTGCATAACTCGCCTTGTTCGTGCTGGTGTAGAAGTAGGATGAACCCCAAGCTCGTGTTTGATTTCTAAGATCAGTGAGGTGCTCAACAGCCGTGCCCGCTTTAGTTCGCCGCTGGAGTTCCTTCAAAATTTGGACCATCTTTCTATTAGCTTTTGAACCTGGGAAAACATACTCGCCCTCGAATCTAACTCCGAGAAATTCAAGAGTGTTGAATCTCTCGATCTTACTTTTCTTGCTGTCAAGATCGTGAAGGGACAGATTTAACTCACCCTCGAGAATATTTTTTGCGAGAGCATGTGCCCGTTTCGCATCATCCTCGGTTCGACACATAACTACGAAGTCGTCAGCATATCGAACCATCTCGAACTCACTTTCGATCATTGCCTTGTCGAGCGGATGAAGATAAACATTTGCAAAAAGAGGAGACAACAGACCTCCTTGGGCGATTCCGAGTTGGCCGGACAAAAAATCCGCCTCCCAACCTGCGGCGCTCATTTCGGCGATATTGCCAATCTCGGTACTGAGCGCTCGGTGAATTAAATCGTCAATTGTATGGTCGACGAGAACCGGAAAAATAAATTTGGTAAGGAGAGTTGTAGGAGGTATCGAGTCGAAAAATTTCTTAATATCGGCAACGTATATCCAACGATAACCCGCTTTGTACAAATCTCGGACACGCTTGACAGCCTTAAAAACTGATTTCTTTTTTATATATGCGAAGCTAACAGGGTTATCGATCTTGTATCGTCGATTTAGGGTAGGTGCTATTACCCGTTGAATAGCCTTTTGAACAACCCTGTCGCGCACCGCTGGAATTCGAAGCGGGCGGATTTCTCCATCGTCTTTCGGAACCGCGTGCCCTCGTAACTTTACGAATTCGTAGCGATTCGACCGAAGTTCTTTCCCGATTCGCGAGAGATGGATGCTAAGGCTATCAGAAAAATCAGAGATCGTGACCTGATCAAGGCCCTTAGAAGTGGCTCTGTGCCGGATGGAATTCCACGAACCATTAAGGTTGGCGCGACGTGCAACCTTCTCAAGAAGAGTGACCATAAATTGTACCCGCCTACTTTCGGCTAAGCTGTAGGGGCTTAGAGTGATTATCGGATAAAGGGCAAAAATTGAGGGTAGTTCACGCTGTTGACGATTACATTATGCAAACCGCAGACGGTAATTGCTAACAGGATGACCAGTCTCAACACCGGGGCAATAGCCGATTAGTATGAATGCCTAAGGAAG
The DNA here is from genome assembly GCA_964605905.1 of uncultured Chloracidobacterium sp. Lineage (GTDB taxonomy): Bacteria > Acidobacteriota > Blastocatellia > Pyrinomonadales > Pyrinomonadaceae > OLB17. The sequence continues at coordinate 18,974 of CAZSEL010000054.1, read as the reverse complement.
ACCATCGTGGGCAGCGTAAACCAGTCATTGCGAATGCACAACAAATCGTGATCCATATTTCTCCTCACAACTTTCTCGATCAAACTCAACATCATTTTCCAGCCTGTCCCATCAACGGCACGCTGACTCACAGAGGCAACGGTCGTTTTCGTGGATCGCGGCAGCACCTCGCCACACTTTGAAAATCTCTGCTCCACCTTGCCGAAAGTAGGTTTCTCACTCTTGGTGGCAAAGCGTGGACTGTGCCCACAACCCGATATCGATAATTGAGGGTAGTTCACGCTGTTGACGTTTACATTCTGCAAACCGCAGACGGTAATTGCTAACAGGATGACCAGTCTCAACACCGGGGCAATAGCCGATTCGTATGAATGCCTAAGGAAGACCATCGTGGTCAGCTTAAACCAGTCATTGCGAATGCAAATACCCACGCTAATAATATAGTTGGTCGCCTGCGGTGTAAAGCCGCCGACATCAATATCTGACCAATGTCGGTTTCTGGTGCACAATATATTGTGTTCGTTTTAATTTGATTCTTTCAATAGTCCATCTGGAATGAGTAACAGAACCTATTCCAAAATATCGCGGCTTGGCCATTTGCCCCAGCATTTTTCGAAGAGGTTTGGGCATATTGCTTTCATCGAATCTTCGTTGTCTTCGGCCCAGGTGAATTCGAAATTGGGATAGGCTCCTTCGCGATATTTGAAGTCGTCGCTGATGTAGTTGTAAAGGTCTTTGCCGGTCTTTTTCTCAAAGGCAGTGTTTGCGACGTACCAGAGTGATTCGAAATCGTAGAATTCGGTGTCTTCGTCCACTTGATCGACAAGCGAATCGGGGTTTGCTTTGGCGTTCTCGAAAACATCGCGTTCGCGAGAGATGATCCACAGACGAAAATATTCAAACCCGTCGTCCGAGCAACCACCATTCATAATATAGCCCGCACACCACATTTCGGAGTTATACGTGTCGTGAAGCAGTTTGTCGGTGCGGAGCCGAAAACCAATGATCTCGGCGGGTGACAGTTTTTCGAGAGCCGTAATCAGGGAGCTTTCCTGAACCTGTTGTTCGCTGCCCGATTCATCGATCGAATCCGAGACCATCTGCCAAAAACGATCTTCATCCATCATTTCCGAAACCGGTTCAAGTTCGAACGCAGGTTGTTTCGTTCCGAATAATTTGTCGAAAAAGCCCATAGGAAAATGAGATTAAGTCCGATAACAACTGGGTGTCAAGGTTGATCCCGGGTTGGGCGTTATCTGGAAAACTTCAGATTTGGGTCTCAGATACGCATTTTTGGCCTTCAGATAACCGTTTTTGAGGTTCAGATAACATAGTTTTTGGGCTTTGATAACAGTGGTTTCCGCCGCGGGCCGCTCGAAAGGTGCGGATCTTCTATACGTAATACCTCAAACCTCCGCGTGCCGCTATTTGTCGCCGTTTGCCCTGCGTCACCTCAGTCCGCTGCGGTTCACCTCCAGTTACCGGGTCGTCATATTGAAGCAGATAAGAAAATTTGCATTTGTTCATTTTATTCATTCTTTATCACCTGGTCTGTGGTGTGAAGTATTCTCCACCACAGAGAGGGATGAACCGGAAGGAATAAGATGAACGCTTGCCGAGGCAACCTGACAAAAACCGATGACACCGGCTACTTGTGTGTGCTACACTATTGCACAGATGGAAGGACGACAAACATTAAAGCCTAGGGTGGAGTGAGCCTTGCGAACGTAACCCTAGGTAAAGATGCAAACCATTTCCGTCGCTGAAAGCGACGAACAGATAGGTTTTTGTTCGTCCCTTTCAGGGACGGTTTTCGCTTGACGATCCTACCTAGGGGATTCGCTCACTCGCGTTCGCTGCTCCCTAGGCTTTAATGTCGGTCGCCGTTGGCGACAAAACCCGACGAGTTTCCGAACAAACATAAAAACCACCCGCTTACGCAAGGTGGTTCTGACAAAATTAGCGGCTCCAGACTTAACCGCAACACAGGGTGAAAATGCTACCGTTGCTCGATTCCTCGCCTAGCGGAGTTCACACCACAGCCCTTGTGCGGAGCCTGGAGCCAATTAAAGGATAAAGGATGAAGGATGAAGGATAAAGTCAGGAAAGCAAGAATTTCAAACTGCGTTTGAAATCTTGTTCGAGCCTCTGCAAAAAATTATTGTTTGCGGGCTTTAACTTTTTTTACGATTGTGACGAAGATTGCGGTGAGTTCGCCGGTTTCCTGTCTGATTGGGGCTAGTTTTTCGGCGCTGAAGATATTCATCTCTTCTAAAATTTCGAGCCAGTATGCGGTTTCTTCGAGTTCCTGCAATCCGCCTTCGATCTTTGAAATGAAATCAGCGTCGGATTTTGCATACTGCGACTCGCGGTTAGTGTGCGCCGACGGAAGTTCCGGAGCGAAGGAATTGATTCCCGACGACCTGTGCCTCGGTAGTTTTGGGAAGCGAGGAGTAAAGCCTGATGATTCGGATCGCAAAATCTTTCGTTCTCGCTTTCAGGTTGTTATCCATTTCTAAAAGTAGAACTAAGAAAGTCTGACTAATGTAGTCAAAAAAGGACGAGGTGTCAGGATAAAACTTTATCCTTCCTCCCTCATCCTTTCTCCTTTAGTTCTGGCGGAAAGGGTGGGATTCGAACCCACGGAACCCTTTTGAGGTTCACAGCATTTCCAATGCTGCCAATTCAACCGCTCTTGCACCTTTCCCTGCCCTAATACGTTACCAAAACCTAGAGCCGTAGAAAACTTCGCGATTGCACTAACGAGTTATATTCGTGAACCACCTTGTCGGGCGAGCCCTCGACCATCCAGCCGGCGCCGGTTCCGAGCCAGCTTGCCTCGGTCGAGTTGAACGGCTTTTTATCGCGGACGCGACGCATCAGGTCCTTGACGGCCTTGACGAAATTTTCGCCGTTGCTGGTGTAGCTGCTGGACATCGATTTATCGGTTCCGGCGTTTTTCATTTCGGTGATCGCCGGTTCGAGCTGATCGACGTGCGTCTGCAAAGTGTCGGCGCTTAGGCTCGAATATTCTGTTCGCGAGGAATACACCAAAGCCTTTTTCGCCTTGATATTGAAATCGGTGACGGCGAATGCGAATTTCTTTGACGGATCGTCACGATATTCTTCGAGCCGATTGGCGGCAACCTCGTCTTCGATCTTATCGACTTCGAGAGAAAATTCTTTGTTCACCGTGTCAAAGGCTTCGAAAGCGGCGATCAGTGCGGCGTGCGACGCCTTGCCCTTAGCAAATCCGTCGTCCTTGTAGTCTTCCTGATCGTAATAGGCATAGACGTTTTGGACCTGTTTCGCGGCCTCTTTCAGGGTGGTCACGTATTTGTCGGCGGACTGCTCGATGCCCGGCATATCCGGTGCGGCATCGTTTGCCTCTTTGACGGCGGTTTCGCAATCGGTACCGTCGCCGCGAACTTCATACAAGCCATAAACGAGCGATTCGCGGCCGGTCGGGCCGGCGTTTTTATCTTTTAACCAAGACGTATATCGCTGGTAGCTGCTCATCACCGAAGACGAATATTGGTTAACGCATTTCGAGATGTAGAGATTCGCCTTTTCCGTAAGATCGCCCTGTGCGCTCGACGAGGATCCGGGCTGCGTATTGCCGATCGAGGTCGGGCCGTCGCTGCCGGACGTGTTCGTGCCCTGTGCATTTTCCTTGAGGCGTTCTGTGATCGCTCGGCAGCCAAGAGACACGCCAAGCAAGAGCGAAAGACCGATGATGGTGGTTATGAGGTTTTGGTTATTCTTTGTCATTGCAGATACTCCGTACGGTTTAGGGACGAAATTTGGGCAACAGTTTTGCTGATAATGAGGTTGTCGGAAAGCCTCTTTTCAATTGAAGTCACTTTTCATTTCTACGGCTATGCCGCCTCGCCGAGCGGAAAAGCTTTGCTTTTCCGGGAAGTTCTCACCAACCAATTGCGGCTGCGCCGCCCGTTGCGGCATAGCCGCGAGTTTTTGGGGGCCGAGCGGAAAAGCAGAGCTTTTCCGCTCGGCGAGAAAACAAGGGCCAATTTAATTTCTATCAATTTACGGCTTCGCTTTCGGCGTCAGCGGTGACAGGTGCGTCTTCATCGCCGGAAAGCCATAGGTAGAAGAAACCTGCGAGCAACGCACCAAGTATCGGGGCGACCCAGAACAGCCATAGCTGTTCGATAGCCCAACTGCCGCCCATCAATGCCACGAAAACTGCCGGGCCGGTGCTTCGTGCCGGGTTAACGGAAGTATTTGTGACCGGAATGGTGACCAGATGAATAAGCGTTAGGCAAAGGCCGATCGCGAGCGGAGCAAAACCTTTTGGTGCGAGCTTGTGTGTCGCGCCAAGAATGACAACCAGGAAAAAGAAGGTCATCACGACCTCGGCGATAAACGCAGCGAGGGCGGAATAACTGCCCGGTGAACCGGGCGACACGCCAAACCCGTTGGCCGCAAATCCGCCCGCGACCGTGAAGCCCGACTTCCCACTGGCGATCAAATAGATGATGCCTGCTCCGGCGAGTGCTCCAAGCACCTGAGCGATTATGTATGGCAGCAGTTCATTGGTCGGAAATCGTTTTCCCGCCCACAGGCCGATCGAGACCGCCGGGTTGAAATGTGCTCCCGAAATATGTCCGAGGGCGTAAGCGCCGGTCAACACCGTGAGGCCGAACGCGAGGGCGACACCGAAGAACTGGATACCATAGGTCGGGTACGCGAGAGCCAAAACGGCGCTGCCGCAGCCGCCCAAAACGAGCCAAAGCGTGCCGATAAATTCCGCAGACAACCTTTTTGTCAAAGGCATAGAAAATTTCCTCCTGATTGTTCTGTTGAAAAGCGTGGACGAGAATTCCGGCAAAAACAATTCCTGAAAAGCGATCCAGCGACTACGAACCAGCTTAAGACAAATCCGAAATCCAAAATCCCAAATCCAAAATTGAAATGGCGGAGAGGGTGGGATTCGAACCCACGGTACCCGTTAAGGTACGGCAGTTTTCGAGACTGCTCGATTCATCCACTCTCGCACCTCTCCGCAGCGAATCTTTAATGATAATGGTTATTCGCATTCGATTTCAAGTTGGCGAGGCCCAATTTCAAATTCCAGATTTCAGATTCCAGATTAGATTTCAGATTCCAGATCAAATCTCAGATCCGAGATTCGAAATCTCGGAATCTGAAATTCGCAATCCGCCCGGCCGCTTTTGGGGCGGATTGTGGATTGCGGATTGCCGGGCTCCGATTTACAAGTCGTTCTGCGAGATGAAATCCTCGTTATCGAGATTGCCCGTTAGATTGATCGTCCGCGTCGAAGGCGAGAAGGTGAAGCGTTTTCCTTCGACCAATATCATGTACGTCTGGCCGGTCTCGAGCCCGTCAAAACGGTAGAGGCCGAAGTTGCCGGTTTGGATCGTTATCGGGGCGGGCAGATTTCCACCCGAGACGGTAACCAGGGCGTTTCTGATGCCGCGGCCGCTGGGTGTTCGGATCTGACCGGCGATGTAAGCGGGAACAGATGCGGCGGCCAGTTCGACAGAGCCTTTATCGCATGAACCGGAAGCGGGGCGGGCAACTCCGCGCTGATCGGTTGTTATCGTGGTTCCGCAGTCGTTCGTGCCGTTCGGGATGGTATTGATCACGGGGCTTCCGGCGGCGGGCAGGCGCGTCTGTGTCGGGCCGCCGTTATTTGCAAGCGGCCCGATCATGGGATCGCCGGTCGCATTGTTCGTGGTAGTGCCACCGATGGTCGCCCCGGCGGTGCTGCCGAAATGGTTGTAATCCTGCGAATTGACCGAACCCACTATGTCAGGCCCTGTCGGAGCGGCGTTATTTGCGACGATCGAATTCTTAAGACTGAGCACACCCGGGGCGCTCGCGATGCCGCCGCCTTGGCCGCCGGCGGTATTGCCGGCAACGGTGACATTAGTTAGGTTGAACAACGAGAAGCTCGAAGTCGGATCAACGTAAACGCCGCCGCCGTTGGTGGGGGCCGTGTTGCCGCTGATGGTGCTGTTGGTGACTCCAAGGATCAGGCCGCTGCTCCCGGGGAAAGCGGCGATGCCTCCGCCCACTGTGCCGGAATCATTGTTGGAAACCGTGCTTTTCACGATCTGGACGCCCAGCGCGCAGCCGGTCGCGACAAGGCTAATGCCGCCGCCCGTATTGCTATCGACAGTCACGCCATCCAATCTGCTGTTAAATTGCCCAGTGATGCACCCCGCTGAGGACGTTAACACGGTGATCCCCTGGCCTTCAAACGAGCCGCCTGTGCCGAAATTTCCGGTAACCGAGCTGTTTGTAATATTCGCGGTCGAGTTGAAGGTTCCCCGCACCAGGATGCCGTTGCCGCTGCTTCCGCCGGTTCCGTTGCCTATGCCTTGATTGTTGCTAAAAGTGCTGCCAGTAATGACGAGATTAAATCCGAAATCTTGGAGGCTTTCGATGCCCATCCCGGCGGCAGATCCGACACCGTTTGCTCCGGGCGAGGTCGAGGTATTGCCGGTGAAGGTTGAGTTATTGATCGTGACGGTCGAAAGAGGGAACGACACAGAGTACATGCCGCCCCCGAAGCAGGTCGCGCCGCCGTTGTTGCAGCCATTGTTGCTGACGGTAACGTTATTCAGCGTGATCACTCGCTCGTTGCGTATCCCGCCCGCCCCGGAGGCGTGATTAAGCGTGACGATGCAGTCATTCATCGTCAGCGTTCCGTTATTGCGTATTCCGCCGCCGCGAGTGGCGTCTGCCGCGGCCCCTGTTTTGTTACCGTGGCGAAGCGTTACGCCGGACATCGTGACGACACTCGGAGAAAGGGCTTCGATCACGCGTTCCGTCGCCGTGGCGGGCGACGCGGCGGCCTGGAGGATCGTCGTTACGGCCCCGGCGCCGTTGATCGTTACGTTGCTTCGGATGTCCCAATCGCCGCCGGCATTAAGGTCTTCATTGGCCGCGACGAGCGTCTGAGTATAGGTTCCGGCCGGAATCGTGATGATATCGTCGCCGGCGAGGGCGTTGGCTTCGCTGAGCGCGGCCCGAAATGAGCAATTTGCCGACGCCGTCGCGCAGACGCCGTCGCCGGGAGCCGCGTCGTCTGTGTCATCGGTCGTATTTACGACGAAAGTCGCGGCCTGGGCGTCGAGCGAAACCAGGGCAAGAGCAGAAACGAAAATTGCGATTGAAAGAAAGCTCTTCATTGTTTACTCCTCATTTATGGTATTCAATTGCCGTTTCCCGGAAACGAGGCCCGAACAACTACAAGTTTTTTTCGAATGAGGCGAAGATAGCACCAAACGCGAAAAAAGTAAACCGTTTTTGCGGGAATTACCGGCAAGAGCGAAAGAAATCCTGCATCAACTGGCGGCATTCGGGTTCGAGGACGCCGGATGTGATCTCGATGCGGTGATTGAGTTTTTCGCTGGTGCAAAGCTGAAAATGCGTCTCGACGGCGCCGAAGCGAAGATCGTGGGCACCGAAAACAAGCCGGGAAACGCGGGCATTTACCAAAGCTCCGGCGCACATCGCGCATGGTTCGATGGTTGTGTAAACGGTGGTGCCGACAAGGCGATAGTTGCCGACGGTTTTGGCCGCAAGGCGGAGAGCGATGATCTCGGCGTGGCCGGTCGGGTCGCTGTCGATGATCGTTCGGTTGGACGCGGCGGCGAGTTCGCGGCCATCGGCATCGACGATGACTGCACCGACCGGCACTTCGCCGATCGCGGCGGCGGCAATAGCCTGCTCGATCGCGCGATTCATCCAGTGTTGGTCTGTTTGCATTATCAAGATTGGATTCTAAAGGTTTTTCCTGTAGTTTATGAAATTCTTCTTTGCGATCTTGGCGACTTTGCGTGAGAAAGACGTTTCACGCAAAGTCGCAAAGTCCGCAAAGGAAAGCCAAGCAGAACTTATTAAATTGCTGAAATTCTTGCATCCAAATTGCGGAAGTGGTAATCCTATTATTTAAGCGACGGCCAACAGGCCGCTCTCCGCACGCGTGCAACCCGCAGCAGCAATATGAATAACGATGTTCGATTGGGCACAAAAACGGCCGACGAAGACATCCACATAACCGCGGTTCCCGATTCCTTTAAGGCGTTTGCCGAGGAGGTTCGCAAGCGCAACCTCAAACCGCGCACCGCGCCGGTCAGTATTCCGCAAAGACTGCAGCCAGCCGAGTTCAACACGGCGATGGTACATTTCTATCGCGGTGAGGTTTCGCGTTCGAACGTCTGGCGCAGCCGGCTTGACGCGACGACGAACTGGGCCGTCATCACTGCCGGTGCGACGCTTTCGTTCGTGTTTAGCTCGCCGGACAATCCGCACTTTGCGATACCGATTAATACGATCCTTGTTTCGATCTTCCTGTTTATGGAAGCCCGGCGTTACCGTTATTACGAGGTTTGGGCAAACCGCGTGCGCGTGCTTGAGACCGGCTATTTTGCACCGATGCTGTCGCATCAGACATTACCGCCGGACAAGGAATGGGCCGACCATATATCGGCCGACCTTATAAGCCCTCACTTTACGATCAGCGAATGGGAGGCCATCGGCCGACGCTTGCGGGCCAATTATCTTTGGATATTTATGCTGCTCGCTCTGTCGTGGGCGCTGAAGGTTTATATTCACCCGTCCCCGATACCGACGGTTTCTGTGCTCGACCGCGAGCGGTTTTGGGAGATATTTTTTAACCGTGCGCAGGTCGGGCTTGCTCCGGGCTGGATGGTGATAACCGGCGGAGCGTTATTTAACCTCGCGATCTTTTTTGTCGCGTTCAGCACGCTGAAACTCCGCGACGCCTCAAGCGAGGTTCTGCCGCTCGAAAGCTTTGAATGGCATCCGTTCAAACAAGTTTCCGAGTGGGCCGGCTCAAGCCTGACCCGCAAACCGACGATCAGGCGGTCAAAGAAGGCACGCCAGCGAATGAGGTCGATCCATAAGACCGAGAGCTAGGTCAAAAACCGCGAAATACACGAAATACGCTAAAGAGTTCTTTGCGGAGAAGATGAAACTTTAAAATGAAATATACATCTAATTCAATGAGCGAATCGGTCATGAAAATGAAGTATTTACTGAATATCGGATGTTTGATCCTGTTCCTTTGTGCCGCGAATGCGTCCGCGCAGTCCCCGACAATGAAGGTCCTGAGGAACACCGTTGAATACAAGCTCGACAGCAAGCTGATGGCCCGAGCAATGCCCTATTATGTTGTGTTTCCGGACGGATACAGCTTTTCAACCAATAAGTCTGTTCGGTACCCGGTAATTTACCTGTTGCACGGACTCAGCGGACACTACGACAACTGGCCGCTCCGAACGAAGCTCACTGATTACGCCTTGCAGCACAACACAATTATCATAACCGCCGAGGGAGAAGACGGTTGGTACACGGACGGAGCGACGAACGCGAACGATAAATACGAAAGCTACATAGTCAAGGAACTGATCTCGGAAATCGATGGCAAATTGCGGACGCTTGCAACACGCGACAAACGTGCGATCGCGGGGCTTTCGATGGGCGGTTATGGGGCGTTGAAGTTTGGGATGAAATATCCTGAGATGTTTTCGCTCGCGGGCAGTTTTAGCGGTGCATTGGGTGCGGCGAGCTTTCCAGCATCGGGTCGTGGCGAGGCGTCGATGAAATCGCTCGGCGTAATTTTCGGCGCGGCTGATAGTGAGACGCGAAAGGCAAACGACATCTTCAAGATGGTCCGCGAGATCACGCCCGAAAAAACAAAGGCATTGCCGTTTCTTTACATCGACTGCGGCAGCGAAGATTTTCTGTTTCAGAACAATCGCGACTTCATCGACCTGCTCGTTGAAAAACAAGTCCCGCACGAATTCCGCCAACTACCCGGTGGACATACGTGGCCGTATTGGGACAAACAGGTTCAGGAATTTTTGCGGTTGAGCGAGCGGCACTTTTCGAAAAATTGATCAATCTGATTTGCTTGTTGATTTGTTTCGTGTGATTCGTGGATAAGAAAAAACGATCTATCCACGAAACACACGAAAGAAGAAAATAAGAAATAGACGGAGATGCTTGCGTTCCAGTCTCTGCTCAATTCCATTATGAAAACGCTTTATATTCTATTTATTATCACAGCGTTGTTTGCGACATCGCTATTTGCGCAAACCGAACAGGAAACGCGCGTTGCCGAGATCCAAAAGGCTCTTGTGCAACAGGGTTTTGACGGATGGTTGTTTTACGATTTTCGCGGGAGCGATATTTTGACACCGCGGATATTGAAGACGGAGCGGCTTGGCGGTTCGCGGCGGTGGTTTTATTTTATTCCGAAACAGGGCGAGCCGGTAAAGGTGGTTCACGCTATCGAGCCGGGGCAGCTTGATTCGCTGCCGGGCAAAAAGCTCATTTATCGCGAATGGCAGTTGTTGCAGAGCCAGGTCGGGAATGCGATGTTTGCGGCGGGGAAGCCGAAAGGGAAGTTCCGAATCGCGATGCAGTATTCGCCGAACAACGATATTCCGTACATCGCGCGCGTCGATGCAGGGACGATCGAGATGGTTCGGAAGATCGGCGTGACTATCGATTCGAGTGCGGATCTGGTGCAGCAGTTCGAGGCGGTTTGGACGCCGGAGCAGCTTGCGATGCAGACGGAAGCGGCGACGAAGATGCAGAAGATCATCATCGAGACCTTTGGTGAGATCAAGCGGCGAATCAATGCCGACATTCCGACGACTGAGAACGACGTTCAGGCGTTTATGATGAAGCGGTACGACGAAGAGGGAATGAACCCTTCGCCTATGATCGTTGCCGTAAACGCGAATGCCGCGTCGCCGCATTATTTTCCGCGTGCAGGCAAAGGAGCGCCGATAAAACGCGGTGATCTGGTGCTGATCGATACGGTGACAAAGGTCAAAAAACCGAAAGCTCCGGCTGCCGATCTGACGTGGATGGGCTATGTCGGTGAGACCGTACCGGAAGAATACACAAAAATTTGGAACATTGTTTTCGAGGCCCAGCAATCGGCCTTAAACGCTATTCGCGAAGCATTCAAAACCGGCAAACCGATCACCGGTGCTCAGGCCGATGATGTTTCACGCGGAGTGATTCGCAAGGCCGGTTACGCCGACGAATTTCTGCATCGCACCGGACATTCGATAGGCGAAGACGGCCACGGAAACGGCGCGAATATCGACAATCTTGAAACGCGCGATTCGCGACGGCTCATCCCCGGAACAGGTTTCTCGATCGAGCCTGGAATATATTTCGCCGGAAAATTTGGCGTCCGATCAGAGATCGATGTTTACATCGACGGAACAAATGTGATCGTCACGCACCCGCATCAAACTGAGATATTCGCGATACTGAAATAGGTTAGCCACAGAGCACACAGAGTTTTTGCCACGGATTAACACAGATATTCACGGATAAGAATAGGCAAACTATGAAACCTCCGATTTCTTATCCGTTTTATCTGTGTTGATCCGTGGCCTATTTTCTTCTCTGTGCACTCTGTGGCTAAATGTAACTCATGCTCAATTTTGCGATTGAAACGGCGCGAGATGCCGGACAGATTCTGCTTGAAAAATTCGGCCGGATAACGGTTACGAAAAAAGGGGATATTAATCTTGTCACCGAGGCTGACTTAGCGTCCGAGGCGATGATAATCGAGCGGATAAAGTCGTATCAGCCGCGGCATTCGATACTCGCGGAAGAGGCCGGTGAGGCCGTTATAATTGGCGGCGACAACACCTGGAAATGGATAATCGATCCGCTTGACGGGACGACGAATTATGCTCACGGTTATCCGTGTTTTGCCGTTACGATCGCGCTCGAACACGACGGCGAGATCGTTATCGGCGTGACGTTTGACCCGACTCGCGATGAATTGTTTGCTGCTGAAAAAGGCAGCGGAGCGACGCTTAACGGCAAACCGATCCGCGTTTCTGCGGCCGAGAATCTTGGCGATTCGCTGATCGTCACGGGCTTTCCATACGACTTCAAACGCCGCGAAGATTTTGCCCGACATCTTACGCAATTCCTGCTCAATTCACGCGGCGTGCGGCGCGATGGTTCGGCGGCGATCGATATGGCGTATGTCGCTTGTGGCAGATTCGACGGCTTTTGGGAAGAGGGCTTAAACGCTTGGGATATGGCCGCCGGAAAGCTGTTGATCGAGGAAGCCGGTGGTTGGGTGACGAATTACGACGGCTCCGCGTTTAGCATTTACAGCCCGCCGATCTGTGCCAGCAACGGCCGGATACATAATGAAATGCTGGCAGTTTTGAAATAGAGCGGCATTTATTTTCCTGGTAACGGATAGTGAAAAGTGTAAAGCGGATAACCGAAAGCTAGTTGCAAAGGTTTTTGCAGCCGAAGCGGTGTGCTAACCTTTACAATCTGAAAGTTATCCGCCACTGACAACCGACAACTGCACTATGGCCTGGTTCAAACGCGACAAACCAAAGATCGACACCGAAAGTAGTCCGAACGACGAAGAACGTAACGTCAACACGTCTGGCATATTTGTAAAATGTCCCGATTGCGACAATCCGCTTTATAAGGGTGAATTGATCGAGTCGCTGCAGGTTTGTTCCCACTGCAATTACCATTTTCGATTTTCCTCGAGGCTACGGCTCGATAATCTTTTTGACGACGGCAAGTATGAAAAACTCGACGAAGAGGTGATGTCCACCGACCCGCTCGGGTTTGTCGATACAAAGCCGTACAAGGACCGGATCGAGGCGGCTAAGGAATCTTCGGGTTTGCCCGAGGCGATAGTGTCCGGCGGCGGTAAGGTCGGCAGTCATCAGGTTTATGCCGGTGCGATGGATATGTCGTTTATCGGCGGTTCGATGGGTTCGGCGGTCGGCGAAAAGATAACGCGGCTGATCGAAAGAGCTTTGGAAAACAAAGGCGCAGTTATTGTGTTTTCGGCGTCGGGCGGAGCGCGTATGCAGGAAGGCACGCTAAGCCTGATGCAGATGGGTAAGATCTCGGCCGCACTTTCGTTTTTACACGAAGCTAAACTGCCGTTCATCTCGGTTTTGACCGATCCGACGACCGGCGGTGTGACCGCAAGTTTTGCAATGCTCGGCGACGTCATTCTCGCCGAACCAAAAGCATTGATCGGCTTCGCCGGCCCGCGTGTGATCGAACAGACCATTCGCCAAAAACTGCCAAAAGGCTTTCAACGCAGCGAATTTTTGCTCGAACACGGAATGGTCGATATGGTCGTCGACCGCCGCGAAATGAAAGAAACGATCGTTCGGATGCTCGATTTTATGATGAAAAAGTAGAACAGACTGTTAGTCTGTTCTAGCGACAGGCTGACAACCAGTCGTACATTTAAATATGCTGACAGGTGTTTTAATACAACTTTATGAACGCGATCTCGACAAACTGAAAGCCGAGATGGAACAGTATTCCAACGAAGCCGATCTTTGGAAAACGAGCGGCGATATAACAAATTCTGCCGGGAACCTGACGCTGCATCTGATCGGTAATCTAAAGCATTTTATCGGAGCGGTTTTGGGAAATTCCGGTTTTATTCGCGACCGTGACGCTGAGTTTTCGACCGACGGCGTTACGCGAAACGAATTGCTGACTGAGATCGACGCGACTGCAACGATTGTCAAATCAACCCTCGAAAAGCTCACTGATGCAGACCTAGCAAAAACTTACCCGATAGAGGTTTTCGGCCATCCGATGACGACCGAATTCTTTCTCGTCCATCTGACAACACATCTCAATTACCATCTCGGGCAGATCAATTACCATCGCCGTCTTCTGGCTGGAACGTAGTGAACTTCTCTGAAGCCGAAAGCTATCTATATTCGCTCGGCAATGAGGTCGAGGCGATGAAGCTTGGGCTTGAGAATATCCGCACGCTGCTTGCCGCTCTCGGTGATCCGCAGAAAAACTATAAGAAAGTACAGGTTGCCGGGACGAACGGCAAAGGCTCGGTATGCGCGTTTCTCGATTCGATCTGCGTTCGGGCCGGGATAAAGACCGGGCTTTATACATCGCCGCATTTGGTTTCGATCACCGAACGAATAAAGATCGATGGTGTTGATATTAGTGAACATGAATTTGCCCGGCTCGCAACGCTGGTTCGTGAGAAAGCAGAAACTCTTTTGGCTGACGGCGAGCTTACTTATCTTCCGACGTTTTTCGAACAGGTGACGGGGATTGCTTTGGTTGCATTTGCCGAGGACCGTGTTGAACTCGCAATCCTCGAAACGGGCTTAGGCGGCAGGCTCGACGCAACGACCGCTGCTAACGCCGAGGTATGCGCAATTACGCAGATAGCGTTAGATCATCAGGAATATTTAGGCGAAACGATCGAAGAGATCGCGGCGGAGAAGGCAGCGATCATTACGGAAGAAACAGAGGATGTTGTGATCGGACGTCAATCGAGACCAGTTATGGCAATCCTCCGCAACCGGTGTCGCGAATTCGGTATTCAGCCTATCAATGATGGATATAACCCATGGTGCTTACTGCCGAACGAAGACGACACGGTTGAAGCGAGCCTGACTCTTCATGTCTTTCATGGTGTTCGTTTAGGTCTCAAAGGACATCACCAAATCGAAAATGCGCAGACTGCCATTCAGATAGCAGAAGCACTGATGTATCACGGCTTTTTCTGGCATTTGGACGATGAAATGGAGTTCCGGATTGTTGAAGGCATAAAAGCGGCCTGTCATCCGGGCAGGCTCGAATACGTCGGCAATTTTCTGCTGGACGGAGCACACAACACCGCCGGTGCAGAGGCACTCGTTGCTTACCTTGACGAATTCGTGGACAAGCCGATCACGATGATTTTCGGCGCGATGAAAGAAAAAGATGTAAGCGGGATCGCGGAAATTCTTTGGCCGAGAGCGGAACGACTGATTCTCACGCGGCCGTCTAATTCGAGAGCGATGACGGCGGAGGAGCTTTTGGAATTCGTGCCGAAGAATTGCAAACGTGAGAATATTGTTCTCACCAATTCGGTTGAAGAAGCAGTGAACGCGGCGGGTTCGGCAGAACTTGTTCTCGTAACGGGCTCGCTCTATCTTGTTGGCGAAGTAAAGAAATTATTGAATAATTGATGTACGACAGGCTGTCAGCCTGTCGCTGATGCAGGCTAACAGCCTGCAATACACATATGCATAAACTAGTATTAATTCGCCACGGCGAAAGTCAATGGAACAAGGAAAATCGCTTTACGGGTTGGAAGGATGTCGATCTTTCTGAGAAGGGAAGGGAAGAGGCGAAGGCCGCGGGACAGTTGTTGAAGGCCGAGGGTTATGTTTTTGATGAAGCGTACACGTCGGTTCTGAAACGCGCGATACGCACGCTTTGGATCGTGCTCGACGAGATGGATCTGATGTGGATACCGGAGACGAAATCGTGGCTGTTGAATGAGCGGCATTACGGCGGGCTTGAGGGATTGAACAAAGCCGAAACGGCCGCACAATACGGTGAAGAACAGGTGCTTGTGTGGCGGCGGAGCTACGATATTTTGCCGACTTTGTTGGAAGAATCGGACGAGCGATGGCTTGGCAGCGATCCGCGATATTCCGGTATCAAGCCTGAGATGTTTCCGCGTTCCGAAGCATTGAAGCAAACGGTCGAACGCGTTGTGCCTTATTACCAGTCAGAGATCGCGCCAAAGATCGCCGCTGGAAAACGTCTTTTGATCGCGGCTCACGGAAATTCGCTTCGTGCGTTGGTCAAATATCTCGACACCATATCTGACGAAGACATCATCAACCGAAATATTCCAACTGGCATTCCACTGGTTTACGAGCTGGATGAAAACTTAAAACCGACGAAAAGCTACTTTCTCGGCGATCAGGACGCGATCAAGGCCGCACAGGAAGCTGTCGCGAACCAAGGCCGGGCCAAGTAAAAAGGCAAAAGTAAAAAGGCAAAAAGTAAAAGTCATACGGTTCGCAGCGTGGCAAATTTAATGCGAATTGAGTATTTTCCGATTTTTCGTTTTGCCTTTTTACTTTTTACTTTTTACTTTTGTTCTTTATGTCCTGGCAAAAAGCAGTCTTTCTATTGCTGATAATTTTCTGCCTGTCGCCCTACGGTTCGCCGCCGGTTGCGTTAGCTGTCGGGTTGATGGTTGCTTTTTCGTTTGGCAATCCGTTTCCACAACTGGAAGGAAAATTTACTAAATACCTGCTACAATTTTCTGTGGTCTTGCTGGGTTTTGGAATGAATCTTTCGGCGATTTATGACGCCGGGAAGAACGGTATTTTATTTACCATCGCCACGATCTTTGGAACGCTGATACTCGGATATTTTCTCGGGCGATTGCTGAAGGTGACGGACAGAACTTCGACGTTGATCTCGTCAGGTACGGCAATTTGCGGCGGAAGCGCTATCGGTGCAGTTGCTCCGGCGATCAATGCCGAGAGTGATGAGATATCGGTTGCGTTAGGGACGGTTTTTGTCCTGAACTCGGTGGCACTTTTCGTCTTTCCGATCATCGGCCACGCACTCGATATGACGCAGGGCCAGTTCGGCGTTTGGTCGGCAATTGCCATTCACGACACGAGTTCGGTGGTCGGAGCCTCGCAAACTTATGGGCCCGAGGCGATGGCGATTGCGACGACGGTTAAACTCGCGAGGGCGTTGTGGATAGCACCGGTCGCACTGCTGTTTGCATACATTTATCGAAACGCCGAAAAGGGAAGCAAGGCCAAGATCGCGGTGCCGTGGTTTATTTTTCTTTTCATCGCGGCGGCGGCAGTAAGAAGCTACGCTCCGCCGTGGGTACTGCCGAGCATTTTCGATTCGCTTGTAAATCTAGCTAAGGCCGGAATGACCGTAACCCTGTTTCTAATCGGGGCGAGCCTATCGCGCGAGACGCTGAAGAAATTTGGCTACATGGCCCTGCTACAGGGTGTTCTGCTGTGGATCGTGATCTCGGTGGTTTCTCTCTGGGCCGTTTTCAATCTGCTATAATGCACAAATGCAAACCGAGCCCGATGTCGTCGTCGAACTAAAAAGAGCAGAAGTTTAAAGCCAAAGGCGTCGTAAATCCGCAACTCGTCCGCTGGATCGCGTTTGTCGTGATAACAATTTCGCTTGTCGTTTGCACTGTCCTATGCATTCTCGCCATCTGGAAGTTCACCGAATCCGACGCAGTCTGGCGGGCGATCGCAACATTTATCGTCGTCAGCATCGCGACTGCAATATTTACGTTTGTGAATGAAAAGCTAGGCTGATAAAGGGAAGATGAGGTGATTTGCTGATGTTGATTCAGATAAATCTATTGTAGTCCTGAGCGGAATGGATCACACGAAGAATCACTAACCCGTCCGGAACTTCCTTGTAAAGTATAAGGATGTTTCCGAATCCGACCACAAACCAAATTCGATATATCTCACCGTTTTCTGAAACTCTTGGGGTGCCGAGCCTAGGCGTTTTACCTAGAGCATTTAGTGTTTTTTCAACAGATTCATAAAATCGATCTGCAACGGACGGGTTCTCGGCTCCGAGGTACGATGCGATCTCAACTATATCGTCATACGTTTGCGAATGTCGGGTTACATTCATTTGCGTTTTTTGCGTGCGGCGATTCGACGATGGGTTTCGGAGCGCATTGACTCCAGATCCTCCTTTGTAAATGGCACGGCAGGCCCGCTTTCATAGGCTTCAGCGATCAGTCTTTCAAACTGTCTTTGTTCAGTTTGTTCGTCATTACGGATCAGCTCGCGAACGTATTCGCTGATCGTCCCGTATCCGCCGCGAGCGATCTTTTCCTCAACAAAGCCACGCATCCTTTCGGGAAGTGAAATGTTTAATGTGGTCATCGACATACATTGAGTATATTAAATTATGCCATCATATGGCAAGAAATATTATACAATAATATGCTTTTTCGAGCTATTTTGTCGAATTATCGCGATTTGCTAAAATACTCGTTTCGGCTATACACGCAGTTTTACACCGTAATGAGCATCAAGCAGATAACCGTCCGCGGGGCACGCCAGCATAATCTAAAAAATATAGATGTCGAAATACCGCGCGACAAGCTGACGGTTATCACGGGCCTGTCGGGTTCGGGAAAATCCAGCCTTGCTTTTGACACGATCTATGCTGAGGGACAGCGGCGGTATGTCGAATCTCTCTCGGCTTATGCCCGCCAGTTTCTGGATCAGCTTGAAAAACCGGATGTCGATTCGATCGAAGGATTGAGTCCGGCAATTTCGATCGAGCAGAAAACGGTTTCGCGCTCACCTCGCTCGACGGTCGGGACGGTTACGGAAATTTACGATTATCTGCGACTGCTGTTTTCGTCCATCGGCCAGCCGCATTGTCATAATTGCGGAGCGCCGATAACGCGGCAATCGGTTGAAAATATCGTCGGCGGAATAATGACGCTGCCTGAGGGCGAACGCGTGATGGTGCTGGCGCCGATAGTTCGCGGTCGAAAAGGCGAATTCAAGAAAGAGCTTGAAAAGTTGAACAAGGACGGGTTCGTTCGTGCCCGCATCGACGGCGAGATGCGACAGCTTGACGAAGAGATACTGCTCGACAAGCGGAAGAACCACACCATTGAGGTCGTTGTCGATCGGTTGATGGTCAAGAAAGGCGTCGAGGAGCGGCTGACGGAATCGGTCAGGACGGCATTGAAATTGACAGGCGGCTCGACGCTTGTTTCGGTTGTTGACGGCGATGAAACGCTCTATTCCGAGCGTATGGCGTGCGTCGATTGCGGGATAAATATCGCTCAGCTTGAGCCGCGTTCGTTTTCTTTCAACTCGGCATTCGGCGCGTGCAAGCGGTGTCAGGGAATTGGCACGGTGATGGAGATCGATGCGAACAAGATCGTATCCGACCAGAGCCAGGCTGCCGGAAAGATCGAGTTTCTCGGCGGAGCCGATCGTTCGGGTGCGACGTTTCTGCGATCTGCCTTGCTCGCGATCATCGAGCGGTATGTTGACGGCGACAAACTCGAACCGCTCGCTGATGGAGCTAAAGAACGGAAGAAGGGCAAGAGAAAGAAGGCGGAAACACGGGCC
>CAZSEL010000053.1:0-28776 GCA_964605905.1 uncultured Chloracidobacterium sp. | reverse complement strand
GTAATGACTGAAAACAATCTTTTAAGTCTGATCATTTTTGCCCCGCTTGCCGGTGCTGTTATTAACTGGCTGATCGGCGGGTATTTGAAGGATAAACCGTATAGCGAGACATTTAGCGCCGTGGTCGCATGCGGAGCGATCGCGATTTCGACTATCGTCGCATTCATGATCGCGTTCGGCATCGGAACCCCGCATGTCGGTGCATTGCGCGAAGGCAGTCCTGTTGTTCTCGACCACATCTGGATGTGGATAAATGTCGGCGGTTTTCGTGCGGATTTTGCGCTCGGCATGGATCGATTGAGCGGAATTTATGCTTGTTTTGTCACGTTCGTCGGGCTGCTGATCCATATTTTTGCGGTCGGTTATATGCGTGGCGACAGCGGGTTTTACCGGTTTTTCGCGTATCTAAATTTGTTCATGTTTGCGATGCTGACGCTTGTGCTTGCGGACAATTACTTGCTGATGTTCGTTGGTTGGGAAGGCGTCGGGCTTTGCTCATACCTGCTGATCGGCTATTACCTGAAAAAAGACGAAGCTCGCGAAGCCGCAAAGAAAGCGTTCGTAATGAACCGCATCGGTGACTGGGGCGTGTTGATGGGAATGTTTCTCATCTTTACGCTGACCGGCTCGATCTCGTTTTTTGATAAGACGGTCGATGGCGAACAGGTGAACAGCGTTTTCACGACCGTTGTTAACACAATGTCGGCCGATCCGTTCACTTGGGGAGCGGTGGTCGCCGGCGGCCTGACATCCGTTGCGGTTTTGATGTTTATCGGTGCAACCGGTAAATCTGCTCAGATCCCGCTGCTTACGTGGCTGCCGGACGCGATGGCCGGCCCGACTCCGGTTTCGGCCTTGATCCACGCAGCGACAATGGTTACGGCTGGTGTTTATCTCGTTGTTCGCTCGAACGCGATCTATCAATTTTCGCCAACCGCAATGTGGATCGTCGCGGTGATCGGTGCGGCGACTGCATTGTTCGCAGCAACGATCGCAATCGGCCAGAACGACATCAAAAAGGTTCTCGCTTATTCGACAGTCTCGCAGCTCGGATTTATGTTCCTCGCGGCCGGTGTCGGCGCGTATGTCGTCGCGATCTTTCACGTAATGACGCACGCATTTTTCAAGGCCCTGCTTTTTCTCGGTTCGGGATCGGTCATTCACGGAATGCACCACGAACAGGACATGCGGAAAATGGGCGGCCTGAAAAAGCACATGCCGATCACGTTCATCACAATGGCGATGGGCTGGCTGGCGATCTGCGGAATTCCGATTTGGGCCGGATTTTTCTCGAAGGACGAAATTCTTTACAAGACATTCGCCGCCGACAATTATTTTCCCGGCGGGCCGTTTCCGGGCAATGAAATTCTGTGGGTCGTTGCAGTTTTCACCGCGGTCCTGACCGCGATCTATATGACCCGAATGATGGTCATGACGTTTTGGGGCAAGGAGCGATTTCACGACGAACTGTCAGTACCGCCCGCGTCAGCGAGTGGCTTAAACGCCGCTTTGCACGATGACGATCACGGCCACGACAACCATGCCGCGTCTCACACGGATGACGACGAAGAACATCATCACGCCCTGCCGCACGATTTCAAACCGCACGAGTCACCCTGGGTAATGACCGTGCCGCTGATCGTGTTGGCGTTTCTTTCGACCGTTGGTGGATTGGTCGGTATTCCGTACGCGATGAGTTCGATATTCGGTGCAGGCGATATAAACAAATTTGAGCACACGCTTGAACCGGTGATCGCAAAGAAAGGCGGTCACGTTGAGGAGTCGAAAACCACGCCGGAGGTAAAGCATTTCTTTGCGTCATCACCGGCTCTCGATTCTAAAGGCGGAGCAGCCTACGATTCGCATTCGCCTGAGATAGTTGCAAAAGAACGCTGGCTTGCACTGTTATCAGTAGTGCTTGCGGCTCTCGGTATGGCGATCGGTTGGTTCGCATTTATCAAAACGCCGCTTCGACAGATGCCAAAAATACTCGAGCAAAAATGGCGGCTCGATGAGTTTTACAACGGCTACATTGTCGATCCGATCACGAACATTTCCCGCGAAGGCCTGTGGAAAGGTTTTGATCTTGGGTTTATCGACGGAATGGTAAACGGCATCGGCAATTTCGTCGTGGCCGTAGGTTCGAGTGCCCGCCGGATACAGGTCGGCTTTATCCGCAGCTATGCGGCAATGATCGTTTTCGGCGCATTGGCATTGCTCGGCTATTTTATTTATTACGGCTTTAAGTTGGTTGGTTGAGAGTTATGCGGCTTGGCCGCTCTATTTGCGGAAAAGCTCCGCTTTTCCGTCAGCTTGTTCCTTGATTTTGCGGCTACGCCGCCGCTTGCGCGATAGTTTGGGAGCGGTACCAACGGCAAACACGGCGGCACAGCCGCGAAGAATCTTAAACTGGGCCTACGGTGAAGCAGAGCTTCACCGTAAATAGATGGGCAAAGCCCAGAGAAGCGGCAAGCCGCAAAAAATCTCTTACTGACCGCTTTGCAGCCTTGGCATAACGACAAACATTTAATGATGGATTTCATTAACGAAAATCTTTTAACGATCCTGATCCTGCTGCCGGTATTCGGCGCGATCGCATTGGTCGCGCACCAGATGTACTGGAAAAACGAGGCTCATCTGAAATGGGTCACGTTTGCGGTAACGCTCGTTATCTTTTTGCTCTCGCTGCTTTTGCTTGGCAGTAGCGGAACGGCGTCCGCATCCGGCTTTTATTTTGAGAAAAACATTCCGTGGATCGAGGCGATAAATTCTAACTATCACATCGGCGTTGATGGTTTGAGCCTGTGGCTTATCATTCTGACGACGTTTATAATGCCGATCTCCGTGCTTTCGACATGGAATGCGGTCGAAAAACGGCCGACGTCTTTTTACGCCTTTCTGCTTTTGTTAGAAAGCGCGATGATCGGCGTATTTGTCTCGCTCGACCTACTGGTTTTCTATCTCTTTTTCGAGATATCGCTTGTACCGATGTTTTTCCTGATCGGCATCTGGGGCGGCGAAAATCGTATCTATGCCGCCGTCAAGTTTTTCATCTTCACGGCACTCGGCAGTTTGTTGATGTTGGCAGCGATAATCGCGCTTTACTACATACACGCGACCGCGACCGGCGTTGGAACTTTCGATTACGTTACGCTGATGAACACAATGAAACTCGGCCAACTGAGTTTCACGAATGAATTAGCAACAGCGGGAACGCTTTTATTCCTTGCGTTCGCTTTGGCATTCGCCATCAAGGTTCCGATATTTCCATTCCATACCTGGCTGCCGGACGCCCATACCGAAGCCCCAACCGCAGGCTCTGTTATTCTTGCGGCTGTCTTGCTAAAGATGGGAACCTACGGCCTGATGCGTTTTTGCTTCACGCTCTTTCCCGATCAGAGCCGCGAATTCGCACCGCTATTTATTGTCCTGGCGATCATTGGTATCGTTTACGGAGCGCTCGTCGCGATGGTTCAGCCGGATATGAAACGGCTTGTCGCGTATTCGTCGGTCGCACACATGGGATTTGTGATCTTGGGAATGTTCTCGTTCACGGAATGGGGAATGCAGGGCGCGGTTTTCACGATGCTTGCTCACGGTGTTTCGACCGGTGCGCTGTTCCTGCTAGTCGGCTTTATTTACGAACGCCGACACACGCGGGCGATCAGTGAATTTGGCGGTCTCGCAAACGTGATGCCGATCTACGCAACGATCTTCGTGATAACGTCAATGGCGTCGGTCGGTTTGCCGTTCCTTAACGGCTTCGTCGGCGAATTCCTGATAATGATCGGAATGTGGAAATCCACAATTCTGCCCGTAACCGCTGATACAAATTGGAATTATATCGCCACAATGTTCGCCGGGACCGGCGTTATATTCGCCGCAGTTTATCTGCTCTGGATGATACAGCGGGTTTTCTTTGGCAAGATCACGAACGATAAGAACAAGAAACTTGTCGATCTAAGTTGGCGTGAGATCGGTTTGATCGCACCGCTCCTGTTTTTGATGGTTTACATGGGCGTTTATCCGAAACCGTTTCTTGATCGGTCGCGTGACGCCGTGATGGCGATACACGAACGCGTGGTCAAACAGGCAGGTGGTACTGTCGATCACGCCGAAGCTGTTTCGGAACCGGCAGTTGCCGAGAAAAAGCATTAGATTTCGATTCGTTGGTTTTTATGGATCTAGTTAATCCAAACGTAAATATTACGATCGTTCTGCCGGAAATGATCGTCGCTTTGTGCGGCGTCATTGTGATGCTGTACGACAGTTTTTTTCCGAAACAGAGGAAAGTTACAGGCACGCTTTCCTTGCTCGGACTTGCGATCGCGGCGGTTTTGCTGGGAATGATGTGGTCGGCTGACAGCGGTGTTCCCGCGACTGCTTTTGGCGGAATGGTCGCCCACGACAGCTTAAGATTGAGTTTTTCGTTCGTGTTCCTGCTTGTATCGGCTCTTACGATCCTCATCTCAACGATTTGGACCGACCGCGAGGACGTTCCGGTCGGCGAGTATCACGCACTTCTCTTGTTTGCGACATTTGGCATGATGCTGATGTCTGCCGGCAATGACCTCGTTATTATTTTTCTCGGGCTGGAAACACTATCTATCGCAACCTATGTTATGGCCGGGTTGCGGAAATCGGACGTCAAATCGAACGAAGCCGCGATGAAATATTTCATTCTCGGTTCGCTCGCTTCGGCGTTTCTGCTGTACGGAATGGCCCTGGTTTACGGAGCAATGGGAACGACCAATATAACCGAGATCGCCCAAAATATCGCGAACCCAAACTTCCCTGCTCTATTGCTTATCGGCGGTGCGATGCTTATCGTCGGCTTCGGTTTCAAGATCGCGGCGGCTCCGTTTCACGTCTGGACGCCGGACGTTTACGAAGGTGCTCCGTCGCCGATTACCGGGTTCATGGCCACCGGTCCAAAAGCCGCAGCATTTGCATCGTTTATCCGTGTTTTCGCTATCGGCTTTCCGCTCGTCGCCGGTGCGCAGGCATCGGGTTACCTGCACGAAACCTGGATCACCGCAGTTGCGGTGATCGCTATGCTAACTATGACGGTCGGCAACGTCGCTGCCATTGTTCAAAACAATATCAAGCGTATGCTTGCCTATTCGTCGATCGCCCACGCCGGTTACGCTCTCGTCGGATTTGTCGGCGCCGGTATGGCGACCGGTTCGACCCGCGATGCCGCTATCGCATCGGTAGCGTTCTATCTGCTGACCTACGCGATAACGACCATGGGAGCTTTTGCGATCGTCACGCTGCTTGGTGAAAAGAACGACCGTCGGACCGAATTCGAAGATTACAACGGCATCGGATTCAAATCTCCTGTGATCGCATTCACGCTTTCGCTCTTTATGCTTAGCCTTTTGGGCTTGCCGCTTACCGCTGGTTTCATCGGTAAGGTTCTCGTATTTCGCCCCGCACTCGAAGCGGGCAGCACGCTGTTAACCGCAATGGTCGTTGTCGCCGTCGTCAACACCGCGATCTCGGCCTACTATTACCTTCGCCTTATCGTAGTAATGTTCTTTAAAGAACGGACAACCGAATGGGCCGAGCCGCACCTGCCGCCGGCATTTGCGACGGCTCTTCTTATCACGGTTCTGGGTGTGTTTTATTTAGGTATTTTCGGCAATACGGTTATAGAGAAATTCTCGCGTTCGATCGCTCCGGCAGGATCTCAATTGCGATGACACCATAACTAAACACGCCTTACTTTGGGTTCATTACCGGCCGATTCAACCTGACTTCTTTAATGGAATTAATCAATAACATTCGTCAGAAAATCGGTGACGATTGGATTCCTGACATCTATGCACAAACGATACGGCCGCTGCGGACGCGTTCGTTCGAAATGGACATTCCAGAACGCGAGAATCAGCCCGAGATATTTGAAACTCTATTGGGAATGGAATTAAAGGTCGGGCGCCAGCGATTCGCCTGCCCTGATGCTAATACGGCACGTTATTTGTATGTATTTGCCTGCCTGGGATGCCGTAATGTTGCCGTTCCGTACGATATTACGGTGCTTGGCGGGCTTGCGGATCGATTTGAAGGTGCATGGAAAAACACGGTTGATGTTCTGGAAAGACACATCGGCGGACTTTCGCCGCAGCAAAAAGGGCGAGTGCGGGCCGCTTTGATCCGCTCAATGCGTGATGAGATAAAAGCCGCCGGGGCTGGCGAGCTGATGCCGCTGTTTAATAGATCTACCAAGCAAAGGGACGATTAGAAATTTCATCCAAGTTTTGGAAATCGTTGTTTCGATTTCGTTACATTTTCGTTATTATTTAGATTGATGTTCGATGCTGTCGAAAAAAGAACGATCACCGAGGAACTTCCGTTCCCCTTTTCAAAGCGCGCGTTTTGCCGTTATGAACCGATCGAAAAGACCATCTCGCACGCGCGAGTGCTGATCGTTAACGGCCTGCTGCGTTACGAATCGGATCTGTCGGAACTTGCGTTTGAGGAATGGGGCGAAACGGTCGAGGCCAAACTACGATTCGAGCGAAAGGTTTCGGGGCTTGCCTGCAACAACATCGCACAAAATGTTCTCAGGCTGGTAAAAAATCCTAAGACCCTAACCGTTCATCTGTCAGAACTTGCCCAGGCGGCCCGCGATTTTGAGCCTGACGCGATCGTGATGAGCGGTACGTTTGCCGACTTTGATTATTACAATCCGGCCCACTTATCCAGCTTTGCCGAGTTTATTCGGACAACAAAGATTCCTGTGTTGGCGATATGCGGTTCGCATCAACTGGTTGGTTCGGCTTTTGGAGCTAAATTAAAAACGCTGGATGATCTGGAACTCGGAGAAAAGCGTTCCAACCGCGTGGTTGAATATCAATATCGATTCGTCAAGATATTAGACAAACTCGATCCGATCTTCGATGGCATCGACGATCAGGCGTCGGGTGTTTGGCAGGATTATACGAAAGAGGACGACATCCTGCGCGTCTGGCAAAACCACGGCGTTCAGGTCGAGGGTGTGCCCGACGGGTTTGAACTCCTTGCCACATCATATTTGTGTAAGAACCAGATGATGGTGAAACGCTCCGATGGCCAGATGATCTACTGCGTCCAGTTCCACCTCGAAAAATCATTCGAAGACTGGTCAAAAAACCCGACCCGCTGGGAACACCCAAACGAATCCCGAGACGGCCGCATCCTTTTCGAGAATTTCCTCCGCCTGGCCAAATCTCATAAATAATTTCCGTTGAACAATCTCGCGTCTTTTCTTAGTTCTGTGGTTTCGTTTTTAAAACCAAACCACAGAACAAGAGGAACAGGAAAGAAATAAGGAGAAAAAAGCAAAAAAACAAAGCGGATCGGAAATATTCCCGATCCGCTTTGCTGTGAAAATACACTTCGGGTCTTCCGCCCGGAGACAATCCAAAATCCGCAATCCAAAATCCAAAATCGATAAGTTAGTCGGTTGCCCGCTGGAAACCGGTCGTTTGCACGTACTGGAAAAACGGAGTTCCCGGCGGCAGCCGACCGGGATTGAGGAACGAGCTGTCGAATACCCAGTTTCGATTCGGGGGATCATAAACCGTGGTACAGCACTTGAAAGTCCCGTTGTTATTCCGCGAATTGTAAAGATTTATCAGTGAGCCATTGTAATTTAGGTAAGTTCCGGCGCCCCATCTCTCAAGAAATCTTTTGAAGTTATGAACACCACCATTTAGCTGTTGGTCTCCAGGGCCTTGCGTAGGCGTTCCGATCTTCGCTGTTATCGTATCGCCTGAAATCAGGGCAAATCGAATGGTCGTTTCCGAGGCTACTCTTCCGTTAAGAGTGTACGGAGCAATAAAGCTTTTTGCGTCATCCCAACCATTCGACAGAATAACAACAGCATCCGCGACGACTGAGGCGGGGATATGTGTCGGGGTGTCAAAAGGCCGGTAATCGGTATAAGGTGTATTTCCTAACAATGGGTTAGGATAGCTTACCACATGGGTCGCGTTGTAGTTTCCTTTAACGTAAACAGCATTCTCCGATGCCACCGTGAAACCGAGAGTATTACCTGCCGGATCATATATCCCCGGCAAAACGGTACCATTGATCAGACGGACGCCACGGCGGAAATATCGATGGTCGGTGACCGCAACTGTATCGGGCTTTGCTGTATTCACAGCGTACCTTTCAGTTTCAGTACCATACCCACTAATATCCAGCACTCCCGCACCGAATCGTGGGACGAAACCTGGAGGCCCTGTCGTCGGCCCGTCAAGATCTTCGCCGGGTTGCGGTGAAGCAATGGTTTCGCCGGCAAATTGGTAAACATTTTCCATGTCAAACTCGCCGTCGAAATTCGCATCGCCCCGTCGGTCGGAAACATAGAGTACCCAACCCTCTAGTTCAGGGATGTCCGAGCCTCGAATCCCGTTACCGCTGTTAAATGTGGTCGCAAAATATGTATTCGTCGGGAAACCGCCATCGAAATCACCTCTCAAAAACCGTCTGAGATTGGCAACATCGATGTCGATCATGCTCATTACGCCGTTTCGAGGAACCATGGTTAGATCCGGGTAATATGTCATGCTGGCCTGATCATAATAAAGCCCTTCACGGGTGTCGAACATTTTGATTGGAAATGGCACAATAGCCGGACTCACCGAAGTTCCAACAGTTGCGCGTTTTAAATGGTCATAACTCTCGTTAGTCGGCCCCGAGTCCTCAGGCGTGCATACAACGGGAGCAACACATCCCGCACTAACTTTCGCATCATCCGTATTGGTGTAACGCATTACAACATTGTTTCCGGCAGGAGAAGTCAATACATTACTGTTTCCAGGAATAGCGGCGCCAGGAATCGTAAATCTCTGAAGTTTTATGACGGAGCGGCTGTCGGGGTAGGTTGAAGGCGTTTGAGGTGTCGTTGCAAGAAGATTCGCACTCGGAGATGTCGGAGTTCCGTTATCCGCACGAGTCAAACTGGGGTTGTATGCCTGAATGTTCAAACTGGCCGGTGCCTCATCTGTTACACCAAGACTCAAAATGTCGGCGGTTATATCCTCACTTTCAATTGCCCTTGTTACAGGGTTGGTTCGGACACGCTCCACTTTTATCCAGACCTCGCGACCTTGAGGAAAGCGTTCACCGTTCAGCCTAGTCGCCTGATACCCCGTCATTGGTCTCGGCCGATATCCTCTCGACCGTTCTGCCAATACCATGGCACCCGTATCAGCAGGAAGTCCCAATCCATCAAATTTCCCGTCAAGCATTACACCGCAGACTCCAGGCACGGCTGCGATTCCGACACCGGTTGCACAGCCCGGCAGTTTAGCTTTACTGTCGGCCAGACTAACCCTAATACCGGTCTTGTTGGCAAACCGCTCTGAGGTCATGATTTCATTGTCGACGTTCGCAGGATTCGGAGGAACAGTAACAGGAGTCACAGGAACAGCGTCTGTGCCATTCGAAGCAAGGTCACCACCGACGCCACCGACTGCAACCTTCTTTCCACGCTTGACCATTTCGATCAGGTCGATGTTCGCCCCAACCTTCAATGGAAGCTTTAGCTCGTCAGCCTCGCTCTGAAGGTTGCTGTCAAAGATCGCTGTCTGCGTTAAAAAGTTCTCGTTCACGACACTAGGCGGCATATCGGGCCCGAAGATGCTCGGCGCTCCATTGAGCACGCTTCCAAAGGTTGGAAGAAGCCGTTGGTCTTGCCTTTCGGCATCTTTGATCCATGTCTTATCCCGGCCTGCTCGCGAGGTGTCCCCGTTGCGCATCGCCTGGGTAATAATGTGGCCCCCGGCAGTAACACGAGAATCAAAGTAGATTCCGGTATCCGGGGCGATGAAGAAATGTCCATTCGAATGGACGCGCCCGCCAAACCCGAATCTTGGCCCCGGGAACAACTCAAGATCGTCGTCATAGAATATACCGAACTGGAAAATAGGAATGCGGTTATTCAAGATGTTCCTCGTCAATTCGATCTCGGTCCCATCCGGGGCTGTCGCCGTGCTGCGGAGCCGCCAACTGTCCCTGATGGCAATCAAGCCAGCATACGCCCTGTCAGCCAAAACTACCGTGCTGTCTTCCGCGGAGACAACTACATTACAGTCAGGACTTGTTCCCGTGACGCAAAGAAGCTCCTGATTAAAAATATAGTCTCCGCCAAGGGCTTTTGATAAGCCGGGCACGACGTCGGGATTCTCAACCAAAGCACGATCGGCAGCCGTCGGATTTAGCCTGGTTTCAAAAACCTTGTTAAAGTTTCTGGTCATTGTCTCCAAGCCGCCCTGCGTAGCATAAAGTGTTCGAGCCTCGCTGGTCTCATTACCAACGGCGGCCGCTTCGGACGCGGTCCTGGACAACGCCAGGGCCACGAACACTCCGATAAGGGCTAAAACAAATAACGCGATGACGATAGCCGTGCCTCTTTCGCTGTCGCCATGCGTACTCAAAGAACTATTTTGTTTAATTTCCGGTGTATTCATTTCAATTCGCCTCATCGGTTTGTTAGCTCGCATCGTAACCCAAATTTCGCGTGCTAAAGGTAGAAGTCATCGTTTCCTGAAACGGCTGGTTGCCCGCGTCTGTTTGAGTGCCTCTGACGCTGATCGTATATCGCACCTGCCGGATCGCCGACAAGGCTGCGCTCGGGTTGGCCGAGACCGTTCCGTCGTTCAATACATACTCAATCTGAAAATCTTCCACGCCGTAAACCAGCGGTTCGTCAACCCATGGCACCGCCGGAACCGCAGGCGGCACATTCGCATGTTCTCTGCGGGTCAGTACGCCGTCAGAGGTCACAAAATAGGTAACCATCAGAACCCGCTGCATGCTGGCCGGAGTTGTGATCTTGGTTAATGGCCCATCTCCGGTTTGGTTAAGCCCCAAAATATCGAAGTTTGCAAACTGTACTCTGTCCAATCCGCTCAGACCAGTTGCCAAACCGAGAGCCGCACCGGTATTTCCGGTTATAAGATAGATATCATTGACACGACACACCAAATTGCTTCCTGAAACCGGCACGATCTCATCGATTCCAGCAACGGTCTCTGCGGCCCCGATACTGAGCGGCTGTGAGACCTTTTCGTCTTCCGGGGCAGAGATCGGGGTCGGATTAAATGTTGTATCCTTAAAAAGAAATGTGACCTGATCTGTCATAACGCCTGGATTTGGGTTAAATGTATTGGGCCACAGGTTGTTTCCTGGGAGGATCGGCGGAACTTCGTCGTACGTCGGATTTGGATCGGGTTGAACCCCGAGCAGTGCCAAAATGCTGCCTTCTGGTACCATCACAACGCTTGAGCTTGGTAACGGATAGCCGAAACCGGCATTAAGAGTGTCGCGTCCGAGCAGATTCAGCCCGATACGCATCGCTTTGGTGAGCTGCACTTTTTGGTTAGTGACCGTACGGCTTTGCTGTGCAACCCGCAGCACTCCCCAAATCGCACCGGTCACGATCAGGAAAATAACCATCGCGACAATCAGTTCGAGAAGTGAAAAGCCTTTTTCACCGTTGCTGACGGGAACACAGTTTCGGTTCCGCACATTTGAATTGCCTTGCATAGATTTTCCTCTAATCGTTAGTGGCCGCATAATCCGTCAAAACCGTCCTCAGAACTTCCTGTCTCTGAAGAGCTCCGACAAAATAAGTGATGGTAATGGTGACCGTCCGCATCTTAACGGGATTGTCG
Source organism: uncultured Chloracidobacterium sp. (assembly GCA_964605905.1). Lineage (GTDB taxonomy): Bacteria > Acidobacteriota > Blastocatellia > Pyrinomonadales > Pyrinomonadaceae > OLB17. The sequence continues at coordinate 17,110 of CAZSEL010000053.1, read as the reverse complement.
CCAGGTATCGGACAGTTATACGATGGCTTATCCGGGTCGCATACATCTGTGATGACAATTTCACGCTGAAAGCCGGGCATCTCTTCACCGTCATCATCGCCGGTTCCGACAATCTCGTCGGGACCCGCACCGGTGGTCACTTGCTGAAACCCGGTCACAAAAATTCCCTGAGCGACTCCGGTTTCCGGATCGATATTGCTTCCGACATTCCCGACAGCGTCCCAACCAAGACGTATAAGAGCGGCCGGGCGGTTCGTGTCGGTTTCCTTGGCGGACATTATTGATTCCATCGCCGAAGTGGTAATTTGCTTGGCACCCAATTGCTGTTCCTGTGCCGCCCAATGAACTATAGCTGCGGAGATTCCCGCCAGCATGGCCAATATCCCAACCATCAGGATAACTATGGCGATAATCACGTCGATATAAGAAAATCCCGCTTCTGACTTGCTTGTCATATTTTTCCGCCTTATAAAAACTAATATGGTAAAAAGCCGGCGCCGTCGTATTTCCAATATCTGACCGCTCCGCTGCCGCCGAACATCGTTATCGCCCGCACTTCACTTATTCTTCGGGGAACATCATCTACCGATGTTTTTGGCGGCCACAAATATAGATTTACGCTAATGGGAATGTCTGCCGCGTTTACTACCGAGCCGTTGCTCTCAAATCTCGCGGCCCAAACGGTGTGTCCGATCACATTGGTCGTGTCTCGCATATGCCCTATGGCGTCGACCGCAAATACTGCGTCGTTATAGTCCGGTGGAATAGGCTTGGTAACACCGGTCGGGATAGTGTCCATTCTTACCTCGCCCACAGGATCGAGCGGGATCATTTTAACCAGCGTGTCGGGCGTCCCTGTTGCGTTTTCATCTATAATCAACAACGCATTATCCGTAAGGTCGATTTCGAGCCGGAATGTTCTACGTTTTGTCAGCGCAAGCTGGCCCGCCTCGCGCATCAGATCCATTACCTTTAACGCCTGATCCTCAGATCTGTACAACGTCCTGGAGCTATAGAGATACGGTAGTGATACAGCCGTTAAGACCGCTATAACTGCAAGTACGATCAACAACTCCATCAGTGAAAAACCTGCTGAATCGCGTTTGGGCACGCGGCGTTTTTTCGGACAGAAATAGACAGATATTCCCTGTTGCATTTCGGTTTTCTAATTTCTAAATTAAGGTGAAACTAACTTCGTACAGTCAAAAGATGGGAACGGAGTTGCGGCCATTAAAGAGGCCGGATCGATCATCCGCTATATCTGTTCTAACACAAGATATGAAAATCAGTCAATATGTTTTGTGTTTTAACAAAGAATAAATGTCTTGTTAATCTTTGTTTATCACTATCGTAAATAAATTGGCATTGGGAACTTTATTCCAGCATTCCGGGTTTTAAGGGCGAGATTGTCTTTTGAAGAGTGACGATGCTCGAGTCAAAAACACTCGACAGGCACGTTTTCCATTGTGTTGATTATCATTCTATCGACGACAGCGTTGAAATCGCCGCCGGATTCTTCGAAAACCTGGAGTTGCTCATCGGCTGAGGTGCCGCGGTCGAGGATAGTGTGGATGTGCTCGATCTCTTTGCGCGAGTCGAGCGGGTCGACGACCTCGTCAACGAAATCGATCAATTCGCGGATGAGGTCGCGTGCAGGAACCTCTTTCTGTTTGCCGAGATCAAGCATGTTTCCGTCGAGCCCGTAACGGATCGCGCGCCATTTGTTTTCGAGAATAAGGCGGCGGTGATAGATGCGAAAACCCAGGTTCTTGTCGATCAGGACAGTTAGCTTGGCAACGATCGCCTGAAACAGCGCGGCGATAGCTATGGTGTCGTCAACTCGCGTCGGTATGTCGCAAACGCGAAACTCGATCGTCGGGAACTTGTGATGCGGGCGAACGTCCCACCAGATCTTTGAGCCATCCTGAATACAGTTCATCTTAATCAACAAATCGAGATAGCTTTGGTATTGTTGATACGATTCGAAATGGTCGGGGATTTCCGTACGCGGGAATTTTTTGAACACCTCAGAACGATACGATTTAAGTCCCGTGTTAAATCCCAGCCAAAACGGCGACGAGGTTGTCAGCGCGAGCACATGCGGCAGAAAATAACGCGCGGCGTTCATTATTTGAATACGCCGTTCGAGATCGGGAACACCGACATGGACGTGAACGCCAAAGATCAACAGGCTGCGCGCGACCATCTGAAGTTCATCGACCAACAATTTGTAACGGTCGCCGTCATATATCTCCTGCTCGGACCATTTCGAAAACGGATGGGTCGATGCCGCGACAATCGCCATTCCTTTTTTTCTGGCAAGGCCCGAAATGATACAGCGGAGTTTCGTTATATCTTCACGCGCCTCTTGAATATTTGCGCAGACGCCCGTGCCGACCTCGATCATTGATTGGATCATTTCGGGCTTAACCTTTTCCCCGAGCAGCAGCATTCCCTCTTCGAGAATCTCGGAAACGTGCGATTTTAGCTCGCGTGTTTCCGGATCGACGATCTGAAATTCCTCTTCGATACCGAGCGTGAATTGATCAAACATAAAGTAATTGATTTTGAAGCCGTTTTCTAGAGTTTGAACCGAATTGTTGCGATTGCCGTTAATGATACCAATTCTAGCGGACAAAGCCATTTCAAAACCGTTCAGGCGACATCCACCTCGGCGGCCACTTTCAGAAACTCTTGTGCCGCGTGAGACAGCACAGAATTTTTGCGATAAATGATGTTGAGCTTTCTTTCGAGCTTCATCTCAGTGACCGAAAGCCCGTGAAGTTTGCCGGTCGCAACCTCGTCCTTGGCGGAAAGTTTCGGCACTAGCGCGATGCCGATGCCGGTTACGACAAGCCGCTTTATCGCCTCGAGTGAGGGTAATTCGACCGAGATATTCAATTCAGTATTAAATTTCTCAAACGTCTCGATCACCTTTTTCCTGTAGGGCGAGGGAGCATTGTGTGCAATGAAAGTTTCGCCAGCGAGATCTTTCACCGAAACGCTTTTGCGGCCCGCGAACCTATGGCCGGGTGCCACGATCAACTGTAACTGGTCGTTCATCACAGATATCGACTTGAGCGAATCATCGTTTGGCTTGAATGAAATAACACCAAGCTCGACCTCGCGTGCTGTTATCTGTTTTGGAATACGGCTTGCCACGCCGCGTTGGACCTCGATCTTTATCATCGGGTGCCGTTTGCGAAATTCTTCGATCAGAGGCAAAAGGTAAAACACCGTGTGCTCGTTTGCGCTGATCGTGACCTTGCCCGTGTGCAAATTACGCATTTCACGAATCGCGGAGTGTGCGGTCTTGCGCAAATTCAGCATCTGCCGAGCGTAGTCAAGCAAGATCTCGCCCGCATAGGTCAAGGTTCCGTCTTTTGACGAGCGATCAAAGAGCGTCTCACCAACCTCGCTTTCAAGCCGGCGGATCGCCTGACTGACCGCAGGCTGCGTCCGTTCTAGCACCTCGGCGGCGCGAGAAAAGCTCTTTTCGCGTGCGACGGCCGCCAATACTTCTAATTGGTTTAAGTCCATATCGAAATATTTATCCCAAGTTATTTAACATAATTATCTGTTATACGCTAATTAGCCAGGCAGTATTTTATATTGTCATTACTATTTATTATGTTCTTCAATAATACATTAGCTTGACTTTACACCACCCTGCACGTTAGGTTTGGGGTGAATAGTTCGGAATTTAGCATTTTTCAAGCCGAACAATAGAAAGCCTATGGAACCGACACGAATCACTTTTTTCGACACCACGCTTCGCGACGGCGAGCAATCACCGGGCTGTTCGATGTATCTTGCCGAAAAGATCGATATGGCAATGCAGCTCGAAAGATTAGGCGTTGATGTGATCGAAGCCGGCTTCCCGATCGCCTCCGACGGTGATTTCGAGTCGGTAAAAGCGGTCGCGTCCGAATGTTCTGTAACAATCGCCGCATTGGCGCGTACGGTCGAGGCAGATGTCTTACGTGCTGCTGATGCTCTAAAAAGAGCTCGCCATTCGAGAATACATACATTTGTCGCAACATCGGATATTCACCTTGAGCATAAACTCAAAAAGTCACGTTCAGAGGTACTGACAATGACGCGCGAGGCGATCCGGCTCGCAAGCGAACTCGCTGACGAGGTCGAGTTTTCAGCGGAAGACGCCACGCGGAGCGACATCGAATTTCTTTGTGAGATTTTCGAGACCGCTGTTGAGGCAGGCGCGACGATACTGAATATTCCAGACACCGTTGGGTATGCGTTTCCTACCGAATTCGCCGAACGGGTCAGAACTGTAAAGCAACGAGTCGTTCGTGACCGGCCCGTAACCATTAGTGTCCACTGCCACAACGATCTTGGCCTTGCCGTGGCTAATACTATCGCCGCGATCGAAGCCGGTGCAACTCAGGTCGAATGTACGATCAACGGCATAGGTGAACGCGCGGGAAACGCTGCACTCGAAGAGATCGTGATGGCATGCAGCGTCCGGTCGGATCGTATGCCGGTGATATCGAATATTGATACCACACAACTCTACCCGACCAGCCAATTATTGTCTTCGATCATTAGTTTTGGCGTGCAGCCCAACAAGGCAATCGTCGGCCGCAATGCATTTGCTCACGAAGCGGGCATTCACCAACACGGCGTGCTCAGTAATCCGCTTTGCTATGAGATAATGACACCTGAGTCCGTCGGCGTGCCAAAGAACAGTATCGTTCTCGGCAAACATTCAGGCCGCCACGCGCTCGTCGCTCGCTACGAGGAACTTGGCGTCCATCTGGAAAGCGATGAAGTTGTCGAGGTCTATAACCGCTTTGTGGCATTGGCGGATAAAAAGAAAAATATATACGATCAGGATCTGATCGCCATAGTTCCTGAAACCGCCGCTGTTTTGGCTGCCTGATAATTTATGAAAGTTACAGTTTTGCCCGGCGACGGCGTCGGCCCTGAAGTCACGCGTCAAGCAACGCTCATCCTGAAAAAAGTTGGGACCGCCCACGGCGTAAATATCGGAACAAGCGAGCATCTGATCGGCGGCGTCGCGATCCGAGAGACGGGAACTCCGTTGCCTGAACATACCGCCAAGGCATGTTTAGGTTCCGATGCAGTGCTTTTAGGCGCGGTCGGCGATCCGGAGTTTGACAATCTGCTTCCCGAGAAACGCCCCGAAATTGGATTGCTTGGGCTAAGAAAACTATTGGGCGGCTTCGCAAATCTACGTCCCGCGAAAGCGGTTCCGGCATTGATTGATTCGTCTCCGCTGCGACGTGAGCGATTCGAAGGCACCGACATGCTCATCGTTCGCGAACTGCTCGGCGGACTTTATTTCGGCGAGCCTCGCGGATTTAGCGAAGAAGGCGATTCGGCATTTAACACGATGAGCTATTCGCGTTCCGAGATCGAGCGTGTTGCCCATGTCGCATTTGAAGCAGCCACTGGCAGAAAGAAAAAGGTGACATCGGTCGATAAAGCAAATGTGCTTGAGACTTCGAGGCTGTGGCGTGAAACGGTTGGTCGAGTCGCTGCCGATTATCCGAATGTTGAGCTGGAGACTCTTTTTGTTGACACATGCGCAATGCACCTTGTCACCGATCCGCGTCGGTTCGATGTGATACTGACCGAGAATCTTTTCGGCGATATTTTGTCCGACGAGGCCGCCGTTTTGACCGGTTCGCTCGGAATGCTGGCATCGGCGACGATCGGCGGGAAGATCGGACTATATGAACCAGTGCACGGTTCGGCTCCGGATATCGCCGGCAAGAACATTGCGAATCCGCTCGGGACGATTGCGTCTGCGGCTTTACTGCTGCGATATTCCGCCGGAAACGAAAACGCGGCCCGCTCGATAGAAGATGCGATCGAACGGGTTTTGGATGAAGGATTCCGGACGGTAGATATTGCCGAAGCCGGATGCACAAAAATTCTTTCTACCGAAGAAATGGGCGAGGCAGTTTTACGATACGCCGCTCCAAATAAGAGCGTCGCCTCTAATGTAACTTGATACCAATGAGTACTATTTACGACAAGATCTGGAGTTCGCACATTGTTCACCACGAAGAGAATGAACCGGCGTTGCTTTACATAGATCTGCATCTGATTCACGAGGTTACGTCACCGCAGGCATTCGAAGGAATTCGATTAAACAACCGAAATGTCCGTCGTCCCGATCTGACATTCGCAACTGTCGATCACGCCATTCCGACGGTGGATCGCGACAAGCCCTTTCGCGACCAGATCGCATGGAAACAGGTCGAGACCTTGCGCAAAAATTGTGCTGAGTTTGGCATTCGGCTGTTCGATCTCGATCGGGCTGAGCAAGGAATCGTCCACGTCTTCGGCCCGGAGCAAGGATTAACGCATCCTGGAATGACGATAGTTTGCGGCGATTCGCACACTTCCACACACGGAGCTTTCGGTTCGCTCGCCTTCGGCATCGGCACGAGCGAGGTCGAACACGTTCTGGCGACCCAGGTACTGAAACAAACAAAAGCAAAGAATTTTAAGATAGAGATCAGCGGCGAGCTCGCACCGGGCGTTACGGCAAAAGATCTGGTGCTCGGCATCATAAACAAGATCGGCAGCGACGGCGGCAGCGGCCATGTGATCGAGTTTACCGGTTCGGCAATTCGTTCCCTGTCGATGGAAGGCCGAATGACGGTCTGCAATATGACCATCGAGGCTGGCGCAAAAGCCGGGCTGATCGCGCCCGATCAAACAACATTCGACTATCTGCTTGGAAAGCCATTTGCGCCGAAAGAAAATAGTTGGGAACGCTCGGTCGATTATTGGCGTCAACTGGTTTCGGAACCTGATGCCGAGTACGATCGAAACATTGAGATAGACGCGGGCTCATTCGCTCCTTATGTTACGTGGGGAACGTCGCCCGATATGTCGGTGCAGATCGACCAGTCTATTCCCGATCCCTCGGAACGCGACAGTCAGGATGCACGCGAAGCATATGAAAGAGCGTTGCGGTATATGGATCTCGAGCCTTCACGAAAGATCACCGATATTGAGATCGACCGCGTGTTCATCGGTTCGTGTACCAATTCTCGTATTGAGGATTTACGTGAGGCAGCTCGCGTCGTCAAAGGATATAAGATTGCCGGACGCGTAAAAGCGATGGTCGTTCCAGGTTCGATGCTGATAAAGAAACAGGCCGAGGACGAAGGCCTCGCGGCGATATTCACTGACGCCGGAATCGAATGGCGCGACGCGGGATGCTCGATGTGTCTGGCGATGAACGAAGACGTATTGGAATCGGGCGAACGCTGCGCCTCGACCAGCAATCGTAATTTCGAGGGCCGCCAGGGACGCGGCGGCCGGACGCATCTCGTCAGCCCATCGATGGCGGCGGCGGCTGCTATAGCCGGGCACTTCGTTGACGTTCGCGAATGGAAGTTTAGATAGGTTTTGGCAAAAACTTTGTTCTCTTATTCCTTTGAGAACTCTGTGTCCAAAACTTCGTGTTCTCTGTGAGAAAAAAATCCGTTCTCACGGAGACCACGGAGATTTCACAGAGTACACAAAAGTCAGCAGGCTGCTGAATTATTATATTCCGAGTTACGAATAACAAAATTTAGTTTGGCGACATGGACAAATTTATAACTTATCGAGGAAAGACCGTCGCCATCGACCGTGCAAACGTCGATACCGATCAGATCATTCCAAAGCAATTCTTAAAACGGATCGAGCGAACCGGTTACGGCGAATTTCTCTTTTATGATTGGCGGATCAATCCGAATGGAGAACCCATTGCGGGCTTCGAGCTAAACGAACCACGTTCGCAAGGTGCTTCGATACTTATCGCCGGTGCGAATTTCGGCTGCGGGTCGTCCCGCGAGCACGCGGCATGGAGCCTGCTCGATTACGGTTTTCGCGTCGTTCTCGCCCCGAGCTTCGGTGACATTTTCTACAATAACAGCCTTAATAACGGACTGTTGGCCATCCGCCAGCCGCGCGTCGTAATCAACGGCTTTGTAGAAAGATCGCTAACGGAAATCGGGCTTGAACTATCGATCGACCTCGAACGCCAAACGATCACGGACGATACTGGAATAGAATTCACATTCGAGATAGATTCGTTTAAAAAATACTGCTTGCTAAATGGGCTCGACGACATCGCTCTTACTTTGCTTCACGAACGGCGAATCGATGAATTCGAGTCCGCAAGGACAGTTTCATCTTTCGCCTAGCCGATTGCCGGATAATCATCGGAACTCAATCCACGACGCATTTTAGCTGTTTGCTTTTTTCAATTCCGCAAGTTACCATAAAGCTCGTTAAATAGCGGGTTTCTGGTCATTTCAGCCCCTCTTTTACGTAAGACTTTCAATCAAAAGTTTCACCCTTCAACGTCAAGCTATGGGCTTCTCAACGATCGCAATTCACGCCGGTAACGAACCCGACATCGCAACCGGCGCTGTAAGCGTTCCGATCTATCAGACATCGACTTATGCCCAGGACGCCTTGGGAAAGCACAAGGGATATGAGTACGCACGCACACAAAACCCGACGCGTTCCGCCCTCGAAACCAACATTGCGGCCCTTGAGAATGCAAAATTCGGTTTTGCCTTTGCGTCGGGAATGTCGGCCATTGATGCGGTCTTAAAGCTTGTAAAAGGCGGCGATCATGTCGTTTTGGGTGACAACACCTACGGCGGAACATACCGTTTGTTCAGCAAGATATTAGTCGATTACGGTATAGAATTCGATCTTGCCGACACGTCTGATCTACACAGTCTGGAACAGGCATTTCGGCCGAATACAAAAATGGTTTTCGTGGAGACGCCGACAAATCCGGTGATGACCGTTACCGATCTTGCGGCTGTTTCCGAAATGTCCCACGCCCGCGGCGCTCGTGTGGTTTGCGACAACACGTTTATGTCGCCCTATTTTCAGCGGCCGATCGATCTTGGCGTCGATATCGTTGTTCATTCGACAACAAAATATCTGAATGGACATTCGGACAGCGTCGGCGGATTTGTCGCGTTGAATGACGAAACTGATGCGGAACGGATAAAATTCGTGCAAAATGGGATTGGCGCAATTCTTTCGCCGTTCGATTCGTTTCTCGTGCTGCGCGGAACAAAAACACTCGCCGTGCGAATGGAAGCTCACGATAAAAACGGCCGCATCGTCGCCAATTTTTTGGCCGAGCATCCGAAAGTTCAAAAGGTTTATTACCCCGGTCTTGCGGCCCATCCGCAGCATGAGATTGCAAAGCGACAGCAGACTGGATTTGGCGGAATGGTTTCTTTTGAGACCGGATCGCTTGCTAACGCAAAAAAAGTTTTAGAATCCGTCAAGCTTTGTACTCTAGGCGAAAGCTTGGGCGGCGTCGAAAGCCTTATTTCTCATCCTGCGACAATGACGCACGCCTCGGTTCCCCAGGAAACGAGGAAGCGGCTCGGCATTACCGATGGCCTTGTGCGAATCTCAGTTGGCATCGAGGATGTCGAAGATATTATTGAAGATCTGGAGATGGCGCTCGGTTAAGTTTTTTCGCTTCCTGATACCGAAAAGTCGTTAATTTATGTTTACTGTCGAGATACATGCAACCTCACACGTCGGGCGTGTTCGCAAGGGGAACGAGGACAATTATCTGCTGTTGAACATTTCCGGTACCCGCGCGTGGACAAGCGCTCAGGATGCCGGCGAATTTGTGATCGAAAGCCAGACTTTCGAGGTTGATGACAACGGCGTGGTGCTGGCCGTCTCTGATGGAATGGGCGGTGCCCTTGCAGGTGAAGTGGCAAGTAAAATGGCGGTCGAAAGCGTTTGTGAAAAACTGCTGCACGAGGATATAGACGAAACGCTGACACCCGAGGCCTACGACTACCACCTGGTCGCAAAGCTATATAATGCAACGCTTTACGCAAACTACTTGGTTCACAATCAAGGTCGTACAGACGCGCAGTATCAAGGTATGGGAGCGACCTTTACCGGTATCGGCTTGACGCCGAAGGGTGTCGATGTGATCCAGGTCGGTGACAGCCGTGCTTACCTGTTCCGAAACGGAAAGATCTATCAGATAACAAAAGACCAGTCACTTGTGCAGCAGCTTATCGACGCGCAGCAGATCTCGGCGGAAGAGGCCGAAACGCATACGCTTAAGAACGTGATATTACAGGCCCTGGGCGCTCAGAATGAGATTTACCCGGTTGCCGCTCGACTCTCACCCGGACGTGATGATGTTTTGCTCATCTGCAGCGACGGGCTTTCAAATAAGGTAAGCGCGGCTGAGATGCAGACGATCGTCGGCGATAATATTGATGAACTTCAGCTTGCCTGCGCCGAGCTTGTAAAACTCGCTAACGAAAATGGCGGGGAAGATAATATCACCGTAATAATTGCCCGCTTGACGGGCGATCCCCTGCCGGTTGCGGAAAGCGAGGACGTACAGCTTGAACTGATAGATATGGGCAATATCCACGACACCGCCGACCAGGACACCGCCGAGATAGTTTAATCCTGTTTCCAGCCCGGCAGCTCTTTTGTCACCTTTCTGACATAGATCGACGAACCCTTAATTCTAACGACCTCGACCTTCTCACCGGCGACTAGTTCGTCGTCACTATCTTCAGGAAACGCGGTCCATTCCGAACCATAAACTTTAACCGCGCCTTCTTTCAACGCCCCTTTACTTTCCACAGTGACAGTGCCGATCTGACCCGGCAGCGAATCTATCCCCATTTTCAACTCTGAAGCATTTGGATGCAGATATTGCGAGAATATCGTCCGCGAAAGCGCCGTAAGCCCACCCGATACTATAAGAAAGACCAGAAATTGTCCGACAACTCCGATGCCGAGCATTGCGGCAAGCGCTGCGGCGATCGCACCGACGCCAAAAAAGATCAGGAAAAACCCAAGCGTAAATATCTCGGCCACGATCAGGCCAACGCCGAGTACGAGCCATAAGATCCAAGGTAACTGTTCCATAATACCGCTAACGAAATACTGCCGAGATTCTACCACAGACCCGTCGAAGAGATGTTTGTGCTCGTTAATTTCCTTCATCTGCCCCGCTTCCTTTCAACGTGATTTTGATTGTGCTAATCTCTTAAATCGTGCTGGGGTGGCGGAATTGGTAGACGCCCAGGACTTAAAATCCTGTGCCCTTAGGGGCGTACGGGTTCGATTCCCGTCCCCAGTACCATTCTAATTTCTTTACTCACAAATACTTAGGGGCTGACCCGAAAACGGGCCGGTCATTATTTTGGCTCAAAAATTATTTCAGGGGGAATTTTTATCAATTCATTTTGTTCAAAGGATAATAAAAATGAACCACATCTTCTTCGGTTGCACCTGTTTTTCGGTAAAAATCAACTGCGTAATCGTCAATTCTGTCGGCTTGGACAAAAACTTCTTCCATTCCGCTTTCCTTGCAATACTCGTTCACTTTGGCAATTAAATTTGTCCCGATTCCTTGTCTTTGAAGTTCGGTTTTCACGGCAAGATCATAAATATAAACCAGCGGAAGTTTAGAATAATATTGCTGCAAAGTATGGCAAGTTAAGCCGCCGACCACAGCATTTTCCAAGGTTGCTGCGAAGACAAAAAAGTTTTCTTTTGCCAATAATTTTTGTAAATAATCATTATCGGGAATTATGAAATTCTCCATTTCAAAAACATCTTCAAAAACTCGGATTAGTTCGATAAAATCATTAAGGTCTGCTTCGTTTAATTTCTTTATTTCAATCCTATCGTTCATTTTTTTTTGCTCACATTAAGCGGATTTAGTATTTCGTAGGCATCCAGCAGGAATAAGAGTCAGAATAAAGTCTTCGTAAAATAATTTGCTGAATGCCGAAAATAAATAAGGTATTGGCGAAACATTTAAGGCCCAATCGTAGTAACGCGCCCGCCAGCGCTGCTGATTTTGCTATCTTCCTGTAAGCATCCCCTAAAATAGAACCAGATAAAAGTGGAGTTTTCGGCTGATGATAAGATTATCAAAGGAGGCTGGGAATGAAACGAAGTAAGTTCAGTGAGGGGCAGGTATTAGGGATATTGAAAGCTGTGGAGAACGGTCGGAAGGTGGCGGAGGTATGCCGGGAGAATTCGATTTCGGATTCGACGTATTTCAACTGGAAGGCGAAGTATGGAGGGATGACGGCGTCTGAGATCAAGAGGCTGCGGGAGCTTGAGGAAGAGAACGCGAAGCTGAAGAGGATGTACGCGGACGTGTCGTTGGAGTGCCGGGCGTTGAAAGATCTGATCGAAAAAAAAGGCTGGTGACGGTGGAGAAGCGAGAGGCGGTCGGGTATTTGAAAATCGGGCACGAGATGAGCGAGCGGACGGCTTGCAGTGCGGTCGAGATATCGCGGACGGCGTATCGGTACGAGCCTCGGGACCGAGGCGACGCTCCCGTAATCGACGCATTGGCTGAACTTGCGAAAGCACATCCCGATCTTGGGTTCGGGAAGTTCTACAGCATTCTCAAGAACGACGGGCACGGGTGGAATCACAAGCGAGTGCGGCGTGTTTACTGCGAGATGAAGCTCAACAAACGCCGGAAATACAGGCGTCGGGTCCCGCCGAGGCATCCGCAACCGCTCAGCGTTCCGGAAGTGACAAATCAAATGTGGTCGGCTGATTTTATGACGGATTCATTGACCGACGGACGGCGGTTTCGCACTTTCAACGTGATCGACGATCACCGACGTGAGATATTGGCGATCGAAGTCGATCTCAACATCGGTTCGCAAAGAGTGATCAGAGTTCTCGACCGCATCGCCGAGATGAGAGGATTGCCGCAACGTCTGCGGCTCGACAACGGCCCGGAGTTCACGTCGATCGCGGTCGCCGAATGGGCCGACGCGAACCAGGTCGAACTCGAATTTATCAAGCCCGGACGCCCGATGCAGAACGGCTTTGTCGAACGATTTAACAAGACATATCGAGCAGCGATCCTTGATATGTACATCTTTGAAAGTCTGGAACAAGTGAGAAGGCTGACGGCCGATTGGATCGAATTCTACAACAACCGCCGTCCGCACGACTCGCTCGGAGGCATGCCTCCGAGACCGCAATTACTTGAGAGAAACTTCGAGTGTGGGCATCATGCCTAAGGTCCTCTCCAGTTTAAACTGGCGCTAAAACGGGGAGGTTTACATTCCCCTTCCAACCGCCCGCATGCCAAATTGAAATTATTCGCCAAAAGCTGATATCGCAACGCCAAAATAAAATGACGAGGTTTACTGCATACTGATCCGCGCCAAAGATAATGCAGGGAGACGTAAGGTTCGTCTCCTATTACCCACCTGTCATGTGCCCCGCGGGTGGGACCTAAAACTGGCTGCCAGTAGTTAGCGCAACCTCGTTACTATCTGGTTTGCTACAGGCATCTCCGCAAACTTAACGTGACTAAAAGTCCATACGGGAAAAGAAAAAGAACCATCATCTTACTTAGCATTCTGAACGGCAACCGCTAAATGATTTTTACAAGCTAAAATGTACTAAACTGTTCGTGTCACAATTACAACCTATCGAGGTAGGAAAAATCCTAAAATGTAGCGGGAATTTTATCAAATAAATATCAAATCTACATTTGAGATTTTTTTACTGGTCTGGGAGGGTGTTCTTTTGCCTTCTATTTTTGGCACGCCTGTTGCTGATTAGAAATTGTGACATGTACCGGTGCTTGTTTACCGGTATAAGGAGAAATAACAATGGAACGCTCGATCAAACTTATTGTAGCCTGTGCATTTGCGATAATACTTTTAATCAGTGCGGTGCAGGTATTTGGCCAGAACCGGGCCGTGGTGGCTGAGGCTGAGCGCGTAACGGGCGACCGTTTCTCGTTTTCCGCCAAGACCGCAAAGGGCGCAAATGTTTACGGGGCTGCAAAGCCTTCTAACGCTATGCTGAATGCGATCGACAAAGGCCTCGACGATCTTTTCGCGGTCGCCAGAAAGAATCGTTACACAAAACGTCTGAAATACTCCGATTACTCGGTATTTATCGGGAAAGCCGACCGTACAAGGGACGCTGCGGGCAGTTATTCGCCTGATATAGCGGTCGGAGCGGCCCAATACGCTGGAACTGAGTACGACAAAGGCGGTTATATTTACGCGGCCGGGATGGTCATCGCGTTTAACCCGATGTCGTTTGTCATTGCCGACCACACCAGCAATCTTTCGCGCGTCTCTGACATCGTCCGATTCGAAGGCGAGCACCTCGTCCTTTACCACAACGACCGACGCAAATATTCGCAGACTGCGGATCACAGTCAGGGCGGCGGACACCCCATTCTCAAGTAACCCTCGCAAAGGCGACTTTTGCCTGATTTGGTGCATCGTATATCCGATAATGTTGCATTTCGGAGATCGATAAAAGTCGTCTTTTGCATTACACGCTGTAAAAATCGTTGTATTTTTGCAGCCTGAGTCAATCTCACCCAATTGGCACGTCCATTGCAGTTACCTTCGCGGATGTCGTTTGAGACCCGCGAGGATGGAGACGACTTATGAACAAAACAGTTCGGGGAACCAAAGTCTTCGCGGTTCTTTCATTGATCTTTGCAAGTTGTTTAGCGGCGGATGCTCAGGACGATTCGGCCTATATTTTACGGGCCGGCACAAGGATTCAGCTTGAGATCGTCGATTCGATCAGCTCATCGTTCTCAGCGGCCGGCGACACATTTCGTGCAACCGTGGTAACACCGTCCAGAAACAAAGGCATCGTCGTGTTGCCCATTGGAACGGTCATCGAAGGCCGCATTTCCAGAGTTGACGAAAAAGGCTCGGCGGGACGCAATGGCGAGATCGAGGCAGTGTTTGAGGCGATCCGGTTTAAGACCGGCGAATATCGAAAGATCGACGCCAGGTTCGCGAAACCTTTGAAAGAAGGGTCTCATCGGACAAAAAGTTTGATATCGATCGCTGGCGGCACCTTAGGTGGTGCATTGATCGGCGGCCTGACACGAAGCAATAACGGAGTATTGATCGGAGCCGGTTTAGGAGCCGCAGCCGGAACAGGAACGGCACTTCTAATTAATGGCAAAAATGTCGGCATCAAGTCCGGCGAAGAATTTGAGATCGAACTGAAAAGCGACGTAACGCTGCCGGTTCGCGAAGTTTGAAAATAAAATTTTAGTTTGGCCGGGACGCGAAAGCATTTTCGGCCATTTTGAAGAAGCCCGATGCGAAGGGGAGAGCGCATCGGGCTTTTTCTATTCAGAAACTATCAAAACAAACAGGAAGGAGGTGTCCTCTACACTTTTTTAAGGCGTCGTCACACTTACCGTGAGCGGATCCATAAGTATTGTAAACGCAGAGGTTGGGAAATGCGGCGACCGATTGCTTCGCGTCCGAACATTGGACACCGGCTATGCCAAATTCGCTTTTATTTGCCTGAAGATATTGTCGGCCGCGATCGGGGTGCCGTCGTAGTTT
The DNA here is from genome assembly GCA_964605905.1 of uncultured Chloracidobacterium sp. Classification (GTDB taxonomy): domain Bacteria; phylum Acidobacteriota; class Blastocatellia; order Pyrinomonadales; family Pyrinomonadaceae; genus OLB17. The sequence goes on along the minus strand of CAZSEL010000053.1, from coordinate 1,712 downwards.
AGGACGGAGATTAGTTTTTCTGGGTTTATGCCGAGTTCGATCATCATCAGGCTTTTGAACTGGGCGTCACGGTTTTGTTCGATGACGAAGACGCGTTCGTGAGCGTTGACGAAATCGACGAACGACTTGCCGAACGGAAATGCGCGAACTCGCATTGCGTCGAGGAGAATGCTCTCGTCCGCAAGCAGGTCGAGTGCCTCTTCGGCGGCGTACGTGGATGTTCCAAAATAGATGACACCGAACGGAGCGGGGACACTCTTGTCCCCATCGCCGGTTCCTCCGGCGAGATCGCGGTAAAACTCCGGCTGTGGCACCATTTCCTTCGCCGTGTTCCACTTTCGGGCGAGGCGGTCCATGTTGCGGCGGTAAACTTCGCCGTCTTCGGTATAGACGGCCCATTCGTCGCGGGACGAGCCGCGGGTGACAAAGGCGCCTATGGTCTCGTGCGTGCCGGGGATCGTGCGATATGGAATGCCGTCGTCGTCGAGGTCGAGGTAGCGGCCGTAGCGTTCGAGCTTTTCGAGATCGGCGGCTGAATAGACCTTGCCGCGTTTGAACTCGCAAGCGTCGTCCCAGACAAGCGGCTCGGTGACGTGGTCGTTCATGCCGAGGTCGAGATCGCTCATCATAATGACCGGTGTTTGCAGGCCTTCGGCAAGGTCGAACGCCTCGGCGGTCATCTCGAAACATTCTTTCGGCGAGGCCGGGAAGAGCAGCGGATGTTTCGTATCGCCGTGCGAGGCGTATGCCGCGAGCAGCAGATCGGATTGCTGCGTCCGCGTCGGCATTCCCGTGGAAGGGCCGGTTCGCTGGACGTCGATCAGAACGGTCGGTACCTCGGCAAAATAGCCAAGCCCGAGGAATTCGTTCATCAAGGACACGCCTGGTCCGCTGGTTGATGTGAACGAACGAGCGCCGTTCCAGCTCGCGCCCATCACCATGCCGATCGCTGCGAGTTCGTCCTCGGCTTGCACGATCGCGTAGTTGTTCTTGCCGGTAACGGGATCGATGCGGAACTTCTTGGCGTATTTCCCAAAGGCCTCGACGACCGAGGTCGAAGGCGTGATCGGGTACCACGCGGCGACGGTCGCACCGGCATAGACAGCGCCGAGGCCGCAGGCCGAGTTGCCGTCGATCAGTATCTTGTCGCCCAGCAGATCGCGGCGTTCGACGCGGATATCGAGCGGGCAATCGAAGTTTTCGCGGACATAGTTCACGCCGATGTTGAGTGCCTTGATGTTCGGTTCGATCAGCTTTTCCTTGCCCTTGAACTGCTCACCGATGAGGCCCTCGAGCACGGGAAACTCTATGTCCAGAAGCGCCGATAACGCACCGATATAGACTATGTTCTTGAACAACTGACGTTGGCGGGCGTCGGTAAACTCGGCGTTGCAGAGCGACATCAGCGGGATGCCGATAAACGTAATGTCGTCGCGGTCATAGCCCGGCGGGAGCGGTTTTGAGCTGTCATAAAGAAAGTAACCGCCCGAACGCACCGACTTAAAATCGGCCGCCATCGACTGCGGGTTGACCGCGATCATCAGATCGACACCCTCACGCCGCCCGAGATAGCCCTTTTCCGACACGCGCACCTCGTACCACGTCGGCAGGCCCTGAATATTCGACGGAAAGATGTTCTTTGGCGTGACCGGCACGCCCATGCGAAACACCGCCTTGGTAAAAAGCGCATTCGCCGACGCCGAACCCGTTCC